>NZ_FWCH01000012.1:1412500-2015177 GCF_900169495.1 Provencibacterium massiliense
GCTACTGACTTCGGGTGTTACCGGCTCTCATGGTGTGACGGGCGGTGTGTACAAGGCCCGGGAACGTATTCACCGCGGCATGCTGATCCGCGATTACTAGCAATTCCGACTTCATACAGGCGGGTTGCAGCCTGCAATCCGAACTGAGACACTTTTTGGGGGTTTGCTCCACCTCGCGGTCTTGCTTCCCTCTGTTAAGTGCCATTGTAGTACGTGTGTAGCCCAGGTCATAAGGGGCATGATGATTTGACGTCATCCCCACCTTCCTCCGTTTTGTCAACGGCAGTCTCATTAGAGTGCTCTTGCGTAGCAACTAATAATAAGGGTTGCGCTCGTTGCGGGACTTAACCCAACATCTCACGACACGAGCTGACGACAACCATGCACCACCTGTCTATGCGTCCCGAAGGACTTCCCGTATCTCTACGGTATGCGCACGATGTCAAGACCTGGTAAGGTTCTTCGCGTTGCTTCGAATTAAACCACATACTCCACTGCTTGTGCGGGCCCCCGTCAATTCCTTTGAGTTTCAGTCTTGCGACCGTACTCCCCAGGTGGATTACTTATTGTGTTAACTCCGGCACGGAAGGGGTCAGTCCCCCCACACCTAGTAATCATCGTTTACGGCGTGGACTACCAGGGTATCTAATCCTGTTTGCTACCCACGCTTTCGAGCCTCAGCGTCAGTTAGAGCCCAGCAGGCCGCCTTCGCCACTGGTGTTCCTCCTAATATCTACGCATTTCACCGCTACACTAGGAATTCCGCCTGCCTCTACTCCACTCAAGAAATGCAGTTTTGAACGCGATTATCAGTTGAGCCGATAGTTTAAACATTCAACTTGCATTCCCGCCTACGCTCCCTTTACACCCAGTAATTCCGGACAACGCTTGCCACCTACGTATTACCGCGGCTGCTGGCACGTAGTTAGCCGTGGCTTCCTCCTCAGGTACCGTCATTGATTTCGTCCCTGAAGACAGAGGTTTACAATCCGAAAACCGTCTTCCCTCACGCGGCGTCGCTGCATCAGGGTTTCCCCCATTGTGCAATATCCCCCACTGCTGCCTCCCGTAGGAGTCTGGGCCGTGTCTCAGTCCCAATGTGGCCGATCAACCTCTCAGTCCGGCTACTGATCGTCGCCTTGGTGGGCCGTTACCCCGCCAACTAGCTAATCAGCCGCGAGCCCATCTTTGTGCGATAAAATCTTTGGTCAAAAAACCATGCGGTTCCTTGACGTTATGCGGTATTAGCGTCCGTTTCCAGACGTTATTCCCCTCACAAAGGCAGGTTGCTCACGTGTTACTCACCCGTCCGCCACTAAAAAATGCAAAGCAAGCTCAGCATTTCTCCGTTCGACTTGCATGTGTTAGGCGCGCCGCCAGCGTTCGTCCTGAGCCAGGATCAAACTCTTTAGAAATGGTATATATATCGCCCTTAGGCGCTACATATCTCTTTCAAAAGCTTAATTCGCTCTTGGTGCGTCCTTTCGGACGCTTTACGCTAGCACTGCGTGTGCCTCCCGGAACATGCGCTGGAATTCCTTGCGGAATTCCCATGTCCCAAAAGTCCCACGCACTACTTTGAATTACTCATTAGAATTTCAAAGGTTCGCTTTTTCATGTTGTTCAATTTTCAAGGTCCTATAGCGTCGGGCATTGCCCGACGCATCCTAAGAACGCTTCGCGTTCTTTTCCGCTTCAAGCAATTTCCTTCGCATTTTGAAAAGCCGTTCTCGGAGCTCTGCTCCTCCCGTCAAGCACTTCGTGCTTGCCAACACGCCTTTTCTTTGGTGCCGGGCTGCGCCCGACGCATTTCCCAAGGGCTTTAACAAACCCTGCCTCCCGAGGGAGGTAAGTTTTATTATATCACCCCGCTGCCTTTCTTGTCAACCCTTTCCTTTCACCCTTTCGGGCTCAAGATCACGGCCTCCCGCCGGACAGCTTATTTATATTAGCACAGGGTTGTCCGGTTTGTCAAGTATATTTTCCCTTGTTTTTCAAGAAAATTTTACTTTAATTTACGCCGGAAACACATTACCTGCTTCCCGGCGTAAATCAAAGCTATTCCTGTCGCAATCAGTCGGCGTGCGACGTATCCTTAAAGAGCAGGGAGATCACCCAGATTCCCGCCAGCGCCACCAGGGTATAGATGATCCGGCTGAGAACCGCCGCCTGTCCGCCGAACATCCAGGCGACCAGGTCGAACTGGAAGATCCCGATGGCGCCCCAGTTGAGCGCTCCGATGATGACCAGAATCAATGCAATTTTATCAAGCATACTGTAAAACTTCCTTTCCCAATTGCTTTTCGCTAGTAGTATGGTCCAGTTGTTTCCATTTATTCAGACGTGCTGCTGCGCGGGAGAATAGATTTCCTGAATCTGTCCGAGCGCGGTTTTGGACAGCGAAAAAATTTCAAACTGCTCGTTCGAGTTCCCGGTGATGGGGA
Source organism: Provencibacterium massiliense (assembly GCF_900169495.1). Taxonomy (NCBI): domain Bacteria; kingdom Bacillati; phylum Bacillota; class Clostridia; order Eubacteriales; family Oscillospiraceae; genus Provencibacterium; species Provencibacterium massiliense. The sequence goes on from NZ_FWCH01000012.1 coordinate 1,414,945, forward strand.
TCGAGATGGCCGCCTCCCCCCGCAGCTGTGCCAGAAAGCGGGCGGCGGGCTTTATACGGGTGTAATCCATCGCGGAAAAGTCGGTCTGGACCATATTGACGATCCGCTCAAAGAGCGCGTCGCTTTCCTCGGTCAGAATCAGCTCCCCATGCTGGTTGATCAACGAGCATGCTAGCTCCCCCATCACCCGGGCGCGCCCGAGCTCCCCATCGGGATAGCCGCCATAGGTCATTACCTCATAGAAGAGGCTGCCCGAAAGCTGCTGGTTTCCCGCCTCCAGGGTGGTGCCCACGTTCCCGCCGCTGAGCGTCAGGGGGGCATTCAGCCGGTAGCGCACCCCGCCGAGCAGGTCGATAAGGTCGATGACGTTCTGCTTATTCATCTTAATATACCGGTCGATCTGTACCCCAAGGTCGTCCGCCAGCTCGCCCGACACCCGCTTGACCCCGGCATATTCATAGAGGTTGTCGATTGATAGGGTGTTGTTATTGATTTCCAGCAGCGTCCGCCCGGGCAGGGCGAGCACCGGAATCTGCCCGCGCACCGGATCAAAACGGATCAGCAGGAAGCTGTCCTCCTCTTCGGGGGAGGCGCGCTCGATCACGACCAGGAGGTTGAGCGCATCCTCGTTCGAGGGCAGATAGGCGCCCTGATACTCATTCGTGTCCAAATCCCGGTGCATCTGAGGCGGCACGAAGAGGACGACCAGCATGGCCGCCACCGCCAGCACCAGAAAGCCGGCTGCGAAGGACAGCAGGAAGTAACGCACCGTCAATCTTTTTTGATTCATCCGCCCCGCTCCTTTTGATCCGAATAAGAATAGCATGGTCCGCCCAAAACGAAAAAATACAGCTTTTTGCCTTTGGCGCTCAGACAAATCCTGTTAAAACCTTGCGCGGCGGCGGTATTCTATGCTAAACTTGTGTTTGTTCGACGATTCATATGTTTAAGGAGGGAGTTCCTTTATGATACAACTCAAAGAAGGCGGCGCCTTCATCAAAAACGGCGCCGAAATCCTGGATGATGGCCAGTGCGCGGGGCTGGACAGCCGGCAGCTGCGGCAGAACACCATCGCCTATTCGATTTTAAAAAGCCACAACACCGCAGAGGACATGCAGAACCTGAAGCTCAAGTTTGACGCGATGGCCTCCCACGACATCACCTATGTCGGGATCATCCAGACCGCCCGGGCCAGCGGGCTGCGCGAGTTCCCGCTGGAGTACGTGCTGACCAACTGCCACAACAGCCTGTGCGCGGTGGGCGGCACCATCAACGAGGACGACCACCTCTTCGGCCTTAGTGCCGCGCGCAAATACGGCGGAATTTATGTCCCGGCCCATCAGGCGGTCATCCACCAGTACATGCGGGAGATGGAGGCCGGCTGCGGGCGGATGATTTTGGGCTCGGACAGCCACACCCGCTACGGGGCGCTGGGCACCATGGCCATCGGCGAGGGCGGGCCGGAGCTGGTCAAGCAGCTGCTCGGGCGCACCTACGACATCGCCCTGCCGCAGGTGGTGGCAGTTTACCTCACAGGGGCCCCCCGGCCGGGGGTCGGGCCGCAGGACGTGGCGCTGGCCATCATCGGGGCGGTCTTCAAAAACGGTTATGTCAAAAACAAGGTCATGGAGTTCATCGGGGACGGGATCCAGAACCTCGGGATGGAATACCGCAACGGGATCGACGTAATGACCACCGAGACCACCTGCCTCTCCTCGGTCTGGATGACCGACGAAAGGACGCGCGAATATTTAAAGGAACACGGGCGCGAAGAAATGTACCGTCCCCTCTCTCCAAACGGGATCGCCTACTATGACGGGCTGGTGACGGTGGACCTCTCGAAGGTCAAGCCGATGATCGCCCTGCCCTTCCACCCCTCGAACACCTATACTATTGAGGAGCTTTGCGCCAACCTCTCGGACATCCTCCACGAGGTCGAGCTCACCGCCAAGCGGCAGCTCGGGAACCCGGACCTCCGGTTTTCGCTGCAGGACAAGATCCGCGGCGGGCGGCTGGTGGTGGACCAGGGGGTCATCGCCGGGTGCGCGGGCGGAACCTTCGACAACATCTGCTGCGCGCGGGACATCCTGCGCGGACATTCGATCGGCAGCGGGGAGTTTTCGCTGAGCGTCTACCCCTCCAGCCAGCCGACCTTCCTCTCGCTGGTGGAAAACGGCGCGATCGCCGAGTTGATGACCAGCGGCGCGACGGTGCGCAGCGCCTTCTGCGGGCCCTGCTTCGGCGCCGGGGACGTGCCCGCCAACGGCGCGCTGAGCGTGCGCCATTCGACGCGCAACTTCCCCAACCGCGAGGGCTCCAAGCCGGGGGAGGGACAGATTTCCTCGGTCGCGCTGATGGACGCGCGCTCGATCGCGGCCACTGCCCGCAGTGGCGGCGTACTCACCGCGGCCGATACGCTGGACATTGATTATCAAAGTCCAGCATACAAGTTTAACGGCGAGGTTTACAAAAACCGCTGCTACTACGGCTTCGGCAAGGCGCGCCCCGAAGAGGAGCTGCGCTTTGGGCCGAACATCACCGACTGGCCCCACATGCCCGCCCTGACCGAGCATCTGCTGCTGAAGGTCGCCTCCTTCATCACCGACCCGGTCACCACCACCGACGAGCTGATCCCCTCGGGCGAAACCTCGTCCTACCGCTCGAACCCCGAGCGTCTGAGCGAATTCGCCCTCTCGCGCAAGGACCCCGCCTATGTGGGCGAGGCCAAGGAGGTGCGCGCTTTCGAGCGGCTGCGCGAGGAGGGGCAGGACCCCTTTACCAGCGGGCTGCAGGGACTGCTCGAAGAGATCAAAAAGCTCGACAGTGGAGTGGACAGCAAGAAAATCGGGATCGGTTCGCTGGTCTACGCCGTCAAGCCGGGCGACGGCTCGGCGCGCGAGCAGGCGGCCTCCTGCCAGAAGGTGCTCGGCGGCTGGGCGAACATCGCGCAGGAATATGCCACCAAGCGCTACCGCTCCAACCTGATCAACTGGGGCATGCTTCCCCTGCTGCTCGAGGGCGAGCCAAAGTTCGGGCGCTGCGACTGGATTTATATCCCCAATGTGCGCACGGCGGTTGAAAAGCGCCTGGAAACCATCGAGGGCTACGTCTTGGCGGACGGAGATGCGGTTCCTCTCAAGCTGTCTCTGGGCAGCCTGACCGACGACGAACGCCAGATCATCCTGGACGGATGCCTGATCAATTATTATAAGAACCACTGACCCGGCGGTGGGAGCGCCGCCTGAAACCATATGCCGGCCTCCACGCCGGCGTACCAAGTATCTTTCGGTCTAAAGTTGCGCCAGCAACTTAGATGCCGACGTTTACGTCGGCGTAGAACAGTCTTTCGGTCTAAAATAATTGCGTCAGCAATTATTTAGATGCCGGTGGGTAACCACCGGCGTAGGCAGAGTAGGCGGCCAAGCGTAAAGTGTCCCGCGGACGGGGAGTTGCCGCGGGAACGAAAAGCGAATAGCTTGCGGTTTGGCTGCCGCATCCCGCTGTTAGTGAAAGGTGTTAGAACGGGACGCGGCGCGTCCTCGACGATGCCTCAATCTAAATACGGGAACGGCCTGCCTTTTACCAGCGTAAAGGCAGGCTTTTCATTTTTGAAGGAGGTATCGTCACCATGCTGGAATCCATCCGACTCTCGTACCGTTCCCTGCGCGAGGCGCGCACCCTGACCACCATGTCCATCCTGATCGCCCTCGGGCTGCTGCTCGGGCTCGTCACCCTGGTGCCCAACGAATTCCTCAAAATCGGCCTGGGCTTCACCGTCACCTCGGCGATGGGCTTCCTCTTCGGGCCGGTGCCCGCCTGCCTGGGGGCCGGGGCGATCGATGTGCTGCGCTTTTTCCTGCGCCCCACCGGCCCCTATTTCTTCGGCTTCACCTTCAACGCCCTGCTCACCGGCACCATCTACGGGCTGCTGCTCTACCATAGACGCCCCACCTTCTGGCGCTGCCTGCTGACCAAGGGGGTGGTCTCGCTGACGGTCAACGTCATCCTCTCCACCCTCTGGCTGGCGGTGCTTTACGGACAGGCGATCAACGTGCTGCTGCCGGTACGGCTCATAAAAAACGCCGTCGCCCTGCCGGTGGAGGCGGCGATCATGTTCTTCATCTTAAAGACCATGGAGCGGGTGCGGCAGGTGCAGCGAAAATAACCGGTCTATAAAAAGTGCCCCGGGTCGACGACCCGGGGCACTTTTTCTGCTTTCACCGCTTTTGCCGTGGTTATACCCGCTTCCACCGGCAAAGCCTCTGCGCTAGCAGGTCCACACCGAGGAAGAGCAGCGCGCCGACCAAAGAGATCAGCACGATCCCGCCGTACATCCCGAGATAATCGATCCGCGACCAGCAGTCCAGGATGTAGTAGCCGATCCCCCGGTCGGTCCCGTAGCCTTCGACCAGGAAGAGCAGTGCCAGCGCGGTGCCCACCCCCAGGCGCAGGCTGGTCAGCAGCGCCGGGAGCAGCGCGGGCAGGGTGATCTGCCAGAAGCTCTGCCACCGGCTCGCCCCGGCGCTGCGCGCCAGGGCGTAGAGGGCGGGGTCGGTCTCCTTTGCGGCATCCCGGGCCGCCACCGTCACCGGGAAAACCACGCTGAAAAAGATGATCATCACCTTCGAGCCGTCCCCGAGCCCCAGCAGCAGCATGGCCACCGGCAGCAGCGCGCTCTTGGGCACCGGATAGGCAAAATAGAGGACCGGGTCGAGCGCGCGCCCGAGCGCTGGCAGGCGGGCCATCGCGATCCCCGTCAGCCCGCCTGCCAGCAGCGCCAGCGAAACGCCCATCCCCACCCGCCAGAGGCTGAAGAGGATATGCCCGCCGGCGCCGCAAAGCGTCTGCGGCAGGGCGCGGTAGACCGCGATGGGCCCGGGCAGCGCGCGGGTGCGGAGTGCCGCCGCCAGCAGCAGCCAGAGCAGGTTGCAGCAGAGAAACCCCAAAAGGAATTGCAGCGTCTTTTTCATCCCGCCGCCTCCCCCGCGCGGGCGGCGCGCAGCTCCTCCCCGATCTTCGCCGCCAGCACCCGGCGGCGAAGGTCATCCGCCCCCGCCTCCGGGTTTTCGTGCAGGGCCAGAAAACGTCCGCCCGGGCCCATTACGGCGATCCGGCGCGCGAAGCAGAGCGCCTCTTCGATCTGGTGGGTGGCGAGGACCAGGGTGGCGCCGCTCTCCTGCCAAAGGCTGTGGCAGAGTGTGCGGGCCTCTGCCGCTGTACCGATGTCCAGGGCCGAAAAGGGCTCGTCGAGCAGCAGCAGCCTCGGCCGCATCAGCAGCGCGCGCGCCAGGGCCACCCGCTGCGCCTGTCCTCCGCTGAGCTCGGGCGGATACCGCCTGAGCAGCGCCGTAAGTCCCAGCCGCGCTGCCAGGGAATCCAGGGCCGCAGCGTCTTCGCCTCCCCGCAGCCGCGCCGCGAAGAGGCAGTTTTCCCGCACCGTTTTCCAGGGCAGCAGCCCGTACCCCTGCGGCACCAGTCCGATCGGGACCTTCTTCGGGGTCAGCGGCTCCCCGTCAAAACGCAGCTCCCCGTGCTCGGGGGTGAGCACCCCGCACAGGAGATGGAGCAGGGTGGTCTTCCCGCAGCCCGAGGGGCCCAGCAGCGCCAGCGATCCGCCGTCCGGCAGGGTAAACGAGAGGTCCTCGATCACCGGCGGGTCGCTGGGGCGGTAGCGGGCTTTCAGCGCCTGTACGCTGAGCATCAGCGCGGGGAGCCCAGCAGCGCATCCGGGCTGAGGTCCCCGCTGCATAGGCCCCGCTCCGCCGCCCAGCCGATGGCGCGCTGCAAATCCTCCCGGGACGGCAGCGCGCTCGGGCGGTAATGCGGCAGCGTGGCGGGGACACCGGCCTCCTTCGGAAAACCCGCCGCCTCGAGCAGCGCCGGGTCGATCTCCCCGGCGGGCAGGGCATTGAGCTGCCCCGCCGCCTCGTCATACGCCTCGTAAAACCGGGTGATTTCCCCGCCCTTCTTTTCGAGCGCCGTCCCGGTGAAGGCCGAAACCGCCGGATAGAGGTGGGAGGTGTTGGCGCTGCCCAAAGCGGTTGCCCCCTCCTGCAAGGCCAAGGTGCTGAACGGCTCGGGCAGCAAGACGAGCTCCACCTTATTTTCCCGCAGCATCTGCAGCCGGTCGGGGATGCGCGGCACCAGCTCCTTTTTGAGATAGTCCGGCGGGTAGCCCTCCTCCCCGAGGATATATTCCAAAGCGTACTCGATCAGGGTGTTCTGCGAGATGGCCACCCTCTGCCCGGCCGCCCCGGCGAGGGAGCCGATCCCGCTGCCGGGGGCGGCCAGGAGCAGATAGTCCCCATCGGTCACGCCGGTGATGCGCACGTCCAGCCCGGCGTTTTGGTAAATGCAGACCCCGATGTAATCGGTGAACACCCCGTCGAGCTCCCCGGCCTGCAGCGCCGCGTCCCGGTCCTTGGCCGAGGAAAAGACCTGCATGTCCAGGGTGAAACCATGCGCCTGGTCCATCCCCTGCTCCTTCATTAGCGCCAGCGGCAGGATGTCCGCCGAGTACATCACCCCCAGGCGCAGGGCTTCCGCCTCCCTGCCGCCGCAGCCGCAAAGCAGCAGGAGCACCGACAGGAATAATAAAAAAATCCGTTTCATTCGCGTACTCCCTTCCAGTGTGGATAACATTCGTTCTTCAGCCCCAGGCAGTCGAGCACCTTCCCCGCCATGAAGCCGGTCAGCTCCCCGACCGTTTGCGGCCGGTGGTAAAAGCCGGGGCAGGCGGGCAGGATCACCGCCCCGGCCCGGCAGAGGGTCAACATATTTTGCAGGTGGACGGCGCTCAGCGGCGTTTCGCGGATCATCAGCACCAGCGGGCGGCGCTGCGCGAGGGAAACGTCCGCCGCCCGCGCGAGCAGGTCGTCCGCTACCCCTGCGGCAATCCGGCCGAGGGTGGAAACCGAGCAGGGCGCCACCGCCATGCCCGACACCGGGAAGGAGCCACTGGCGATAGGCGAAAAGAGGTCCCGGTCATCCTCGGTTTGCAGGTTTTCCCGCCCGCGGGCCCATTCATCGAAGCCGAGGCCGCACTCGTAGCGCAGCACCTGCTCCCCCATCCCGGTAAGCACGGCATGCACCCGCGCGCCGCGCGCAAGCAGGGCATCGATAAGCGCGAGCGCGTAGGCGCTCCCGCTCGCCCCGGTGATCCCGACAATATAACGTTCCATCGTCTCCTCCTTATAAATAGACGTCCAGCACCCCGCAAAAAAGCAGCAGCAGGCTGGTCAGCTGGCTGACATTATAGGAAGCGAGCTGCGCCTTGTCCCGCCGCTTTGGCGTGACCATCCGGTGCTGGAGCGCCATCAGCCCGGCGATCCCCGCAAACCCCATCCAGAAGAGAGGGCCCATGCGCGCCTCCAGCAGCCCGAACGCCAGAAGCGCCAGCAGCGCCAGAAGATGAAAGGCGGCGCTGATCTGCAAAGCGCGGCGCAGCCCGAAGCGCACCGGGATGGAATAAAGCCCGTGCGCAAGGTCGAACTCATAGTCCTGGGTGCCATAAAGGATGTCGAACCCGGCGGTCCACAGGCAGTTGGCCGCGCCCAGCAGCAAGGGGCGCAGCGCGAAACGCCCGGTCACCGCCAGCCACGCCCCCACCGGCGCGCAGGCGCAGGTGACCCCCAGCACGAGATGGCACAGCCAGGTGAAGCGCTTGGTGTAGGAGTAGCCGCTCATCAGCAGCAGCGCCAGCGGCGAGAGCAGCAGGCAGACGGGATTCAGCATCCCGGCGCTGAAAATCAACAGCAAAAAGCAGACCGCGCTCAGAGCCAGCGTCTCGCCGGATGTGACCTCCCCGCGCGGGATCTGGCGGCCCGCGGTGCGGGGGTTGCGCCCGTCGATTTGCGCGTCCACCGCCCGGTTGAGGGCGTTGGCCCCGGTGCGCGCCGACAAAAAGGCGAGCCCCGCCCAAAAGAGGGTGGCAAAGCGGGGCCGCCCGCCGCTCGCGCAGAGCAGCGAGAGCGCGGCGAAGGAGAGGGAAAAGACCGTGTGGCCGAACATGACGAGCGTGCCGTACCGCCGCGCCATCCCTTTAAAATCCATATTCCTTCCACCGGCGGGTAACCCGCCGGCGCACCTCCCCGTCCATTTCAATATCCGCAGGCCAGGGATGGTGGAGCCCTTCGTCCTCCCGTTTTCGGGTGGCGTCGAGCGCCGCGCCGCCCGCCTGCACGGCCAGGTCCCGCCCGGCATCGATGTTGTTATAGATCCTCCAGAGCACCTCGCCGAGGTCCCGCACGTCCACGTCCCGGTCCACCGCGACGGCGAGCTTGACCTTCCTATCGTCCAGCAGCCGCAGCGCAGCGCGCAGGCCCTGCCCTGCCTCCCGCTTATCCACCGCTGTGACCTCCATGCGCCCAAGGCGGGCGGGGCGCTGCGGCTTCGCCGTCGCGTCCACCCCCAGCCGGGTGCCGAAGAGCGCGGTGGGCGAGGAGTGGTCCAGCGCATCGAGCGTCCCCTTCGAGAAGGTAAGATCCCGCTCCGGCTCGACGTTTTGCAGGACGGCCTTCAGCACCGCCTGCCGGTCCGAGGGGTCGGTCCCCTCATCCACCGCGATCAGCAGCTTGGTGTAGCGCAGCTGCCCCATCCCCCAGACGGCGTTCATCACCGTCTGCGCCGCGCCGGGAAAGTCGTTTTTTACGCTGAGCACGGCGCAGCCGTGGAACACCCCCTCGAGCGGGAGGCAGAGGTCATGTAGCTGCGGGATAGCCTTGCGCAGGATGGGCAGGAAGAGGCGCTCGGTCGCCTTGGCCAGGTAGCAGTCCTCCATCGGCGGGCGGCCCACCACCGTGGCCGGGTAGACGGGGGTTTTCCGGCGGGTCAGGCAGGTCAGATGAAAGCGGGGGTAGAGCCCCTCCAGGGAATAGTAGCCGGTGTGGTCCCCGAAGGGGCCCTCCCGGCAGAGGGGTTCGAGCGGGTCCACATACCCCTCCAGCACAAACTGTGCGTCGCGCGGCACCCAAAGATCGCAGCTGCGGCAGCGGACAAGGGATACCGGGCGCCGGCGCAGAAATCCGGCGAGCAGCATTTCATCCACCCCCGGGGGCAGCGGCGCGGTGCAGGAATAAGTGATCGCCGGGTCGCACCCCAGCGCCACCGCCACCGGCATGCGCTTGCCCGCCTTCCGGTAGCTTTCAAAAATCTGCGAGCCGTCCTTGTGCTTGTGCCAGTGCATGGCGGTGGTGGCCCTGTCCAGCACCTGCATGCGGTACATCCCGGCGTTCTGCGTCCTGGCGCCCAGCTCTTTGGTGAAGACGACGGGCAGGGTCAAAAACCGCCCGCCGTCGAGCGGCCAGCATTTTAAGATGGGGAGCTCCCCAAGGTTTGGACTGTGCTCGATTACCTCCTGGCAGGGCGGGCGGCCGAGGGGGACGCGAACCGGCAGGCTGCGAAACATCCGCCAAAAGAACGGGATGCTCGAAAGGAGCCCCCGCAGCGTCGTGTAGCGCGACAGGTCGAGATACCCTTCCAGCTGCCGCTCGAGCGCGCCGAAGTCCTCCACCCCCAGGGCGAGGCTCATGCGCCCTTCGCTGCCCAGAGCGCCGATCAGCACCGGGAAGTCCGAGCCCTCGACACGCTCGAAGAGCAGGGCCGGGCCGCCCTGCTTGCCGACCCGGTCGGCGATCTCGGTAATCTCCAGGACGGGCGAGACTAGGGTCTTTACCCGCCGCAGCTCCCCGCGCGCCTCGAGCGCTTTTATGAAAGAATTCAGATCCCGCTTCGGCACGGCGCTCCCCCGTTTCAAACGTAATTTTGCGTGGACGACGTTCACGAGCATTAATTTTGGCGCAAACGGGGAAGACTATTCCATATATATCGCCGCGCGCAAAACTCTATGCCAGCGCGCGGCGTCTGCCGAGATAGGAGACTGAACGCATGAAACATGTGCTTATCCTGGGCGCCGGCTATGCCGGCGTTCTGACCGCCAAAAAACTTTGCCGCAAGCTGCGCGGGCGCGGGGACGTCGAGATTACGCTCATCGACCGCAACCCCTACCACACCATGCTCACCGAGCTGCACGAGGTCGCCGCCCACCGGGTGGAGGAGGACAGCATCCGCATGGACCTCTCCCGCATCTTCGCGGGCAGGCCGGTGCGCGTCGTGCTCGACGAGATCGCCGGGATCGACTTTGAACAAAAAATCGTCGCCGGCTCCAAGGGGGAATACCCCTACGACTACCTGGTGCTCGCCAGCGGCTCGCAGCCGACCTTTTTCGGGGTGCAGGGGGCAGAGGGCCACGCCTATACCCTCTGGTCCTACGACGACGCGGTTACCCTGCGCGAGCGGCTCGAGGACAGCTTTCGCCGCGCGGCGCGCGAGCGCGACCCCGCCGAACGCCGCCGGATCTTGACCTTCTATGTGGTCGGGGCGGGCTTCACCGGGGTGGAGATGGCGGGCGAGCTCGCAGAGGACGTCCCCTTCCTCTGTGAGCGCTACGGGCTCGAGCGCTCCCTCGTCTCGCTCTACGATGTGGATATCCTCGAGCGCACCGTGCCCATCCTGCCCGAGCGCCTTTCGGGGAAGGTGGAGCGCCGGCTGCAAAAGATGGGGGTCGAGGTGCTGCTCGGCACCGGGGTCCGGGAGATCGGCGAAGACTACATCGTCCTCGAGCGGGGCGGCGAGCAGGAGCGCCGCGAAGCGGGCACGGTGATCTGGACGGCGGGGATCGAGAGCTCCGCCCTCACGCACCAGGCGGGCGAAACCCTCAAAAATGCCCGGCGGGGCCGGATCGAAACGGACGCCTACCTGCGCGCGCCCGGGCATGAGGAGGTCTACATCGCCGGGGACAATATCCTGTACACCCCGCGCGGGTCGCAGGAGCCGGTGCCCCAGATGGTGGAAAACTGCGAGCAGAGCGCCGACACCATCGCCCACAACCTCGCTTGCGCGATCACCGGCAGCGGGGAGCCGGAGGAATACCGTCCGAAGTTCCATGGCGTGATGGTCAGCGTGGGCGGACGGTACGGGGTGGCCCACGTCGGGCTGCCGGGGCACCTGTTCGCCCTGCCCTCCTTTTTGGCGATGTTCGTCAAGCATTTCATCAACCTCGTCTACTTCGTGCAGGTGATGGGCTACAACAAGGTGATGAGCTACCTGCGGCACGAGTTTTTCACCATCCGCCGCTGCCGCAGCTTCCTGGGCGGGCATTTTTCCAACCGCACCCCCAGCTTCCTGCTCGTGCCCCTGCGTGTCTGGCTCGGGCTCTGCTGGCTCTATGAGGGGGTGATGAAGATCGTCGAGGGGTGGCTAAACTCCCCCAAGCTCACCGGCTTCTTCGGCGGGGCCAACGCCTTCTTTCAGGAAATCCTCTCCTCTGCCGGCGCGCGGAACGTCACCGCCGCGGTGGATGCGGTGGCCAGCGCCACCTCCTCCGCCGAGGAGACGCTTTCAAGCGGGGTGGCGCTCTTCAGCTACCGGATCCTCGGCTATTTCGACCTGACCCTGGTCAGCGGGAGCGAGGTGGCAAGCTCCACCCTGGCGGACTACGCCCTGAAATTCGACTTCCCGCTCATCAACTGGTTTGTGAGCACCCTCGTCCTCCCCTACGACGGGGTACAGCTCTTCATGCAGATTTTCATCGTGGTGGCGGAAATCCTCATCGGCCTCCTGCTCGTCTTTGGGCTGCTGACCTTCCCCGCCTCGGGGCTCTCGCTGGTGCTGCAGTTCATGTTCGTCTGCACCACCGGACTGTATCTGAGCACCTTCTGGATGATCTTCGCCGCAATTGCCGTCCTGATCGGCGGCGGGCGCACGCTGGGGCTCGACTACTACGCCATGCCCTGGCTCAAGGAGCGCTGGCAGCGGGTAAACTTCGTGAGAAAGTGGTATCTCTATCATGACTGAGCAAGCCTTCCCGGATTTTGAGCACGCCCTCGCCGGAGCCCAAAAGCGTCTAAATGACGCGCTGCTGAGCTCCCCCTCCCTGGTGCGGGAATACACCGCCCATCTGGCAATGTCGCCGGGCAAGCAGCTGCGCGCGCGCTGCCTGCTCGCCTGCGCGCAGCAGGAGGACGGGCGGGTGCCCGCCGGCGCCGCACCCCTGGCGGCGGGGGTCGAGCTTCTGCACCTGGCCACTCTGGTGCACGACGACGTGATGGACGACGCCGGCCTGCGCCGTGGCGCCCCCACCCTGCAGGCGCGGTACGGCAAGCGGGTGGCGGTCATCTGCGGGGACTGGCTGCTGGCGGCGGCGCTGCGCACCGCCGCCGCACTGAACGACCGGGAGCGCTTTCTCTCGCTGCGCCTGCCCGGGTACATCGGGCGCGTCTGCCTCGGGGAGCTGCGGCAGACCGTCGAAAACGGGAACCTCGGGCTCACGGCCCCGCAGTACCTGCGGATCATCGGCGGCAAGACGGCCGCCCTCTTCGCGGGCAGCTTCTACGCCGGGGCGCTGCTCTTTACCGACGAGCACGAGCTGCGGCAGCGCTACGCGCGGTTCGGCCGGTACCTGGGAATGCTGTTCCAGTTGGCTGACGACCTGGGGGACTTCACCCTCGATCAGGACCTTGCCAAGAAGCCGGTGCGCTCGGACTATGAGCAGGGGGTGATCACCCTGCCGCTGATCCACACACTGGCCAGAGACCCCGCGCTTTCGGCCCGCGCGCGGGAGGGGCGTATTCCCATGGACGAGCTGGCGGAACGGGTGCGCGCCGGGGGCGGGCTGGATTTTACCCGCGCGCTCTGCCGGCGGTATCACGACCGGGCGCTGCGCCTGCTCCCCGCCCTCCACGCGCCGAAGGAAAAAGAAGCGCGGCTATTGTCCCTGCTCGAGCGGGCGGGGCGGGCCGCACAGCCGTTTTAGGAAAAAGGAGACCGGTAAAAATGAAGCAAACCATCATACGAACACTGGGAATGTCCCTGGCGCTCTGCCTGCTTTTCGGCTGCACCTCCAACCTGCCCAAAGGGCATTCGCCGCTGAGCAGCAGCTCGCAAGGGAGCGCCCCGCAGGACGGCGCCACTGCGGCAGAGGGCGGGCTGCTGATCGGGATGGCCATCCAAAACTCCGTCGCCAGCTCGGCCCCCGCCACAGGCGGAGAACCCGGACTGGCGCAGGCCGACTCGAACGTTGTCGCCGTGCTGGTGGACGGCGAAGGCCGGATCGTGGACTGCAAAATCGACGCGGTGCAGAGCAAGATCGAATTCTCCGCGCAGGGCACGCTGCTTACCGACACGGCCGCCCAAATCGAGACCAAGACCGAGCTCGGGGAGCGCTACGGGATGAAAAAGGCCTCGGGGATCGGCAAGGAGTGGAGCGAGCAGGCCCAAGCACTCGCAGATTACGTGATCGGCAAGACGGCGGATGAAGTAAAGGGGATCGCCCTCACCGAGGAGGGCAGGCCCGCCGACGCCGAGCTCGCCGCCTCGGTCACCATCTCGGTCGGGGGCTGGCTGGATGCGGTGACCGAGGCCGTGGGGAACTCGAAGCCCCTCGGCGCCAAGGCCGGGGACAAGCTGGGGCTCGGGATCGTCACCGGGATCGCCAAATCCACCCCGGCCGGGGAGGAGGACGGCCTCGCGCAGGCCGACTCGACCTACGCCGCCGCCTCGTTCGACGACGAGGGCCGGATTACCAGCTGCCTCATCGACGGCTCGCAGAGCGCCGTGCGCTTTGACAAGGGCGGACAGATCCTCTCGGACCTTAACGCTCCGATTCCCACCAAGGACGAGCTGGGCGAGGAATACGGGATGAAAAAGGCCTCCGGGATCGTCAGGGAATGGAACGAGCAGGCGGCGGCCTTTGCCGCCTACGCCGCCGGGAAGAGCGCGGATGAGCTGAGCGGCATCGCCCTCACCGAGGAGGGCAGGCCCGCCGACGCCGAGCTCGCCGCCTCGGTCACCATCTCGGTCGGGGACTTTAACGTCTGTCTGCAAAAGGCATGGAAGCGCGCGCAGTAAAACAGGGGGGCCGGCTGGCCCCCCGTCTCTTTTCCTGCTGCCTTGCGCTTTCCCTCGCACTCGGCGGCTGCGGGGCGCGGGAGCAGCGCTTCCAGGCGCAGTTCCTCGGCCCCTTCGACACGGTGACCACCGTCGTGGGCTACACCAAGCAAAAGGAACGCTTCCAGGAGCAGGTGCAATTTCTCCACGACGAGCTGGAACAATACCACCGGCTCTACGACATCTACCACGACTATGAAGGGGTGGTAAACCTCAAAACCCTCAACGACCACGCCGGGCAGGGGCCGCTTTCGGTGGACCGGCGGATCATCGGCCTGCTGCGCTGCGCGAAAGAGATGGAGGCGCTCACCAGCGGCAAGGTCAACGTGGCGCTGGGGAGCGTGCTCTCCCTCTGGCACGGCTGCCGCGAGCAGGCGCTCTCCGATCCGCTTTCCGCCCGCCTGCCGGACGACAGGGCGCTGCGGGGAGCGGCGGGGCACTGCGACCTCTCGAAGGTAATGATCGACGAGGCGGCGGGGACGGTCGCAATCCTCGATCCCGGGCTGCGCCTGGACGTCGGCGCCATCGCCAAGGGCTACGCGCTCCGGGAGGTCTGCACGCAGCTGGAAGAGCAGGGGGCGGATCAGCTGCTGATAAGCCTTGGCGGCAACGTCTGCGCCATCGGCGGGATGGACCGCGCCCGGACGCCGTTTTCGGTCGGGCTGCTCGACCCGCAAAGCGGGGACGAGCAGCGCTACCTGCTCACCTTGGGGCTGCAAGATTGCACGGTCGCCACCAGCGGGGACTACCAGCGCTACTTCACGCTCGACGGGGTGCGCTATTGCCACATCATCGACCCGCAGACGCTCTATCCCGCACGCCACTGCCAATCGGTCAGCGTGCTGGCCGGGGATCCGGCGCTTTGCGACGCGCTCTCCACCGCCCTGTTCTGTCTTTCACCCGAAGAGGGCCTCGCCCTTATCGAATCCCTCCCCGGCGCCGAGGCGTTCTGGCTCCTGCCCGGCGGCGGCCGGCGGCAAAGCAGTGGCTTTTCGGCGGCAGTGCTGGAGGGGGAAATCCCCCTGTCCTGACGCGCCGCTTCGATCCTGCCCAAAGAATCCATTACATTCTTATTGAAAACGCCGATTGTATACAATCCTCCCCGCCCGTTATAATGAAGACAGCAAGCAATGCCGATAGAGTGAAAGGTGTGACAGAATATGACGCTACGCGAGGATGCAAACCGGATCGTTTCCGATGCGATCACGGCCGCCCTGCCCGACACGGCGGTGAAGAAGGCGCTCGAGGGCCGCTCCTTCGGCCCGGGCCGGCTGGTGCTGGTGGCCCTGGGCAAGGCCGGCTGGCAGATGGCCAGGAGCGCTTACGACCTGCTGGGCGAGCGAATCGAGGCGGGGGTGGTGGTCACCAAGTACCAGCACGCCAAGGGCCCGATCGGGAACTTTAAGATCGTCGAGGCCGGGCATCCGGTACCGGACGAGAACTCCTTCTCGGGGACCCGGGCGGCCATCGACCTGGTAAAGGGCCTCGGGGAGGACGACACGGTGCTCTTCCTGGTCTCGGGCGGCGGGTCCGCCCTGTTCGAGCAGCCGCTGATCTCCCCGGAGGAGCTGCAGGACCTGACCGGCCAGCTGCTGGCCTGCGGGGCGGACATCGTCGAGATGAACACCATCCGCAAGCGCTTCTCGGCCGTCAAGGGCGGGCGCTTTGCACAGATCTGCGCCCCGGCGAAGGTCTTCTCGATCGTGCTCTCGGACATCATCGGTGACCCGCTGGACATGATCGCCTCCGGCCCGGCCTATCCCGACAGCTCGACGAGTGGTCAGGCCCGGGAGATCGCCCGCAAATATAACCTCACCCTCACCCCCAAGATGGAGGAGCTGCTGCTCCAGGAGACCCCCAAGGAGCTGCACAACGTCGAGACGCACATCACCGGCAGCGTGCGCCAGCTCTGCCGCGCGGCCGCAAGGTGCTGCGAGGAGCTGGGGTATGAACCGCACATCCTCACCGCCAGCCTCTGCTGCGAGGCGAGGGAGGCGGGCAGCTTCCTCTCGTCCATCGCGCAGTACCACCAGGACTGCGACCACTCGCTGGCCTTCATCGCCGGCGGCGAGACGGTGGTCCACCTGACCGGCAAGGGTCTGGGCGGTCGCAACCAGGAGCTGGCCCTCGCGGGCGCCGTCGGGATCGCCGGTCTGCCCGCCACCGCGCTCTTCTCGGTCGGCTCGGATGGGACCGACGGCCCCACCGATGCGGCGGGCGGCTATGTGGACAACACCACCTTTGAAACACTGAAAGAGGCCGGGACCGACGTCTTCGAGGTGCTGCGCCAAAACGATTCCTACCACGCGCTCGAGCGCTGCGGCGGCCTGATCAGGACCGGCGCCACCGGCACCAACGTCAACGACGTGGCGGTGCTGCTGCTGCGCCGCTGAGTGGAAAAATCCGTGCTTTGAAACAGAAAAATCCTCCCGCTGCGGCGGGGGGATTTTTTTGTCGTCTGCGGGCGGTATTATTAACAATTTATTCATTATCAATTTGTGTATTTAGACAAAAAGTCTAAATTTAGGAGAAAACGAATTGACTTTATGTCGAATTTGGAATATCCTATTTTTGGATTAAATATATTGTATACATCATACAAGCTATTGATGCTTTGCAGGAGGTTCAGGATGAAGACCATCAACATTCCCTATTACACTTCGAGTCTTCCGCTTCACATCGAAGAAGAGCATCTCGCCGCGGTGATCACCGCCAAGATGCACGAATACGACCCCGGCAAGAGCGAAGAGGAGCTGGTGCGCGAGGCGCTGCAAAACCCCATCGGCACGCCCCGGCTGCGCGAGCTGGCGAAGGGCAAGCACAAGGTGGTGCTGGTCACGAGCGACCACACCCGCGCGGTCCCCAGCAAGATCACCCTGCCGATCCTGCTCGCGGAGATCCGCGAGGGGAACCCCGAGGCGGACATCACCATCCTGATCGCGACCGGGCTGCACCGGGCCACGACCGAGGCGGAGCAGCGCAAGATGTTCGGCGATCAGATCGTGGACAACGAGAAGATCGCCATCAACGACGCCTTTCAGCCCGAGGACTTTACCTACGTCTGCGCCCTCCCCTCGGGGGCGGGCTTCCAGTGCAACAAGCTGGCGGTCGAATGCGACCTGCTGCTGACCGAAGGGTTCATCGAGCCGCACTTCTTCGCCGGCTTCTCGGGCGGGCGCAAGAGCATCCTCCCGGGGATCTGCTCGCAGGAGACGGTCAACGAGAACCACTCCTTCAAGGCGATCGCCTCGCCCTATGCCGCCACCGGGGTGCTGGAGCACAACCCGATCCACGAGGATATGATCTTCGCCGCGCGCAAGGTCAACGTGCAGTTCACCTTCAACGTCGCGCTGGATGGGAAAAAGAAGATCGTTGCCGCCTTCGCCGGGGACCTCGAGGAGTCCCACGCCAAGGGGGTCGAATTCATCCGCGAGATGTCCCAGTGCCCGAGTATCACCGGCGACATCGTGATCACCTCCAACGGTGGGTATCCGCTGGACCAGAACCTCTACCAGTCGCCCAAGGCGGTCGCCACCGCCGAGGCTTGCGCCGGGGAGGATGGGGTGATCATCATGTGCTGCTCCTGCTTTGACGGGATGGGCGGCACCCACTTTGAAAAGCTGATCGTCGCGGGGACCCCCGAGGAGATCGAGGCGGACCTCTCGAAGATTCCGCCCAAGGAGACCATCCCCGAGCAGTGGTGCGCGCAGATCTACTCGCGCATCCTCAAAAAGCACAAGGTCATCCTGGTGACCACCTACCTGGATCACGAACTGGTCAAAAAGGCCAATATGATCCCGGCCTCCAGCCCCGACGAGGCGCTGGCCATGGCGCGGGAGATGAAGGGCCAGGACGCAAAGGTGGTCGTCATCCCGGACGGCGTTTCGGTACTGGCGGTCAAAGAGTAACTATTATCAAGCGGGAAAGGAAGCGATGGCTATGGCGCTGAATCTGGCGCTCAAGGTTCACGATCAGGACAACGTGGCGACCATCTTCGCCAATGGGATTGTCGACGGCACAAAGGTAGAAGTGCGCGACAAGAAGGGACAAAGCGAGATCATCACCGTGCACGGCGACGTGCCCTACGGACACAAGATCGCCCTGTGCGACATCCATAAGGGCGAGCAGATCACCAAGTACGGCGAGGAGATCGGCGTCGCCACCGCCGAAATTGGGAAGGGCGACTACGTGCATGTGCACAACCTGGACAGCATGCGTGGGCGCGGCGATCTGTAAGGAGGGATCAGAGGCTATGGAATTTTTAGGATATAAACGGGCAAACGGCAAGGTCGGCTCCCGCAACCACGTTGCGGTAATCCCCAGCGTCATCTGCGCCAACGACGTGGCGCAGGCCATCGTCGGCCAGGTGCAGGGGACGGTCGGCTACTTCCACCACCAGGGCTGCTGCCAGCTGCCGCCCGACCTGGACCGGGTGACCGACACCCTCTGCGCGCTCGGCTGCTCGCCCAACGTGGGCGCGGCGCTCGTCGTCAGCCTCGGCTGCGAGGGGACCGACCACGAGCGGCTGGTGCAGACGATTGCAGCGTCCGGCAAGCCGGTTGAGATCATCCACATCCAGGAGCTGGGCGGCGCCAGCCGGGCCATCCAGGCGGGGATCGACGCGGCTCAGAAGCTGGTCATCGAAATCTCCACCCAGCAGCGCCAGACGGTCGACATCTCCAACGTGGTGATGGCCATCAAGTGCGGCGCGTCCGACACCACCAGCGGCATGGCTTCCAACTGCGTGGTCGGCTACGTGGCCGACAAGCTGGTGGACCTGGGCGGCACCGTGGTGTTCGGCGAGACCACCGAGTTTCTGGGCGGCGAGCATCTGCTGGCGCGCCGCGCGGTCAACAAGGAGGTCGCGGACAAGATATACGAAATTGTGGGCAACATGGAGGCCAGGGCGAAGTCCCTGGGGTGCGACATGCGCAAGGGCCAGCCCACCCCGGGCAACATCGAGGGGGGCCTGTCCTCCATCGAGGAGAAGAGCCTCGGGGCCATCGTCAAGTCCGGCACCCGCCCGATCCAGGGCGTACTCGGCTATTCCGACATGGTGACCGACCAGAAGGGCCTCTGGATCAAGGACACCCCCGGGCGCGAGCCGGAAATCCTCACCGGCATGGCCTGCACCGGCGCGCAGTTCATGATGTTCTCCACCGGGCGGGGCGCCCCGCAGGGCTTCCCCTCGATGCCGGTCATCAAAATCTGCGGCAACCCGAACACCTATGAGCGGATGATCCACGACATGGACCTCAACGCCGGGCGGATCATCACGGGTGAAAAAACCATCGAAGAGGTCGGCGAGGAGGCCTTCGCCCTGCTTTTGCGGGTGCTGAACGGCGAGTACACCAAGAACGAGGCCATCAAGTACTTCAACTCGATCGACATCTACACCATGGGCCCGGTCATTTGATTTTCGTTTTCCCGGTCCCGGCAGGGGCGAGCGCGCCGGGGCCACGCAATACATATCCTATCCCACCACCCTAAAATTAAGGAGGAGAGTAGTTTATGAATCCCGTAATCGCAATGCTAATCGGCGTCATCGTGATGATGGTCCTCATCATCTTTACCCGTATGCACGCCTTCCCCTCGCTGATCATTTCAGCGATTCTGATCGGTATCCTGTCCGGCGTTCCGCTGGGCGAGTCCATTTCCACCGTGACCTCTGGCTTCGGCGGCACGATGGCAAGTATAGGCATCGTCATCGGCTTCGGATGCATCATGGGCATCTTTTTGGAGAAGAGCGGCGCGGCCAAGCGCATGGCCTTGACCATCCTCAAGATGGTCGGCGTCAAGCGCGCGGACGTGGTGCTGGGCCTGACCGGCTTCGTGGTCTCCATCCCGGTGTTCTGTGACTCCGGCTTCGTCATCCTTTCTTCCCTGGCCAAGGAGTTCTCCCGCCTGACCAAGAAATCCATGGTCGGACTGGGCGGCATCCTGGGCATGGGCCTTTACATCACCCACTTCATGGTTCCCCCGACCCCCGGCCCGCTGGCCGTGGTCGGCACCTTCCAGCAGGAAGGCCTGGCGGTGGACCTCGGTATGTTCATCATCTACGGGCTGCTCCTGTCCATCCCGCTGTTCATCTTCTCGGTCTTCCTCTTCCGCTGGTTCGGCAACAAGTATCCGCAGTTCGTCGTTCCCAGCGAGATCGACCGCAGCAAATACACCGAAGCGCAGCTCAAGGTCCTGGATATGATCGAAGCGAAGACCAACGCCGGCAAGGAGCTGGAAAACAGCGACTTCGAGGCATTGCTGAGCACCGAGAAGCTCCCGGGCGCCGGGATCTCCTTCACCATCCTGCTTCTGCCGGTGGTCCTGATCCTCTGCAACACCATCGTCGGGCAGATCGCTTCCCTCGAGGGGACCATGCTCGCCTCGATCGTTACCTTCCTCGGCAACCCCGTCATCGCGCTGTTCATCTCCCTGTGCCTGGGCGCGTTCGTCCTGGCCAAGGACCTGCCGAATAAGATCGTCAACGACATGATGAACCTGGCGCTCAAAGACGCCGGCCCGATCATCTGCATCACCGCCGCCGGCGGCGCCCTGGGCGCGGTCGTCAAGGCGACCGGCGCTGCGCAGATCATGGCCGACGGGATCGTCGCCATCGGTATCCCCGGCATCCTGGTCCCGCTGCTCATCGGCTGCATCATGCGCTTCCCGCAGGGCTCCGGCACCACCGCTATGATCACCGGCTCGGCCATCATCGCCCCGATGGTTCTCACCCTGGGGATCAACCCCTACCTCGCGGGCCTGGCCGTCTGTCTGACCGCGATGTGCCCCTCGTTCCTCAACGACAGCTATTTCCACGTCGTCACCAACTTCAGCGGCATGGACATCAAGACCAGCCTCAAGACCTGGACCATGGGTTCGATCGCCGTCCCGGTCTTCGGCTCGATCATCATCTGTATTCTCAGCATATTCTTCCATTAAGAGTACCTTCCTGTTGGGATAGGAGGATACGTATTTTGTGCCACCCTCCCGGATGACACAAATGCGCCCCCGGCGAAAAGCCGGGGGCGCATACTTATTGTCAAGCCATAGAACGGTTACCGTTTGTCCTCCGCCTGCTGTTTCTTCTTTTCCAGGTATTCGAGGATCTTCTCCTTGGCAAGCTCGAGATGGTGCTGGTTGGCGCGGTTAGCCTCCTCCAGCGCGCCGGTGAGGATGCAGTGCACGATCTCCCTGTGTTCCTCGACCGACTCGTCGAAGCGCTGCTGCCCGATCAGGGAGTAGATGCGGAACTGCTGGATCATGGTGTGCACCTTCTGGTAGCTCTCCTCGAGCAGCCGGTTGCCGCCCAGGGTGATGAACAGGTTGTGCAGCTGGGTATCCAGCTCGATATAGTGCTTGAGGCGGCCCTCGCTATGGGCGCGGGTCAGCTCGTCCACATAGCGCAGCAGCTCCTCCTTGTATTCGGGGGTCAGGTTCTTGCCCGAGTGCAGGATGGCGTAGGATTCCATCATCAGCCGCAGATCGAAGACCTCCTCGATGTCGCGCAGGGTGAACTCCTTGACGAAGACCCCTTTGTTCGGGATGTCCACCACCAGCCCGTCCCCGGCCAGCTGACGCAGCGCCTCGCGGATCGGGGAGCGGCTGACGCTCAGGCGGTTCGCCAGCTCCTTCTCCTGCAGCCACTGCCCGGGCTGGTAGGCGCCGCCGCAGATTTCCTCCTTGAGTATCTGATAGACCTGATCCTTGATGGTGCTGGCGATGGGACGATGGACGATGGCCATGATTTTGGGCTCCTTTTCGCGGTTAGCTTTTGAATTGATTGTAAAAGATATAAGCTATTATATCACATTTTACAAATCCTGCGCGAGGGGTTACAATAGCTTTATAAAAATTTCTATGGCCGACCTACGGCCATGGCTGTTTACCAGTAAAAATTTAGTAGAGGGGATGTCCCATGGGCGCGGTACTGCTCAAAGCGCTCTCCTTCGTGCTGCTGATCGCGGCAGGTTTCCTGCTCCGGCGCGCGGGGCTCTTCGGAGAGCGCGACTACCAAATTCTCGTCAGGATCGTGATGAACCTGACCCTGCCCGCGGCGGTGATTACCAACTTCGCCGGGCTCGAGCTCAGCGGCGCCCTGCTCTTCGTGGTGCTGCTCGGGCTCCTCTCCAACCTCGCCCTGTTCGGGCTGGGCTGGTGGCGCAGCCGCAGCAAGCCGGCCGGCCAGCGCGCCTTTTCGATGATGAACCTGCCCGGTTATAACATCGGCACCTTCGCCATGCCCTATATGCAGAGCTTTCTCGGCCACGGCGGGGTGGTGATCGCCTGCCTGTTCGACACCGGGAACGCCATCATGTGCACCGGCGGCTCCTACGCGCTCTGCACCGCCGCCATAGGCGGCGACGGCGGCCGCCCCCGGCTGCGCGATACGCTCAAAAAGCTCTTCACCTCGGTGCCGTTCGACGTCTACCTCTTTTTGCTCGCCTATTCGGCGCTGGGGCTCAAGGTCCCGCAGGTCGCCCTCACCCTGCTCGCCCCCTTGAACGCCGCCAACCCGGGGCTGGCCATGCTGATGATCGGGCTGATGTTCCGGTGGGAATCGAAGCCCGGCTACCTGCGCGCGGCCCTGTCGGTGGTACTGGCGCGCAACCTCTTCGCGCTGCTCGTCGCACTGGGGATTTATTTCTTCGCCCCCTTCCCTCTGGAGATCAAGCAGGTGGTGGCGGTGATCCTCTTCGCGCCCATCTCGGTGATCGCTCCGGCCTTTACCGAGCGCTGCGGCGGCGACGCGGGGCTGGCGGGATTCACAAATTCCCTGTCCATCGTGGTCAGCCTTCTGATGATGACCGGTCTCATGCTGGCGTTGGGGATCGCCTGAACTCTTAACATGAAAACGGGAGGGCCGTGCGGCCCTCCCGTTTATTGATTCCCGTTATTTTACGGTGAAGCGGTAGCGCCCCGGCGCGAGCAGGTAGCGCGCCTCCCCGCCGCTGCTCCCGAGAGAGCGCGCGTTTTGTGGCGCGCTGACGCGCGCCCCCTCCCCCGCCCTCAGGGTCAGGATGGCGGTGGTGTTCGGCGGAATGGTGAACTGGTACTCCACTTTGTCCCCCTCCATCCTCCAGCCGCTCTCCAGCGTGCCGCGCGGGGTGCGGTAGCGGCAGCAGAGCTCGCTAAGCCTCCTGTCCGGCACCGGGTGCAGCCGGATGTCCCGGTAGCCGCCCGCCTCTTCTGCATCGCAGTCGATCCCGGCGGCCACCCGGTAAATCCACTCCCCGATCGAACCGTAGGAGTAGTGGTTGAAGGAATTCATCTCGTCGCTCCAGAAGCTGCCGTCCTCCATGATCCCGTCCCAGTGCTCCCAGACGGTGGTGGCTCCCTTGCGCACCTGATAGAGCCAGGAGGGGAAGTCCTCTTTAAATAGCAGCTCGTAGGCAAGGTCCGCCCGGCCGTTTTCGCTGAGCGCAAAGCAGATGTAGGGCGCGCCGACGAAGCCGGTGTCCAGGTGCCCGCCTTTCCGTTCAATCAGCTCGGCGAGCTTCCTTACGGCCGCCGGGCGTTCACTGTCCTCGACAAGGCCGAAGACCAGCGCCAGCACCTGGGCGGTCTGGGTCTCTTCGCTCACTTCGCCATCCCGGACGAAACGTGCCCGGAAGGCGGCGCGGACCGCCCCATAGAGCGCCTCATATTCCTGTGCGTCCGCCTGACGGCCCAGCAGCCGCGCCACTTTTGCCACGATCCGCGTCGAGACGGCGTAGAAGGCGGTGGCGGTATAGAGCGGGTCGGTCGCCCCGATGTAGTCCCCGGGCTTCGCATCGAGCGCCACCCAGTCGCCGAGCTGGCTGCCGCCCTCCCAGAGGCCGTTTGGGCTCTCGGCGCGCATGTAGCCGACATACCGCTTCATCGCCCCGTAGTTCTCCTCGAGGATGCGCCGATCGCCATAGGCCGTGTAGAGCACCCAGGGGCAGATGGTGACGCAGTCCCCCCAGGCCGCCGAGGTGGACTCGGGCCCGGCGCTGGCCAGGTCCCAGTCCCGCGGCAGGATGTTGGGCACCACAAAGGGCACGGCGCCGTTTGAGAACTGGTCGGCCCGCACACCCCGCAGCCACTTTTCATAGAAGAGGAAGCAGTCGAAATTGAAGCTGGCGGTGCGCGCGAAGATCTGCGCGTCCCCGGTCCAGCCGAAGCGCTCGTCGCGCTGCGGGCAGTCGAGCGGTACCTCGATAAAGTTCCCGCGCTGGCCCCAGAGGATGTTTTTATAGAGCCGCTCGATCAGAGGGTTCCCGCTGCGCAGCTCGATGGTCTGCTCCATCCCCGAATGGGCCGCCACCCCCAGGACGCTGTCCTCATTGGGCTCGCCCGGCCAGGCGACGACCTGGATATACCGGAAGCCCGAGAAGGTGAAATGCGGCTCGAAAATTTCGACGCCCTCCCCCTTCAGGATGTATTGCAGCTCCTGCTTGGCGCTCCGCAGGTTGTAGGGATAGGCGTTGCCGTCCGGACCAAGCGTCTCCACCAGGCGCAGGAAGACGAGCTCCCCTTTCCTGCCCCGCACCCGGATTCTCGGCCAGCCGACCATGTTTTGCCCGAGGTCGAGCACCCTATCCCCATTGGGGGTGCGAAGGATCTTTTGCACCCGCAGCTCACGCTGCGCCCTCACCGGCGCGCAGAGGTTGGAGACGAGCTCCCCCACCTGCGGGCTGAGTACCCGCACCGGGGACCAGCCCGCCCCGGATAAGCCCGGCTTATCCCAGCCGGGAAGCTCGAGGCGCGCGTCGTAAATCTCCCCGTCGTAGAGCTGGGAGCTGAGAATCGGCCCGCGGCGGTAGCGCCAGCGCTCATCCGAGGAGACGATTTCCTCCCGGCCGTCCTGATACCAAAGGTGCACCTGGCAGCGCAGCGCCCGCTTGTGCCCGTAAAGCTCCCGCTTCTTGTCCCAGGTGTAGGGGCCCTTGTACCACCCGTCGCCCAGGATCGCGCCGAGGGCGTTTTCCCCTTCCCCCAGCAGCTCGGTCACGTCGTAGCTCTGGTATTGCAGATGGTCCCCATAACTCGTCCAGCCGGGGGTGAGATGGTCCCGTCCCACCTTCCGCCCGTTGATGTGCGCCTCATAGAGCCCGCAGGCGGTGATGTAGAGCCGGGCGGCGCGAAGCCCGCCGCGCACCGAGAATTCCCTGCGGTAATAGTGGCAGGATTCCTCCTCGTCCCGCGCGCCGATCCAGCGCGACATCCAGGGGGAGCCGAGGAACCCGGTCTCAAAGCGCGCCTGGCTCCAGCCGGAGCATTCGTTCTCTTCGTTCCAGAGCCGCACCCGCCAAAAATAGGGGGTGCGCGCGCTGAGCGCCGCGCCCCCGTAGGGGATCCCCAGCGTCTCGAAGGACTGCACCCGTCCGCTGTCCCAGCAGAGCGCGCCGAACGTTTCCTCGGTGGAGACCTCGATCTGATAGGCGCTCTGCATGGCGCCCTGTCGCGTGCTCTCCATCTGCCAGCTCAGGCGGGGGGAGGGCGCGTCGATCCCGACCGGGTTTTCCCGGTACTCGCAGCGCAGGAAAGCCGCCTTGTCGCTTGTCAAAGATAACCCCTCCTTTTAGCCCTTGACCGCGCCGGCGGTCAGCCCTTCGATCATCACCTTGTTGAGCCCCAGATAGAGCAGGATGGTCGGCAGCGTCCCCATCGCGATGGCCGCGAAGGTCGGGCCCCAATCCCTGGCCCCGAAGCGCCCGCTGAACATCACCAACCCGGTCTGTAAGGTCTTCAGCTCGGTCGAACTGACGAAGGTCATCGAGAAGAGCAGGTCGTTCCACACGTCCATGAAGCTGATCATCAGGATGGTGACCATTGCGTTCTTGATCAGCGGCAGCATGATCTTAAAGAATACCCGGTAGATCGAGCAGCCGTCGATCACCGCCGCCTCGATCATCTCGTTGGGGATCCCCTTAAAGAAGCCGGAGAAGAGATAGATTGACATCGGCAGCCCAAAGGCGGAGAAGGCCACGATCAGGCATTCGAGGGTGTTTAAGAGGTTCGCCGTCTTGAACATCAAAAACAGCGGGATGAGCATGACCTGCACCGGGATCATGATCCCCATCAAAAACAGGGTGGAGACCGGGCCGCTGAGTTTCCAACGCATCTTGGTCAGCCCGAAGGCCGCCGGCGCGCTGAGCAGGACGATGAAGGTCAGCGAAAAGACGGTGGTGTAGATGCTGTTCCCCATAAAGGTGCTCATATGCCCCACGTTCCAGGCGTCGATGTAGTTCTGCACCTCGATCCCCTGCGGCAAAGAATAGCTCGGGGTCAGCGCGATCTCGGAGTTGGTCTTGAAGGAGGAGAGCAGCAGCCAGATGATGGGGTACAGCTCGATCAGAAGGAAGATGATCAGCAGGGTGGTCCCCACCGCACGCAGGGGGGAAACCTTCTTTTTTGTTTTTTCCATTTCGCTCCTCCTCAAATGGTATTGTCTTTGCTCAGCAGCTTGTTGATGATGAGCGAGAAGAACAGGCACTCGATCATGATGAAGATTGCAATGGTACTGCCGTAGCCGTACTGCTGGTAGACGAAGGCGGTGGTCTGCATGTACATGGTGGGCATGCGCGTGGCGTTGCCCGGGCCGCCGCCGGTCAGGGCGTAGATCGAGTCGAACACCTTGAGCGTACCGGTCATGCTCAGCACCAGGGCCATCATGATGATGGGCTTGAGCATCGGCAGCAGGATGTAGCGCACCCGCTGCGGCCCCGTGGCCCCGTCAATCTGGGAGGCCTCGATCACGTCGCCCGGGATGTCCAGAAGCCCCGAGTAGAAGAGGGTGGCGTAAAGGCCCATCGCCTTCCAGATGTCGGCGATGATACAGCAGATGAGCGCCGTCGAGCTTTCTCCCAGCCATCCCTTGGCATAGGCGCCCAGGCCCACCACCTCCAAAAGGCTGTTGAAAAGCCCGTATTGCGGCTGGATCTCGAGGATTTTGACGAACATCTGCCCGATGGCCACCGAGGGCAGCACCACCGGGAAAAAGAGGATGGTGCGCACCAGGTTCTTGTGCGAGCGCAGGCCGAACATCAGCATGAAGGCCAGCAGCAGCCCCAGCCCGATCTGCCCGGTGACCACCCCGGCGACGTATTTCAGGTTGGTGGTGACCGCCATCCAGAAGTCGCGGTCGCGAAAGAGGGTCGTGAAGTTCTGGCTCCCGACGAAGCGGAAGTCGAGCCCCGGCACCCCGTCGTACACGGTGTAGGTGGCGGACCAGACGATCGGCACCAGCACAATGCATGCATAGACCAGCATGGCCGGCAGCACGAAGGCGGCGATCGCTTTTTTGTCCCGCAGCAGCTTATCCAAGGTATGTACTCTCCCTTCCCATCAAGCAGTCAGTCCCGCCGGCCATCGGCTTTATGGCTGGCGGGACTGGCATCGTTTTTCTTAGATTCTCGGCTTGTCAGCTCAGGTGGAGGCTACTGCTTCGCCAGCTCGGTCTTGATCGCTTCGTCGCAGATCTGGCAGTATTCCTCCGGGGTGATCTCGCTGACCAGCAGGGGCTGCACGTTGTCCTCAACGGTGCTGGAAGCCTTCTGGGGGAGCTTGAATTCCAGCCAGGCGCCGGTGCCGGTCACCTTCTGCATCTCATCGAGTACGAGCTGGGTGTAGTAGCTGGTCTCGTGCTCCTCCTGCATGGTGTAGGGGGTGAGCAGGCCGAGGTTCTCCAGCGCGTAGTCGCCATAGCGCGGGAAGACGTAGGCGATCCAGTCGCGCAGCGCGTCGTCGTAGTTCTGGGCGCCGATACAGAGCGTCAGCCCGTAGTGGCACAGGTAGTCGCCGGCGCTGCCCTTGCCGTCCGGGAAGGTCGGGAAGGCCATGAGGCCCATGTCCTCGCCGATGGTGTCGCTGCCCTCGAGGCGCTCGGTGAACCAAGAACCGGTGTAGCACATGGCCGCCTTGCCGCCGAGCATCATCTCATAGGCGATGTCCTCGTCCACCGAGTTGACGCCCTCGCCGAAGTACCCCTTGGTGTTCATGTCCTGCAGGATTTTTGCGCTGTCCACCACGGTCGGGTCACTCATCGACAGCACGCCGTCGTTGATGTCCACGATGGACTGGACCCCCAGCCGCCTGAAGGTCATGTTGGCGATCCAGCGGGTGGCGCCCCACTTGCCCTTGGCGAAGAGGGCGATCGGCTGCACACCGTTATTTTTGAGCGTGTCGCACACGGCGGTGAACTCGTCCCAGGTGGTGGGCACCGTGACGCCGTTCTCCTCGAAAATTTTCTTGTTGTACCAGATGGCCTCGATGTTGTTCTCGGTCGGCAGCACCCACATCTCGTCGGTGCCCTGGAGGTTCGCCAGCCCCTGGTAGACGGACTCGGGCAGGCAGCTCTCCACCCCCGCTTCCTTTAGGACCTCGGAGGCGTTCTTGATCTGGCCGGACTTGATTAAGGACGCGTTGGTGTCGGCGCGGTCCGAGTTGAAGATGTCCGGCAGGGAGTTGGAGGACGCCAGGATCATGATCTTCTGCGGCAGATCGTTTTGCGCGATCTTCTCATTCTCGATGGTGACGCCGGGATGATCCTTCTGATATTCCTCGGTCAGGCCGTTTAACACCGCAGCGGTGTTCTGGTTGTCGTCCCAGACGGTCAGGTGATGGATCACCCGCTCGGTGGTGTCGGCGCCGCCCTCCTGCGAGGCGGCCGAGCTCTCTGCGGGCGCCGCGGCGTCGGAGCTGCTGTTTTCCAGCTTCTTGGCGGAGCACCCCGCAAACGCCGAAGCGGCACAGACGGCGGCCAGCACTGCGCTCAATACTCTTTTCGTATTCATCAATAACCCTCCCAAAATCATGGTTGTTTTGTGTAGTTTCATTGTAGCATTTGACAAAAAAATCGAATAGTGAGCTTTTTTTCTGATTCGGTGGGGGGAATTTCTGTTTTATCCTTCAGTGCCCGTGTTTATACTGGTCCGGCGTGATGCCGAAGGTTTTTTTAAAGACCTCGCTGAAGTGGCGCGCGTCGTGGAAGCCCACCTGGGAGCTCACGGCCGAAACCTTCATCCCGCGCTCCAAGAGCTCCCGGGCGTGCTCGAGACGCACCGAGGTGAGAAATTTGATATAGGTGGTGCCCACCTGCTCCTTGAAGAGCATGCTCAGATAGGTCGGGTTCATGTAGACCGCCTGCGCCAGCTCCTGCAGCGTCAGGCTCTTGTCGTAGTTTTTGAGGATATACTGCTTGGCCTCGAGCACCCCCTTGTGCATGCCGCGGCTCTTGACCTCCTGCAGCCAGTCGCACAGCCGCCCGAAAAATCCGCGCACCCACCCGCAGATCTGCCGGTAGCCGCGAAGTCTAAACAGCTCCTCATGCGGGAGGTACCCCTCCCCCAGAGTCTCCAGATAATTTTCCCCCGTCTCCTGCGCGGCCCGCAGCCCGAGATAACACAGCTCCAGGCATTCGTGGCAGAAGAGCTGGGGCGAGAGGTTCGACTTCCACCAGAAGTCCAGCAGCCCGTCCACCGCCGCCAGGGTCTCCTCCCGTTCCCCGGCGCGCAGGCGGTAGAGGATCTCCTCCTCGCGCCCGCCGCCCGCGGGCAGGGGCCCGCTTTGCACCTCGCCGATGGGGAGCACGCTGTTTTCTTCCCGAAAGAGCGCATACCGCAGCGCCTGGCGCGCCTGCAGGCAGCACAGCGGCAGGTGCAGCGGGTCGGCGCAGTCTTCCCCCACCCCGGCGAAGAAGGAATATTCCCCTTCGGCCGCGAGGGCCGAAAGCCGCCGCGTAAGGCAAAGCTCCTGCGCCCCCGGGGAGAGCAGGACGAGCAGCAGGTCACCCTCCTGCTGCAAGAAGACGGCCTGTTCGCCCTCGCGCAGCGCCCGGCGCTGGAAACTGCGGCACAGGGCGGCATATCCGTCCTGCACCGTATTGCGCGGCGCGGCATGGTTCCCTTCCCCATCCCGCTGCGCAATGCGCAGCGCGGCGGCACCCCCGCTGCGCAGGGGCGGCAGCGGCAGCCCCCGTTCCTCGAAGAAGGCGACGTACTGGCTGAAATCCTGGATTGTCCCGTCGAGCAGGGCGCGCACCGCCTGGGAGAGCGCGTCCTGCTCGGCGCGCGCCTTTGGCATATCAGAATTCCCGGCTGGCGCGCGGGAGTGCAGCAGCTTGACCGCCCGGCTGATGGCGCCGTCGATCGATTCGAGGGTGACCGGCTTTTCCAGATAGTCGAGCACGCCCAGGCTGATGGCGCTCTGGGCATAGCGGAACTCGTTGAAGCCGCTGAAAATGACGAAGACGCTCTCGGGCACAATCTCCTTGGCCCGCCGGATCATTTCCAGCCCGTCCATGACGGGCATCTGGATGTCGGTGAGCACGATCTCGGGGCGCAGACGCTCGATGAGCGCCAGCCCCTCGCTGCCGCTGCGGGCGGTACCGGCCAGCTCGACGCCGTAGCTCGACCAGTCGGCGAGTGAGCGCAGGCCCTCGAGGACCACATATTCGTCGTCCACCACAATGGCTTTCAGCATTGCTCTCCTCCTTTTGGCCCCCAGGGGCCCTCGAACTGCGCGGGCAGCCGGATGGTCACCCGCGTGCCCTGCCCCGGCCGGCTTTGGAAGGTGATCCGACCGCGCTCACCATAATAGAGCTGTACCCGTTCCACGACGTTTTGCACCCCGTAGCCCGCGTGGACCTGCGCGGTGTCCGCCATCCCCACCCCATCGTCCTCGACGGTGAAGAGGATGTCCTCCCCCTCTCTTTTCCCGCGCAGCCAGAGCGCGCCCCTGCCCTCCTTGGGCTCGAGCCCGTGGAGCACCGCGTTCTCCACAAAGGGCTGCAGGATGATCTTGATGATCTCGCACTCCAGAATTTCTTCCTCCGCCTCGATGTGGTACTCGAGCTTATCCTTGTAGCGCAGGGACTGGATGATCAGATAATTCTCCACCTGCTCAATCTCCCGGCGCACGGTGGTGGTCTCCCCGCCGCTGTTGAGGCTGATTTTAAAGACCTTGGACAGCGAGATGGCCATCTGGCCGATCTCGGGGACCTTCTGGAGGTTGGCCATCCAGTAGATGCTGTCCAGGGTATTGTAGAGGAAATGCGGGTTGATCTCGGCCTGCAGGCATTTGAGCTGCGCCTCCTTTTGGCGCAGCCGCAGCTGGGCGACGCTTTCGTTCAGTCGGTAGTTTTCCCCGATCATCTCCAAGAATTTATTCCCGATCGTCCCGATCTCGTCGTCGGAAAACTGTTCGTCAAAGACCCGCTTGCCGTCCCCGACCTCCTCGATCACCCGCTCGAGCTTATGCAGCGGCCGGTTGATGGAATTGGAGAGCAGCAAAAACAGCAGGATGGCCACCGCCGCGGTCATCACCGCCGTAAAGGCGGTGTAGCGCTTGATGGTGCCGGTATCCCGCAATAGATCGTCCAGCCTGACGGTGTGCACCAGCTGCCAGCCGGTGGCCCCGTTTTGAAAGCGGGTGGTGAAAAAGCCGCTTTCCTCGTCAAAGAGGCCGGGCGGCACCTGCTTCTTTGCCAGCGCCTCGTGAAAGGACGGGTTGTTGCAGTAGAGCAGGTTCTGCTCACGGGAGCTGCCCGCGTCGAGGATCATGTAGCAGCCCGCCGCGGTGGCATCTGCGGCATCCGTGCCGGCGCTCGGGAAGGCGGAGCGGAAGATCCGCGTGCGCACGCAGGTGATCAGTACCCCCAGCTCCTCCAGGCTGCCCGGTACCCTGACCAACTTGCCGCAGGTAAAAACCTCGTTGGCATTGGTCGGGTCGAGCACGTCGTAGCTGAAAAAGACCTCCTTCCCCTGCGCCTCGATGATCTGGCGGTACCAGTCGGTCTTGCTGACCTGGCCGAAGGAGGAGTTCAGCATGGCGCCCAGGGAGTTGACCCTGGAGCCGCCCGAATAGAGCGTGCCGTTTTGATCATAAAACCCGGCCCAGAGGATGTCGTTGAGATAGAAGGTATAGTAGCGCATCTTCTCCTGCAGCAGGGCGTCCCGCGCGCGCTTCCCGTCCGGGTCGTGCACGAAGGAGGTGTTCTGCGCCGCCAGCAAGAACTCCTGGTCATATAAAAAGGTGCGCGAAGCGCTCACGATCGAATCCAGCGTCGCCTCCAGAATCCGCCCGGAGGTCTGCAGGCTGGACTGGTAGGACCGCGTGTGGTTGCGCTCGATGATCGAGGCGGAAATCCGGTAGGACATGATCCCCAGCGCCGGCACCGAAATCAGTATCAGGAACATCATCGCCGCCAGGAACTGGTTTTTGATCTTCTTCATCCCCAGCAGCCGGGGAATACGCTCGATCAATTTGTGCATGGGTACGCTCCTCTCTATGCAAAAAGAGGAGCTAGCTCCCCTCGCTTTTTACTTAGGGCCCGGCCGTGCCCCAGGCTTTGCCTGAGACTATATTATAATTGAAGAGAACGGGCCTGTCTATTTTTGACGAATAACTTGATAAATGATCATATTCAATCATCAACATGATCATTAGAACGTCGCGCTTACCACCTAAAGCTGGGGGCAGACCAGGTCGCAAGCCGTCCCCTCGAGCAGCGCGAGGATATCCTCCCCCGGACGCTGGTCGGTGATCAGGTAATCGACATCGCCAAAGCCGCAGGTCTGGTAGAGGAAGCTGCGGTAAAACTTGGTGCTGTCGCAAAGCAGGATCTTCGTCTTGGCCCGCTTTAGCATCCGGCGCTTGACCTGGGCCTGCTCGGGATTGGCCTCGGTGATGCCGAAGCGCGGGTCCAGCCCCGAGCAGGAGAAAAATGCCACGTCGGCGCAGTAGCTGTCGAGGGATTGCAGGGTATCGCTGCCGACCAGGGAGTTGGAGCGCTCGAGCAGCCGCCCGCCGGGGAGGTAGACCTCGTGCACCCCCGCCTGGGAGAGCAGCATGGCGCTGCGCAGCCCGTTGGTGATCACCGACAGGTTCTTCACCCCCCGCAGGTAGGGCAGCATGTACCCCGCCGTGCTGCTCGAATCGAGGAATACCCGGTAGGAATCCTTGAGGAAGTAGGAGGCCAGCTCCCCAATGATCCGCTTCTGAGGCACCGCGCTCTGCTCGCGGATGGTGACGCTCAGCTCGTCGTTCCCGCCCTCGTAGAGCACCGCGCCCCCGTGGGTGCGCCGGATCAGGCCCTTGTGCTCGAGCGCGCACAGGTCCCGCCGGATGGTCGCCCCGCTGGCATAGAACCGTTCACAGAGCAGTGCCACCGAGGCTGACTTCTTGACCTGCAGGTATTCGTAAATTTCCTGCTGCCGCTGTGATTGCAGCATATCCTTCCCCTCCATTGATGTCCCAAATTGATTGTTTTTTCCTGTTTTGATGATCATATTTCAATTTACCGCTCATAAATAGACATTTTTGCTCGCGGCATTTATAATATAGCAGGAACCAGCCGTCCTGGCAAGGACGAGAAAGGAAGGGCGCTTATGCAAAAGCATGTACTGGCCATCGACCTGGGCGCGTCGAGCGGGCGGGCAATCCTCGGGCAGTATCGGGACGGGCAGCTGGGCCTCGGCGAGGTCCACCGCTTTCCAAACGATCCGGTCGCCGTCGGCGGGGAGCTCTACTGGGATTTCCTGCGCCTATTTCACGAGATCAAACAGGGGCTGCGTCATGCCGGCCGGGTGGACAGCGCGGGGATAGACACCTGGGCGGTGGACTACGGATTGCTGGACGGCGCGGGGCGCTTGCTCGCGAACCCCTACCACTACCGGGACCGGCGCACCGACGGGATTGCCGACCGGGTCTATGAAAGCGTTCCGGCCCGGGAGCTCTACGCGCGCACCGGAATCCAGTACGCCCCCTTCAACACCGTCTTCCAGCTCTGCGCCGATCTTTGGCAGCGCCCGGAGACTTTAAAGCAGGCCCGGCACATGCTGCTGCTGCCCGACCTGATCGGCTACTATCTGACCGGGCAGATGGGGGCGGAGTATACCAACGCCTCGACCACCGCGCTGCTGGGCGTACATACCCGCGGCTGGGACCGGGAGCTTTGCGGCCGCCTCTCGCTGCCCTACCGGCTCTTTTTGCCGCTGCGCCAGCCGGGTAGCGAGCTGGGGGTGCTGACCCCCGCGCTCCAGGAGGAACTGCTCCTCTCCGCAGTCCCCATCCTGTCGGTCGCCTCGCACGACACGGCCAGCGCGGTGGCCGCCCTGCCGCTGGAGGAGGGGGAGGATTGCCCCGCCTACATCAGCTGCGGGACCTGGTCGCTCTTCGGCACCGAGCTGCCCGCCCCCTTAGCGAACGAGGAAGCGCGCGCCTTAAACTTTACCAATGAGGGCGGCGTAAACGGCACCGTCCGCTTCCTCAAGAATATTATGGGCTCCTGGCTGATCCAGGAGTCCCGCCGCCAGTGGGAAAAGGAGGGGCATTCCCTCTCCTTTTCGGATCTGGAGGAGCTCGCGCAGCGCGAGGAGCCCTACCGCTCCTTCATCGACGTGGACGACCCTGTGCTTATCCAGCCCGGCGACATCCCTTCCAGGATCAAAAGCCTTTGCGCCAGGAGCGGGCAGCCGGTGCCCGAGGGGATCGGACAGGTGACCCAGTGCATCTATAGCAGCCTCGCCATGAAGTACCGCCTCACCCTCGACCAGCTGGGGCAGGTCACCGGGCGGCGCTTCCCGCTGCTGCATATGATCGGGGGCGGGATCCAGAGCAAGCTCCTCTGCCAGATGACCGCCGACTGCACCGCTATCCCCGTCGAGGCCGGGCCGGTGGAGGCGACGGCGCTCGGGAATATCGCCGTGCAGCTGATCGCGCTGCGTGCCCTGCCCGACCTTGCCGCGGCCCGGCGCTGTATCCGGCGCAGCTTCCCCGTCGCCCGCTATCTGCCGCGGGGCGACACGCTGCAGCAGAAAATCCGTTACCTGCAATACCAAAAGGCGGTCCTGCCGCCAAAAAAGGAGCTGTAATATGAAATCGGTAGAGAAGGCCTACGAGCTGGCCAAAGAGCGCTACGCCGAAATCGGCGTGGACACCGGGGAGGCGCTGAGAAGGCTCGAACAGATCAAAATCTCGATGCACTGCTGGCAGGGGGACGACGTGCGGGGCTTCCTGTTCCGGGAGCGCGCTCTCTCGGGCGGGATCCAGGCCACCGGGAATTACCCCGGCGCCGCGCGCACGCCAAGCGAGCTGCGCGCCGACATGGAGATGGCGCTGCGCCTGATCCCCGGCAAGCACAGGATCAACCTGCATTCCACCTATGCGGACACCGACGAGCGAATCGACCTCGACGAGATCGAGCCGCGCCACTATGAAAGCTGGGTACAGTGGGCCAGGGAGCAAGGGCTCGGGCTCGACTTCAACCCCACCTGCTTCTCGCACGAGAAGTCGGAGAGCGGCTTCACCCTCGCCAGCGCCGACCGCGGAATCCGCGACTTCTGGATCGAGCACTGCAAGCGCAGCCGCAGGGTCAGCGCCTATTTCGGCCGCGAGCTCCAGTCCCCGAGCGTCAACAACATCTGGATCCCGGACGGCTACAAGGACACCCCCATCGACCGGCTGGCCCCGCGCCGGAGGCTGCTTTCGGCGCTGGATGAAATCTTCCGGGAGCCGATCGATGAGCGATATAACCTCGACGCGGTGGAGAGCAAGGTCTTCGGGATCGGCAGCGAGAGCTACGTTGTGGGCTCGCACGAATTTTATCTCGGGTACGCGGTGAAGAACCAAAAGCTCCTCACCCTGGACGCCGGGCACTTCCACCCCACCGAGGTGATCAGCGGCAAAATTTCCGCCGTGCTGCTGTTTTGCAACGAGCTGCTTCTGCACGTCTCCCGCCCGGTGCGCTGGGACAGCGACCACGTGGTGATCCTGGACGACGAGCTGCAGCAGATCGCAAGCGAGCTGGTGCGCGGGGATCTGCTCTCCCGCACCCACATCGGCCTGGACTTCTTCGATGCGAGTATTAACCGGATCGCCGCCTGGGTGATCGGGATGCGCAGTATGCAAAAGGCGCTGCTGCACGCCCTGCTCGAGCCGACCGACCGGCTGCGCGAATATGAGCTTGCGGGCGACTTCACCAGCCGCCTTGCCTGGCTCGAGGAGCTCAAGGCCCTGCCCATGCAGGCGGTCTGGGATTATTTCTGCGAGAGCAGCTCGGTCCCGGCGGGGCTCGAATGGCTCGACGACATGCGCCGCTACGAGGCACAGGTCCTCGAAGCGAGAAGCTAAAGGAGGGAAATCCATGAACGATATGCTGCAGGCGCCCTTTTTAAAGGAGATGTGCGCCATCATCGGCAATATGTACCGCCTGGGCTGGGACGAGCGCAACGGCGGCAATGTCAGCCTCCTGCTGGATGAAGCCGAGGTCGCCCCCTATCTCTCCCCCGGCGGGGAGACGCGCGCCCATCCCATCGGGCTTTGCGCTTCCCCGCTGGCCGGGCGCTATCTTTTGCTGACCGGATCGGGCAAGTATTTTAAAAACGTGCCGGGCGACCCCGCGCATAACCTGGGGCTGATCCGGATCACCCCCGACGGGCTCTCCTATGAAATCCTCTGGGGCTTTCTGGAGGGTGCCAGGCCCACCAGCGAGCTGCCCACCCACCTGCTGAACCACATCGCGCGTCTTGCCGCCGACCCCGCCCACCGGGTGGTGATGCACTGCCACCCGGCCAACGTACTGGCCATGACCTACATCCACGAGCTCGAGGACCGCGCCTTCTCGCGCACCCTGTGGCAGATGAGCACCGAGTGCGTGGTGGTCTTCCCCGAAGGGGTGCGCGTCCTGCCCTGGATGCTCTGCGGGACGGTCGAGATCGGCCGGGAGACCGCCAAAAAAATCGCCGACTGCCGGGTGGTCCTCTGGGCGCACCACGGCATCTTCGCCGCCGGCGCCAGCCTGGACGAGACCTTCGGGCTGGTCGAAACGGTGGAAAAGTCGGCCGAAATCTTCATCAAGACCCGAGGCTGCCCCGTTTTGCAGACCATCCGGGACGTCGAGCTGCAAAGGCTGGCCGACGCCTTCGGCGTGCGGGTGCAGCCGGGCTACCTCGAAGCGTGAAAGCCTACAACCTCCATTTTGAAAGGGCGGGCACCTAACAAACAGGTGCCCGCCCTTTATTTTTTCACCGGTATGCCCCGGCTAGCCCTCCATACGCCGCCGCATGACGGTGATTCCCTCCAGCTCCCTATCGGCCGAAAAGCCGCATTTCAGATAAAGCTCCTTCGGCCCGTGGTAGTGCTCATAGCAATCCTTCGCTCCCCGGTTCGGATAGCCTTCGACCCACTGCGCGCCCCGCTTTTTCGCCTCCACGCAGACATGCCGCAGCAGCGCGGTGGCCACCCCCTGCGAGCGAAACGGCGGCGCAATACAAAAGCAGACCGCCGACCAGATGTTTTGCCCTTCGTCCTCGCTTTTGATGAGCCCTTCGTAGATGGACAGCCTCCGGTAGTCCCCCCGCGGCCCCGCGTTGCACCAGCCCACCGCCCGGCCGCCGGCGTAGGCAAGATAGCCGTGCATGGCGCCCTCTTCGATCATTTTCGCCGCCCGGAGGCGCCGCGCCCGCTGCCCGGCCCGGTAGAGGGCCCGGTTCTCCTCACGGTCCAGATACCCCTCCAAACAGTAGCAGGCGGCCCAGTCCGGATGATCGCAAAAGGCCGCGCCCTCGAAAAACCCGAAAAAGTCTCCCGCCCGCGCGGGGGTCAGCGCCTCGATTTGCATGCCATTCCCTCCCTTTTGATTGCTGAGCATGAGCGAAGAAATAAAAATGCTCATGGACGTAGGCCGGCCACAGGATTTTAAAAAAATAGCTCCTTGAGCTATTTTTCATTTTACTACAGTTCCGGCCTCCATTCAACATTTTGGCCTTGCGTATGATTCGAACCAATGGTAAACTGAAAGTAGAAAAATATGGAAGGTGACGTTTGGCATGGGGGAGCAATATCAGGCAGCGCTTAAAGCGATGTCCGCTTGGCTGGCGGATGAGCACAGGCTGGGCGCGCCGCCCTATAAGATCGAATGTACGGGCGACTTCCTGCTGCACGGGCTGCGTTACTACCTGTTCCGCTATAAAAAGCATTTCTGGGGCCGGTGGCTGCTGGGGGTCTGCGGCGGGTACGAGGGGGACTCTTTGGAGCACTGCGGCCACGTGCTGAGCGATAAGCGCCCCTATGACCCCGCCAAGGCCCGGGAGCAGGCCACCGCTATGGTGGAGCGGCTGCGGCCGCACCGGATGGACCAGGCGCAGGAGAAGCCGGAGCCGGCGGGCCCGTTCTTGAGCTTTGTGCTGCTGGAGCAGGACCGCTGGGACCCCCAAAAGCTGCGCCGGGACCTGGCAGGCTGGGGGATCGACTGCCCACAGGAGACGCAAGGCGGGGGCCAAAGCCTGGTGTGGGAGGTAGAGGGCATGCTTGCCGCCATCAGCCTGATGCCTTCGCCCATCCCGGGCGGGGAGGCCGAGGAGAACGCCCATTCAAATTACATGTGGCCGGGCGCCGCCGAGGCGGCGAAGGCCCATCTGGCCCACCTGGACGTGGCGGTCATAAGCCGGGGGCGGCCGCCCGAGGCGGCGGGCGCGCTGCACGTCAAGCTCTGCGCCGCCGCGCTCCTGCAAAGCGGGACGCTGGGCCTTTACACCAACGGCTCCGTGCTGCAGCCCGAATTTTACCTGGAGGCCGCCGAGCTGCTGCGCAAGGGCGAGCTGCCGATTTTAAACCTGGTCTTCGTCGGGCTTTACCGCTCCGAATCGGGGGTGGGCGGCTACACCTGCGGGCTGCGGCAATTCGGCCGCCATGAGCTGGAGGTGCTGGACAGCACCGCCGACCCCGACGAGCTGCGCAGCTTTCTCTACGACGTTGCCGGCTATGTGCTGCGCGAGCATGTCGTGCTGCACGGCGGGGAGACCGTCGGGTTTAGTACCGGACAGAAGCTGGCTCTCACCCTCTCCCCCGGCGTTTCAGTGGAGGGCGAAAGCCTGAAGGTCGCCTTTTAACCGGTTGCACCGAAAAGCCCCGCCCCTTCCAGAGGTTTGGAAGGGGCGGGGCTTTTCGGTTAGTTCTCCTGTAGGGCCGGGCCGCCTGATTGTGGTTCCCATCCGGTGCGGTGCGCCATGCGCACGGCGCGGCGGCATTTTTCCAGCAGCTCCTGAGCACCTTCCCAGTTGAGCTCCTTAGCGTTCTGGCAGAGCTTATCCTCCTGCAGCTGCGCCTGGATCACCAGCCCGTAGTAGAGCTGAGGATCGGCTCCGGGGTCGCGGCAGACCCGGGTGAGCAGCTCGGTGGTGGACAAATACTTGTTCCATAGCTGGCGGGTGGCCGTCGCCCTGCGAAACGGGAAGAAGACCTTGTTGGCCAGCAGGGCGATAAGGATTCCCAGCGCGATATAGCCCAGGCGGACCAGCGACATGTAACCGACCTGACCGAAGCCGAACATGCCCATAAAGACGGCGCCGCCGAGCGCGCCCACGGTGGAACAGGAGTAGGTCGCCGAGTAGTCGGTAAAATAAAAGGACAGATAGCCGGAGAGCATCATGACCGCCGTGCGCCCCGACGGGGAGGGGATCAGAGAGAAGAGCACAACGCTGCACAGTCCCCCGACCAGAGTGGCGACCATCCGCTTCTTGGCCTTTAAGCCCACGTCGTCGGCATAGGGCAGGGAGACCGAGGCCACTGTAAAGAGCAGCCACTTTCCATGTGGTAGGCCCAGCTGCTGGACCAGCAGCGTACAGAGTGCCAGCAGGATGCTGACCCTCAACGCGTAGACGACCCGCACCGGGCTCACACGCAGCGCGGCCTTCAGCCGCACCGAGAGCGAGAGCAGCGTCTTGCGGTATTGTTTTTTCTTTTGCGGCTGCGTCATGCTTAGCATCCGGCTGCGGATATACTGCAGGCAGTTTAAAAAGCGCTCCGCCTCGCCGTTTTGCTCCCCGTCCAGGTCCTCCCGGCAGATGGGCGCAAGGTCCGCCGTCTCGCGCAGCATATACGCGCGCAGCCGGGAGAGGCAGCATGAGATATACCGCAGCATCCCGGCGCGCGGGGGCGTGATCGGACCCTCCATTTCATAGAGCAGCAATACGAGGTTTTCCAGCCCCCGTCCCGCGTCGATCATCGCAAAGCTGGCGTCCGAAATGCACAGCGCTTTGCGGCGCCGGTCATATACGATTTGGCTCAGCTTGCACAGCTCCTCGCGAAGCTGCTCGGGATTCCGGGGCGCCCCCTTGCCCGACAGCAGGCAGCCGATGCACTCGTCGGCATGGCCGATCATCGAAACCAGCACGTCGCGGGCGGTCTCGACAACCCGTTTCCTCCCATTGATCAGCTGATAAAGGATGATACAGACCGCCCCCACAAATACGCCCAGCAGCCTTTTGGGCAGCTGGTCCGGCGTAACGGGCGAAATGAACACCAAAAACAGATAGGAGAGGATGTAGGGGAAATACAGGTGGCTGACATATTCGTAGGTAAAGGCGTAGAGGATCAAAAAAATCATGGCCAGGTTGACCGGCAGGGCGAAAACAGGGGGAGCGTTCGCCACAAAACAGGCCGCAGCTGCCATGAGGAAGAGGACGACGGTCTGGATGCACAGATGCCTGACCGGTGTGGCGGTCAGATCGCGCACCATTGAGGCGGACATCATGATGGTGAAGATGACGCCGACGATGGAGTTTTCCATCCCGAAGATTCTTTGAAACAGATTGACGAAAATAAGAATGAAAATAAAGTTTAGCGTCGCATGGCGAAAGTTTTTATGAAAGCTCGCTTTCATGCTGGCGCCGATCTGATGTACTTTTTCCAACCGGAAGATCTCCTTTCTACTCTTTATTATAGACAGTCTGCCGGGGAAAATCAAATCGGCAAGCAGCGTCGAAGGTCGATTCCGGGTATTGAGGTTGCAAACCAACTTTTAGATATTAATTAAAAAAGAAACCGCACGACAAGCGTAAAACGGCTTGTCATGCGGTTTCTTGGTCCGAGTGGCGGGACTTGAACCCACGGCCTCTACCACCCCAAGGTAGCGCGCTACCAATCTGCGCCACACCCGGAAAACAGCTTTTATATTATAGCATGCTCTTTTTGAGAAATCAAGTGCTGTATTCCGGAATTCCACTACAAAATCCAGCGATCGCGAAGATTATTTTAAAAAACGCTTGCTTTTATAAAAAATATCTGATAAAATACGAATGTTGACATGGAAAAGGATTTTAAGGAGGTGCAGACATATGGCAAAATGCGATATCTGCCAAAAGGGTGTCACTTTCGGTATTAAGGTTTCTCACTCCCACAAGCGTTCCAACCGCGCATGGAAGCCCAACGTAAAACGCGTTAAGGCGATTGTCGACGGTACTCCCCGCCGCATCTACGCCTGCACCCGTTGCTTGCGTTCCAATAAGGTGACCCGCGCCGACTAAGAGCGTAGTTGTAATGACCAAAACAAAACCTGTTGCCATCTGGGGCAACAGGTTTTTTGTTTTCTATCGCTTCGCATTACTGTGTCACAATCATGGCCGGATAGCCGTCCTGTCTCAGCTGCTGCATATAGTTCTGCGCGTTTTCCCGGCTTTGAAAAGCGCCCACCTGTACCCGGTAGAGCTTTTCGCTTTCCTTCTGCCCGCCCAGCGCCTCAAGAATTTCCCCAAACGGGAAACATTCTCCCGGGCAGCAGGGCTTGGTGATGGGGTTGATCTCATAGTGCCCAACGATATGCTCCCGGTCCGCCGGAACCTCCATGCCATAAAGCCGCTTGATCTCGGTGCGGATATACCGGATCAGCCCGACGCTCGCCTCTTGCTGCGCCGCCGTCAGCTTCCCGCGTCCGTCTTTCCAGTACCCCTCGTGCTCGATTGAGATGGTATAATAATTCGCGTTGGTCTTGCGCTCGCGGACCGTTTCCAGGGTGCTCTTGCCAAAGTAACGCTTATCGTTTGCCGCCATGCTGGTGCCATTGCACCATGCCGCCTGATCCAGGGGCACCAGCTGTGCAATCCGGCCGTCCTTGCCCACCACAAAGTGGGATGAGGTCTGGGAGGCCGGGTTACAGAGCCACCTGATCGTCCCGTCATAGGTCCCCTCCGCGATGTGACAGACGATCATGTCCGGCTTCCAGCCGTTCCGGGAAAAGCAGTTGGGGGAAGCTTTCTGCTCAATCTTCATTTTCCCTTCTCCCCCCGTTCCTTGAGCTGTTCAAGCAGAGCCGTAATGAACCCCGGCCAGGGCATGCCCAGCTTGGCCGAGTTTTCGATGATCGACAGCCCCTCCCGGCCGAGATAAAAGCAGATGATGGCGGTGCGTATATAAGGGTTATCAAAGCTCAGCGCCCGGTCCATCACCACCCCAAAGGCCACGAAGAGCAGCACCAG
Organism: Provencibacterium massiliense; assembly: GCF_900169495.1. NCBI lineage: Bacteria > Bacillati > Bacillota > Clostridia > Eubacteriales > Oscillospiraceae > Provencibacterium > Provencibacterium massiliense. The sequence goes on from NZ_FWCH01000012.1 coordinate 1,457,100, forward strand.
CACCTTGTTGATTCCGCCCCAGAGCATGACCTGGCTGTCAACATTTCTGACCTTGACGGCACAGAGCAGCCCGAGCAGGACGTCCAGTCCCATCGCCCAGAGCAGCGCGATCATCATGAAATCCCATCCCCCCAAAATTCCCACCAGGAAGGTCCCCACAGCGGCCACCGCCGCGGAAACCTCGGCGCCTTTGGCGCCATAATTCCAAAACAGATTCCCCATCGGTACCTTCATCACCCCAACGCTCCAGTGTCAGGGAGCTTCCTCACCTGCTCGCGCAGAGATGCGGGAACCTGTTCGACCGTTTTTCTCCCCTTGCGGATTAGCTGTACATATCTGTTAACCGTCTCGTTCACCTTCCTGTTCCAATCACTCATACAATTTGCATCATGAGAACTATAATAATTCGTTTTTACGATTCATCTTGCACTGAGACCGGGCGCGAGGGCCCCTTCGCTCCCGGGTCCCATCTATATCAAAAGCCCGTCAGAGGCGGACTTTCTGTCCCGACCGCGCCGTCTTCCCTTGCGCTCCATCCGATCCCCCAATGCCGCCGCCAAAGCAATCAGCCAAACTCCAGGCAACAGGATCACCATCATCGCCACCATATAAGCACCCCCATTAGTATCGTTTGAGTAACTTAAGAAACAAAAAACAATGCCTTCACAAAACAAAAAGAAGGAGTGGGTGTCTGATTTTACCTCAAACTGCAAATTTCATTGTAAAATAGAGGTTGTCCACATTTCCACTTGTTTTCTTGTTTCGTTTTCGTAACTTTATTGTACAACGATTCATTGCTAATGTCAATACGAAAACGCAACTTCATTGCCAAATCCAAAGTTTTTGTTGCATTATCGTTACTTGCATGGTATGATAAGGGCAAGGCAGGTGAAAGCAATGGAGCTACAGGACCTCATTCGGACCAGGCGTACCCAGCTGGGAAAGACCCTGGAGGAGATCGGCAAGGCGGTCGGTGTCAGTAAGGCGACGGTGCAGCGGTGGGAGAGCGGCGAAATTAAAAATTTGCGCCGCGACCGAATCGCGCGCCTGGCGGCCGCTTTGGAGGTGACGTCTGAAAGCATCGTGATGGACCAACCCACCGAAAGCGTTTCGCACACCGGGATCAAGATTCCGGTCCTCGGCTATGTGCGGGCGGGCATCCCGATCGAGGCGGTCCAGGAAATTTTGGACTATGAAGAAATCACCCCCGAGATGGCCGCACAGGGCGAACACTTCGCGCTGCAGGTCACGGGCAACAGCATGGAGCCCCGGTTCCAGGAAGGGGATGTGGTCATCGTGCGCCGACAGCCGGATGTGGATGATGGAAACATAGCGGTGGTGCTGGTCGACGGCAACGACGCGACCGTCAAAACGGTGAGGAAGCACAAAAACGGCATCTCCCTCGTAGCGATGAACCCCTCCTACACCCCAATGTTTTTCACCAACGACGAGATACTCGAGCTGCCTGTCAGCATCATCGGCAAGGTGGTCGAGCTGCGCGGCAAGTTTTAATGTCCCTGCCGCCTTCTAAATATAAAACCTTGGAAACAAAGCCGCCAATGCACTGGTGGCTTTGTTTTTTCATATAATGGTACGGCTGGGGCATACCGGTCCCGTGTGGGGGAAGCGGGACGGGTATTATCCCGCGCAAAGGAATGAAAGTGGGTGCAAAGACGGGATTGCGTGCACAAATTCCTGCGACTTTCATAAAATAATACTAGGCAAGAACTATTACTGATATTAGGAGGATTAAGTATGGCAGAATCCAAGGCTTACGCCAACACCGCTTCCGGGCACAATACTTTCAAAGAAGCCGTGTGCATAGATGCCGGCAGGATTTACGACAGCTGCAGCGATAAAGACTGTCTGGAAGACCTTCAGGTCGTCTTTGCGCCCGATGCGCAGTTCGTGATCGACGCCGCCACCAGTGCCAAGGTGAAATCGGTCGAAGTACTTACTGTATGTCTGGATGTGGAGCCCGTCCCGTTCAACAAGGGCTTCTACAGCGTAGACATGACGTTTTATTTCAAGGTGGACTTAAAAGTCAGTACACCCAATACATGTGACCCCATCACGGTCTGCGGCGTTTCCCAGTTCCAGAAGAAGGTCATTCTCTACGGCAGCGAGGGGAATGTCAAAATCTTCACCTCCCGCAACTGCTGCGAGCATCCCTTCCAGCATACCACCAACATGCCCAAAGCCAGTGTGCAGATCGCCGATCCGATTGCGCTGGATGTCCAGCTTATCGAATGTCCGCCCAAGTGCGAGTGCCCCTGCTTCCCGCCCGAGGTGCTGAGCTACATCGGCTGTGACTGCTGCGCGCCGACCTACAACAAGATCGTCCTGATCACCATCGGGCTGTTCACCATCGTGCAGATCGAGCGCGATGTGCAGATGATGATCCCGGCCTACGACTTCTGCGTGCCGGAGAAGGAATGCACGCCTGGCGGCGGCGCAGAGAATCCCTGCGACCTCTTCCGCCGGATCAAATTCCCGACCAACGAGTTCTTCCCCCCCAATCTTGCCGATCTGAGCGAGGATGAAAACTGCTAGTGCCCTCGCCGACGAACCCGATGGACGGAAAGTAAGTTGCATGCAAAAAAGGAAGCAGCAGGGAAGATTCCCGCTGCTTCCTTTTTCCTTTTCGTAACGGCCCGCAAAAGTAAAACGCCGCGGCAGGGAGCGCGCCCGCCTCTTTATCAAGGCGTCCCCCTGCCGCGGCTATCCTGTTTATTTTTACGTCCTTTCTTTTATGCGGGTGCCCTTCTAAAGCGCGCGCCGGCATGGCGGCGGGCTATTCGCGGGCAGAGGCGGCCACCTGCCGCCCAGCCGTACCGGTCGGGGTCCCTACATCCCTATCATATGGCCGCGGCCGGTTATCGGTACCCCACCCCCGGAGCCGAGCGGGGGCATGTCCACCCCCGCCCATGGTGCATGGATGAGAAAGGTTTCTCTCCTGCGCCGGGATTTTCCCGGATCGGTGAGAAAAAATTTTTATAGCATCGCCGCGGACCCCCAAAATCAACCCGGATTATTGCCCCGCCAGGCGTACCAGCCACTCCCAGATCAACAGCAGAAGCGGCATGGTCGCCACGCTCATCAAAGTGGAGAGCACGATCAGGCGTACGGCGTAGATGCTGTCCCCGCCGTAGAGCTCCCCCATGAACGAGGCCGCCACCGCCGTCGGCGCGCAGGCGGCGATCACGATGGTGGTCTTGATCAGGTACCCGTCCGGTACGAAGCGGGAAAGGTCCAGCGCCGCCAGGAGCAGCATGAGCACCAGCGGCAGCGCCACCAGGCGCAGCAGTGCTAGGACGATCCCGCGCATCGAGCAGAAGACCTGGCGAAGATCCGCCTGGGAGATGAAGATCCCCACCAGCAGCATCGAGAGCACGGTGTTGAGCCCCCGGAAGCCCTGCGCCACCGTCAGCAGCACTTCGGGCAGCTCGATATGTAAGAAGTAGAGCGCCCCGCCGATCGCCACGCTGACGGTCGCCGGGTTGACCAGGCACTGCCGCAGGGAGCTCTTACAACCCGGCTCCCCGGGCAGCCCCCGGCGGGCGCTGTCCGCGATCATCATCAGCCTCCCGTAGCTGTAGAGGCAGAGATTGAAAGCCACTAAATAGGCGGTCAGAAAGAAGACCCCGTCCTCGCCCAGCACCGCCTGCACCATCGGGATGCCGATATAGCTGGAGTTGGACATCACCAGCGCGAAGCGCTCCACCCCAATATTCTGGTTCCCGCTGCGCTCCCGGATCAGGAGGCGTGCCAGGAGGATAAAGATCAGGTGCGTCCCCGCCGCCAGCAGCAGCGCCGTCAGCAGCGCGCCCGCCTCGGCCGCGTCATATTCCCGCTGCATGGCGCTGATGATCACCCCGGGAGTGACGGCGTAGAGCAGGATGTTGGACAGGCTGACCGTGCACAGCGGGTCCAGTTTTCTCCCCCGCACCAGCAGATAGCCGATCAGCGCGATCAGGACCATGACGGCGACCTGCTGCAGGATGATGAGCGCGTTTTGCACCGAAGCTCCCCCTAAAACAACATTTTTCTTATTGTACTCCCGCGCCCCCGCTTTGGCAACCGTTTTGGTTAAATTTTTGTCAGTTTATAGATTGAAATCCGCCCCCATCTATTGTATAATAACTCATGTACGCAAAAACCGCGCCCCAACATGCGGTTTTAAGGATATTAAGGAAAAGGAGATCGAGCCATGGATATTGCATACGCACTATCAGTCATCTTCACAGGGATCAGCATCGTGTTCCTGGTGCTGATCGCGCTCATCCTGGTCATGGTCGCCATGGGCAAGGTCCTCGGCGGCACCGGCAAGAAAAAGGATGACGCCCCCTCGGCGCCCGTCAAGAACGCGCCTGCAGCCCCGGCTCCCAAGGCAGCGCCGCCGCAGATGGCGGTCCAGTCCGGCACCCCGGAGGAGGTCGTTTCGGTCATTTCGGCCGCCATCGCCGCCTTTACCGGTGGCAAGGGCAGGATCACCTCGATCCGCCGCGCGAAAAAAGAAGCCCCCCGTGGGCGCAGCGCATGGTCCATGGCGGGTCTGCGTGAAAACACCCAGCCGTTCTAAGGCCGGACAACGACAAAGAAAGGAACGAATCGGATGTTAGATATGTTCTTAGGGACGATCAAGGATATCGCGCTGAACTCCGGCTTTGCGAACATCACGGGCGGACAGGCCCTGATGCTCATCGTGGCCTGTGTCCTGCTCTACCTTGCCATCGTCAAGAAATTCGAGCCCCTTCTCCTGCTGCCGATCGCCTTCGGCATGCTGCTGGCCAATATCCCGGTGGCCGGTCTCTCCGCCCACAACGAGGGCAGCCTGATCTACTATATCTATCAGGGCGTCAAGATGGGAATCTATCCGCCGCTGATCTTCCTCGGAATCGGCACCATGACCGACTTCGGGCCGCTGATCGCCAACCCCAAGAGCTTTATCCTGGGCGCGGCGGCGCAGCTAGGTATTTTCTTAACCTTCTTCATGGCCCTGGCCTCCGGCCAGTTCACCCCGCAGGAGGCGGGTTCGATCGGCATTATCGGCGGCGCGGACGGCCCGACCGCCATCTTTACCACCAGCAAGCTGGCCCCCCACCTGCTCGGGCCCATCGCGGTGGCGGCCTATTCCTACATGGCGCTGGTCCCGGTCATCCAGCCCCCCATCATGAAGCTGCTCACCACCAAGAAGGAGCGCTCGATCGTGATGGAGCAGCTGCGCCCGGTCACCCAGCGTGAGAAGATCATCTTCCCGATCCTGGTGACCATCGTCGTTTCCTTCATCGTCCCGGATGCCACCGCCCTGGTCGGTATGCTGATGCTCGGCAACCTCATGAAGGAGTCCGGCGTCGTGGACCGCCTGGTCAAGACCGCCGGCAATGAGATGATGAACATCATCACCATCCTGCTCGGCATCTCGGTGGGCGCCACCACCACGGCCGAGACCTTCCTGACCCTGCAGACCCTGCTGATCGTCGTGCTGGGCGTCATCGCCTTCGGCTTCGGCACCGCGGGCGGCGTTATCTTCGGCAAGATCATGTGCTGGGCCACCAAGGGCAAGCTCAACCCCCTCATCGGTTCCGCCGGCGTCTCCGCCGTCCCGATGGCGGCGCGCGTCTCCCAGAAGGTCGGCCAGCAGGAGAACCCCTCGAACTTCCTGCTCATGCACGCCATGGGCCCGAACGTGGCCGGCGTTATCGGCTCGGCCGTCGCGGCGGGCGTGCTGATCAACATCCTCGGCTAATTCCAAACGAACGATCAAATCCGAAAACCCGCGCTCATAGCGCGGGTTTTCTTGACCCATGAAAAGGAGGGCTTTCCTTGTTCGGACAAAACCGCCCACAGCCGCCCATCTGGCGGATTCTCGTCTATATCGCGGTCACCATCGCCCTGCTCGTGGGGCTCGGATGGTTCAACACCCATATCCTCGGGGATCACACCGTCTATCCCGACGGGGCCGCCCCCCTCTCCAGCGTCTCATCCGAGGCTTCCACCGCCGGCTGATCAGCCGCAAAGCCGGGGGATTATAAGAAAGCAGGGGTACTTTAAAGTGCCCCTGCTTTCTTCTCTATTTGAATCCGCCGGTAAACCGTCAGGCGAAGCGCGCCCGCAGCCGCCGGATGGGATGGAAATTCCTTTTCTTCGGCGTCTGCCCGTCCTTGCCGCAGAACAGCAGGTAGAAGGTCGGGATCAGGATCAGCGTCAGGAAGGTCGAGCTGATCAGCCCGCCGATCACCACCACGCCCAGGGACTGCATGGTTTCGGTTCCGGTCCCGATCCCCATCGCCAGCGGGATCAGGGAGAGCACGGTGGTCAGGGTGGTCATCATGATCGGCCGCAAACGGGTCCGGCCCGCCTGGCAGAGCGCATCGTAGGCCGAGAGCCCCTGCTCCCGGCGCAGGGTGTTGGTGTAGTCGATCAATACGATGGCGTTGTTGACCACCGTACCGGCCAGCTGCACGAAGCCGATCAGCGAAGCCATGTTGATGCTGCTCCCCGCGATCAGCAGCGCCGCGAAGGCGCCGATGGCGCAGAACGGGACCGAGATCAGGACCACCAGGGAGAAACGGATGGAGTTAAACTGAATGGCCATGACCATGAACACCAGGAAGATGGCCGAGGCGATCGCGGTATAGATCGCGGAGAACTCCTCGTTCATCGAGCGCATGTCTCCGCCCATCGACAGGCTTACCCCTTCGGGCAGGGAGAGCTTCATCGCCTGCGCCGACACCTCGGACGAGGTCTTGGCAGCGCTGTCGCTCCTGGTCTGGCCGCTGACCTCGACGAGGTATTTCCCATCGAGCTTTTGCAGCGACTGGGGCGCGTTCGAGTACTCGATCGACGCCACGTCCATCAGCGGGATATAGCTGCCGCTGCCGGTTTTGAGCATAACCCCTTCCAGGTCGGACACGTCCTCATAGGTCCCCTCGGGATAGACCACCCGGACGCTGTATTCCTCACCGTCCTGGGTGATGGTGGTGGCGGTCGTGCCCGAAATCATGTTCGAGACGGTGGACATAATCTGCGAGGGGGTGAGCCCCAGCGAGCGGGAGGTCAGGGAATCCACCACGATCTCGGCCTGGGGGTTGCCGTCCGAGAGGGAGGTCGAGGTCGAGACGATCCCCTCGTGGGTCTTCATCATCGCCGCCACCTGCGAGGCGGCCTCCTCCAGCTGGGTGAGGTCCTTGCCGGTGAGCTGCACCGTCACCTCGGCGTTGCCGCCGATGGACATGCCGCTTTGGGCCGAGACGCTCACCTTGCAGTCGGTCATGTCCGCGGTCTGCTCGCGCAGCAGGTCGACCATCTCGCCGGTCTCCATCGAGCGGTCGTCCTTGAGGTAGACCGAAATCGAGCTCGAGCCCGAGCCGGAGCGCACCGAATATTCGTCGATGTCCGGCTGCTCCTCCAAAATGGCCTCGATCCCCGCCAGGATTTCGGAAACCTTTTCGGTCTTGAGGGCGGGCTTGGTTTCGACCGAAATCTGGATCGAGCCCTGGTCCATCATGGGCATGAGCTCGGTGTCGATGTGGGTGACCATCGCACCCGAGACCACCAGCAGGGAGACCGCCACCAGGATGACCAGTGCCTTGAGGTTCAAAAGCCTTGCGATCAGCCTGCCGTAGGCGTTCTCGATCCTCTCCATGACCCGGGTAATCCTCCCCTTGTGCTCACGGGGCTTAAGGCGGCAGAAGAGCAGCGGGATCAGGGTCAGCGCCGAGATCAGCGAGGCGGTCAGGGCGAAGATGATGGTGTAGCCCATGTGCTTAAACATCTGTCCCGCCATGCCCTCCATCATCGAGATGGGCAGGAAGACCACGACGGTGGTAATGGTCGAGGCAACCACCGAGGAGGCCACGAGCCTGGTCCCTTCCAGCGCGGCCTCGGTAAAGTCTCGCTCCACGTCCCCGCGCCGAAAGCAGCTCTCGAGCACCACGATCGAGTTGTCAACCATCATGCCGATCCCGATCACCAGACCACCCATTGACAGGGTATTGAGGGTGAGCCCGCAATAGGACATGATAATCAATGTGGTCAAGAGGGAGAATGGCATGGAGGTTCCCACAATCAGCGACGCCTTGATGTCCCCGAAGAAGACCAGCAGCACCGCCATGGTGATGATAACTCCCAGCACCAGGGTGCTGGCCACGCTCATCAGCGATTCGCGGATGGTTTCGCCGCTGTCGTTCATCACATTGATCGGCTTATCGGGGTTTGCGGCGTTGAGGGAAGCGATCACATCCTGCACCTTGGAGGAGATGGTGACCGCGCTCGCGCTCTGGTTCTTGTCGATCGAGATCATCACGTTTTCCCGACCGCGCGCGCGGCTGATGGAGGAATTTTCATCCTCGGCCATCTGGATGTCCGCCACATCCTGCAGGTAGATGATGTCCCCCGACTGCAGCGTGATCGGCACCTCGGCGAGGCTTTCATAGGTATCGAAGTGCTCGCCGCCCTTGAGGGTGATGTCCTGGTCCCCGCGTCCGATGGTGCCCGCGGGGGTGGAGAAGTCGGCGCTGGCGATCGCGCTGGAAACGTCGCTCATGGTCAGGTTATACTGGCCCAGCTTTTCCTCGTCGAGCTGGATGCGGATATACTGGCGCTTGCCGCCCATCACCTCGACCGAGGCGACGCCCGATACTGCCTCGAGCTCGGGCTGGACCTCGTTTTCGGCGTAGTAGAGCACCGAGTCGGAATTTTCGCTCGCGTCGAGGTAGAGGCTCATGACCGAGGACTGGTTCATCGACATCTCCATGATCGAGGGCTCCACGTCATCCGGGAGCTGCCGTTCGAGCTGGTTCAATTTATCCTGTAAATCGGTCTTGACCTCCTCGGTGTCGGTGCCATACTCGAATTCGAGGGCGACCATCGCGTTCCCTTCGCTGGAGGTAGAGGTCATCGACTTGAGGCCGTCCAGCGAGCCGACCGCGTCCTCGATCACGCTGGTGACCAGCTCCTCCACGTCCTCGGGTCCCGCGTTGGAATAGGAAGCCCGGACCATCAGCATGGGCATTTCCATCTGGGGCGTCTGCTCCATCTCCATGCCGAAGATGGAGGACACGCCGTAGATGACCAGCGCCAGGATGCACACAAAGATGGCGACCGGGCGCCTCAGTGCAAGTTTGGTCAGGTTCATTCCTCTGTCTCTCCCCCATCTGTATCATTTTGGGGGGCTGATTCATCAGGTTCTTTTGCCGCCTGCGGGCCCTGCGGCTGCGCCGCCTCATCGGAGCCAGCCTCTTCCCCGGAGGGGCTGCTCTCGCCGACCACGCTGACCGCCGCCCCATCGCTGAGGTCGGGATGCCAGGTGGTCACCAGCTGATCGCCTTCGTCCAGCCCCTCGGTGATTTCGATCTCCTCCCGGTTCGAGATCCCCGTCCCCACCGCCGTCTTGACGGCGGCGCCATCCCGCACGACGTAGACATATCCCTGCCCGTCCTCATAGCTGATGGCGCTCACCGGGATAACGATCGCATTTTCCGCTTTGGAGGTCGCGGCTGACACCTTGACGGTCATGCCGTTGACCAAAGAGACCTCGCCCGCCTGCACCTCGGCCTTGACGGTGAGCAGGCCGCTGCTTTCGATCTTCTGCCCGATCTCGACGATCGACCCCGGGAAGGAGGCCGAACCCCGCTCCACCGTCACCGGGTCGCCGATGGACATCGAGTCGATCGAGTCGGCCGAAACGCTGAAGGAGACGAGCATGCTGTCCTTGTTCGAGATGGTATAGGCCGCGTTTTGGGTGGTGGCGTTTTCAAATTCATCGAGGTTCTTGCTCTCGATGATCCCGTCGATCGGCGCGTAGACCTTGGTCTTATCCAGCTTCTTCATGGTGGTCTCATAGGAAATCTTGGCCTGGCGAAGCTGCACGTCCGCCTTTTCCTCATCCTCCTTGCGCTGCTTCTCGGTCAGCAGGTTCAGGGAATCCTCGGCCGAGGAGAGGGAGAGGCTGGCGGAGCGCACCGAGCGCAGGAACTGGTCGACCTCGTCGTCATAGCCGTCATAGGCCTTCTTGGCCGCTTCGTAAGCCGAGTCGGCCGCGTTGTAGGCCTGCTCCTTAATTTGCAATTCATCCTTGAGGTAATCCAGGTCGTCCTCCAGGTCCTCGAGCTGGGAGGAGCCGATGGTCGCGTTCTTGATCTGCTCCTCGAGCTCGGCGACCTGCCGCTTGACGGCGTTGTATTCGCTCAGGGCGTCGCTGCGCGCGCTCTTGGCTTCATCCTTGGCATCCTCAAGGTCGTCCTCATTGCCCTCGTCCTTGTAGTTCTCCAAATCCTCCACCGCATTCTTGTAGCTGTTTTTCGCGTTTTCATAGCTGGAGGTCTTCTGCTGCAAGGAGCTTTCATAGGTGCTGCCCAGGCTGCTTTCGATGTTGAGACGGCTCAGCTCATAACTCGCCTCGGCCGCCTGCGCCTCGAGCTCAAGATCGGAGGAATCGATCTCGAAGAGCAAGTCGCCCTTCTGGACCGCGTCGCCCACATTAAAATATGTAGTCTTCACCTTGCCCGAAGTCTCGGGAAAGACCTCCAGCGAACGGCCGGGCTCGATCTTTCCGACGTATTTGGTGCTCAGCTCCAGGCTACCGGTACCCACTGGCTCGGCTTCCACCAGGATATCCTCCTTCTGGGCCTGCTGCCCCTCGGCTTCGCCGCCTTTTCCTCCCTGGCGGCCACCGCCGCCCATACCGCCGCCTCCCATGCCTGCGCCCATGCCGCCCATCGCACCGGTGGCCGTGACGATTCCCGCAATAACTATGGTGACCGTGCAGCAAAGCGCCACGATCAGCTTCATCCGTTGTTTCACCAAACATTCATTCCTTTCGCTGCGCCACTCGGCACATTCGTAATCGTTGCTCAGATATTTGCCGGGTCCTCTTTTTCTTCCTGCTGCCATTCGAACAGATACCCTGCCTTGCGGATGGTCACGATCCGTCCGGCGTACTCGCCCAGCTTGGCCCGCAGGCACTTGATGTGGGTGTCCACCGTGCGTTCATCCCCGTGGTAATCGGAATGCCATACCACCCGGATGATCTGCTCGCGCGAGAACACCTCGTTGGGGTGGGCGGCGAGGTGGTAGAGCAGTTCAAATTCCTGCGGGGTGGTGCCGACCCGCTTCCCCTTAAGGAAGACCGAGCGCCCGGCCGCGCAGATGTATAAGCCGCCCAGGCGGACGTCCTCCCGCTGATCGCCGTTTACAGGCCCCATGCGGATGGAAAACAGCCGCGCGCCGCCGCCCGAAGCCAGCGTCGGAGACAGAATATCCAGCGCCACGACCAGGCTCCCCCGCTCCTCCTGCGAGACCAGCCGCCGCGCTTCGGCGGCGTCCAGCGCCTGGAAGCCTCCGCTTTCCAGGCGGCGGGTCAGAAACTGGTAGGGGTCCGGCCGCTGCGGGACGGCCGTTTTTTCGTTCATGGCCTTTCCTCCCTTTCTTTGATAATCCGTTCCCTATTATATCGGCCGATTGTGTTTGTTCGGTGAAAACTGTCTGACGGCTGATTGATATTTGTGTTGGAAGTTTGAAGCCTGTCGAAAAGTTTTTGGGCCTACCCTGATTGGGAGCTCTTGACAACCCGCACGGTTTTTAATATAATAATAGTCACCGGCACAAATAACCGGTTGAAAAAAGAACATGCGGGTATAGTTTAGTGGCAAAACATCAGCTTCCCAAGCTGAGGTTGCGGGTTCGATTCCCGCTACCCGCTCCAGTAAAACCACCCTTTGGGTGGTTTTTTAATTTGCTCGGCTGAAAATACACGCCCTCCCGGGCGCATCTCAGGCAGCAAGCGAGTCTGAGCCGCAGACGAAGGATAAATTCCCGCTGCCTACTTCCAGTGGCGGGCCGTCTTGTGCACACATATAAGCCCTATCTTTCGCTGATCCGTTGCTATTTTTATCGCCTTCTGCTATACTTTATGGTAAAGTTCTACAAAAACCAATAATATGGAAAGCGTAGCAGATAGAAATGAAGAAGTGGTTGAAACGTCTGTCGCCAATTTTTTTGGCGGTCTTATTCTGCCTGATCAGCACCGTTGCCCTGATGGCCATGCTCCATATGCAGGGAAACGCCCGGGTCGTCAACTATACGGGGATTGTCCGGGGGGCGACGCAGCGGCTGGTGAAGCAGGAAATAAACGGAATTTCTAATGATGCGCTGATACGCCGCCTGGACGGCATCGTCTCCGAGCTTTCCACCGGCGAGGGAGAAAACAATTTGATTGCGCTTCCGGACGAGGCGTATCAGACTCTGGTGGGGCAGATGCAGATGGCCTGGGGGGAGATCAAGGACGAGATTGGGCTGGTGCGGCATGGCCGGCCCTCCCGGCGGCTGTATGAATTGAGCGAGTCCCATTTTGAATTGGCGGACCGGGCCGTGTCGGCGGCGGAGCGGTATTCGGAGATGCGCGTCACCAATTCCATCGGCATCCTGCTTTGCCTCAACGGCGGGTTCGTTATCCTGTTTATCCTGCTTTGGGTGAGCGAGGCGCGGCAGAAGAAGGCGCAAATGGCCCTGGACCTGGCCGAGAGCGCAAACCGGGCCAAGAGCGAGTTCCTTTCCCGGATTTCCCATGAAATCCGCACGCCCATGAACGGCATCACCGGCATGTCGGCCATCGCCCGGCGGTATGTAAACGACCCGGAAAGGATGACGGATTGCCTGAACAAAATTGACCTTTCCGCAAGCTATCTGCTGTCGCTGCTCAACGATGTATTGGATATGTCCCGGATCGAAAGCGGGAAGATCCAGCTGGACGAGCAGCCTTTCGATTTGACAAAAATGCTGGAGCGCGTTCAGGAAATGTTCCGGCGCAAGGCGGAGGACGGCGGCGTTGTGCTGAACGTCTGCACAGACGGGCTGTCCGTTGCCCAGGTGATCGGGGACAACCTGCGTATCAGCCAGGTGCTGGTAAACCTGGTGTCCAACGCCCTGAAATTTACGCCTGCGGGAGGCAGCGTAACGCTCCGGGCGCGGCAGACGGCGGTAAATGACGAGACGGTCTGCCTGGAATTCGTGGTTGCCGACACCGGGATCGGCATCAGCGACACGTTCCAGCAGCGCATCTTCGAGCCCTTCGAGCAGGCGCAGCCCGCCACGGCCCGCCAATATGGCGGAACGGGCCTGGGCCTTGCAATTTGCAGCAGCTTTATCAAGCTCATGGGCGGTACCATCAGCGTTCACAGCAAGCTGGGCGAGGGTACGCAGTTTACCGTTTGCCTGACGTTGCGGCGGGACGCGTCCGCCGGGACCGGCGGACCGCAAGAAAGTGGAAAAAAAGTCGCCTGCAGCCTTACGGGCATGCACATCCTCCTGGCGGAGGACAATGAAATCAACGCGGAGATCACCACCCTGCTCCTGGAAGATTTGGGCGCTGAGGTGGAGCGCGTAGAGAACGGCAAGGCCGCCGTCGAGCTGCTGTCGTCGTCGCCGGCGGGAACCTTTTCGCTGATCTTCATGGACGTGCAGATGCCGGTAATGGACGGGCTGACGGCCAGCCGTACCATCCGCGCCCTCGACCATCCGGATGCCGGGCGCATCCCCATTATCGGCCTGTCCGCCAATGCGTTTCAGGAGGACAGGGAGAAATCCAGGGAGTACGGAATGACCGCCTATCTCGCAAAGCCCCTGGATTTGGACCGGTTATACCAGACGCTGGACCAGGTCATCGCCAAAGAGAAGGTGTGAAAATCGGCAGGGCTTCGTTTCATTCCACGCGGTGAGACAGCCCCTTCCCTTGGCCCGGCCGCCGGCGTCCCCTCCAAACGGCGCCTGGTTTGAGCGCAGTCCCCCTCCTGCCGTCCATGTGGCGCGCGGGGACGTTCGCAGCTTCCAGCAAGCCCCAGATCCAGTTCTGAAATGTCGCCGTCCAAGGAGGAGGGAGCCCGGTATGAAAAACATCTCCCATATCGAGTTTTACACCGAGACCAAGGAAGAACGGCTGCCCGGTTTTGCTCCCGACTTCCCATATATTGCGTCCTGTGCGCAGCTGGACAAATACAGGGACGGGTTCGTCCCGTGGCACTGGCACAAGCCCGTCGAACTCTTTTACATGGAAAGCGGCGCGGTGGAATACTGCACGCCCCAGGGGAGTACGATCTTTCGCGCCGGAGCCGGCGGGATGGTGAACTCGAACATCCTGCACATGACCCGCCCGCGGGGCAAGGATGAGGAGAACATCCAACTCAACCACATCTTCGACCCCTCCTTCATCGCCGGGGAGGCGGGCAGCCGGATCGAGAAAAAATACGTCGTGCCGATCACCGCGGCTTCACAGCTCGAAATCATCGCGCTGTATCCCGACGACCCCCAGCAGGCGCAGGTGCTCGGCCTTATTCGGGAATCCTTTCGCCTTCGGGAGCAGGACGACGGCTACGAGCTCCAGCTGCGGGCGGCCCTCTCCGAGATCTGGCTGGCCCTTCTCGCCCTGTCTCGCCCCCTCTTGAAAGAAAAGCAAAGGTACAGCAAAACGAACGAGCGGATCAAGCCGATGATGATCTATATCCATGAGCACTATGCCGAAAAGATTTCCATCGCCCAGCTTGCCGCCGCGACCTTTTCCAGCGAGCGCGAGTGCTTCCGCCTGTTCCATAACTGCCTGCACATGACGCCGGTGGAGTACATCAAAAGCTACCGCCTGCAAATGGCCTGCCAGATGCTGGCCCGGGGCCGGGAGCCCGTTACCTCGATCGCCCAGGCCTGCGGCCTGGGCAGCAGCAGCTACTTCGGGAAGGTCTTTCGGGAGCAGACCGGCTGTACCCCTTCCGAGTATCGTCAAAAATGGCAGGATCATGATAGCAGAGGGCAGTGTTAAGATATTCTTTATGAAAAAATTGCCGTATAATGATAGCTGTAAACCCGGTGTATTTAGAACGGAGGGCTGTCATGATCACACTGAATATCTTAAACATGAAAAACTTTCTACAGACGGTAAACGAGTGCGACGGATCGGTCGATCTCCTGTTCCCGGACGGGGCAAAAGCGGATATGCGCATCCCCGGAATCCAGGAGGAATTGCTGCAACAGCACCGGGAAAACAAAAACTATCTTCAGCTTTCTTTAAGCGTCACAAATCCCAAGGATTACATGCGCATCGTCTCCTACTACGCCGGAGACTGCTGAAGCCAAATTGCAAGTCTTTCATCATAGCGGGGCCCGGCCGTTCCCGAAGGCCGGGCCCTACCCTCATTTTATGGGCCCCTCCCCGCCCGGACGGGCCGCCGTACCTGCAAAATGCACAAATTTTGGACCCCACTCTATGCGCAGAATCCACGAAAATGCCGCCGCTCCCCCAGATTTCCTTTGCGAAGAGGCCCTCAAACGTGGTAAAATAGAGCTACCGAAAGGAGTTGGGAGAGCGCGTGAAACGGATCAAAGCCGCCTGCCTGGAGCAGACCATCCACTTCGAACTCAAGGAGGGCTTGGAACCGTCCAAGGCAGCCGAACTGGCAAGGGAAGAGCTGGCCGGCTACAAAGCTGCGCTGGAGCGCAAGCGGGTCAAATATAAAATTGTGGAGGAAACGCCCCAGCCGGACGGCTCCATCCTCCTGAAGATCAAGAAGCAATATAATTTCTACAGCTGCGGGGACTACCTGCGGTAGCGAAGGGCGAAGCATGTATAAGATCGGAGATATGATCGTTTACGGCACCAGCGGCGTCTGCCGGGTGGCGGACGTCGGGCCGGTGAGGGCCGCGCACGCCAGCGAAGGCCGCAAGTATTATACCCTGGAGCCGGTGTACGGCACCGAGACCATTTATATCCCGGTGGACACCACCGCCTTCATGCGCCCGGTGATGAGCCGCCGGGAGGCCGAAGAGCTGATCGCGCAGATCCCCCTGATCCGGGAGGACCCGGCAAATATCCACAGCCTGCAATCCCTGGTCGAGCACTATCAGTCCTCCTTTCAGCAGAACGACTGCGCCGAGCTGATCCATCTGATCAAGGCCCTCTATGTCAAGGGCCAGAGCGCGCAGCAGGCCGGACGTAAGCCCAGCCAGGTCGACCAGCGCTACCGCAAACGGGCCGAGGACCTGCTGCACGGCGAGCTGGCCGTGGCGCTGGGGATCCAGCGCGAGGAGGTGCCCGACTTTATCCGCCAAAGCCTGCGCGACGGGCCTCAATGCCCGGCAAAGGCCGCGAGGCAAGGCCCCCGCGCCAAGGAAGCATAAATTTCAAAAAGAAAGGCCGCCGGGCGACTGCCCGGCGGCCTTTTTATCTTCTGTTATTCCTCTTCCTTCATGGCCTTGGCGTCCTCGATGACCTTCGCTTCGAGCATCTGGGGCAGCTGCTCGTACCGCGCAAAGGCCAACTCAAAGTAGCCCCTGCCCTGGGTGGTGGAGCGGATCAGGGTGGCGAAATCGCTCATCTCGCTCATCGGCACCTCGGCCTCGATCTCGGTCAGGCCGTCCGAGGCGGGGTTCATCCCCAGCACCCGGCCGCGGCGCTTGTTGAGCTCGCCCATGATGTCACCGGTGTTCGACTCCGGCACATAGGCCTTGAGGTTCCCGATCGGCTCGAGGATGACCGGGGATGCCTGCGCCATGCCCTCTTTATAGGCGATGGAAGCCGCCATCTTGAAGGCCATTTCGGAGGAGTCCACCGGATGGTAGCTGCCGTCCACCAGGGTGGCGTGCAGCCCGACCACCGGATACCCGGCGAGCACACCGTGCTTGATGCAGTCCTGGAGCCCCTTTTCCACCGCGGGGAAGAAGCCCTTCGGCACCGCGCCGCCGAACACTTTCTCCTCGAAGAAGAGCCCGTCGCTGTCACACGGCTCGAATTCGATCCACACATGGCCGAACTGTCCGTGGCCGCCGGTCTGCTTTTTGTGCTTGCCCTCGACCTTGACCTTCTTGCGGATGGTCTCGCGGTAGGCGACGCGGGGCGCCACCAGCCCGACCTCCACGCCGAACTTGGACTTGAGCTTGGAGACGATCACATCAATATGCTGCTCGCCCAGGCCCGAAATGAGCTGCTGTTTGGTCTCGACGTTGTTTTCGTACCCCATCGTCGGGTCCTCTTCCATCAGCCGCTGCAGGCCGCCGGCGACCTTGCCGTCGTCGCCCTTGCCCCCCAGCTTGATGGCCATCGAGAGGCAGGGGGCCGGGAATTTGAGTTCTTCAAAGGAGACCACCCTTTTGGGATCGCACAGGCTGTCGCCGGTCATCGCGCTCGAGAGCTTAGTCACCGCGCCGATGTCCCCCGCCGTGATGAAGGCGGTGTCCTCCTGCTTCTTACCCTTGATGTAGACGATCTTGCCCAGGCGCTCCGGCTCACCGGTGCGGGCGTTGACGGGGGTGATTTCCGAGGAGAGCTTGCCCGAGACCACCTTGATGAACGAGAGCTTGCCGACAAACGGGTCGGCCACCGTCTTGAAGACATAGGCCGCCAGCGGAGCCTCATCGGTGCAGGCGATCTCCACAGGCTCGCCGTCCTTGTCACTCGCGAGCTCCGCCCCTTCTTCCCAGGCGCTGGGCAGCAGGTCGACCATGCAGTCGAGCAGCATGTCGACGCCCGCCAGGTTCAGCGCGCTGCCGCAGAGCACCGGGGTGATGGCCCCCTTCTGGACGCCGTCGTGGATGCCCTTGAGAATCTCGTCGCGGGTGAACGCCTCGCCCGAGAAGTACTTTTCAAACAGCGCCTCGTCGGTCTCGGCCACCGCCTCGGAGATGGCGGCGGTCAGCCCCTCGACCCGGTGGCCGAAATCGGGCATCTCGGTCTCGGAGGGGTTGCCGCTCCCGTCATATGTATAGGCCTTGTTGTCGATCAGGTTGATGTAGCAGAGCACCTTGTGGTCCTCGACATAGGGCACCACGATCGGGCAGACCGACGGGCCGAAGGCCGCCTTGAGCTCTTCGAGCACCTTATAAAAGTCGCCGTGCTCGGCGTCCATCTTGTTGACGAAGAACATCTTCGCCTTATGCAGCTCCTGCGCCAGCTTGTAGGCCTTCTCGGTTCCGACCGAGACGCCGGACTTGGCCGACACCGCGATGAGCACGCTCTCGACCGGGCGCACCCCCTCGTACATCCCGCCGGCGAAGTCGAACAGTCCGGGGGTATCGATCAGGTTGATCTTGGTCGAGCCCCAGCTGAAGGGCGCGATGGCGCTGCTGACGGTGACCTGGCGTTTGATCTCCTCGGGGTCGAAATCGCAGACCGTGTTCCCGTCCGCGACCTTCCCAAGCCGGTCGCTCGCCCCCGCCTTATAGAGAAGCGCCTCCGCCAGCGAGGTCTTCCCCGCGCTGGAGTGGCCCGCCAGGGCGACGTTACGAATCTTGCCCGCCAAATATTGACGCATAGTGTTTAGCCCCTTTCTGAATTTGGTTTCCGTTGCCGGAACCCTTGCAGAATAAATTGTTGAATATGACCAAAAACCAAATTGTTCAACAACCCATTTATAGATTTTATTATAACAATTCTGAAATTGCGATTCAAGAGCTTTTTGTAAAAACAAGACGAGCCACTTGAAAATAATCCCGCCCCCACTTGTGCAATCTGACGGTTTTCACCCCATTTTTACCGCCAGCATATCCTGAATATGGCAGGAGGTGGGCTTGATGGGCGAAAAACGCGAGGGGCGGCCGGGGGACGCGCCGCACGGCCCGCCGCGTCCGGACGGCCGGCCACGGGGCCGCAAGCGCAAGACCGGAACCGGCTACAGCGAGGACATGATCCTGATGGCTACCTCGCTCGCCACCCAGCTGGCGCGCGGGAAGACCGAGTGCGAGCTGGAAACCCTGATCAACATCCTGGATATTCTGAGCGACGTACTGGTGGGGATACTCGCCCAGCGGCGGATCTGCGACCGGCAGGGGATCGAAATTTTGCAGGACGGGGACTTCATCATCTGATTGTTCACAAAATTCCCATTTTCCCCGCCGCCTACTTATGCTATGATAGAGGCAAACCGGAAAGGAAGAATAGAAAATGCCGCAGGAATGTGAAAAGCTCTACTACGCCGACAGCCTGCTCACCCGCTTTGAGGCGGTGGTGACCGGCTGCGAGGAACATGACGGCAGCTATCTCATCACCCTGGACCGCACCGCCTTCTACCCCGAGGGAGGCGGCCAGCCCGCCGACCGCGGAAGGCTCGGAGGGGCGGATGTTCTGGACGTGCACGAGCGGGAGGGCAGAATTTTGCACACCGCCGGGCGCGCGCTGCCTCCCGGACAGGTCGTCAGCGGAGAGATCGACTTTTCCAGGCGGCTGGACCATATGCAGCAGCACACCGGGGAGCATATCGTCTCCGGGATCGTCTACCGCCGGCTGGGGCTGCGAAACGTCGGCTTCCATCTCGGGCAGCGGGAGGTGACCCTGGACTTCGACGGGGAGATCGGGGAAAAGCTCCTCGGCGAAATCGAACTTGAAGCGAACGAGGCCGTCTGGAGGGACCTGCCCGTCACCGCCTCCTGGCCAAAGCCGGACGAGCTGCAAGACCTCGATTACCGCAGCAAGAAGGAGCTCTGCGGCCCGGTGCGGATCGTCACCATCCCGGGGATCGACGTTTGCGCCTGCTGCGGCACCCACCTGCCCCGCACCGGGATGGTGGGCGCCATCCGCCTCGCAGGCGGTCAGCGCTACAAGGGCGGCACCCGGGTGACCCTCTACGCCGGGGGCCGGGCGCTGCGCGACTATGGGGAAAAGGACCGGACCGTCGCTTCCCTTTGCGCCCTGCTCTCCCAGAAAAGCGACGCGCTCGAGCCGGCCGTGCAGCGCCTGCTTTCGCAGCAGCAGGAGGAAAAAGCGCGGTGCGCCCTCTGGCAGGAGCGCTGCTTTAAGGATGAAGCCGACGCCCTTCCCGCGGGAGTGGGCACGGTCGTGGCGTTTTGGGAGGGGCTCTCGCCGGACGAGGTGCGCCGCTGCGCCCTCTCGCTCATGCAACGCGCCGAAACGGTACTCGCCCTTTCAAGGGACGGGGACGCCTGGCGGTACGCCGCCTGCAGCGCGAAGGAGGACATGCGCCCGCTCGCCAAGAGCCTCGGCGAAGCCTTCGGCGGCCGGGGCGGCGGCAAGCCCGAGCTGGTGCAGGGCTCGCTGCAGGGCGAATGTGAGGCGCTGCGGGACTTTGCGCTGCGCCGGCTGCCGGGCGCTTATCTCTTGTCGCACATCTAAAACCGACCCGCTACGGAGGTACCCATGAGCCTGATAATCGATTATCTCAAGAATTTTCTCCTCAGCAACCTCGGCCTGTTTTTGCAGCTGGCCGTCTGCGCGATGACCGCCGGGCTGACCCTGCTGCTCTACCGGCCTGTGACGCGCATCCTTTTTAGGCTGCTGCGCGGCCTCTCGTCGCGCGCCAGGAGCTCTCTGCCCCAAAAGCTCTGCGAGGCGTTCGAGCGCCCGGCGGCCACCTTTTTGCTGCTGCTGGGGTTCTATCTCGCCGCCGTCAGCATTGCCTGGGGCGGCGAAAGCGCGATCCTCTCCTACCATACCTTCTGCCGCACCCTGCTGCGGGTGTCGATCATCGCCTGCGTCACCTGGGGGCTGGTGCGCCTGATCTCCCCGGACAACCTCAGCCTGAGCCTCGGCGGCGGGCGCACCGAGCGCATGAGCAAGACCTTCTCCATCTTCTTCACCCGGATTCTGCGGATCGTGGCCGCCGCCTTCGGGGTGGTCATCATCATTGGGGAGCTGGGCTACAACGTCGGCGGGCTGATCACCGGGATCGGGCTGGGCGGCCTGACCATCGCCCTGGCGGCCCAGGACTGGGCCTCGAACCTCTTCGGCGGGATGGTGATCCTCTTGGACAAGCCCTTCGAGGTGGATGACTGGATCCAGGTCGAAGGCTCCCTCGAGGGGGTGGTGGAGGACATCACCTTCCGCTCGACCCGGGTGCGCACCTTCGATAATTCCCAGGTGGTGGTGCCCAATTCCCTGCTCGCCCAAAAACCGATCACCAACTGGTCGCGCATGGAGAAGCGCAAAATTTCCTTCGACCTGTCGCTGGCCTATTCCTCCCCGCCCGAAAAAATGAAAGAATGCGTCGCGCAGATCCGCGACCTGCTGCAGACCACCGAAGGGGTCAACCAGGACACCGTGTCGGTCACCTTCAACGAGTTTTCAGACAGCGCGCTGCTGCTGCGGGTCTACTACTTCACCGACCTGACCGGCTATGCCGACTATATGCGCTTCAAAGAGAAGATCAACTTCGCCATCATAGACATCGTGGATAAGCTGGGATTGCAGTTCGCCTTCCCCACCCGCACCGTTTATCTTCAGTCCGAAGCGCCGCAGGAAAAGGAATAACCAAAGGGGCTGGCGGGAAAATCCCCGCCAGCCCTTTTGATCATGCCTTTTGATTGACCACGTTCTGCGGCCGCCCCTCCAGAAAGCAGCGCAGGTTCTCCACGCACACCCCGATCAGCCGCGCGCGGGTTTCCCGCGGGGTCCAGGCCACATGCGGCGTGACGACGCAGCGCGGGTGCCGCGCCAGGGGATTGTCCTCCTTCGGCGGCTCGCTGGAAAGGACGTCCAGCCCCGCGGCGTAGAGCTTGCCGCTGTCGAGTGCCGCGGCCACCGCCGCCTCGTTTAACACCGGCCCGCGGGAGGTATTGAGCAGGACCGCCCCGTCCTTCATCCGGGCGAGCTCCCGCTCCCCGATCAGCCCGCGGGTCTCGCTCGTCAGCGGGCAGTGTACCGAAACGACGTCGCTGCGCTCGAGCAGGTCGTCGAGATCGCAAAAGTGCAGGTTCTCCCGCTCGAGCGAGCGGTCGGGATGGCGGCGGTAGCCGAGCACATCCATCCCAAAGGCGTTGGCCAGCTGCGCCACCCGATACCCGATGTCCCCCATCCCGACGATCCCCATCGTCTTGCCGCAAAGCTCGAACGAGCGGTGTTCCGCCACAAAGGGGTCGAGCGGGCTTCGCCAGTTCCCGGCGTGTACATGGGCGCTGAGAGCGCTCACCCCGCAGGCGATCTCGAGCAGCAGCGCGAAGGTCAGCTGCGCCACCGCTTCGGTCGAATAGGCAGGCACGTTGCAGACCGTCACCCCAAATTCGCCGGCAGCTTCGAGATCAATCATGTTGTAGCCGGTGGCGGTGATCCCGATAAAGTGCAGGTTCGGGCAGCGCGAGAGCACCTCGCGGTCGATCACCACCCGGTTTAGAAAGACGGCCTCGGCGTCCCCGATCCGCTCTGCCGCTTCCCCGCGCGCGGTGGTGGGGTAAGAAACCACCTCTCCAAACTGCCGCAGCGCCTCAAAATCCAGGTTTCCCCGGCAGACGAGATACTCGTCCAGAATTACGATTTTCATCTTGACACCCTTTCCCCTTGAATTCTTCCATTATATTCCTGCCGCTAAAAATTTTCAAGCATTCTGGCGCCCGTTTCCCCTACGCGCTATTGACAAGCGGGAGTGCCCCATGATAAGATGAACTGTACTAATACATATAATACAGTTTTGTGAATGCCCTGTGAATTTTTCGTGATTGTTGCAGGAACTTTCCCTTTCTTCGACACGATATACGGGAAGCATTTTTTGGAAAGGAGGCGGACGGTTGGAGCAGCCCATCATCGCCGTAAAAAACCTGCGCAAGGTGTATAATCTCGGGAAGGAAAAAGTGGTCGCGCTCGACTGTATCAATCTCGAGATCCCGAAGGGGCAGATCTGCTGCATCCTCGGCACCTCGGGCTCGGGCAAGAGCACCTTCCTAAACCAGCTCGCGGGGCTCGAGAAGCCCACCAAGGGCGGGGTGTACATCAACGGGACCAACATATCGAAGCTCAGCGAGCGGCAGCTCGCCAAGTTCCGCCAAAAACACTTGGGCTTTATCTTCCAGTCCTATAACCTTCTCCCGGCGCTCACCGCGCTGGAGAACGTCTCGATGCCGCTGATGTTCCGCGGGGTCTCCAAACGAAAACGGGACAAGCGCGCCAAGGCCATGCTCGACGCGGTGGGGCTCAAAGGCCGGGTGCGCCACAAGCCCACCCAGATGTCGGGCGGCCAGCAGCAGCGAGTCGGGATCGCCCGCGCCTTCGTGACCAAGCCGGACCTCATCTTCGCCGACGAGCCGACCGGGAACCTGGACACCAAGACCACGGTCGAGGTCATGCGGCTGATGGTGAAGATGGCGCACGAGAACAACGAGACGCTGGTACTGGTCACCCACGACAGCGAGCTTGCCCAGTTCACCGACCGGATCGTCACCCTGATCGACGGGAACATCGTCAGCGACCGGCTCAACGATGCGCACCCGGAGGACTATAACCCCTACGCCCAGGAGCAGGAGCTGGCGGGGGAACATACGGCCCAGGAGCCGGCGGGGCTGCCGCAGCCGGACAATCCCGGGCCGACGGCCGGGGAGAGCCGGGAAGAACACGAGGATTTGCAGGCGGGGACGCCTGATACCAATATTGCGGGGGAAGAAGAAAGATGAAACAGAAAACCAGAATGATCTTAAAACGTGTGCTGCCGCTGATTCTCGCCGTGGCGATGGTGCTGGGCGTTTTTTCGGGGCTGCTGGCCACCGTGGTGGGCGCGGCGGACAAGGACGTCAATGAAAACGTGCGCCCCGGCTATGTGGAGCTGCGGGACCTCTATTTGGTGGAGGACGAGGGGGACCGCGACGCGGCCTCCAACCCGAAATACGGCAACAGCTACTACGCCAGGCTGGAGCTTCGCATCACCCAGAAGGGCCGCGAGGCCGGTATCAAGGTGGATGGCGACAATCCCAACTTCAAGGTGACGGCCGACAACGACTACGCCTACTTCGAGTCCAAGAACAGCAAGGACGATTTCAAGTTCTATGAGACCACCAACGCAAAGGACGACCGGCACGTCTTTTACCTGGGCGTGCGCCCGCACGAGGGGAACCGCACCTTCCGCGCCATGGTCAAATATGAGGACGACAGCTACGACATCCTCTCGCGCAACCTGACCGAGCTGCCCTATTCGAGCAGCTACGACGACGATGACGATTCGGGCAGCGGAACCCGGCGCACCAGCACCAACAGCAGCGATGAAGACGACAAGGAGGTCGCCGAGGACACCATGACCCCGAAAATCCTCATCACCGACTATGAGGCGCCCGATTCGGTCCAGTACGGCGAGGAGTTCAAGGTCACCATCAAGTTCATGAACAACTCCAAGAAAAAGGCGATCGAGAACATGTCCATGACCATCACCCCGCCCGAGGGGGTGTCGATCGTCAACGGCACCAACAAGCGCCACTACATAACCATCCCGCAGCGGCAATCCACCACCGAAACCTTCCACTTCAAGGCGAGCAAGGACCTGAAGCTTGAGAGCATCCCGATCGCGGTCAAGTTCGACGGGCAGTACAAGGTGGACGGCAAGTACAGCGGCGTGGTCGCCTCGGAGGAGACCATCTACGTCTCCTCCATCCCCAAGCCCGAGGAGGAGGACGAGGAGAAGCAGGGGCGCATCTCCCGCTTTGAAATCCTCAACATCACCCCGCCCGATTCCCTCTTCCCGAACGAGGACGGCTACCTGACCGTCAAGGTGATCAACAAGGACCTGGTTTCGGACGCGGCCAACGTCCAGCTGACCATTTCGGGCAACGACCTTGTCAACAACGGCGCCACCGAGTACCATGGTGCGCTGGCCCACTCCTCCCAGGCGGAGATCGAAATCCCGGTGCAGTTCGCGCAGTCCGGCACCTTCACCTGTGAGGCGATCGTCACCTATGAGGACCGCGACGGCAAGAATGAGGACGGCACCGACCGGGTGCGGATCAACGATGTGAAAAAGGAGTTCACCGTCACCGTGCAGGAGCAGCCCGAGGAGCCCTCAATGGACGATTTCCCGCCCGACGTGACGGTCGGCGGCGAGATGGACGGCATGCAGCAGGGGCTAAGCCCTCTAATGATCGCCCTGATCGCCGTGGGCGGCGTGATAATCCTGATCGTGGTAATCCTCGTCGTGCGCCGGGTCCGCAAGAAGAAATCGGGAGACGACGATGAAGATATTTGATAAAATCTCGATGTGCATGCGCAACCTCTGGCGGCGCAAGATGCGCACCGCGCTCACGGTGTTCGGGGTGGTCATCGGCACCTGCGCCATCGTGGTGATGGTGTCGCTGGGCGTCGGGATGGACAAGGCGCAGACCGAGATGATCGAGGGGATGGGCAACCTGACCCTGATCCAGGTCTATCCCGACTACGGCATGAGCGAGGGGCCGGGCGGAGTGGTCAAGGAGCCGCCCAAGCTGAACGCCGAATCGGTTAAGAAGCTGCGTGCCATCCCGGGGGTGAAGGCGGCGACCGCCATGCAGTACCTCTGGGGCGACGAGGTGGTCTTCCAGGTGGACGAGCGCTACCGTTACCGCGGGCAGATCATCGGGATCGACATCGCCTCGATGCCGGCGCTGGGCTATACCCTCGCCGACGGGCGCTTTCCCACCAAGTCGGAATACAAGGACGCGGTGATCATCGGGGCGAAGGTGCCCTACCAGTTTGTCGACACCAAGCGCAAGCGGGACAACCGGGTCTCCCCCTACCCCGACCAGTACGGGCGGGTCAAGGACCCGTTCGTTGATTTCAGCAAGGACCGGCTCTACGCCAACATCGGCAAGCAGGACGACGACGATGACCGCAGTGGACGGGAAAAGGTCCCCACCGGGAACGGCAGCTACCCGGTCAAGGTGGTGGGCACCCTCAGCAGCGACGACGAGGCCATGAACCGGGACTTCGACATGGAGTACGCCATCTATATGGACATCGACCGGGTCCAGGCGCTGCAGAAGGAATACAACAAGAAAAACAAGGTTCGCGGCCAGACCGACCAGGAATACCAGCAGGTCTATGTGATGGCCGATTCCCTCGACTCGGTGGACGAGGTCCAGGACTCCATCAAGGCGCTGGGGTTCCAATACTGGTCGCTCTCCTCCCAGCGGGAGGAAATGCAGAAGAGCACCCAGACCATCCAGATGATCCTCGGGGGCCTGGCGGGCATCTCGCTTTTGGTGGCGGCGCTGGGGATCACCAACACCATGATCATGTCCATCTATGAGCGCACCCGGGAGATCGGGATCATGAAGGTGCTCGGCTGCGAGGTCGGGAACATCCGCTCGATCTTTTTGATGGAGGCCGGGTGCATCGGGCTGCTCGGGGGCCTGGTCGGCGTCGGGATCAGCTATGCGATCTCATTCGGGCTCAACTTCATCATGAACAACGCCGCTATGAGCGGCGACGGGAGCGGCATGGGCGGTATGATGGGCGGCATGCTCTACGGCTGGGACCAGGGCGGCATGACCCAATATTCGATTATCCCGCCCTGGCTGGTGGCGGGCGCGATGGTTTTCGCCATCTGCATCGGCCTCTTCTCCGGCTTCTACCCGGCCAACCGCGCGGTGAAGATCAGCGCGCTGGAGGCGATCAAGCATGAATAGCGGCAAGCTGCCGCTCCCGATTCGCGGCGGCAGGCTGCCGCCCCCAATTCGCGCAGGCTCTGAAAAGCAGGCCGGCGGTGCGCGGCCCGCGCCGAAAATATTGATGTGCTCCGTCAGGGTTCTGGCGGAGCATTTCTTCTTATGGGCCAACTGCCGAAAAGCTCATTTGGATGGACGTGAAAATAATGACAATAACGAAATATATGCCCTGAATCGAACTCGTCCGCCTGCTCCCCCGCTTCCAGCCGTAAGAGGAGCGATTCTTCCATCCCCACGATATTTGCCATCTCTTTGACAGAGAGCCCCGCCTCCAGCCGGAGGAGCCTTATATTGCAGAGGAGATTTTGCATGCATTTTTCGTTTTCCGCGGAGATATCCATAAATATTGCCTCCCATTCATAGGACATATTGTCCTTTTTTAATTATTTTAGGACATATTATCCTAAAAGTCAATAGGACAATATGTCCTGTTGTAAAATAAACTTGGTGATTTTATGAATTTTAGATTTCGAGATTTGCGTGAAGATGCTGGACTTGCTCAAAAAGAAGTAGCCGCAATGTTAAAATGCGATCAATCATTATATTCTAAATATGAACGTGGTGTCCGGGAAATGCCCATGCGCGACGTTATTTTTCTTGCAAAGTATTATAACGTGAGCGTAGATTATTTACTTGGTCTTACTCCCGTTCAAGCACCTTTTCCAAAACGCAAAGAAGAAGGAGAATAAGAACCGCTAGTCCCTTCGCGGACAAAAAGCCCCGCTCCGGAAAACCGGAGCGGGGCTTTGCATTTCGCAGCGGACACAAGCGCGGGAGAAGATGGCGGCCCGCCGCCATGGGGAAACCCCTTGATAGGGTTTCCCCATGCAAAAACCTTCCACTGGAAGCTTTTTGCTCCCCTTCCTGATCCGAAGGGGGATTCCGTCAAGACGAGTGTCAGCTAACCGGAAAAGGTCGCGGGCGCTGCCCGCACCCGCTCAAGGATCGAAGACCCTTGAGAATCCCAATACTTGAAAATTAAACCGAAAGGGGGTACACGGGGGGAAACGGCTCGTTTCCAGCCCGTGAGGCGCACACACGCGTCAGCGTGCGGCATTTTTGGTCGGGCGCCAAAAATGCGTGCGCCTAGCTGCCCGCACCCGCTCAAGGATCGAAGACCCTTGAGAATCCCAATACTTGAAAATTAAACCGAAAGGGGGTACACGGGGGGGAAACGGCTCGTTTCCAGCCCGTGAGGCGCACACACGCGTCAGCGTGCGGCATTTTTGGTCGGGCGCCAAAAATGCGTGCGCCTTACTCTTTGACCGCACCCGCCGTCAGGCCGGCGACGATATGCTTTTGCACCAGGAAGAACATCACCGTCACCGGGATGAGCGTCACCGTCGCCGCGGCGGTCATCTGCCCCCAGTCGATGTCGTACTTCTGCACGAAGTTCATCAGGCCAGCCGGGATGGTGCGCAGGTTCTCCGAGTTAATCATCATGATCGAATAGAACAGCTCGTTCCAGCAGCCGGTAAAGGCGAAGACGAAAACCGCCACGATCCCCGGCAGCATCACCGGCAGCACCACCCGCAGCACGCTTTGGAAGCGGTTGCACCCGTCGATCTGGGCCGCCTCCTCCAGCGAGACCGGAATCCGTTTAAAGAACGAGGACATGGTGATCATACAAAACGGCACGTTCGAGACCGTGTAGCTGATGATCAGCGACAGCAGGTTGTCGATCAGCCCGACCTTGCTGTAGAGGATGAACATCGGGATGATCGCAATCACCAGCGGCACCATCTGCGAAACCAGGAAAATTCCCATGATCAGGTTTTTGAAACGGAACTGGTAGCGCGAGAGGGCGTAGCCGCCCAGGATGGCGATGATCAGCACCAAAAGCGAGCTGATGATGGTCACATAGGCGCTGTTGCCGATAAAGACGTCAAAGCGCGTCTGCTTGAAGGCGGTGATATAGTTTTGCACCGTCGGCTCGGCCGGCCAGAAATGGATTTCGGGGCTGTTGATCTCCTGGCGGGACTTGAACGAGGTCAGTATCAGCCAGTAAAACGGGAAGATGGTGGCGAAGAGAAAGATTGCCAGCAGTACGAAGCGCAGGAGCTTCACGAGAAACTGTTTCACCTTCATCAAAAATCACCCGCCTTTTCGTAGCTGGTCAGCTTGAGGTAGAGCATGGCGTAGATGAGCAGCACCGCCATCATCAGGATCCCCGCCGCCGCGCCGTAGCCGAAGTCCATGCTGTAATAGGCCTGGTTGAAGACGTACAGCGGGAGGATGTTGCTGGTGTTCGCCGGGCCCCCGGCGGTGGTGATATAGATGATGTCCGGGGAATTGAAGACCCAGATGACCCGCAGCAGCAGCGTCACCGTGATGGTGGGGCGCACATAGGGGATCATCACCTTGAAAAAGGTCTGGGTGGCCGAAGCGCCGTCGATCTTGGCGGATTCGATCACATCCACCGGGATGGACTGCAGCGCCGCCAGGATCATGATCCCGAAGAAGGGTACCCCGTACCAGATCATCCCCACGATGGGCACGATCATTGAAAAGGTTTCGCTTCCGAGCCATGAAACCGGCGCATCGATCAGCCCCAGGGACTGCAGCGCAAAGTTGATCACGCCGTTGTGCTGGCTGAACAGCCACTTGAAGGTCAGCCCGATCAAAAAGCCGGACACCGCCCAGGGCAGGAAGGCCACCGACTGGTAAAGCCCCTTGCCGCGGAACTGCGAGTTGAGCAGCATGGCCAGCGTGAAGCCCAGCAGGAACTGGAAGAAGACCACGACCACCACCCAGATGATCGAGTTTTTGACGATCAGCCACAAATCCGGGTTGGAAAAGAGCTTTTGATAGTTCTCAAGGCCGTTAAAGTGGATGTCATTGGGGGTCAATAGATTATAGTTGAGGAAGGAGAGCCGCACGCTGTAGAGCAGCGGATATCCCATCAGCAACACGATCAGCAGCAGGCCGGGCGCGAGCAGGAGATAGGGCTCCCACTTACGCCAGTTGCGCTTCTTTTTCGCTTTCATCGCTCATTCCCCTTCCGGATAGGTATCGTCTCTCCCAAGATCCAGGGTGAACTCGCTGCAAATCCTCCCAACGTCCCGGCCGTTGTCGTTGATGAGGATTCCCGGCTCCATCGCCTCGATCTTTTCGATGGTCTCCCGGTTCTCGTAGTGCAGCTCGCGCAGGATATGCGCCACCACCACCCCGAGGTTCTGCTCGCTGCCGTCCCCCACCTTGAAGGCGATCCCCAGCCGTTCACGGCGCAGGCCGATCGCATAGACCCCCCTGGCGCCGTCCTTGGCGATGATGTTGGGGTCCTCGTTGAGCAGGGTGCATAAAAACCCGTAGCCCCTTATCGTCTCGGGATATTTGCTGACGGCTCCGGTCAGCGCCTGCACCGCCGAGCGCACGCCCGGCTCTTCGATCAGGTCGGGACAGGCGAGCTTTAAAAATGAGAGCGCCATGTTGCGCATGGGCACCGCGAAGACCGGCACCCCGCAGCCGTCCACCCCGGTCTGGATCCGGTCGGCCGGATACTCCGAAAAGGCGGAGATATAGTGCAGCACCTCCTGCTGGGCGCGGCTGCTGAGTTTCCAGTAGTCGTGGTAATCTTCCCCGAGCTCACGCGAAAGGAGCATGAGCGCCACATGCTTGCCCGAACAGTTGTGCAGTGCCTTGCGCGGTTGGATACCCTCCCGGATCATCCGCCGGTATTCCTCCTGATCCGCCGGATAGGAGGGGAGCATGATCATGTCCTCCTCTTGAAAGCCGGCCTTCTGTAACATGCTGAGGATCATCTCCCCGTGGAAGGCCTGCCCGGCGTGGGAGCCGGCCATCAGGGCCATCTCCCGCTCGGTGAAGCCGTAGCGCTGTGGCAAGCCCCGCACCACCACCGGCAGCGCCTGGATCGGCTTGGTGGCCGAGCGGTAATAGGTGACCTTGTCGATGTCCCCGCCCGCGGCGAGCACCTCGCCGTGCTCATCGACAACGCAGAGCCGCCCCTCGTGGCAGCACTCCAAAAGATTTCCCCGATACTCGTTGATCAGAGAAAATGACATATCGTATTCCTCCCATTTCCCGCCCGCCGGACAGCCGTGCCCGGATGGGCGGGGTTAAAAGATGTTATCTTCGATTAATTGGTCCACATACCGCTCCTGGGAAAGCTGGGCGATCCCCAGGATTCCGGACATCCCCCGGCTTTTTGTGCACAGCAGCTGCAAATTCCCCCGCAGGGGCTCGTAGAGCAGGTCGCCCAGATGCTGCTGCGCCAGCTCGAAGAGGAAGGGATAGCTGCGGATCAGCTCCCCGCCCAGGATGATGGTCTGCGGATTGTGCATGCACCCGAGGTTGTTGATCGCCACCGCCAGGTAGGTGGCGGTCTGCTCGATCAGCTCCCGGGCCCAGGGCGTTCCTTCATGGTAGCAGGCGACCAGCTGGCGCATCGATTTGATCGCGGGGTCCTTCATGCGCGCGCGCTGCAGCACCGAGTTTTCCCCGATGAAGGTCTGCAGGCACCCGCGGCGCCCGCAGCTGCACTGCAGGCCCTGAAGCTCGATGATGGTGTGCCCGATCTCGCCGCAGATGTCGCTGTCCCCCTCGACCACCCGCCCGTCGAGCAGCATCGAGGAGCCGACCCCCTTGCCCACCGAAAGGTAGGCCACTGACTTCTTATCCAGGCCCAGGCTCTGCGCCTCGCCCAGAATCTGGGCGTCCACGTCGTTGTGGATCGCCACCGGCAGCGAGAGGGCCTCCTCCAGCAGCGCGGCGATCGGGACCTCCTTCCACCCCAGCTGGGGGGCGAAGCGCACCATCCCCGCCGCGTGGTCCACGATCCCGATGACCGTCGCCCCCGCGCAGACGACTTCCTTCTCCCCAGGCAGCGCCGCACAGAGCTCCAGAAGGCTTTTATGTACCAGCTTCGCGTACTGCTGCGGGGTGTGCTCCCGGCAGACGATGGCGTACTCCCGCTGGCAGAGCACCTCCCCCTTGTAGTCCACGATCCCCGCGCGCAGCAGCGAGGGGGCAATGTCCACCGCAAAGCAGAGCGCCGCGTCGGACACGATGTCCAGCAGGATCGCCTTGCGCCCGACCTTGGTGGAAAAGGGGGTGGTCTCGCAGACCACGCCGGTCCGGATGAGGTCGGAGACGATCCGGGTGATGGTGGCCGAGCTCATCCCGGTCAGACGCGCGATTTCCACCCTTGAGAGCGGCCGCTTCTCCCGGATGAGGTCCAGCACGACCCGGGTGTTGTGGATTTTTGTATATGCTTGATCCTGCGTGGGCTGAATCATCGTACTTGCCTCCAAAGCCGCCGCGCCTGCCGGCGCCGTGATGTCGTCAGAATTTTACATATTTATCCTAACATCCGCGCCGCCGTCCGTCAAATAGAAACTGCTGTCCTGCCGCTTTCTGGGGCGGGAGGACAGCAGCTTTATGCACTATGCTATTTTCCCGCGATGTCCTTCGCGTAGTTTTCCTTGAGCCAGCTGTTCAGGTTGGCGATGGTGGTCGCCGAATCCTGCGCGCCGGTCATGTACTTCTGGGTCTCGTTCTTGGCGTATTCCGAGAGGAAGTAGCCCCACTGGGTCAGCTCGGTCGGCTGGGTGAGATACGCCAGGTTATCCGCCAGCAGCGCATCGGCATAGCCCTTCATCGCACCCTTCTGGAAGAAGTCGTCGTTGAGGGTGGACTTATACAGCGGCAGCCCCGAGAAGGCCTTGCAGTACTCGAGGTTGACCTCGGGCGAGGAGATGTAGCGGATGAAATCGAAGCCCGCTTCCTTGTCCTTGCAGTTGGCGCTGACCATGTAGCCGGCGGTCTGGCCCCAGAGCAGGACCTTCTTCTGCGCGCCCTCCTTGCTCGGGAAGGGCAGGACCGTCCAGGTGCCGTCCTCCATGCTCTGCTCGCAGGTGATGGTCACCTCGGGGGTCTGGTTGAGGGTGCCGCACTGGCCGTTGATGAAGCCCTCGACCATCTCCTTGAAGGCCCAGTTGACCGAATCCTTGGGCGCCTGGCCGTTTTTGTAAAGGCCGTAGAACTTCTCGAACAGCTCCTGCGCGCGCGGGTCCTCCAGGATGGTGGTGTCGTTATCTCCGGGGAAGATGGCCGGGGTCTCAAGCTCGCTGGCCAGGTACTCGTAGAAGCGCATGAACCCGTTGCCGCCGCCACGGAAGGCGATCCCATAGCGGTTCTGGGTCGGGTCGGTCAGCTTCTCGACGACCTCGAAATACTGATCCCAGTTCCAGTTCTGCAGATCCTCCACCTTGTAGCCCGCCGCTTCGAGCCAGTCGGTGCGCACGAAGATTCCCTGCGTCTGGTAGCCATCGGGGATCGCATAGACCTTGTCCTCATAGGTGTAGAGGCTGCTAGCCGCCTTGGTCGCCTCGGACAGGTCGCCGTAGTCGGGCGAGCCCTCCCACATCTCGGTCAGGTCTTCGATCTGGCCCATCGGCGCCAGGGCCAGCATGAAGGTCACGTCGCCCGTCAGGATGTCCGGCAGGGTGTTCGAGGCCGCCATCGAGACCACCTTTTTATACGCGTCGTCCCAAGGGACCGAGTTGTATGTAAAGGTGACGTTCGGGTTCTGCTCATGGAATTTGTCCAGCTGGCTCTTTAAGAATTCCGTCCGCTCGGGCGAGGGCATGACGTCCAGGAAGCCGAGCTCCACCGCTTCGCCGCCCCCCGCGGGCTCTTCGGACGGGGCCTCCTCTCCCGCCTGGGAGGCGGGCTCCCCCGCGGGCTCCTGCGAAGAGGCAGCGCCACCGCCGCCCGAGCAGGCGCTCAAAAGAAGGGTACAGCTCAGAAGTGCCGCAAGAACCAGGGATATCTGTTTTTTCACAACAAATCCTCCTTACCAAATCACACATTGCAATTAATTTCTTCACCGAATTAATTAACTCCAAGCACATTATACATTTTGTGTGAAATCCTGTCAAGAAGGAAATTATTTTTTAGATAGTTTGCCGCTGTCTGCCGGGCGGCGCGCATGGATCCCCCTGCAAGGTTCCATAAAATTGCGGGCCGCTGAACTTGTCAACGGCCCGCGGCCAGCCGCCCGTATTCCCGCAGGGCGGCGTCTATTTTTCCACCAGGCTGTCGAAGAGGGCGCGGGTGCGCTCCCGGCGCGCCTTGGTTTCGTGCAGGTCCACCGTGAAGCTCCCGTCGTCGTGCTCTTTGAGCACGTCGCCCTCCCTGGCATAGGACGGCAGCCAGACCTTGGCAAAATCCTTCATCTTCCCGTCCTCGCCCTCGCAGACGGCGTATTCCCCTTCAAACCGGTCGATGACCCATGTTTTCATCCTGCTCCCGCCTTTCGTTAACGTTCAGTTTCAATGCGCAGCCTCTGCCCGTCGGTATAAAAACGCACCGTGCCGCAAAGATCGGTGCGCAGCACCTGGCAGCCCAGCTTCTGAAGCTTGTCCAGCGTCTCCTCGTGCGGATGGCCATACTTGTTGCCCAGCCCGCAGGAGATCCCCACCGCCTGCGGGGAGACCGCTTCGAGGAACTTCTGGCTCGAGGAGGTCGAGCTGCCGTGGTGTCCGGCGATCAGCACGTCGGCCGAAACCTCCCGGCCCAGGCGCAGCATATCCCGCTCCGACTCGAGCTCGGCATCCCCCTCGATCAAGAAGCCGCGTTCCCCAAAAGTCACCCGTGTGACCACCGAGGTGTTGTTGAGGTCCTGATACTGCGCGTTGGGCGCTTCGAGCTCAAAGATCGCCTCGCCCAGGTTGTATTGCGTGCCCGGCCGCGCGAGGGTGATCTTATACCCCTTTTTGGCGATCTCCTCGAGCAGGTCGGTATAGACCTTGGTGGTCGGCTCGAGTCCCTCGGGCAGGTCGCTCATAATGACCTTTCCGATCTCAAATTGCCGCACCACGTCTGCCATGCCGCCGATGTGATCGGCATGCGCGTGGGTGGCGATCAGGTAGTCGAGCTTTCGCACCCCCTGGCTTTCCAGGTAGCCGCAGACGAACTCTCCGTCGCCCCGCTCCCCCGCATCGATCAGCGCGCACTCCCCGCCGGGCGCGCGAAGGAAGACCGACAGCGCCTGCCCGACGTCCAGCATATGTACCTCGAATTCGCCCTCCCCACTCACCATCTTCTGCGACGCCGAGGGCGCGGTCACGTCGTAGCCGTAGAGGTCGCCGAGCGCATCCTTGATCTCCCCGAGGCCCGACAGCAGGCTCCATTGCGGCATGGACCTCTGCGCCGCCGCCATTCCGCCAACCGCCAGCACCACCACCGAGGCGATGATCAGGATTCCGCGAAGGGACTTAAAATTTCGTTTTTTCTTTCGCCTGGCCAACCGGCGTCACCTCCCGCGTTTTGCCTTGTTCGAGCGCCGCGGCTTCTGCACAGGGCGCTTTCCCCGCTGGCGCTGCCGCCCCTGCGCTTTCACCGGGGCGGCCCGGTGCTCCCGGGTATACTGCGCATCCGGCTCCACCAGGCAGTCGGGTCCCCGGCCGATCAGGTCCTCCCGGCGGATCGAGACCAGCGCCTCGATCACGGTGCGGCGGTTCTCCGGCTTAAAATATTGCAGGAGCGCGCGCTGCTGGCGCTTCTCCTGCGGGGTGCGCGGGACGTATACCGCT
Organism: Provencibacterium massiliense; assembly: GCF_900169495.1. NCBI lineage: Bacteria > Bacillati > Bacillota > Clostridia > Eubacteriales > Oscillospiraceae > Provencibacterium > Provencibacterium massiliense. The sequence goes on from NZ_FWCH01000012.1 coordinate 1,492,037, forward strand.
TCCCCGCTCATCGGGTCCAGCCCGGTGTAATACATGCAGGTCGAGGTGGTGCCGGGAGTGGGATAGAAATCCTGCACCTGCTCGGGGCGCATGCGGTGCCGGCGCAGAAAGAGCGCCAGGTCCACCGCGTCCTGAAGCCGGCTGCCCGGATGGGAGGACATCAGATAGGGGACGAGATACTGCTCCTTCCCCACTTTTTTGGTGATCCGGTAAAATTCCTTTTCAAACCGCTCATAGGTGGCGATGTGCGGCTTGCCCATCTTATCGAGCACATGGTCCGAGCAGTGCTCGGGCGCGACCTTGAGCTGCCCGCTGACGTGGTGCTCGATCAGCTCCTCCAGGAAGGCGCGGTCCCGCTCGAGCAGGATATAATCGAACCGCAGCCCCGAGCGCACGAACACCTTCTTGACCCCTTTAATGGCCCGCAGCTCGCGCAGCAGGCGCAGGTAGTCGCTGTGGTCCGGGTCCACCTGCTTGCAGGGGACGGGCGCCAGGCACTTGCGGCCCTTGCAGAGCCCGTGCTCGAGCTGACCCTGGCAGGAGGGGTGCCGAAAGTCTGCCGTCGGCCCGCCCACGTCGTGGATGTATCCCTTGAAGCGGGGATTCTTTACAAAGCCTTCGGCCTCTTTGAGCACCGACTCGTGGCTGCGCACCGCGATCTGCCGCCCCTGGTGGTAGGCGATCGAGCAGAAGTTGCAGTTGCCGAAGCACCCGCGGTTGTGCATGATCGAAAACTCGACCTCCTCGATCGCCTTGACCCCGCCGAGCGCCTCATACGAGGGATGGTAGTACCGCTCATAGGGCAGGGAAAAGACCCGGTCGAGCTGTTCGGTGGTGAGCACCGGCTGCGGCGGGGTCTGCACGACGTAGCGCTCGCCGTGGCGCTGGACGAGCGGCCTGCCGTAGGCGCTGTCCTGCTCGAGCATCTGCGCCTTGTGCGCCTTGGCGTAGGCGGCCTTGTCCTGCCGCACCTTTTCAAATGATGCGACGGTCACGTTGCCGGCCGGCAGGTCGGCGCCGCCGTCGAGATAACAGATCCCCCGGATGCCGCGCATATCCTTGAGAGCGGCCCCTTCATCGAGCCGCTGGGCGATCTCTAAAACCGCGTTCTCCCCCATCCCATAGATGAGCAGGTCGGCCCCGCTGGAGCAGAGAATTGATTCGCGCACCGCGTCGTCCCAGTAGTCGTAGTGCGCGAAGCGCCGCAAAGACGCCTCCACCCCGCCGATGATGATGATCGAATCGGGGAAGGCGCGCCGCAAAAGATGGCAGTAGACCTCCACCGCCCGGTCGGGGCGCGCCCCGGCGCGGTTGCCGGGGGTATAGGCGTCCTGGGAGCGGCGGCGCTTGGCGGCGGTGTAGTGGGCCACCATCGAGTCGATGTTGCCCGAATTGACGAGAAAGCCGAGCCGCGGGCGCCCCAGGCGGGCGACGTCCCGCCCGTCCCGGAAATCCGGCTGGGCGATCACCCCGACGCGGAAGCCCGCGGCCTCGAGCACCCGGGTGATGATGGCCGTGCCAAAGGAGGGGTGGTCGACGTAGGCGTCCCCCGTCACGCAGACAAAGTCGCACTGCTCCCAGCCCCGGGCCTCCATATCCTGTTTGTTGACCGGCAAAAACGCCATCGGGTTCCTCCTAAAACAAGCGCGCCCGCAGGCCGGGAGAGCCGGCCTGCGGGAGGGGCGCTATTCCTCTTGGTTTAGTTTCATTTCGTACCACTGCTCGCGGGTGATGAGCACCTGCCGGGGCTTCGAGCCCTCGAACGGGCCCACGACCCCCTTCTGCTCGAGCTCGTCGATGATCCGCGCCGCGCGCGCATAGCCGAGCTTCAGCTTGCGCTGGAGCATCGAGGTCGAGGCCTGGCCCATCTCGATCACGCACTCGATGGCGGCGGGGAGCATCTCGTCCTCCTCGTCGAAGCCGCCTCCGTCCCCGGAGGAGCCGGACTTTTCGCTCACGGCCTGCCGCTCGATCTCCTGCATGACCTCCTCGTCATAGGCGTGCTCCTCGCCGCTGCTCTTGACGAAGCCGACCACCTTGTCGACCTCCTGGTCGCTGACGAAGCACCCCTGCACCCGGATGGGCTTGGCCGCCCCGACGGGATAGAAGAGCATGTCGCCCCGCCCGAGCAGCTTCTCGGCCCCGCCCATGTCGAGGATGGTGCGGCTGTCCACCGACGAGGAGACCGCGAAGGCGATCCTCGAGGGGATGTTCGCCTTGATCACGCCGGTGATCACGTCCACCGACGGGCGCTGGGTGGCGATGACCAGGTGCATGCCCGCCGCGCGCGCCATCTGGGCCAGGCGGCAGATGTAGTCCTCCACCTCGTTGGGCGCGGCCATCATCAAATCGGCCAGCTCGTCGATGATGATGACGATCTGCGGCATCGGACTGAGCTCTTCCCTGGTCTGCGCCAGGCGGTTGAAGCCGCTGATGTCCCGCACCGAATTGTCCGCGAACATCTTATAGCGCTGGAGCATCTCGTTGACCGCCCAGGCCAGCGCCCCGGCGGCCTTCTTCGGGTCGGTGACCACCGGCACCAGCAGGTGGGGGATCCCGTTATAGACGCCGAGCTCGACCACCTTCGGGTCGACCATCAAGAGCTTTACCTCCTCGGGGGAGGATTTATAGAGCAGGGAGATGATGATCGAGTTGATACACACCGACTTGCCTGAGCCGGTCGCGCCCGCGATCAGCATGTGGGGCATCTTCGAGATGTCCGCCACCGTCACCCGGCCCGAGAGGTCCCGCCCGAGCGCCATGGTCAGCGGGCTCTTGGCGTCCACGAATTCGTTGGAGTCGATGATCTCCCGGATGTGGACCATCGAGACGTTCTTATTGGGGACCTCGATCCCGACGGCCGGCTTGTTGGGGATCGGCGCTTCGATGCGCACCCCGGCCGAGGCAAGATTTAGGGCGATGTCGTCGGCCAGGGAGGTGATTTTAGAGATCTTTACCCCCGCCGAGGGCTGCAGCTCGTAGCGGGTGACCGCGGGGCCCTTGGCGATGTCGATGATCCTGGTCTGCACCCCGAAGCTCTTGAGGGTGTCCACCAGCCGCTGGGCGTTGGCCTTGAGTTCCTCCGCGTCCAGGTCGTCCTTCTTGCGCTTGGGCTCGCTGAGCAGCGAAACGGGCGGGTAGGCGTACTCCTTGGGCGAGCCGAATTCCTCGGCGAAGCGCTCGTTGGCCCCCTTCGCCGCGACCTCGGCGCTGACGGCCGATAGCCCCGCCTCGAGCTTGCGCTCCACCGGGTCCTTCTTCGCCGCCTCGGGCGGCGCGTTTTCCTCCTCCGGTTCCCCGTGCCGCGGAAGCTCCTCCCCTTCGAGGATCTCCTCCCCGTTGGCCGAGCGGCGCAGGATCTCATTGATCACATCGTCGGTGCTCTGGGGCTTGTCCTCCCCGGCGGCCGGGGCGCTCTGGCGGAAATGCAGCACCGTGTCCTCCCCGACCTCGTCCTGTGAAATGTCCTCGAGATCCGGTTCCTCGGGCAGCTCGTCGGTGCGCACGTCGTCCAGGTCCCCGTCGAGCTGGATGTCAAACTCGAACCGGCCGGGGCGGGAGGCGCCCAGCAGGGTGGCCTTGGCCTCCTGCTGCTGTTCCAGCCGCTCGAGCGACTTGCGCGCGAAGCTCCCCTGCGCGCCGGCCCCCTCGTCCGCAGCAGCGGCCGGGACGGCGGCATCCTGCCACGGCAGGGAAGGCTCCACATCCGGCACGGGCGGGAAGGGACCGGCCGCCTTCGGCTCCCCACGGGAGGCGGCGGGCTGGTCCCCGTCCAGCGGGATATCCACATTGAAGCGCCCCTTGCCGGGGGAGGGCGGGGTGGCGTCCGGCGCGCTCTGGCGCTCCTGGATCCGCTCGGTATAGGTTTCGCCGATCTTCTGCACCGGCTTCATCGCGCCCCGGAACAGGCCGATCAGGGTTCCGCCGGTAAAGATCATCACAAACACGAAGATCAGCAGCACCACGATCACCTTGGCCCCCGACTCGCCGCACAGCGAGACCAGCGGCTGGCCGATCAGCCCGGAGACGAGGCCGCCGCCGTTTAAAAGCACCCCCTGGGCGAAAAGCTCCTTGATTTTATTCCACAGCCCCTGTTCTTTGAGCGGGCCGTAGGAGAAGATCTGCACCGCGGTGGAGACGAGGACGATGAGCGCCACGCTCTGCCAGACCTTGTGCCCCAGCTTGCCGATGGGCTTGTCGAGCGTCGCCATCACCGCTATGTAAATGAACGCCGGGGCGATCAAAATCCCCGCGAAACCGAACAGACCATAGAGCGTGTCGTGCAGCACCCGCCAAAAATTGTCCCCCTCGATGACGGACAGCGCACCCAAAAAGATGCCGATCGCAAAGAGGACGATCGCGCAAACCTGCTGCTTGGCGCGGGACATCTCCTGTTTTTGCTTGCGTGTCTCGGCGGCCTTCTGCGCCGGGGTTTTTCTTGCAGCCATCCGGGCTTCCCTCCCATTTTTCGTTCCTGCCGCGTGCTATCAGCCGAGCAGCATGCGCTGGATCGCGTGCCCGCTCAAAAGCTCGACAATGCCGATCACCGTCACGACCGAGCCAAGCGCTAGGGTATACCACGCGAAATATTTAAACTTGTCGGTGCGCACCACCCACTGCACCATCTTGATGGCGATGATCCCGAAGACCACGGCGGCCGCCACCCCGATGAGCACCGGCACGAGCGGCAGCTCAAAGCTGCCGGACCCCAGCGCCTCGCCGAGCTCGAGCACATTGGCGCCGAGCACCGCGGGGATCCCCATGATGAAGGAGAAGGTCACCGCGTACTGGCGGTCGAGCCCCATCAGCATGCCGGCGGCCACCGTCGACCCCGAGCGCGAGACCCCGGGCAGCGGGGCGATCCCCTGCGCGACCCCGATCACGAGCGCGTCGCGAAAGCGCATCTCCCGCGCCGTCTTGCGCCCCTTCCGGGAGCGGTCGGCCAGGGTGAGCAGGATTCCGGTCACGATCAGGCAGAGCCCCTCGACGGTGATGTCGTTGTCGCTCGAGAGCGATGCGTAAAAATCCTTAAAGAGGATGAAAAAGCAAAGCGGCAGCAGCGAGACGATCAGCAGCAGGATCATCCGCTGGCTGGGATTTGCCTGGCTGAGCCTGAACCTGCCCGTGAAAATCTCCCCGAGCATGTGGAAGAACTCGACGACCAGCTCGAGGATGGTCTTCCAGAACGCGATGAAAACCGCGATCAGCGTGCCAAGGTGGAGCAGCACGGTGAAGAGCAGCCCGCTCTCCCCCGACAGCCCGGTAAAGTACTGGAAGATGGACAGGTGCCCGGAACTGGAGATGGGCAGAAACTCGGTCAATCCCTGCAGCGCGCCCTGCAAAAGGGCCTGTAATCCGCTCAAATGAAGTACCTCTCTCACATATGTATTCCCGGGCCGCGGCCCGGTCAGAATATTTATATTCCGTTTTTGGCCTGCTTACCACCCGGCCGGCGGTAGGTGGCGCCGGGTGAAAAGCGCTCGTCGAGATAGACGCGCGGGTCGGTCGAGACCACCTGGGTGATCTCGAGCCCCTCCCGCCCTTCGCGTCCGAGCAGCATTCCCCCCTCGAACTCGACGCAGGAGAGCTGCGGCTCTGTATCCGGCGGCAGCAGCTGCCAGAGCGGAGCGACGGAATGAAGGATCATTTTCCCTTCGCCCCCTTCTTTTTGGGCTCCTTTGCGGGCTCGTCTTCTTTCCCGGGCCCGTCCTCTTTTTTGGGGCCCAGCTCCTCGATCTGGCGGTAGAGCTCGGCCACCGCGTCGGCGAGCCCGCCCAGGGAGTCGATCAGCCCCTCCTCGACCGCCTTGTCCCCGTCAAGCACGGTGCCGATGTCCATCACCAGCTCGCCCGAGTTCATCATCAGCTGCTTGAAGCGGTCGGGAGAAATCTGCGAATTGTCGCAGACAAAGCGGATGATCCGCTCCTGCATGCGGTCGAAATAGCTGAGCGTCTGCGGCACGCCGAGCACCAGCCCGTTCATGCGCACCGGATGGACGGTCATGGTCGCCGAGGGGGCGATGAAGGAATGCTTGGCGCTGACCGCCAGCGGCACCCCGATCGAATGCCCGCCCCCGAGCACCAGCGAGACGGTGGGCTTCTTCATCCCGGCGATCAGCTCGGCGATGGCGAGCCCCGCCTCCACATCGCCCCCGACGGTGTTGAGGATGATGATCAGCCCCTCGACCTCGGGGTCCTGCTCGATGGCCACCAGCTGGGGGATGACATGCTCGTACTTGGTGGTCTTGTTCTGCGAGGGGAGGATGTAATGCCCCTCCACCTGCCCGACGATGGTCAGGCAGTGGATGACGTGCTTGCCCTTCGAGTGGGTGAGCGAGCCGGTCTCCACGATCTGCTCGCTCTGCTCCTTGGTTAAGGAAACGTCGTCCTGCTGCTCCTCGTCCTGCTGCTTATCCTCATTTTTGAGGGAATGGCTTTTTTTATCCTTCTCTTCTGCCACGCGGCACACCTCCAATGCTGCCTCCCGGAGGGAAGCGCTTCACCGCTTAGTGTGCCAAGCGCGGGGCCGATTATGCCGCCCCAGGGAGGCAAAAAAGAGAGGCTGTCCAAAAAAATATTATACCGCAAAGAAGCCTTTGCGTCAAACAAAACCCTTCCCTCCCGAGCGACAAAAAGGGCGGTTTCCCGCCCTTTTATGGCCCGTGTTTTTCAGTATCCGCGGTGGTCGGAGAGGGAATCGTCCTTGACCACCCACTCGTCCATCACCACGTAGGTGCGATAGCTTTGCTTGTCGTCCCGCACGATGACCGTCGAGATCCCGGCGTTGATGATCAGCCGCCTGCACATCGAACAGGGCAGCGCCCCGCGGGAATATTCCCCGGAGTCGTATTCGATCCCCACCAGGTAGAGGGTGCTGCCGATCATCTGGTCGCGCGGCGCGTTGATGATGGCGTTGGCCTCGGCATGGACCGACCGGCAGAGCTCATACCGTTCCCCGGCCGGCACGCCGAGCCGCTTGCGGGTGCAGTACCCAAGGTCGCTGCAGTTGGCCCGCCCGCGCGGCGCGCCGACATATCCGGTGGCAATGATCGCATCGTTTTGCACGATGATCGCCCCGAAGTTGCGGCGCAGGCAGGTGCCCCGGCTGGCCACCGTCTCGGCAATGTCCAAATAATAGTTGATCTTGTCTCTGCGCTCCGGCACAAAAATCGCCTCCGTTCGTCTTATACAGCGCTTTTTCGCTGCCTTTTTTATCATCATATAATAAACGGGGCCCACATGCAAACAAAATCGTCCAATTTATGCTATAATTAAAAAAATCGTCACATTCGGTTCATGAAAATTCGGAGGACAGATATGCCAAACCTTTCCAACATCGGGGTGATCCGCGAGGTGCTCGCCCGCCATGGCTTCACCTTTTCCAAGGCGCTGGGGCAAAATTTTCTCATCAACCCCTCGGTTTGCCCGCGTATGGCCGAGGCCGCCCACGCCGCGCCGGGATACGGAATCCTCGAGATCGGCGCCGGGATCGGGGTGCTGACCGCCGAGCTGGCCGCGCGCGCCGAGCGGGTGGTCTGCGTGGAAATTGACGGGCGGCTGCTGCCGGTGCTGGAGGAAACCCTGTCCGATTTCGACAACGTCGAAATCGTTAACGAGGACGTGCTCAAGATCGACCTGCACGCCCTGATCCGTGAGCGGTTCGCGGGGCTGCAAGTCGCGGTGGCGGCAAACCTGCCCTACTACATCACCTCGCCCATCGTGATGAAGCTGCTCGAGGAGCGCCTGCCCATCGAGTCGATCACCGTGATGGTGCAAAAGGAGGCGGCCACCCGCCTGTGCGCCGCGCCCGGCGAGCGGGCCTGCGGGGCCGTCTCGCTGGCGGTGCAGTACTACAGCTCTCCCGAAATCCTCTTCCCGGTCTCCCGCGGGTCCTTCCTGCCCGCGCCGAATGTGGACAGCTGCGTCATCCGTCTGACCCTGCGCAGGGAAGCGCCCATCGCGCTGGAAAACGAGGCGTTTTTCTTTTCCGTGGTGCGCGCCGCCTTTTCCCAGCGGCGCAAGACCATCCTCAACACCCTGAGCAGCGGCCTAAAAATCCCCAAGGGCGAGCTCGGCCCCCTCCTGGAGGAATGCCGCGTCTCCCCTTCTGCGCGTGCCGAGGCGCTCACCCTCGAGCAGTTCGGCGCGCTGGCCAACGCCCTGTACGCGTACCGGCACTAGCCCTCCCAGCCGGCTGGACGGCGCAGCCTTGGCGGCAGGCGGGTGGTCTTGTCCCCCTTGGCGGCGGCCAGCTGCCCCTGGGTGAGGAAGCACGCTTCATGCAGGTCCGCCCCGCGCAGATCGCAGTCCCGCAGGTCCGCTCCGCAGAGGTTGGCTCCATAGAGATTGCAGTCCCGCAGGTCGGCGGCGATCAGCAGCGCCATGCTCATATCCCGCCCGCAAAGGCTCTGCCCGCGCAGGCTGCGCCCGGCATAATCCATCCGCTTCCTGCCAGGCGCCGCCGGGCCCGCCTCCCCGCAGACGAGCGCCCCGGCGCTTTGCAGCACCCGGCTGACCCGTCCGTGATATTTTCCGAGGCCGGGAGAGGGCTGCCGCGCCAGCTCGTCGCCCTCGGCAATCAGCGCCGCAGCCTCCTCCCAGAGGGAATGCGCGGGTAACAGGGAGAGCGTCTCGCCCAGCAGCCAGAGCATCTGGTGCAGCCGGTAAACGGCGAGGAAGCGCGCGAACAGCGCGTCTTTCAGCGCCGGGTCGCTTCGCCAGTCCCGGCCGGGATAGTACCCGCTCACCCGCTGGCCGGCTCCGAAGCAGTCGAAGGCCATGCAGCCGTGCAGCCCCTTTTGCCCCAGCCGCGCGTGGACGGCGCAGCGAAAGTCCCCGCCGAGGTAGCGGCAGGGCTCCCCTGCCGCCTTGTCCGCAGGGAACCCGTCGCAGCGGGAGAAGGCCAGGGCGGCGCAGCACAGGCCCTGACAGTTTTTGCAGTCGATCGCAAGCCGTGCGCTGAGCTGTGGGCACGGGTCCGGGCGGTGGATCCCCCTCATTTGGCGCCCTCCTCTCGAAGAATTTTTTTCAGTATAACACATCCGCACAAAAAACACACCGGCAACCCGGAGCATTGAGGCCCCGGCGTCGCCGGTGTATTTTTAATGGAATAAGCATGATCCATGCGGGCCGCTTGCGGGGCCCGCGGGCAGGTAAGCCAACGCCCGACGTCACAGCGGCCGGTTTTAATCTTCCATGCCCAGAAGCCAAAGGACGGAAACGCCCAACACCCTGGAAAAGGCGACCAGCTGCTTGTCAGTCACGGCGGAGAGGCCCTGCTCGATCTTTCCCACCGAGCTGAAAGTCAGCTCGATCCCCTCCTCACGCAGCTTTGCGCTCACCTGGCTTTGGGTCGCCGGCGGCTTGAGCGCCAAACGCGCCTGCCGGATGCGGTCGCCCACCAGGTTGCGGTCGCCCACCATCCTGGTGCTTAAAACTCCTTTCATTTTAACCCCACCTACACTATATTTGTTTATCCGCCGGGGCCCTCCCAAAAGACAGCTAAAATCCAAAGGGCGCCTCTTTGCCGGCGGAACAAACCGATATTTCTTCGTCCGGGCGGTTCCTACCTCCGGTCCGGACCAGGAAAAAGTATCCCCCATCGCTTCTTCCTTCTGTGGGTATACTACAACAATTATGGGTCGATTGTCAAGGAAGCGACCTCCCGCAAACCGCTTGACGGTGCGCCTCGCGTGGGGTGCGAGCTAATTTCCTAGCAAATATTGGCCAGCCCAAAGTGCAAACTTTGCCACCCCTGTAAAGCGAGGCTCCCTTTTGCGCCCCGGCGCCCATCGGCCCATGCGCTTTCCGGGTCTGCCCTTTAGGGCCTGCCGCCGGCCACAAAACACAAAAAAAATCCCGCCGCGGCAAATATCGCCGCGGCGGGACGCCAGACAGAAAATCACGGGAGGTATCCCATCGGGTTCACCTTGCTTCCGCCTACCCGTATCTCAAAGTGGCAGTGGTTGCCCGTCGAATTGCCGGTGCTGCCCACATAGCCGATGACCTGCCCTTGCTCCACCGTCTCCCCGACTCCCACCGCCAGGGCGCTCATATGCGCGTAGAGGGTCTGCACGCCGTCGCCGTGATTGATCATCACATGCCGGCCGTACCCGCTGGCGGAATAGGTCGCCATCACCACCGTGCCGGGCGCGGAGGCGATAATCGGCGAGCCGTAGGGCGCCGCGATGTCGATTGCCCCGTGCCCGTAGTAGCCGTAGTAGCCGTTGGAGACATAGGCCCTCGCGCTCACCACCGGCCAGACGAAGTTGGAGGACACGGTGCCCGAGGAGTAGACCCCCGGCGTCTGGGCGAAGAGCTTGGTCCCGACCGAGACCTGCTCGCTGACCGCCTCGCGCAGCGGGGTGCGGCTCAGCACATTGCACTCGGTCTCCACATCGTCCACATAGGTCACCGAGGCGCGCACCCGCGCGAGACCATTCTCGCCCTCGCGGGTCACCTTGCGCTGGCCCTTGAGCAGCGAACTATCCTCGCTCGTCTCGGTGGAGTAGGGGATCTCTTCCTCATAGGTCTCGACCCGGCTAATCTTCACCGACATATAGGGCTGCGCCCGGTCCACCACCACCTCATCCCCGATCAGGAGGGATTCCTCGATCCCGGGGTTGTTGCGCAGCAGCTGGCGCAGCGGGATGCCGAAGCGTTCGGCGATCAGCGACGGGGAGTCCCCCGCCTCGACGGTGTAAACCACCTCGCCCTGCACCTCGCGGTCGATCAGGGAGCCGATGGTCTCCCCATCCACCACGCGGCCCTCGGGGTAGAGCCCCTCGACCACCTTGACGCTTCGCACGAAGCTCACCGTTTCGGTCGGGTCGTCGGTCCGGTAGCGGTCCTGCAGCCCGGCCAGCAGGGTGGGCAGGGTGTTCTTCTGCGCCACCGCGCCGATCAGGCTACCGTCCACATAGAGGCCGAAGGCCTCTGTGATGTCGTTGTCCGAGGCGGCGATGATCTTGTCGCTCAGGGCGTACTCGTCCAGCAGCGGGTCGCTCTCCCCGACCGGGATCAGCTCGAAATTCGCGCTGAAGTCGATCGGGGTCCCCTGCTGGGAGCCCTGCAGCTTGGCCTCGACCTGGCTGACCGCCCGGTCGTAGACCGCCTCGTTTTTGATCAGTCCCACCGTCTCGCCGGCATAGGCCACCCGCAGCGCATACTGCTGCCGTCCCACCAGCTGCACATTCTGCCACAGCAGCAGGATGGCCGCGATGGGCAGCGCCAAGTTGACGATAGTGCGCAGCAGCGGGAAGAGCTGGCGCAGCAGCTCAAGGCCGGCGCGCCCGAAGGTGCGCAGCCCCTCGCGCCCCCGGCCGGAGCGCATCTGTTCGGCGGCGACGCGCACCGAACCAAAGGTGCGCCCCGCCCGCAGACGCTGCCGCTGCAGCGAACGGCGCAGCCGGTGCAGAAGGTGGGAAAGCGCCGGCGGGAGCGCGCGTGCAAAGTCAATCAGGCGCAGCTCGGCCCGGCGCACATGTCGCGAGACGAAGCGCACCACGCCCTCAAGCAGCTCCTGGGTAAAGAGACCGACCAGATAACAGTACTTATAAACGATCGCGTAAAGCAGGACCGCTATTTTTTCAAGTAGTTCTCTTGCGCTCATCTTCTCCTCCATGCCGCCACCGTCATTGTCTCAAGCGCCGGCGCGTGTGACGCACATCCGGGAACCGGCCGTCCGTGCGGCATATTGGGTCGAAAAATTTGGCCGCCCGCGCGGCCGGATGTTTTGCGGGGATGTATCAGGATCGCACAGCAAATTTTCACAGGGGGCCCGGGCCGTTCCGGGGGCTTACGAACCCCGGCATCATAGCATACCGGCGGGGATGCTGTCAAACGGCGGGGAATGGGGTCACTTGAGCCCCAACGCCTTTTTAAGCGTCTTCTCGTTGTTGTGCACGTAAATCTGCGAGGTCATTGAGATGTCGGCATGGCCGAGCACCTTCTGGATGGAATAGATGTCCACCCCGCGGTCGCGCAGCAGCGTGCCATAGGTGTGGCGCAGCTCGTGCGGATTGAGGATCGGGACGTTCGGGTGGCGGCGGGCAAACGCCTCCATAAAGGGGCGGTAGGTGCGCCGCGACCAGTTGTTGGGAGAGTTAATCTCCCCATAGCGGTTCGGGAAGACGAAGGGCGAGGTCTGCGGCAGGGAGGCCAATATCCTTTTCAGCTCGCTGTCAAACGGGATGGCCCGCACGCTGGTCTTGGTCTTGGGCGGCCCGATGAGCACCTTATCGTGCACATCCGCCGCCGCGCGGGAGATGTGGATGATGCCGCCCCGGAAATCGATGTCCTTCCACATCAGCGCCACCAGCTCGCCGCGGCGCATGCCGGTCTTGAGCAGGGTGATGATCGACGCGCCCTTGGGATGGGTCTTGGCAAAGTCGATAAGCGTCTGCGCCTCGCGCTTTGAATAGACCCGCTTCGGACGGCAGGGAAGCCCCGGCGGGGTGGGGATGTTGCGCACCGGATTGCTCTGGCAGATCCCGTTGTCCACCGCACGGTCAAAGATGGCATAGACCACCGCCTTGACCTTGCGCATGGTGGAATCCGAATAGATCTGGGCCTCGGTCATCAGGGCGTTCTGGATGTCCAGCGGGGTGATGTCCCGCACCGGCGTGTCCTCGAAATGCCGGTTGAGGTGGTTAAACACGATGTTGCGGTAGGTGACGTGGTAGGTGTTGGGCCTCACGCGGCCCCGTTTATAGGTCTCCAGCCAGAGCGCGCTCCACTCGGAAAAGCTGACGTCCTTGCTCGGCAGGTCCTGCAGCTGGACGGGGACGCTGGAAGAGACATAGTTATACTTGCCGTCCTCCAGCAGTTCCTCGATCCCCTCCGGATCGGGAACGACGACCCTGGTGTTGGTGAGCTCTTCTTTGGCGGGGGCGGAGATGATCCGAAAACGTCGGCCAATGTAGGAGAACTGGCTTTCAAATTCGAACAGCTGCTGCCGGCGCAGCATGGACATAAAATCGATGTAGGATACGCCTTTCTTGCTTCGGCGGGCGGGCTTGTAATGCGTGTAACACAGGCGGTATTCCCGGGTGACGTGCATGGGCACATAGCTCGGGAGCAGCGAGGACCTCTTTACGCTCAAATTCAGAGAGCTCGCTATGCGGTTTTTGATCTCGGCCATATTAATGCTACCCCATTTCTCGTATTTTGGCATATAGGTAGTCTTAATAGGCTGGGGATGGGGATGGCAGGGATGTAAAGCGGCCCGTGCGAAGAAAGGCTTGCTGCGCGAAAATTTGCCCTGCCGCTCCCACAGGGAGCGGGCGCGTCCGGGCACTGGCCGGCGTTTTGCACCGTCACGGCCATGCACCCAATTTACCACGTTTAAGCCTCAAATTCAATTTTATTTGTTGAATAAATTTAAATATTCCTTTAAAAATTGCAATTTAGACCGTATTTCCTGTATAATAGAGTCGGTCATCCATATAAATGGCCATTCCCTTCTGGACGTTTCGCGCCGGTTTCGCCGCACGAACGGCCACCTTAAAACCACCCCCTTTTACGAAGGAGGACAACAAATGCGCAAATCATTCCTGCTTCCCCTCGCGCTGGGGCTCTGCCTGCTCTACGGCTGTGGGGGGCCGCACACCGGCAAGCTCAGCCGGGAGGACCTGCCCGACGTGCCGGTCGAAAATATCGTGGCGATCAATGTGGAGTCGGACAAGGGAAACATCCATATCGTCCCCTCTTCCGGAAAGATCATCCAGATGGAGGCCGAATACGCCATCACCGCCCCGGAGCGCAGCCGCCGCACCCTGATCGAGCAGAACGTGCGGGTCACCACCGACAACAGCGACCCGAGTCTGCTTTCCATCTACTCCGAGCCGGGACAGAGCTTAACGCTCAAGGAGGGCGAGGACGTATCGGTGGACCTGACCATCAAGGTGCCCGACGGGATCGGCAGCGTGGTCGTCCAGTCGGGCAGCGGAGACATCCTGGTGGAGAAAATGGACTGCGCCTTTTCGATCATCTCGAACAACGGCTCGGTTACAGTCAAAAAGAGCTCCTTCAGCGGAAAGAGCTCCATCACGAGCCTGGTCGGGGATATCGACGTGCAGCTAAACAACATCGCCGCCGCCGAGGAGATCCGCCTGAGCTCGGACGTTGGGAACATCAAGTTCAAGATCCCCCGTTCCTCCTCCTACAACCTGGTGATGGAGGAGCTCGGCCAGCAGGGCATCCCCTTTAAAAACAAGGACGAAAAGACCAAGATCAACCTCTCGACCAAGGTCGGTTCGATCGACTTCAAGAAGTAATACTGCCCCCCGAAATGATGGAGCATTTGCTTTTCGGCGGCAAACAAGAAAGACCGTTAGCTAAGGTAGCTAACGGTCATCTTTTTGCGTTTTTTTGGAAGGAGGCTCGAAAGATTTCGTCGATTTCCTCCCTGTTTGTCCTAATTATATCCTGTTCTGGTACAGATTTCAAGTGAAATCTTCCCTTTCCCACCCCCACCCCCGGAGCGAAAGACCGCAAGCTACCTTATCTACTGGTCTTTTATTCTTAAGGGGGAAGTCAAATGAAGAAATTCCTAACCGCGTTCCTGCCCGCTCTGGCGATACTTACTTTCTGCGGGTTTTCCGTGCAGGAAAACCCACAGGAGTATTACGCCTCCCTGCTTGGGCAGGGGATCATCACCGCGCAGGAGTATGAGCTGCTCGAGCGGTATGATTTCGAGCTGCCCGAACGCGAGCAGCTCCCACTCGACGGGTTCGTGATCGGGGAGATCACCACCTGTGCGATCGGTGAGCAGGGATGACGGGCCGGGCAGGGCGCCTGCGCCGGCTGTTGGCTGCTTCGCTGGCGGCGGGTGTTTTCCTGATCACCTCCAGCGCCGGGGCGGCGCAGAGCGGGGTCATCGTGACGGTGCAGGATAACTACCGGGCGGACTACGGGGTGACCATTCCCTTCACCCGCTCGCCGCGCACCACCGACTACACCTTCTCGCTCTACGAGGGCGGCAGCGCCGCCGGGGCTCCGGTGGTCAGCGCGAAGGTGGAGATGACGGCGGCGCAGGAGGACGTTTACCTGCCGCTGGCCTATGACATCACCGGGCCGCAGAGCTACACCCTGAAAATTGAAGCGCGCCCGCTGCCGGGCCGGATCGGGACGGACACGGCGGCGGCGCGGGAATTCTCCTTCACCACCAAGCCGACCTGCGGGTGCGCTTCAGGGACGGCGGGCGCGTTCTACCGGGGGAGCGGGAGCGCGGCGGACCCCTTCTATGTCGGCTCGCAGCAGCAGCTCGCGCATGTGGGAGCGCACAGCGCGGCGAACATCTACCAGGACCGGGACATTGCCCTCTCGGGCAACTGGGCGCCGATCGCTTCCTTTTCCGGCACTTATGACGGGGGCGGGCACAAGGTCACCGGGCTCAAGGTAAACGAAGCTGATACCGGCGGACTGTTCAGCCGTCTTGAGGGGGCCACGGTTCAAAACCTCGCGTTGGAGTCCGTAACCGTAAAAGGTAATACTGTCGCCGCGTCACTGGCGGCCCATGCGGAGAATAATTCCTTCATCTCGAATTGCTGCGCCACCGGCCGGGTGGAGGATCAGGGCGACTTTATCTGGCCTGAGCGGGGCGGCCTGATCGGGCATCTCAGTCAATCGACCATAGAAAACTGCTATTTTGCCGGGGTCGTTTCTTCCTCCTACGGTACAACTGCCGATGTAAGATGGATCGGCGGGATCGCCGCGGTCGCGCGCAACCGCTGTACCATCCGGCAGACCTGGAACCTGACCGAATACCAAGTATCCGCTTCCAATGATGGGTCCGCCGAACGGATGTCGGGCGGCGTTGCCGGGGACATCTCCCTTCAGGACAGCCAAAACAATTTTTTCCCCGGCTCGATCACCTCCTCGGCTAATTACTGGGGGGCGAGCGGGACGGGTGGCCCGACCCACGGGATCGCGAACACCTCAAACAATCCGACGGCCGATAATTTCTCAGATGACGGCTGCACGCAAATCTCCTCCTTTTCCTCCCTTCCGGCGGATTTCGACCCGTCCGTCTGGGAGATGGGCACCGTCACCGTCCCCACCCTGTCGGGCGGCAGCAAGACTGTTGCCGCCCCGGTTCTCAAAGTGTTCCAGCCCTGAATCATCATCTCGCAAAAAAACGGCGGCCCGCTTTTGGCGGGCCGCCGTTTTTATGTATGCCGTTTACTTCATTCCCGAAAGGGCAAGGCCCTTAATAAACTGCTTTTGGAACATGATGAACACGATTAGTACCGGCACCATGACCAGGGAGGCCACCGCCATGGTGGCGCTCAGATCTGCCAGATGCTGGGAGGAAAAGAAGTTCAGCGCCAGCGGCAGGGTCATCTTTTCGGTGTCGTTGAGCATGATGAGCGGGTTCAGATAGTCGTTCCAGCGCTCGAGGAAGGTGAAGATGGTCAGTGACCCGATGCACGGCTTGATGTTGGGCAGGATGATCCGCGCGTAGATGAAGAAATCCCCCGCGCCGTCGATCCTGGCCGCCTCGCACAGGCTGTCCGGGATATCCTCGATGAACTGCTTGCACAGGAATATCCCGAACATGCTCACCATCATCGGCACGATCAGCGCCCCCAGGCGGTTATAGAGCCCCAAGCCCTTGACGATCAGGAAGTTGGGGATCATCAGCACCTGGGAGGGGACCATCATGGTCGCCAGGATGACGCCGAAAATCAGGTTTTTAAACGGGAATTTGTACTTCGCGAAGACAAATCCGGTGATCGAGCTGGTGAACAGCACGATCAGCGTCACCGTGGTGGAGACGAACACGCTGTTGATGAACCACCGCACGAAGGGCGCCTTGGTCAGCGCCGCGGCGTAGCCCGTCAGCGTCCAGGGGTCCGGCCACATGCTGGAGATGTTGAGACGGATGTCCTTGTTGGTCCTGAAGGACGAGAGGACCATCCACACGAAGGGCAGCACCACCAGAACCGCCAGCAGCCCCAGGAGGATCACGATAATGATATTCACCGTAAGATAGGGGTTCTTTTTTCGTTTCTTCATTTCCGCCATCTCAATACCCCCAATCGACCCGGTTGACCCGGCGCTGAATCACAGTGACCACCATGATGACCAGGAAGAGAATGACGGCGATGGCCGAGGCGTAGCCCATATTCTGGTTGCTGAAGCCCTCCTTATAGATGAGCAGGGTGAGCACGGTCGCCGCGTTGTTCGGCGCGCCGCGCTGGGCCAGAACCATGAACTGCACGAACATCTGGAAGTGCGAGATCAACGTCATCATCAGCACGAAGATGAAGGTGCGCCCGAGCAGGGGGAGCGTGATGTAGATGAACCGCCGCACCGGCCCGGCGCCGTCGATCTGCGCGGCCTCGCTAAAGTCCTTGGGGATTCCGTCGAGCCCCGCGCAGAAAAGCACAGTATTGTAGCCGATGTCCGCCCAGATGGTGAAGATGATCATGGCGACCATGACCACGCTCGCATCCCCCAGCCAGTTGATGGCCGGAATCCCGAGATACCCCAACAGGTGGTTGACCAGGCCGTTTTTGGTGGCGAACATGCCGTTGCGCCAGACCAGCGAGGTGCCGACCATCGGCGCCACGCAGGGCAGGAAGAGGACTGTGCGGAACAGTCCGCGCGCAAAATTCCAGGGTAGAGAGCTGATCAGCTGCGCCAGGATCAGGGTAACGATTATATTAAGGGTGACTGTCACCCCGACGAAGACCAGCGTATGCGCCAGCGCCCGGTAAAAAAGGGTGTCGTGGAACAGTCTCACATAGTTTGCGGCTCCAATAAAGGGGTTGTCTGCCCGCAGGGGGTTATAGTCGAACATGGAGATGCCAAGCCCATAAAACAGCGGTGCGATTAAAAATACAACGATCAGGCAAAAAATGGGGATTAGTACGATGCACACGAACTTGTTATTTTTCATA
This sequence comes from Provencibacterium massiliense, assembly GCF_900169495.1. Lineage (NCBI taxonomy): Bacteria > Bacillati > Bacillota > Clostridia > Eubacteriales > Oscillospiraceae > Provencibacterium > Provencibacterium massiliense. The sequence goes on from NZ_FWCH01000012.1 coordinate 1,509,942, forward strand.
ACGATTCCTATCCTCCAAATCGCGCAAATTTAAATAAATCCCGGGCGGGGAGAGGTACCCCCCGCCCGGAAGATTTATGCGTATTTGCCGGATCAGCCGAAGAACGCGGTGTTGAGGTTATCGGTCAAAGCGACAAGCCCGTCCTTGATGGTAGGATAGTTATCGGTGGTGCACAGCTCGGTGAAGATGTTGTCGATGTTCTCCTTGATGGTGGTGGTGTTGAACGGCCCGATGAACTGGCCGGCGGGCAGGATGTCCAGCAGCGGCTGCGCATAGGGCATGCCATCCTTATACTCCTGCATCTCGACGATCTCGGTGCGGGGCGGAATCTGGGAGCAAGCGATGTTGTGCTTGACCAGAACCTCGGGGGAATCGAAGTATGCAACGTATTTCCACGCGGCGTCCTTGACGTCGCTCGACTCGGCGACGGTCAGGCCCCAGCCGGTCTCGGCGGCGAACTTGACGGGCTCCTTATAAGGAGGCAGAGCGATGTACTCGTAGTCCGTGCCGTACTCCAGGCCGTAGGAAGCGGAACCGTCGGCGACCGCCCACGGGCCGACGATGTCCATCATCGACTCGTCGGTGTAGACGAAGCTGTAGCCTTCCTTGCCGCTGGTGATGCCGTCGAGGTTGGTGTAGCCCTTGTCGCGCACATAGCTGACCAGCGTGGTCATCGCGTCCACCGCCTCGGGGGTGGTGAAGTCGACCTTGCCGTCCTCAGTCAGATAGCTGCCGCCCGAGGAGAGGATCATCGCCAGGAAGGTGTACAGGATGTTGTCCTCCGAGACGAAGTCGAAGCCGCGCAGGTTCATGACCTCGCCGTCCTTGGAGGAGGTGGCGTCCGCGATCTTCTCAATGTCGGCCCAGGTCTTGGGATACTCCAGGCCCTTTTCTCCGAAGAGCTTCTTGTTTACCAGCAGCCCGCCGTATTCGATGTTGAACTCCAGCGGCACGCCGTAGTACTTGCCGTCGCGGGTATAGGCGCCCAGCACCGGGGCGTAGAAGTTTTCAAAGGTCGCGGAGATGTCCGCCGGAACCTCGGCCAGCGCGCCGGTCCCGGTGAAGTCGAGCGCCCAGCCGCCCCACATCTCATAGATGTCGGCGCCCTCGCCGCCCGAAAGCAGGGAGGTCTGGATCTTGGAGAGGAAATCGCTGTAGGGGAAGGTCTTAATCACAATCTCCTGGCCCGGGTTCTCAGTCATGTACTGGTCGGCGATCGTCTGGTGGGAGGCGTTCCAGGCCTCGTTCTGATGCAGCCAGAGCTCAATGGTCGCGCCCTCGCCGGTGGGTTCAGTCTCGGCTTCGGTGCTGCTGGCGGGCGTCTCAGGGGTGGTCTCGGGTGTGCTGCTCGGGGCCGCTTCCTTGCTGCCGCAGCCGGCAAAGGATACCAGAAGCATCGATGCGCAGAGCAGGCTTGCCAATAATCGTTTCATCTCAAGTCCCTCTTTCTTTCATCTTATTATACATATAGAAATTTCTATATGCCAGGGTCTCTGTGCAGCTCTTCGCATAAAGTGGAGAGCCGCACAGGGGCCTTTCTTCGTTACCTTTCGACAACGTTTGAGCTTCCCTTTTCCAGTTGCTAAACGTATGGTTTTGGCCCAAATTTAGATTTTCAGGGTTTTGAAGTAGCCGAGGTATTCGCGGTTCTTTTCAAACATCTCGCGGGTCATGTCGCGGATCTCGTCCATGGTCAGCACCGCCGAGGTCAGCGGGTCGAACAGGATGGCGTGGAAGATATCCTCCGGGTTGCCCTCGATGCAGCCCCTGACCGCGAGCTCCTCGCACCCGGCCGAGGTGTTGACCAGGATCGCCAGATGATCCGGAATGCGGCCGACCTTCTGGGGGATGATCCCGTCCTTGCAGGCGACGACCGGAATCTCGACGCAGGCGCCGGGCAGGAGGTTGTCGACATACCCCTCGTTGCGCAGGTTGCCGTTGAAGGGGAACGGGGTGTTGTCGCCGAAGAGGGCGTTGAAGATGTTCGCCGCGTACTCGTCGCCCCGCTCGAGCTCGACCTCGCCGTGCTCGAGGTATTCAGTGTATTCCTTCTCCCAGGTGGTCTCACGCCCGAGGTACTCCTTGAGGATGTAGGCGTGCTCGCCCGGGTTCCAGTTGGTGCCGTGGGTGCAGTATTTCCCGATCAAATCCAGTCTCTTGCGGAACCAGGCGTTGTATTCGCTGTTGTGGCCCGAGCTCTCGGTGTTGTAGTAGCCGAGGTTTCTGAACATCGCGTTGCGCACCGGGTCGCTCTCGGCGATCTCCGGACGCTCGAGCGCCTTGCGGATGAGCGGGTAGGCGTCCTGCCCCTTCCACTTATAGTCGATGTAGAAGGCCTGGTGGTTGATCCCCGCGCAGGTGTACTCGACGTCCTTCATGTCGGCGCCGATCCACTCGGCGAGCATCTGGGCGGTGCCCTGCACGCTGTGGCAAAGGCCGGTCACGTTGACCTTGCTCTCGCTCTGCAGGTGCCGGCAGAGCATGGCCATGGGGTTGGTGTAGTTGAGCACCACCGCGTTCGGGCAGTACTTTTCGACGTCTTTGCAGATGTCCAGCATCACCGGCGCGGTGCGCAGGAAGCGGAAAATCCCCGACGGGCCGCGGGTATCGCCCACGCAGATGTCCACGCCGTAGCGCTCGGGAATCTCAATGTCCGAACGCCAGACCTCGACCCCGCCCTGCAAAATGGTGATCAGCACGCCGTCCGCGCCCTCGAGCGCCTCGACGCGGTTGGTGGTCGCATGGACGCTCGCCGGGTACTTGCCGGCGGTCACGATCTTCTCGACGCCGCGCTTGGAGTACTCAAGGCGGGTCGGATTGATGTCCATCAACCAGATGTCCGCGTCCCTAAACTTGTCGAAGGTGAGGATGTCGCGCACCAGGTCGCGGGTGAAGCCCAACGAGCCGGCGCCAATGAATGCGAATTTTTTTGGCATATGTATGACCCCATTTCTCATTTTAGTAAACTGTTTAGTTTCTGTTAACTTTATCTTAGCACATCGTTTCAAAAATGTAAACAGTTTTTTTGAGTTATTTTTTTGATTATCCGTCATATCGCTAAATAAAATTTTAAATTTCTGTCCGCGTCCCCTTGTAATCCGGTTTTTTTCTGCTATAATAATGTTTAGTAAACATTTTCCGTGAAAGAAGGAACACCGATGCCGAATATTCGTGACGTAGCCGCTCGGGCCGGGGTCTCGATCGCCACCGTATCGCGCATCCTCTCGGAGGACACCACCTACCGCACCCGCCCCGAAACCCGCGAGCGGGTCTATCAGGCTGTGCACGAACTCGGGTATCAATACCGCTACATCACCCGCGACCCGAAGGTAGGCGCTCCCTCTTCCAAAAGGATCGGCTGCGTGCTGGCCGAGACGGTCGAAAAATATTCCGACCCGTACTTCACCTCCATCCTCTCGGCGCTGGAAAACCGGATGATCGAGCATGGGTACGTGATCAGCGCGATTCGGAATTTGAAGGATTTGATGAATCCGAAGGTGCTTGAGGAGACCTTTTCACAGGGCCTTTGCGGGCTGGTGCTCATGGAACAGCTGCCCGACGAGATGTATGCCTATATCAAAGAGTACGTGCCCTATATCGTGGGGTGTGACACCCAATATCCGGAGCTCGACAACGTGGGGGTGGACAACTTCCGCGCCTGCTTCACCGCCTTTTCCTACCTGTTGGATCGGGGATACCGCAGAATCTGCTATATGGGCGGGGCGAGCTTGGAAAGATCGTTTCACGAAACCATCCCCGCCAGCGCCATCCATCTGGCGCTCTCGCTGCGGGGGATCCCCTTCGATCCCGATCTCATCGTTTACTGCGGCTGGGACCTCGAAAACTGCGCCGAGGAGACCCGCCGTATGCTCGACTCCGCCCATCCGCCCGACGCCTTCTTCGCCGGCAGCGACTCGATGGCCTCGGTCATCCTCAACCAGGCGCACAACATGGGGCGCAAGGTGCCCGACGAGGTCGGGGTGGTGGGGATCAACAACACCTCGTTTTCCGCCTATACCATCCCGCCCCTGACCACCATCTCGATCCCCACCCAGGACATCGGGATCGCCACGGCCGACCGGCTGGTCGCGCGGATGAACGGGGACACCTCGAACTGGCACGACCTGGTCTTTTCCACCGAGCTGATCGTTCGCGCCTCGACGAGGTAAAGAGCGGCGGGGGATCTCCTGCCCATCAGACATAGCCTGCTATTCAGGAAAAGCCCATAAACCCTATACCACGGGTTTATGGGCTTTTTTTGCTGCGGTTTTCTTACGCCAAGGAGAAGCCGCCGCGAAAGATTGAGACGGCGCGCTGCCGGTAAATTACGGCAATAAAAAGAAACAAACTGCCAAAAGGCTAAAGATTGTGCAAGCCTTTAGACCGTGGTTTTATACTATAATAAAGGAGCCGGGCAGGACCAATTTGTTCAATATGCTTTGGCCTGTCTACCCCAAAACGGGCAGAAACCTATTATTTTTACCGAGGAGGAGAAAAAATGACCAAGAAGATGGCGTTACTCATGGCTCTCATTATGGCGCTCAGCCTGACGTTCACCGCCTGCGGCAGCCCCGCCGTCCCCGACGGTTCCAGCGACCCCGGCGGCGCCGGGCAGACCCCCGCGTCTTCCGAGCCTGCGGCGCAAGCCGATGGAGACAAGATCGTTCTGGACGTTATGCATCGCTTTTCAGACGAACCCTTCAAGGGCTTCTTTGAAAGCATCACCCAGGATTGGCTCCAGAAGAACCCCGACACCGAGATCAATATGACCTTTACCGCCACCGACCCCTATGCCGAAAAGCTCACCATCCTGATGGCCTCCAACGACCCGCCCGATGTGTTTTTCAGCTTCCCCGGCGAATTCCTTAATAAGTTCGTGCGCGAGGGCCTGGTCTACGACCTGGCCGAAGAATACGAGAAGAACACCGCTTGGCAGGAGAACTATAATTCCGCCCTGTTGGAGCCGTTTCGCACCGAGGACGGCGCTCTGTACGGCCTGGACTACGACCTGACCGTCAAGCTGTTCTTTTACAACATCGACATCTTCAACGAATACGGCTTGACCCCGCCCAAGACCTGGGATGAGCTCATCCACATCTGCGAGGTGCTGCAGAGCAACGGCGTGCTGCCCATCTCCGAGGGGGACGCCGACCAGTGGCCCGCCACCCACCTGCTGGCCATCCTGTTCCACGTCATGGTCCCGCAGGAGGTGCGGGATGTCGACTACAACCCCACCTCGGGCGAATGGACCGACCCCGCTTATCTTGATGCGCTGGCCAAGTACACCGAGCTTGCCCAGTACATGAACGACGACATGGTCTCGATCACCCACGGCGTGGCCCGTATGGATTTCGCCACCGGCGGCTCGGGCATGGCGTTTTTGGAGTCCATCGAGATCACCAACGTGGAGGAGGACTCGGGCGGCAACCTCAACTACGGTATGTTCAAGTTCCCCACCATCCCCGGCGCGCCCGGCGACCAGGATATGCTGCTGGGTTCCCCCGAAGGCTTCTCCATGTCCTCCAAGTGCGAACATCCCGAAAAGGCTCTGGATTACCTCGGTTACATAACCGGGCCTGAGGTGGGCAAGCGCATGAGCAGCGAAATCGGCTGGTTCAACGCCTCGAAGGGCTCCCTGGACAAGGCGACCGCGCCCCAGATGCTCAGCGACGTGTACGACCTGCTGATGGGGACCAAGGGCCTGGTCAACTGGATCGACAACGAATGTCACACCCTGCTGCGCGACGTATTCTATTCCCGTACGCAGGAATTCCTCAACGGCACCATGTCCGCCGAGGAGTACATGGGGCTGATCCAGGCCGCTGCCGCCGAGGCAAAAACAGAGATGGGCGGCTGATCCCGGTCAATGAGCTTATCCGGAGCAGGGCCGGCGGCGGCCCTGCTCTCCTCGCTATTTTCTAAGGAAACGGGTGTGAATTTTATGCGCGTCAAGTGGTATGTGCCCTATCTGTTTGTGCTTCCTGCTTTTTTACTGATCGTCGTAGTGCTCTACAACCCCATTGTGCAAAACATGTACACCAGCTTGTTCAGCACGGCCGCCTTCTCTTCCCAGCCCCGGTTCGTGGGGCTCCAGAACTACGCCTCCTTCTTTTCCGATGCCAACCTGCTGACCGCCTTTCGCAACAATATCTATTATGGCGCCACCTGTATCGTCTTCCAGTGCGGGCTGGGCCTTGTACTGGCCATCATCATGGAAAGCAAGCTGATCCGCAACCACAGCGGTTTTTTCCGCACGGTCTATTTTATCCCCAGCGTCATCTCGATTACCGCGGCGGCGCTGCTTTGGAAGTTCATCTACCAGTCGCGCGGCGGGCTGCTCAACACTGTCCTGGCCACCTTGGGCCTCGAGCAGTTCCAGCATGCGTGGCTGGGCGAGGCGAACCTCGCCATCTGGGCCATCATCCTCATGGCGCAGTGGCAATACATGGGGTACTACTGCATGCTGCTGATCGTCTCGATCCAGAAGATCCCCGAGGACATGTACGAATCGGCCTCGATCGACGGCGCCAACGGCTTCCAAAAGGCCATTTACATCACCATCCCCGCCATCCGGGAGATGATCCTGGTGGTGACGGTGATCGATGTGATCGGCTGCCTCAAGGTGTTTACCGAGGTCTATGTCATGACGTTGGGCGGCCCGGGCTATGCCAGCCATACGGTGGGAACCCTGCTGTACCAGTACGCCTTTATCTACAACAAGATGGGCTATGCCGCGGCGATCGGGACCGTGATGTTCGTCATCATGCTGCTGCTGTCCATGCTGCAGCTGCGCATTTCCGGTTCCGGCAAACAGTGAGGAGGTCGCGTAATGGGTAAAAACAGATCAGCCTTTTGGGCAAAGTTTTTCAGCTATTTGGTTCTCGGCCTGATCGCGGCCCTGATTTTGATCCCCTTGCTGTGGGGGGTGCTCAATTCCTTTAAGACCAACGACGAGTTTTTTAAAAACTCCCTGGCCCTGCCCAAGGAATGGATGTTCAGCAACTACGCCACCGCCTGGCAGTCCGGTATATCGGACTATATGCTCAACAGCTTTGTCGTCACCATCATCTCGGTGCTGCTCATCTGCTTCGTGGCTTCCTTGGCCTCCTACGGCCTCTCCCGGTTCCAGTTCCCCTTCCGGGAAGTGATTTTCTATTCCATCCTCGGCGGGCTGATGGTGTCGGAATATTGCATCATTATCCCGCTGTATAACATGTTCGCCGCTGCCGGCCTGCGCAACACCCACATCGCGCTGTACATCGCCTATGTCACGCTGCAGACGCCGTTCTCCGTTTTCCTCATGCGCTCCTATTTCCTCTCGCTGTCCAAGGACATCGAGGAGGCGGCCTTCATCGACGGGTGCAGCATCCTGGGGATCTTTTTTAGGATCGTGGTGCCCATCTGCCGGCCGATCATCTTTTCCTGCGCCATCGTGAGCGCGGTATCGGTGTGGAATGAATTCATGTTCGCCATGGTGTTCATCGACAGCCAGTCGCTCATGACGGTGCCGCTCGGATTACAGACCTTCCAGGGGCAATACGCCTCGCGCTGGTGCATCACTCTGGCGGCCTGCGTCATCAGCTCCCTGCCGCTGCTGCTGACCTTCCTGCTGGCACAAAAGCAATTCGTGCGCGGACTTGCCGCCGGCAGCGTCAAGGAATAAAACGCCCGTCCCCGCACGGCGGCGCGATAAGGAAAAAAGGAGGTCTTTATCATGAACCTTACCCCCAAACAGGAATTTCTCAAAGTTTATAACCATGAAAGCATCCCGGCCGTCCCCGGCATGGAGATAGAATTTCAGCTCTATCGCGAATACGCCGGGGAGTGGCCGGTGGTGGGCGAAGAGATGGCCAAGCTATCTCCCAAGGAAAGGGAGCTGGCGCATGGGCACAACGCCGAAATCATGATCCGCGCGGCCGAGGCCTGCCATCATAACGCCCTCAAGGACATCGGCGGATATTGGGAAATCTCTCCCGGCAAGGCCGCCGACCTGTACATGCCAACGCTCTCGGACCGCCTCGCCCATCTGCGGGCCCTGCGCAAGGAGGCGGGCAACGACTACTTCATCTTCGGCACCGTCTATCTGCCGCTGAGCATCCCGTTTTTCGGCGACCTCACCGCCTATTCCATGGAGCTGATCGAGGAGCCGGAAAAGTGCAAGCAGCGCTCGATGGACGAGGTGCGCCACATGCTGGAGATTCAGGAGCAGCTGCTCGAGGCGGGGGCAGACGGGCTGATCGACGACTGCGACCTCGCCTTCAACACCGGCACCTTTCTTTCCCCCGAGATGATGGACCAGTTCTTTTTCCCCGCCTTCAGAGTGTGGACCGAGGCCTGCCGCAAGGCAGGCGTGCCCTGCATCTGGCACAGCGATGGGAATTTAAACGGCATCTTCGACCGAATCCTGGAAAGCGGAGTGGGCGGGCTGCACTGTATAGATCCCCTGGCCAATATGGACATCGCGCAGCTCAAGCTCCGCAGCCGCGGCAAGCTGACCCTGATCGGGAACATCGACTGTTCGATCATCCACATGGGCACCCCGCAGCAGTGCTATGAAAAGGCCACCGAAATCCTTACCGCGGTGCGGGAGTCGGAGCCCTCCGGACATGTCTTTTCCAGCTGCAACACCATCTTCCTCGGCATGCCCAAGGAAAATTACGACGCGGTCATCGCCGCGCGCCTGGACTTCAATAAAAAGCTGCGGGCCGAAGCAAAGGCCGAGCACTAGCTTCCTGTCCCATCAAAAAACACCCTGCCGGCGCCAAGGCCTTGGCGCCGGCAGGGTGTTTTTTTGAGGTCAGCACATGCTGTTGAGACTAATCACGGGACCTGTCATACCGAGGCTGTCGTCCGGAGCCACACTGGTCAGTTCCGTGGTGCCCGGAACCAGGGCGATTTTTTGACCCGGCGGGCAGACAAAGACCTCGTCCTCCGGCCAGCGGCCGCTGAGCAGCAGCTCGAGCAGGCGGCTGCTGCCAGGAACCGCCTCGTAATTCCAGCCAAAGCGCTCCGCGGCCTGGCGGGCAAATATGCGGTACCGTTCCCAGTCCCCGGGGATATCCGGCTGGAGGAACAGGGCGTTTTGATAGCGGGACATCCAGCCGTCCTCGCATTCGACGAGATAGGCGGCGTTGTCCTCTCCGTAAAGAGCGCGGTAGTGCTCATAGCGCCTTTGATAGTATTCCTCGCAGGGCACGTCTCCGAAATCAATCCAGCCCGGGCTGTACCAATAGATCCCCTCCCGGGAATCGAAGTACGCCCGGTAGCGTTTTTTCGCGCCCAGCAGCACGCCGATACAATCGTCGCACCGGGGCACCGCCAGCGGCAGGGTGGAGGAGACCAGGCCGCATACCCCGCCTCCGCAAAGGCCATAGGTTAATACGATGGCGTCGAAGCGCTCCCTCTCTTTCTGCTGGGCCTCCAGCAGCCCGATCTGCTCCTGCAGCCGGCGGCGCAACTGGTCCGGCGTGTTGTGCAGCCCCTGCGGCAGCCAGGTCACCGTACAGGGGCAGGGGCTTTGAGAAAGGGCGAAGGAGAGCTCCCTGCTGTAGACCTGGCAGGCGATAACCGCCAACCGGAGGACGGGGGGATTCAAGCCCGGCACAGCCGCAGGGCCTCCTCGGCACAGGTCGCCGCGTCGGGGGTATAGCAATCGGCCCCCACCGAGTCGGCAAAGGCCTGGGTGACCGGCGCTCCGCCCACCATAAACTTGACCTTTTCGCGCAGGCCTGCATCCCGCAATGCCTGCTCGACCGATTTCATTTCCGTCATAGTGGTGGTCAGCAGGGCGCTGCAGCAGACGATGTCCGCGTCATGCTCCTGCGCCGCCTTTACGAACTGCTCGGCGCTGACGTTCACCCCCAGGTCCACCACCTGAAACCCTTTCCCCTCCAGCATGAGCTTGACCAGGTTCTTGCCAATGTCATGGAGGTCCCCCTTCACCGTGCCGAGGATCACGCAGCCGGCGGACTCCACCCCCATCGCGGCCAGATAGGGCTTGAGCACGGCTATCCCGTTGTTCATGGCCCGCGCGGCGATGAGGACTTCGGGCACAAAGACCTCGTTGTTCCTAAATTTCTCCCCGATCACATCCATGCCCGCCAGCAGCCCCTGCTCCAGTATATCCTTGGGGGAACACCCATTTTCCAGGGCCTGCTGTACTTTTTCCTTTACCAGCGGAGCCCGGCCCTTCTGCAGCAGCTCGCTGATCTCCAGCATGATATCGTCCATTCCGATCCTCCCTTTCCATACCGTTTGACGATATAAGTTTACCTTTTCGCGTCCGGTCAATGCTTGCATTATCTTTTGCCTTTTGGGAGATTATTTATCGATTTCCCCCCGGGAATCCCGGAAGGCCTTGGGGGACATGCCGACGAAGCGCTTAAAGACCTTGGTAAAATAGCTTTGGTCCTCGAACCCGCATAAATTGGCGATATCGATCAGCCGGGCGTTGCCATCCAGCAGCATCATCTTGCTCTTCTCAACGCGCACCTTGTTGATATAATGCGAGAGATGGTAGCCGCTCTCTTCCCGGAAGATGCTGCTGAGGTAAGATTTGCTCAGGTATACGCTGCCGGCGATCTCATCCAGCGTCAGCTTCTTGTCATAATTGTTTTTGACATATTCCATCACCTTGAACACCACGTCGGAGTGCTTGACCTGGGAGAAGTCGAACGAATAGCTGATGAACCGGTGCATGATCCCGGTGATCCAGACGCTCAGGTCCTCCATGCTGTCCATCTGCTCGATCGCGCGGATATAACTGGTGTTGCAGCAGAATATCTCATTGATGTCGGCCCCCGCATCGATGGCCGCGCGGGAGAGCAGCACCACCAGCTCCATGATCCTGGCCTTGCTCTGCTCCAGGTCGAATTCACTGGCCAGAAAGACCTGGCCCAGCAGCTGGTTGAGCAGCAGCTTGGAGCCGTCCTTGTCCCGCTGGCGGATGAACTGCTGAAGCTGCCGTTCATACTCGATGGGATAGCTGTGGCCCTCGTCCCGGCGGTAAAGGGTCTGCACATTATAGAGGGTCTTGAGAATCTCCTCCTGCTCGTAGATAAAGGAGCCGACCTTTCCATGAGGCACCCCGCAGGCGTGCGCCGCCACCGAGGAGAGCACCGCCGCCAGGTCGTTGACCCGTGCCGTGGAAAAATTGGGCAGGCCGGCGGTGCGCTCCCGCACGGCATCGTCGGGGATGTCCGCCAGGTTGTCCTCCAGCGGGCCCATGACCAGCGGCCCCGCCACGATGGCCCCGCACAGCTCCCCCTGCTCGCAGGAGATGGACGAGGCTGCAAAGACGAGGCCCATCGGGCAGTAATAGACATAGCTGCCGTTCCAGCGGTAGGCCTCGCTCGCCCCGTAGAGATAGGTGTTGATGATGTCCCGGCGCTCATGCCGGCATTGCCCGCAGAAAAACAGGCGCTCCTCACATGTTTCCACCAGGCGCTCTTCCCTTGTGTCCACCACCACGCACTGCACCCCGCAGAGGTTTTCAAAATGCCTGGCGCACTGGAGAACGCGCTCCTGCAGCTCCTTTTGCATGCCCTTTCCTCCTCTCCCTGTGCTCATCCCGCCGGCGGGATCAAAACATCATGTGTTCCACGTAGCGTTCCATGAAATCCGGGTCCTGCGAGAGCTCCAGGTGGACGGCCTCTTTTGAGATCGCCAGGGCGCGCCGGCGCCCCTCCTCCCGCAGCAGGATGGCGGCCGCGCCCAGCAGCGCGGCGTTGCCCAGCCCCTCGGCCCTCGGAGCCAGCCGAGGGGGGATCAGGCCGATGGCGCCGGCGCTCTTTGGATTGAGACAGCTCCCAAATCCCCCGGCAAGGTAGAGCGTTTCCACCTGCTCCGGCAGGACGCCGGCGCGGGAGAGCAAGGTCTCCATCCCTGCCCGGATGGCGGATTTGGCCAGCTGCAAGCTGCGGATATCCTTCTGGGTCAGGGAGATTTTGGAGTCGCCGATCTCCATGGCGGGCTGCGGCTCCCCATCCTTGACAAGAAGCCCCGACTCGTCGAGCAGGCCAAGCGCCTGAAACGCCGCCGCCGCATCCAGCAGCCCGCTGCCGCAGACCCCCCTGGGCGTCCCGCCCAGGGTCTCCCATTTGAGCTGCCCCTCCTGCAGAAAAACCTTCGAGATGGCGCCGCCGATCCCCGGCATCCCGCAGGAGATGCCCCCGCCCTCGAAGGCCGGTCCCGCCGCCGTGGAGCAGCAGAGCAGCTTCCCACCGAGCGACAGGAACATTTCCCCATTGGTGCCGATGTCCCCGAGAAGCCGCACCGGCCCCGGGCGGTCGAGGTCCGCCGCCAGGGCGGCGGCCACGGCGTCCGCCCCCACGTACCCGGCTATACAGCGCGGGAGGTGGATGCGCGCCCCTGCGGCCCCGAGCCCCAGCTCCTGCGCGCCGTACCATTCTCCGAAGTAATCCCCCGGTTCGAAGGGAAATACCGCAAGGCCCTGCGGATCCTCTCCCGCGAGCAGGGTGAGCATGGCGGTGTTGCCGACGATCACGCCCTCTTCGAGGGAACCGGGGGAGATGCCGGCCTGCCGGCAGGCCTCCTTAATCAGCTCGTCGAGGCATCCGGCGGCCAGGTCCTGCAGCTCTTGCCCCCGGCCCCCCAGGGCGCTTTCGATCCGGGAAATCACATCCGCTCCGAACGCGCCTTGGGGATTGGGCATGGCCCCCTCGCCCAAAAGGCAGCCGTCGCCCCTCCATACCTGCGCCACCACGGTGGTGGTGCCGAGGTCCGCGGTAAAGCCGTATTTTCCGTCCATGTCTCTGCGTAGCTTGCGCAGCGGGCTGGTAAGCTGCCCGTGCGCGCTTTGAATGTGCATCTCGTCCGTCTGGAAGAGAACCTTTACCTCGCAGAGGCCGGTCCCTCTGGCCTGGCAGGCCAGGCGTATCCCCTGCGCGAGCTCCTCTGAAGAAAGCAGGCGCCGCTCGTCCCCGGTCGGGGGAAGCCATTCGCCCGCCAGCGTTTGAATTCTGCATTTCCCGCAGCTTCCCCGTCTCCCGCAGGGAGTGAGCAAAATGTTCTGCCCCTTCAGGGCGTCGGCGACGGTGTCTCCATTTCGGCAGTCTATCTTCATGGCGCGCCTTCCTTTCCTCTTTGCCGCAGGATACAAAACCAGTAGTTTCCTTTACCTGTCTAAGAATAAGGATAGGAGAAACCGGCCGCTCTTGATTGTAATTTTTTCAGTAATTTTGCAGTATATTTGGAAGAATTTCAGCCGCGAAAACACCCGTAAATTCTACCAAAAACACACAGTTAATACCAAACAAAACCGCATCGGATGTGATAAGATTCAAACAATAAATTTATCTGCGAGAGGAGCTTTGCATGATGAGCCAGAATATGGCGGTTTGGCTGCAAAATGTCATAAAGGCGGCAAATAAACGCCCGATGCCGATCTTATCCTTCCCCTCGGTCCAGCTGTTGGGGATCAGCGTGGAGGACCTGATCGGCAGCAGCGACCTTCAGGCCAGGGGGATGAAGGCGGTCGCCGACGCGGCGCCGTCCTTGGCCTCTGTGAGCATGATGGACCTCTCGGTGGAGGCGCAGGCCTTCGGCTCCAGCATCCATTTCTCCCCGGACGAGGTCCCGACGGTGGTGGGACGGATCATAGAAAGCCCCGAGGACGCCGAGGCCCTTGCCATACCGGATCTTGAAACGGCGCGGTGCGGACTCTACGTCGAAGCCATCCGCAAGGCCTGCGGTCTCATCACCGACCGGCCGGTCCTTGCCGGGATGATCGGCCCCTTCTCCCTGGCCGGCCGGCTGATGGACGTCACGGAAATCATGGTGTGCTGCTATACCGACCCGCAGCTGGTCCACTGCGTTATGGAAAAGGTCACCGCCTTCCTGACCACCTATGCCCTTGCCTACCGGGGGACGGGGGCGGGCGGCGTTTTGATGGCCGAGCCTCTCGCCGGTCTGCTCTCCCCGGAGCTGGAGCAGGAGTTCTCCACCCCCTATGTCAAGCGGATCGTCAGCGCGGTGCAGACGGAGAGCTTCCTGGTGGGCTACCACAACTGCGGGAACAACGTGGTGCCCATGGCGGAATCCCTGTATGACATCGGCGCGGCTTTTTACCACTTCGGCGACTCCATCCGCCTGAAAGACATGCTGGCGCTCTCCCCGCCAAACGTCCCGGTCATGGGCAACATCAGCCCCTCCGGGGAATTCCTGGGCGGCACGCCGGAATCGGTCCGCCGCGCGGTGTACAGCCTGATGGAGGAGTGCCGCGAATATCCCAATTTTGTCCTTTCCTCCGGCTGCGACATCCCGCCAAAAACCCCTTGGGAGAACATTCGCGCCTTCTTTGCCGCCGCCGGGGATTACTCTTTGGGGCGGGCGCTGTGAGCCTGGAAAGCCCTATTCTATCTGCCATTATGCCAGAATAAAATATTGCGCAAAACTGTTTTTTTTCATAATAGTGGAATAACTTATGCTTATTTTTCACCCCGGCCTTCGTCATACAAAGAAACTCCCCCGGCCCGCTGTGCGGGCCGGGGGAGTCTTTCATTCTTCGTATCAGCGCACCATACAATATTGGTGCAGCGCGCCGCTCCCGAGCTCCAGAACCGTCTGGAAGCCGAAGCGCTGGTAGATCGCGACGTTGCGCGGGTTGTGGGTCTCGAGCGTCGCGCTGTAGCGCCGCTGCTCGGCATACTGCAAAAACGGCTCCATCAGCTTGCGGGCGACCCCTTTTCCTCTGGCGCTCTGGCGCACGGCCAGCAAATCAAGATGCACGTCCGGCGCGTCAATGGCGCCGCGCACCCAGTCGGAGGTCAAAAACTGCTTGTTCTTACGGAATTTTCGGAAGGTGCGAAGGCTTGGATCGCTGCGCAGCACCTCGAAATATTCGAGCAGCTCATAGCGCAGCCCGTCGAAGCGGTAACGCAGTGCATTGTGCTCGTCGCTGTCGTCGAACACGACGATCGCGCCGTTCATCTCTTCGCTGTCGGCGAAGGCGTGGCAGTAGTCGAAATAGCGTCCCAGGTAGCATCGGAAGTAACGCGGCAGCAGCTTCTCCCGAACGGTTTCGTCCGGGATCAGTTTCTGGTACAGCGGGTCCTGCATAAAACTATCGGACATCAGCTCCACGAGCCGGCCGATATCTTTTCTCTCCAAGCGAACGAGTCCTTGGATCAACATGATTTCACACACCTTTAAATAATTGGCCTAAGGCCGTATATACCCGATTGAATAAGCTTGCGGCAAGCCAAGCTAGCGCATGGTTCCACCCCTAACGAAGGAAATTTTGCCGCCACGTGTGTGATGTTACCTGTAAGATAAGTATAGCACGGCCGCCTGCGGGCGCGCAAACGGGAGAAAACACGATATCCCGCAAAAAATCCGGGGGTTTCCGCGGGCAGGCGAAATGGCCTTCGGCTTTCGCAAACCTCCTCGGAATCCCTCTGATTCCCACAGCCCGATCCGGCGGCCGGCGTTTTGGAAGCCCCGGGGCGCCCCGTCACCCCCGGACACGGTGGGATAACCCCGGGCGAGTAGGTTTCAAAAATCGGGCAAAACAACGGTTTTTGGGGCTTTTTTCTCGTTTTCCCGCGCTTGTTAATTTGCTGGCAACTGTGGTACAATAATCTCACAACGAAAGAAACTTCGATGTACATCGTCAAACGCTTCGTTGCACAGGGCTCTAAAAGGTCCGCAAGGCCCCTTATGGGCGCTGTAGAAAGGGTAAGGTAACGCGTATGAATCCAAACGTCTTATACCCCGTTTTATGGCTGGTGCTCGCGGTGGTCCTCGCAATCGCCGAGGCGGCCACCGTCCAGCTGGTATCGATCTGGTTCGCATTGGGCGCGGCGATCACCGCGCTGCTCTCGCTGACCGGGCTTCCGCCCGCGATCCAATTTGCCTGCTTCGTGCTGATCTCCTGCGTCGCGCTGCTGCTCAGCCGCCCGCTGGCGCACCGCCTGCTGGGTGCTAAAAAGCAGAAGACCAACGCGGACGCCGTCGTCGGGATGGAAGGGATCGTCACCGAGCCGATCGACAACCTGCACGAGCAGGGCCGGGTCCTGGTTAACGGCCTGAGCTGGTCGGCGCGCAGCGCCGGCGGCGAGGCCATCGAAAAAGACCAAACCGTGCGCGTCGAAAAAATCGACGGCGTAAAACTGATCGTGCGCAAACTGTCCGTTTAAGCGTCTAATACGCCATACACTCAAAACACTGAGGAGGAAACAAAATGCCCGTCATCGTCATTCTCGTCCTGATACTCTTGGTCCTGATCCTGGTCATTTCAAACATCAAGATCGTCCCACAGGCCAACGCCTACGTCGTCGAGCGCCTCGGCGCCTACTACGCCACCTGGGAGACCGGGCTGCATCTCAAGATACCGTTTATCGACCGGGTCGCCAAAAGGGTCAGCCTCAAGGAGATGGTGGTCGACTTCAAGCCCCAGCCGGTCATCACCAAGGACAACGTCACCATGCAGATTGATAACGTCGTCTTCTACCAGGTCACCGACCCGAAGCTCTTTACCTACGGCGTCGAGCGTCCGATCTCGGCCATCGAAAACCTGACCGCCACCACCCTGCGTAACATCATCGGCGAGATGGAGCTCGACCACACCCTGACCTCGCGCGATGTGATCAACACCAAGATCACCACCATCCTGGACAGCGCCACCGACAAGTGGGGGATCAAGGTCAACCGGGTCGAGCTCAAGAACATCATGCCGCCCGCCGAAATCCAGGATGCGATGGAGAAGCAGATGAAGGCCGAGCGCGAGCGCCGTGAATCCATTCTGCGCGCCGAGGGCGAGAAGCGCAGCCAGATCCTGGTCGCCGAAGGCGAGAAGGAATCCCAGATCCTGCGCGCCCAGGCTGAAAAGGAAGCGGCCATCCTGCGCGCCGACGCGGTCAAGCAGCAGAAGATCCTGGAGGCCCAGGGTGAGGCGCAAGCCATCGAGATGGTCCAGAAGGCCACCGCGGACGGCCTCAAGATGCTCAACGAAGCCAATCCCACCTCGCCGGTCCTCACCGTCAAGAGCCTCGAGGCCCTGGCCAAAGTTGCGGACGGCAAGGCCACCAAGATCATCATCCCCAGCGAGATCCAGGGCCTGGCGGGCCTGGCCGCCAGCGCCAAGGAAATCTTTAAAGACTAATTATGCCAAATGGCCCGGACCAATGGTCCGGGCCATTTTTATGCAATCACAGGCTGCGCAGGCGGGGGATTCCCCGTTTTGGGCAAAATAATACCCGGCCAGAGGAGAGGCCGGGCGGCTGCCCGCATAACGGGCAAAGTTTTGATTTTAAAGTTAAGAGGAAGAAACTCCAGCTTCACAAGGTTTTCCTTACAAGCTCTTGTTCCTTGTGACTATAGTATACCGCACCGGGGCCCTTCCATTCATCCTTTTTTGGTGAAAAGACGGTTACAAACCGGTAACCCGCACCCCGCCACTGATTACATTTTTTAACCGAACGGGCCCGTCATGCGCCGCCCCTGTCATTTTTGGCTTCGGTTTCCGTTACCGGACAGGCAGTTTTTTCCTGCGCGCTAACTGATGTAATCCTCGATCAGGGTCACCAGCGTCTGATAATCCGGGACATAGATCCCGCTCTCCAGCTGGCGCTGGTCGTATTCGGGCAGCACCGCCACCGGCACGTCGAAAATCATCTTGGGCTCGCTCTCCTGCGGCAGGAAGACCGCGATCCGCCCGTCCTGCGCGCGCAGGATATACTGGTAGTCCTCCGGGATTTCCCCTTCCCCTTCGATCGGCAGGTCGGTCACCGGGCGCTGGGCTTCCTGCCCGGCGCGGGTATTCAGGTTATAGCTATAGACGGAAAATACCCCGATCACGATTGCGAAGATCAGCGCGCCCGCGGTCCAGAGCCCCGTGCTGCGTTTCATTTGGTTCCATCCCCTTTGCCAAAAAGGCTGCCGCCCCTTTAGGGGGCACAGCGGTTCAAAGATAATATGGACCGCTTTTTTTATTTTATGCGCCGCGGCCCCGCCTTGTCCGTGAAAGGCTTCGCGCGGGGGCGGCGCCATAAAAGAACGTTTAATAAAAATTCACACAATTGCCCCCTACTGTGCTATAATGTATTTTGTATCGGCATGACTAATTCTATTCGCGAAAGCCCAAGCTATAGCTGTGTGTCGCTTCTTCCGTACATAACCTGCACGGCCGGATTCGGAATGACCCGCGCTATTGCTTTTCATGGAGGTCATTATGGCAAAACAGAAGAAAAAACGCTCCCCGGCGGCGCGCAGGGTGCGGTGGATCCTGGGTACCATCTTCAGGGCCCTTGTCACCGTCTTCCTCGTCTGCGTGATCACGGGGTGCATCGTCGGCTGTGTGCTGACGGTATACATCCTCGATTATGTCGGCACGCTCGAGGATATCGACATCCGCAACATCGATCTCAACTACACCTCGATCATCTATGCCAACGACGACGAGGGCAACCCCTACGAGCTCAGCCGGATCCACGGGGATGAAAACCGCATATGGGTCGATTACGAGCAGATGCCCTCCTATCTGACCGACGTGACCATCGCCACCGAGGACAAGCGTTTCCTCGAGCACCACGGCGTGGACTGGAAGCGCACCGCCGCCGCCGCGATCAACATGTTCATCCCGATCCTGGACCGCCAGGAGGGCGGCTCGACCATCACCCAACAGCTGATCAAGAACGCCACCGACAACTGGGCGCCGAATGTCGAACGCAAGGTCAAGGAGATTTTTTCCGCCTTAAAGCTCGAGAAGAAATACTCCAAGACCGACATCATGGAGGCCTATCTCAACGTGGCCTCCTTCGGCAACAACACCAACGGCGTACAGGCGGCGGCCAACCTCTATTTTAATAAGGACGTCAGCGAGCTCTCCCTCGTGGAGTGCGCGGCGATCGTCTGCACCACCCAGTCGCCCACCAAGTACGACCTCTTCCGCAACCCCGAGGCCAACGCCGAGCGGCGCAACAAATATATCTTCCCGACCATGCTCGAGCTCGGAATGATCTCCCAGGAGGAGTACGAGCAGGCGATCAACACCGAGGTGCGCCCCGAGCGCAGCCAGGCCCCGGGCCAGCAGACCAACTCCTCGAACACCTGGTTCGTCGACCACGTCATCGAGGACGTGATCGACGGGCTGATGGAGAAGGAGGGGATGGACTATTCCTCCGCCTCCTCCATGCTCTTCCGCAGCGGACTGCACATCTACACCACGGTGGACAACGACATGCAGACCTATCTCGAGGAGGTCTACACCGACCTGGAAAACACCTTCCCGCCGATCCGCAACACCATCTACCCCGAGAGCGCCTTCATCGTCATGGACCTGCACGGGCAGATCAAGGCGGTGGTCGGCTCCAACCGGCCCAAGCAGGGCAACCGCTGGCTCAACTACGCCACCCAGGAGCCCCGTCAGCCCGGCTCGACCATGAAGCCGATCTCGGCCTATTTACAGGGGATCGAGCAGGACCTAATCACCTGGTCCACCGTCATCGAGGACAGCCCGATCACCTATAAGGACGAGGTCGCCGGCACCGAAACCCAGTGGCCGGTCAACTACTACGGTTACTACGACGGCAACCACCCCTGCGTCTACGCGCTGCAGCGCTCGATCAACACCATCCCGGTCAAGCTTATGCAGCTCATCGGACCGCAGGTTTCGCTCAACTTCCTGCACGACAAATGCGGAATGAAGAACCTCGTCACCCCCGAGGAGGATCCGCGGGTCAACGACAACAACCTTTCCGCCATGGCCATCGGCGGCACCACCAAGGGAGTCACCCTCCTCGAGCTGGCCGGCGCCTATCAGATCGACGCCAACGGCGGGACCTACACCAAGCCCACCTCCTACACCAGGGTTTACGACCGGGAGAACAGCCTGCTGCTCGAGGCGGACACCACCGCCACGCGGGTGATCTCCAAGGAGACCTCCTCCATCCTGAACCTGATGATGCAGCAGGTCGTCTCCACCGCGCCCGGCACCGGTACCGCCGCGCGCTTCACGGGGGACCTGGCGGGGATGCCCGTCGCGGGCAAGACCGGTACCTCGTCGGACAACAAGGACCAGTGGTTCGTGGGGATCACCCCCTACTACATCGGGGTCACCTGGATGGGCTACGCGCCGGTCGCGCAGCCGATCAACTACATCCAATTCCCCACCCCGATCGTCTGGCGCAACGTCATGCAGCCCATCCACGAGGGGCTTCCGGTGATCGACTTTGACTACAGCCAGAACATCGTGCAAAAGCAATACTGCGTTGAGACGGGGGACCTGGCCACCGAGGACTGCCCGAGCCAGCTGATGGGCTGGTACAAGACCACCAACATCCCGGACGTCTGCACCGAGCACGTCGGGGTCAAGGACTCCGAGGAGGAAGAGGACGACGACGGCAGCCGGAGCAGCTCCAAGAAGAGCTCCAGCAAAAAGAGCAGCTCCTCCTCCCGCGCGGGGAACACTCGAAGAAGCAGTTCCAACAGGGACTAAGATTGTGGATTTGTGGGGCTGTCCGCCCCAAACCCCGACCCCTTTCTTTTGTTTGAAAAGAAAGGGGGAAATGAAAGCATCACCCCACGCGCGACAACGCGCGGACTATACACGTTTTGGCCCGCCGCAAAATGCGAAGCCCCGCTCCGGAAAACCGGAGCGGGGCTTTTTGCCCGCGCAGGCGACTGATGGCAACAACGATGGTGCCCTTTCCCGCGCAGGGGGTCTCACAGGCTGGAAACGGGTCGTTTCCTCAGACGCCTTTTAAGGCGTTGGACCCCCTTTCAGGTTAATTCCTGGTTTCCAAAGGACTAAGTCCTTTGGCGGGTGCGGGCGGCGCCCGCGACCTTTCCGGGTTGCTGTCACTCGCCTTGACGGAATCCTCCTTCGGATCAGGAAGGGGAGTGACGACGTTCCAGTGGAACGTTGGCACGTGGGGAAACCCTATCAAGGGGTTTCCCCATGGCGGCGAAGCCGCCATCTCCTCACAAGGCAGTGGCCGCCGCACGCACACTCGCAGGTAGTCCGGCCGCCATCTTCCCCTCCAGGAAAACGGCCGCGCCCCCGCACCCGCAGGGGGTCTTCCGCGCTCTGTCCCTTTCGCGGGAGGCAGTAGAAGCGCCGCGTTTCCCTTCAACGAAAAACTTCCAATTTCCGCCTTTTTTCTTGCTTTTTCCTGCCTGCCGTGCTACAATGCTCTTACAGGGGTTTCCCCTAAAAAGAATAGCCATGGCAGGCGCAATGTGCACGAACACATTGCGCCCTGCATGAGGTGCACAACCACCCCATACAACCGGTATCCCGGCACCCTAGCTGGTGTCATTATAACACATTCTTTTCTCTTTGAAAAGAACGGCGTTTTATACCGGTGACCTTGCGACACGAGCGCATGGATGGGGTTTTCCCCTCCATGCGCTTTTCTTTATGCGCCCCGCAAGGGGCTGGGGCGGCGGGGCTCCTACACCCCGCCGCTCCAGGGAGGCCCCTGACCAAATTCGGTCAGGGGGTATTATCATGGGAGAAGTATTATTAAATCTTTACTACGGCAAGCATCCCCTTTCTCTCTGGAAGAAAGAGGACAAACAGTATCTCGCCATGGAAGAGGAGATCGAGCGCCGCGAGCTGTTTTTAAGCGAAAACCTTCCGTATGAATGGAAGAATGATATGTTTCACTATCTGAACGCCTGTCAGCAGCGGAATGACTACGTTGAAGAGCTCATCTTCAAAAAAGCCTTTTCCCTGGGGCTGCGCGTCATGGCCGAGGCCTTTTCCGCCACGCCCCGCGAGGCCCCGGAAGAAGACTACTAAAAAGGACCTCCCCGAAAGGGGAGGTCTTTTTTACGGCCCCAAAAGCTGCTGGCGCAGCAGCTCGAGGATCTTTTTCTCCCTTCTGGAGACCTGCACCTGGGTCATGCCCAGCGCCTCGGCCGTCTGGGTCTGGGTCTTTTCGCAGAAATAGCGCATGACGATCAGCTTGCGGTCGTTTGCGCCGAGCTCCCCGACCACCTGGCGCACCGACAGGATGTCCGAGAGCAGCTCCTCCGGCGACTGGGTGGGCAGGTCGATCTGCCCGCAGTCGCCGTTTTCATCGTCCGTTTCGGTCAGCGAGATGGGCGGCGTGCCCGCGCCCATCGCCT
Source organism: Provencibacterium massiliense (assembly GCF_900169495.1). Taxonomy (NCBI): domain Bacteria; kingdom Bacillati; phylum Bacillota; class Clostridia; order Eubacteriales; family Oscillospiraceae; genus Provencibacterium; species Provencibacterium massiliense. The sequence goes on from NZ_FWCH01000012.1 coordinate 1,532,034, forward strand.
CGACCACCTCGCCTGCGTCCAGGTCGAGGTATTCCGCCAGCTCGCCGATGGTCGGCTCCCGCCCGAGGGTGATCGAAAGCGTCTCCCGCGCGCGGGTCAGCTTCATCGAGCGCTCCTTGAGGGTGCGGCTGACCTTGACCGTGCCCCCGTCCCGGAAGAGCCGGCGGATTTCGCCGAGGATGACCGGCACCGCATAGGTCGAGAAGCGCACCCCCCGCCCGGTGTCAAAGGCGTCCGCCGCCTTGATCAGCCCCATGCAGCCCGCCTGGAACAGGTCGTCGTATTCGATCCCGCGCCCCTTGAACTTGTGCGCGCAGGAATGGACCAGGCCGATGTTCTGGCTGATCATCTCTTCGCGAGACAGGCTCGCGTACTCCTCGCGGCAGTGCCCGTCCAGGCGCGCGCCCGCCTCCTGGCTCTCCAAAGGCAGCTGGACTTCCCGCTCCTGGCGCTCCGTGCCCGCGGACTTTTCAATTGCTTCCATCCTACACAAATCCTTACCTTTTGGATTCCAGCTTCTTGATCAGGGTGACCGTCGTCCCCTTGCCCGGCGTGGAGCGCACCCGTACCTTGTCGCACAGGGACTGCATCACGGCGAAGCCCAACCCCGCGCGTTCCCCCGCCGTATCGGTGGTGAAAAGGGGCTCCATGGCGCGCTTGATGTCGGGGATTCCGCAGCCGCGGTCCCGCACCTTGACGGTGAGCAGGTTTTCATCATTGATCGAAGCCGTTATGTACACGGTGTTGAGCCGCTCGGCATAGGCATGGACGATGCAGTTTGTCACCGCCTCGGAGACCGCCGTCTTGATATCGGAAAGCTCGTCGTAGGTCGGATCGAGCTGCGCGGCAAAGGCTGCAATGGCCGTGCGCGCGAAGCTCTCGTTGCAGGACCTGCTGTCGAACTGCAATTTCATGCTGTTTTTCATGTTAGAAATCATTCCTTTCTTCCCGTCTCCTCAAAGCTGACCAGCTTGTCCAGCCCCGCCAGGCGCATCACCTTTTTTTGTTGGGTGCTCAGCCCGGCGATCGCCACCTTTCCGCCATAGACCGACATCTGCCGGTACCTTCCCATGATCAGCCCGATCCCGGAGGAGTCCATAAAGGTCACGTCGGTGAAGTCCATGACCAGCTTCTGCGGTATCGCCCGGGAGATTGCATCGTCGATCTGCTCGCGCAGCCCCTGCGCGGAGTGGTGGTCGATTTCTCCCTGCAGCCTCGCCATTAGGGCCTCGTCCCGATACTCGATTGTGACCGGCATATCCTGCACTTCCTTTCTGTTTCACAGCCTGTCCTTTTTTGCGCGGCAAAAAAAGAGGATGGCAGACCTCAGTCTGTCATCCTCTATCATATTCCAGCGAAGCGGGGAAAATCGTCCCCTTCTGTCTATACAATCTGTATTATCCTGTCGAAGATTTACGAATCCGTCCCGTTTTTCTCCTTTATCGGCGGGTTGGCGCGAAAGTAGCTCTCCGCCTCGCCGCACAGATAGAGCGAGCCGCAGACCAGGATGGCCTCGCCCCCCCGCAGCCCCGCCCGCGCGAGGGCGAGGGCGGCGGGGAAATCCGGGGCGGCCGCCACATCGGGACAAAGGGGAGCCGCCAGCGCGGCGATCTCTTGGGGGCCGGCGGCGCGGGGCAGGGATAGGCCGCAGGCGATCAGCCGCCGCGCATGGGGGGCGAGCAGGCGCAGGCTTTCAGAGTAGTCCTTATCCTGCATGGCCGAAAAGATGACCGTCGCCTGTGCGCCGCCCAGCGCGCGCACCAGGGCGGCCACCCCGTCGGGATTGTGGGCCCCGTCGATCAGCACCGGGGGCGTCTCACAGGCAAGCTCGAGCCGGGCGGGGAAGCAGAGCGCCGCAAAGCCTTGGCGCACCGCCTCGCCGGGAACCGCAAAGCCGCGCGCGCGCAGCGCCTCGATCGCGCCCAGGGCGGTGAGGGCGTTGAGCACCTGGTGCGGCCCGCCCAGCGGGATGTAAAGCTCTTCCCCTTTCCACTCGATCCGGTTGTGGCGGAGGGACGATTCGAGCACCCGCGCCTCCTCCCGCCCCGGCTGGTGCAGGCGGGCGCCCTTCTCGCGGCATTGCCGCCGGATCACGTCCATCGCCTCCTGCGGCTGGTCGGGGTAGCAGACCACGTCGCCCCCCTTGATGATCCCGCATTTTTCATAAGCGATTTTTGCGAGTGTTCCGCCCAGGATCGCGGTGTGGTCCAGGGCGATCCGGGTGATCACCGCCACCTCGGGCGGGCCGATGACGTTGGTCGCGTCGAACCGGCCGCCCAGCCCCACCTCGAGCACCGCCACCTCGCAGCCGCGCTCGGCGAACCAGGAAAGCCCGCAGGCGGTCACCAGCTCGAATTCGGTCGGGATCAGCCCCTCGCTCTCCAGCACCCCGGCGGCGGCCTTCACCCGGGTCGCCGTCCCGGCCAGCTCCTCCTTTGTGATCCACTGGAATCCGACCTGCATGCGCTCCCGGAAATCCAGCACATAGGGGGAGATGAAGGTGCCGGTGCGGTACCCGGCGGCGATCAGGGCCGAGGAGATGAGCGCCGCCGTGCTCCCCTTGCCGTTGGTGCCCGCCACATGCACCAGCTTCATTTTCTTCTGCGGCTCTCCCAGCAGCGCGCAGAGCCGTTCCATCCGGCGCAGGGTCAGCTCCCCTTTAAAGCGCGAGGCCGAGTGGATATACGCCAGCGCCTCCTCGTAATCCATCTTTCCTTCCCCATTTCCAGCTTGGTTTCTTAAATGCGTTTACTGAAAATTCTAGCACCTGTGCGGGAAATTCACAATATCATTCGGAAATTTTCTCAAACTACTTTACCTGTCGTAGTAATCGTGCTATACTGGGACTACTTCGTCAGTCGTAGTAGTTTGGGAAGGGGGCGGCCGTTTGATCAGCAGCGATGTCATACGGGGCTATAACGACACCATTATTTTGCACCTTCTGATGGAACGGGACTCATACGGCTATGAGATTTCCCGCCAGATCGAGCAGCGCAGCGAGGGGAATTACACCATCAAGGAGACGACCCTCTATTCGGCCTTCGCGCGCCTGGAAAGCCGCGGTCTGATCGCCTCCTATTATGGCAGCGAGACCTTCGGCAAGCGCAGGACCTATTACACCATCACCGAACAGGGGCGCTCCTATTACCGGACAAAATGTGCGGAATGGAGCCTGACCAAGCGGGTGATCAATCAATTCACAAGGGAGGATATCGAGGATGGAGCAGATCGCAAACTTTGTGGAGGCAATGTTTCAGCCTCTGCCGAAGACGGAAGAGGTGCGCAAGATCAAGGAGGACATCCTGGAGAACATGCAGGAGAAGTATAACGACCTGCTCGATGAGGGGAAGAACGAGTATGAGGCGCTGGGAATCGTGATCTCCCAGTTCGGCAGCATGGAAGAGCTCTGCCGCGGCCTGGATCTCGATTTCGGCGGGGAGCAGCCACAGCCGGGCCCGGATTCGGACGCCGAGCACGAGCGCCTGCAGCGCGAATATGAGCGCTTCCTGCCCCGCCAGCGGCTGGCGGTCGCGGCGGCGGTCTTTCTTTTCATCCTCTCGCCCATCGCGGGCGGGGAGCTGGACTCACCCCTGCTCTTCTTCGGGTTGATCGCCGCGGGGGTGGGGCTGCTCATCTACTTCTGCGGCCGGGCGAGGGACTACCGCTCCCTGCTGGGGCTGACCGCCCGGGAGCAGGATGCGCCCTTCATCCAACCCACCCGCCGGGGAGGGCTCTGGGGGATCGTCATGCTGGCGGCGGCCATCGTCTACCTGATCCTCGGTTTCTCGATGGGGCTGTGGCATCCGGGCTGGATCATCTTTTTGATCGCACCGCTGCTCGTCTCCCTGATCGAATATTTCGGCGGCGCGCGTGAGGACAAGGGGGAAGAAAAATGAAAAACCGTACGAAAATGATCGTCGCCATCTGCGGGGCGATCCTCCTGTTGGGCGTGCTGCTTTCGGTGTCCACCCACCTTCACCGCAACCGCAGCGCCGGGGCCGCTCCGGCCGCCTCACAAAGGCTGGACACCACGACGAAGCATGAGGAGACCGTCGAGCTGGACGCCGTTCAAAACATCGACATCGACATTGAGAACGCGGACATCGAATTCGTCGCGTCGGATCATTTCGCGCTCTACCACTGCTACTATGGGAATTACTACGAGTTTTATTATGAGCAGCAGGGGGATACCCTGCGCGTCTGGGATAAGGCGCACCAGCAGGTGCAGATCAGGACCAGCGGCTTCAACTTCTTCGGGATTACCTTTAACAGCGAATCGGGCATCTTCTTCGACGGGGAGACCAAGCCCAACCAAGTGAAGCTCTACTATCCGGAGGACACGAGATTCGATTCGGTCGTGATGGAGGCCTCCTATGGGGATGTGAAAATCCCGTCCCTGGGCGCGTCCAGCGCCGAGCTGCGGCTGAGCAGCGGAGACGGCAGCTTCCGGGAAATCTATGCCGACAGCCTGCGGATCGTCAACAGCTATGGCGACGTCTCCTTCCTGAACAGCCGGCCCTTCGAGGCGCAGGAAGCCGTCTTCGATTTGAGCAGCGGGGATTTGAAGGTGGAAAACCTCAGCGCCGGGGAGTTCTCTGTGAACGACAGCTACGGCGACGTCAAGCTCAAAAAGCTCGGGTGCACCGACCTGAAGGTGCAGATGAGCAGCGGGGACCTCCGGCTCGACGAGCTCAAGGCCGACACCGCCAGCCTCTCCAACAGCTATGGCGAGGTGTACGGCGGCGACGTGACAATCAGCACCTCCCTGTCGGTGGACGCCTCGAGCGGGGATGTGGAGCTGTCCGGCTCGCTGCCGGGCAGGAGCAAAATCCACGCCAGCTATGGGGACGTACGGCTGCGCCTCGCGCAAAAGCGCGGGGAGACCGGCTACGACCTTCTCACCAGCTACGGGACTATTTCGGTGGACGGCGAACGCCAGAAGGACGACGAGGGCGAGGACAGCTCCCACGTTTCGGGCTCCGGGGGGCCCGCCGCGATCGAGGTTTCCTGCAGCTCGGGCGACGTCGAGCTGGACTTTCGGCAATAACGCGGATTGATCTCTTGAAAAGGGATTTAAACCTGGGATTCGCAAGGGCCCAATGGCACCGACGGCGCCATATCCTTCCAGCGTGGAGGTTTGGAGGCGAAGCTCCCAAGGTCTTTTGCCTACAAAAAAAGGAGAAACCGCGCGCAGCGCGAGGGGGCACCCCGGGATGGGTTTCCCCCGTCTCTTCTTAAAAACCGAAGGGGATGCCGGGTTAAAATCCGGCATCCCTTTTGCCTGTCCCAAATGCCTTGCCGCGATTTGCACTTTTCCTTGACAAGGGCCCGTAAAACGGGGATAATAGCAGGTGTAAGTTTCATCCTGAGGGGAGAGAAATCCATGAGAGTGATCACCGGACAAGCCAGGGGCAGAAGGCTGCTTTCCCCCGCTGGGATGGAGATCCGGCCCACCAGCGAGGTCGCCAAGGAGGCGATCTTCAGCATGCTGCAGAACGAGCTGCCCGGCGCGCGGGTGCTCGACCTCTTCGCGGGGAGCGGGCAGCTCGGGATCGAGGCCCTTTCGCGCGGGGCGGGCTACTGCGTCTTTGTGGACGTGAGCCGCCAGGCCCAGCAGGTGGTGCGCGAAAACCTCCAAAAGACCGGGCTGCAGGAAAATGCCAGCGTCGCCGCAATGGATGCGGCGGCCTATCTGCGCGGCAGCCGCGAGCGCTTTGACATCGCATTGCTCGACCCCCCTTACCAGAAGGGGATTCTGGAGCAGGTGCTGCCGCTGTGCGCAGCGCTCATGCGGGAAAACGGCGTGATCGTCTGCGAGACCGAGCGCCGCGAGGACCCGCCCGAGACGGCGGGCGATTTCACGCGTTACCGGGAATACCGCTACGGCAAGGCCAAGATCACCGTCTACCGCAAACGGGAGGAGGCATAACATGTCCATCGCCGTCTGTCCGGGCAGCTTCGACCCGGTGACCATGGGGCATCTCGACATCATCAAGCGCGCGAGCGTCCTGTTCCAGGAGGTGATCGTGCTGGTGGTCATCAACCCCAAGAAAAACGCCAGCTTTACAGTGCAGGAGCGTTGTGATATGATAAACAAGGCCACCGACTTCCTGCCCAACGTGAGGGTGGACAGTTACGATGGGCTGCTCGTGGACTATGTGCGCCGCGCCGGCGCCTCGGCCATCGTCAAGGGGCTGCGCGCGCTTTCGGATTTTGAATACGAATTCCAGATGGCGCTGACCAACAAAAAGCTGCTCCCCTATGCGGAGACCGTCTTTTTGACCACCAGCGCGGAAAATATGTATCTCAGCTCCAGCCTGGTCAAGCAGGTCGCGGGGTTCGGCGGGGACATCACCGACTTCGTCCCATCCTGTGTGCTTGAAACGATCACCGGGCGGCTTTTGAAAGAAAAAAAGAGAACCGGCGAAACGGAGGAATCGTAATATGAACATCGAAGAAATTCTGGATGTGCTCGACGAGGTGCTCGACCGCGCCTGGAACCTGCCGCTGACCGGCGGACGCTGCGTGGTGGATGCGGACAAGGTCCGGGACATGATTGACGAGGTGCGCCTGAACCTCCCCGGCGAGATCAAGCAGGCCAAGGCCATCGTGGCCGACCGCGCCGAGATCATTTCGGTCGCCAAACGGGAGGCCGAGGGGATTGTGCAGAAGGCCGAGGAGCATGCCAAGGCCATGATTTCCAAGGAGGAGATCGTCAAGCAGTCCCAGGCGCGCGCGGCCGAGATCATGCAGCAGGCCCAGATGAAGGCGCGGGAAATCCGCAGCGCGGCGCAGGACTACTCGGAGAACGTGCTGCGCCAGACCGAGGAGAGCCTCGCGCGCTCCTTGAGCGACGTCAAGGGGACCCGCCAGGGATTGCGCAACGCCATTCGGAAATAAAAAATAATAAAGATAAGAACCCCCGGAGGTCCATATGGGCCGCCGGGGGTTCTTGCATGGGATTCTTTTACGACTGAAACACTTTGAGAACCGGGGCGGCAACGGTCTTGCTGCCGCCCGACAGGGTGGGGACGGTGACGGTGCCCATCTCCCAGACGGACGGGTCGAAATCCGCCGGGAGGGAGGAAAAGGAGGAGATTTGCGTGCAGCCGGTGTTGACGCCGGAATCGTAGTTCATATCGTTGGCGGAGTTTGCAACCGCATAGGTCGGGCCACCGCTGCCGCTTGCCGACCAATAATTGTTGGAAGCGCCCAGCTGTCCCGGTCTGCACTCCGAACCCGAGCCCGAGGAAACGTCTCCGGCGACTCCGCCCACCATACGGCGGTTTGGCCCGAGAGATGCGGAACCGATAGAGTATTCGACAATGTTCCAGGTACGGCGCACAGTGGAGAGTTCGCGGGCGATTCCGCAAAGCCCGCCGCTCCAACGCACGTTGACGGAGCCGTCGGTGCATTGCAGACTGCCGGCAAAGTAGCTGTCCTCGATCAGGCAAGCCGTATTCGATCCGATCAAGCCGCCGAGCACCGGCCAGCCGCTGGTGGCGGTGCTGCGCACCTGGGCCACGGCATAGCAGCTGATGAGGTTACTATTATTTGCGACGCCGCTAAAAGAGCCTACGGCTTCGGTCCCACTGATGACTCCGGTGGTTTCGATCCCCAGCCTTTGAATGGTCGCCTGGTTGATATAGCCGAACAGGCCGCCGTGATTGTCTCCGCTGATGTTGAGCCCGGTGATCCTGTGCCCGCCTCCATTGTACGTTCCCATAAAGGGGGCCGATTGACTGCCGATCGGCGTCCAGTTGCCCGAGAGGGCAATGTCCCGGTCCTGGTAGATGTTCGCCGCGCTGTGCGCTCCCACATGCGCGAGCTGCTGCTGCGAGCCGACGTAGAAGGGATCCGCCGCACTCCCGCTCCCCCGGTAGAACGCGCCCGCTGTCCCTGAAGCGCACCCGCAGGTCGGCTTGGTGGTGAAGGAGAATTCCCGCGCCGCCGCCGTGTCCGTCCCGATCCGGCCCGGCAGCGGGCGCGCTTCAATTTTCAGGGTGTAGCTCTGCGGCCCGGTGATGTCATAGGCCAGCGGCAGGTAAACATCCCCCTGCGCCGCCGTCATCTCCACCTTCGCGCTGACCGCCGGGGTCCCGGCGGCGCTGCCGCCCTCGTAGAGCGAGAAGGTGTAGTCGGTGGTGCGCGGCGAGCGGGTGAAGGGAATGGTCACCCCGTAGTCCGCTTGGTAGTTATCCTGCACCGTCACGGTGATCCCGCTCTGCGCCGCCCCGGCGCTGGCGGTGAGCAGGAACATGCCTGCTGTGAGCGAAGCGGTCAGCAGCCGGCGCAGGCGCACTGCCCGGCTCATCATCCCTGCTCCCGCATTGCGCAGGTGGTGATCTCCCCGATCACGAACCCGTCGAGCGGGAGCTGCTCGCTCTCGGGCAGCTCGAAATCGTACCGCTCGAGCAGCTCATACTCCTGCGCGGTGATGATCCCCTGCCCAAGCAGGGAGGCGTAATACTCCCGTGGGTTTTCCTGCGAGGAAAACCCGCAGAAAGTAAGTATCGCCAGAGCGGGCAGGAACGCGGTTAGGAATTTTTTCATTTGACTTCCCCCTTAAGAATAAAAGACCAGTAGATAAGGCAGCTTGCGGTCTTTCGCTCCGGGGGTGGGGGCGGGAAAGGGAAGATTTCACTTGAAATCCGTACCAGAACAGGATATAATTAGGATAAACAGGGAGGAAACCGGCGGAAAGCTCGCGCCTCTTTCCAAGAAAACACAAAAAGACGACCGTTAGCTGCCTTAGCTAACGGTCTTTCTTTTGTTTCCCATCACCAGTTTTCACGCCGTTTGAGGTGTAAATTTTGCGTTGTAAATCGCATATGGATGTGCTAAACTAAATATACTTATGACTAACAGGCTCTATTGACAACATCAGGCGCCCCGTGCGCCGCTTGAATAGGAAGGATCTGATTCCGCAACATGGAAAAACTGAGTCTCTGCGTTCTGTTCGGCGGATGTTCGAGCGAATATGAAGTCTCGCTGATGTCGGTAACGTCGATTTTAAACAACCTGGACCGGGAAAAATACGACATTTATATGGTAGGCATCACCCGTGACGGGCGCTGGCTGCTCTACGAGGGCGAGATTTCCAACATCCGGCCCGACCGCTGGAACGATAGGCGGTACGTCACCCCCGCCATCCTCTCGCCCGACCGGGCCGACCACGGCCTGCTGGTCCTGCGCGAGGGCGGGGTCCAGCGTATCCGCCTGGATGTGATCTTCCCGGTGCTGCACGGCAAGAACGGCGAGGACGGCACGGTGCAGGGGCTCTTTGAGCTTTGCGGCGTGCCCTACGTCGGGTGCGGCGTGCTCGCCAGCGCAGTCTGCATGGACAAGGACGTCGCCTACAGCGTACTCACCCAGCGCGGAATCCCCAGCGCGCGCAGCATCTGCGTGCGGGAGGAGGAGCTCACCCACCCCGAAATGGTCGCCCGCAAGCTCCGGGAGGCCGCCCTTTCCTACCCGGTCTTTGTCAAGCCCGCCAACGCGGGCTCCTCGGTGGGGATCAGCAAGGTGCACGGCGAGGGCGAACTGCTCCCCGCCTTGCAGCTCGCGCTGCGCGAGGATGGGCGGGGCAAGGCCATCGTCCAGGAATTCCTCGATGGGATCGAGGTCGAGTGCGCCGTCCTGGGGAACGGCGACCCCGTCGCCTCGGCCGACGTCGGGGAGATCGAGCCGCTGCGCGAGCTCTACGACTACGAGGGCAAATACTGCGACGACACCACCGCGCTGCACATCCCGGCCCGCCTGCCGCCTGCTAAGGCGCAGGAGGTGCGGGAAATCGCGGTGCGCGCCTTCCGGGCCATGAACTGCCAGGGGCTGGCGCGGGTGGACTTCTTTGTGCTGCACAAGGATGGCCGGGTGGTGCTCAACGAGCTCAACACCCTGCCGGGCTTTACCGATATCAGCATGTATCCCAAGCTCTTCTGCCACGGCGGGATGGGCTACGGCGAGCTGCTGGACCGGCTGATCGAACTTGCGCTCGGACGCTGAGAAGCGGAAAACTTCCCGGCGTTCCCGCCTTCCTCATGAAAGGAGGCCTTTTCCATGGATAACCGCCCGATCGGCGTCTTCGACTCCGGCGTGGGGGGGCTGACCGCCTATAAAGAGCTGGAAGCCCTGCTGCCGAACGAGGACATCATCTACTTCGGGGATACCGGCCGGCTGCCCTACGGCAGCAAGAGCCGGGAGACCATCATCGACTACGCCCAGCAGGACATTAAATTCCTGCTTTCCCACGACGTAAAGTTTATCCTCGCCGCCTGCGGCACCGTCAGCTCGACCCTGCCGCAGAAAGTCGCTGACGCGCTGCCCGTCCAGTATTCGGGGGTGGTCGGCCCGGCGGTACAGACCGCCTGCGCGCTGACGCTCTGTGGACGGATCGGGGTAATCGGCACCAATTTGACGATCCGCACCAACGCCTACGGCAAGGCGATCCGGGCCATCAAGGCGGACGCCCATGTCTTCGGCAACGCCTGCCCCCTCTTCGTGCCGCTGGTGGAAAACGGCCAGTTTTCCCCCAAGGACCCCATCGTGCGCCTGGTCGCCGAGACCTATCTGCAGCCGCTGCGGCGCGAGGGGATCGACACCCTGATCTTGGGGTGCACCCACTACCCGCTGCTCTACGACGTGATCAATGAGGTGCTCGACTACCAAGTGACCCTGATCGACCCCGGCCGCGAGGCTGCAAAGTCGGTGCAGAGCTTCCTGACGGTGAACGGGCTGCTTAGCGAGCGGCAGCAGGAGGGCAGGCGGGAATTCTATGTGACCGACAGCGCCGAGGATTTTTGCTCGGTGGCAAAAATATTTTTACAGCAGGATGTTTCAGGGAGCGTCAAAAAAATCTCCCTGTCCTGATAGGGGAAGGTTGGAAAGGAGAAACTTTCAAACGCCCGGGAAAGGAACTATCATAAACATGAAAAAGGACGTGCTGATCTCCATCAAGGGGGTCCAGCGGGTGGAGGGCCAGGAAGAGGTCATCGAGCTGATGACGGTCGGAAACCTGTATAAAAAGAAGGACAGCTACTACCTCTCCTACGAGGAGACCGAGGCCACCGGTTTTGGTGGCAGCAAGACCACCCTCCGGTTGGAGCAGGACGGCCGGGTGACCATGCTGCGCTCGGGGGCCTACCGCTCCCACCTGATCGTGGAGAAGGGGCGGCGGCACCAATGCGTGTATGACACCGGCTACGGCGAGATGATGATCGGGGTGCTGGGCAACCAGATTTCCTCCACCCTCACCGACAAGGGCGGGAATATCCAGTTTAAGTACTCGCTGGACATCAACACCTCGCTCGCCAGCGAAAATGAAGTGTATATCGACGTCAAGGAATGTAAATAGCAGGAGGTAGAACTACGATGCACAATCCCGTCAAGCAGGCCACCGACCAGCTCGAAGCGCTGATCCAGGCGGCTGCAAAGTCCGCCATGGAGGACGGCTCCCTGCCAAGCTGCGAGCTGCCTGATTTTGTGGTGGAGATCCCCGGAGACACCAAGTTCGGCGACTTCGCCTCGAACGTCGCGATGGTCTCGGCCCGCGCGTTTCGCATGGCCCCCCAGAAAATCGCCCAGGTAATTTTAGATCATCTCAATTTTTCGGATAGCCTTTTTGTGCGCGCCGAGGTCGCGGGCCCCGGGTTTTTAAACTTCTTCCTCGCGCCGCGCTGGTTCGGCTCGGTGCTGGAATGCATCGCCGAGGACGGGGACGCGTATGGCCGCTCGGACTACGGCAAGCAGGAAAAGGTCATGATCGAGTTCGTCTCGGCCAATCCCACCGGCCCCATGCACATGGGAAACGCCCGGGGCGGGGCGATCGGCGACTGCCTGGCCAGCGCGATGGACGCGGCCGGGTACGACGTGACGCGCGAATTCTACGTCAACGACGCGGGCAACCAGATCGAAAAGTTCGCAAAGTCGCTTGAAGCGCGCTACCTGCAAATTTACAAGGGCGAGGACGCCATCGAATTCCCCGAGGACGGTTACCACGGTGAGGACATCAAGGAGCGCGCGCAGGAATTTGCCGGCCTGCATGGGGACAAGTATTTAAATGTGCCGGATCAGGAGCGCCGCCAGGCGCTGGTGGACTACGCCCTGCCGCGCAACATCCAGAAGCTGCACGACGATCTGGAGAAGTACCGGATCGTCTACGACGTGTGGTTTAGGGAGAGCACCCTGCACGAGAGCGGCGCGGTGAATGAAGCCATCGAAGCGCTCAAAAAGCGCGGGCTCGCCTATGAGAGCGAGGGGGCCGTCTGGTACAAGGCCACCGAGTTCGGGGCCGAGAAGGACGAGGTGCTGGTGCGTCAAAACGGCAATCCGACCTACTTCGCGGCGGACATCGCCTATCACTACAACAAGTTTGCGGTGCGCGCCTTCAGCCGGTGTATCAACGTCTGGGGCGCGGACCACCACGGGCATGTTGCCCGCCTCAAGGGCGCGATGGACGCCATCGGGCTGGACGGCTCGAAGCTCGACATCATCCTCATGCAGCTCGTGCGGCTGATGAAGGACGGCGAGCCCTACCGCATGAGCAAGCGCACCGGCAAGTCGATCACCCTCGGCGACATCCTCGAGGAGATCCCGATCGACGCGGCCCGCTTCTTCTTCAACATGCGCGAGGCGGGCTCGGCACTGGACTTCGACCTCGACCTCGCGGTCGAGCAGTCGAGCCAGAACCCGGTCTACTACGTACAGTATGCCCACGCGCGCATCTGTTCGATCGAAAAGAAGTTGGCGGCCGAAAAGATCGCCTACGACCCCGCGAAGGCCGAGCTGCAAAAACTCACCGAGCCGGGCGAGATCGAGCTCATCCGCCGCCTTGCCGGCCTGCCCGGTGAGATCATCGAGGCGGCGCGCTCCTATGACCCCGCGCGGCTGACCCACTATGCCATCGACGTGGCCACTCTGTTCCACAAGTTCTACAACGCCTGCCGGGTGGTGGGCGAGGACACGGGGCTTATGCAGGCGCGGATCATGCTGTGCATGACCACCCGCCAGGTGCTGCGCAATGTGCTCCGGCTGCTCAAGATCAACGCACCCGAAACGATGTAAACGCTGCTGTTTCACAGCAGCAATAAAAAGTCTCTTGCAACCCATAACGAGTTGCATTTCGGCGCTACGCGCCGAACACGAGCCTTTCCTGGTAGCTTGCAGTCCAATGGGAATGTAGTTTGGGCGCATAGCGCCCAAACATGCGGATTTTTCTGAACCGGCACTTTCTGCGTCCCCGGCCCATCAACCAACTTGTCATCCGTAAGGAGCTGAAAACGAAGCGATGAATACCCCTCCTCCCCGAAGGCCGCTGCTGCTCGACGGCGCGACCGGGACCAATCTGCTGCAGCAGGGAATGCCCCCCGGCGCCTGCACCGAGACTTGGGTCCTCGATCATCCGTGCGCGCTGCAGGACTTGCAGCGCGCCTACCTCGAAGCGGGCAGCGACCTGCTGCTCGCCCCGACCTTCGGCGCCAACCGGCTGCGGCTGCGCCAGCAGGGGCTGAGCCTCCCGGTGATCGAGCTCAACGAGCGCCTCGTCGCGCTCACCCGCGAGGCGGCGGGCCGCCGCTGCCTGGTCGCGGGCGACATCTCAGCCACCGGCGAGCAGGTCGAGCCCTTCGGGGACCTGCCCTTCCTGGAGCTGGTGGACTGCTTTGCCGAGCAGGCCTTTGCCCTTAAGAGAGCGGGGGTGGACCTAATCGTCTGCGAGACGATGACCAGCCTGACCGAATGCCGCGCCGCCCTGCTCGCCGCGCGGGAGACCGGGCTTCCGGTCTACGTCTCGGTGACGGTGGACGACAGCGGACGCACCCCGCAGGAGGCCGACCCCATGGCCGTGCTGATCACCATGCAGGGGCTGGGCGCGAGCGCCTTCGGAATAAACTGCTCGGACTCCTCGCAGGGGCTCGAGGAACAATTTTTACGTCTGGCGCCCCAGGCGAACATCCCCCTGCTTGCGAAGCCCAGCGCCGGGCTCTCCCCCGACCGCGTGCTCTCCCCGCGGGAGTTCGCCCGCACCATGGAGCGGCTTCTGCTGGCGGGGGTCACCATCGCGGGGGGCTGCTGCCAGACCACCCCCGCGCATATCCGCGAGCTGCGGCGGCTGCTGGACAGCTTCGATTTTTCAGCGGTGCAGATCGAGCGGGACGAACATGAGATCACCGCCGCCTGCGACGCGCAGAGCTTCTCCCTCGAGGAGGAGTTCGAATTTTCCGACGAGCTGCGCTGCTCGCTGGACATGTCGGATGAAATCCTCGAAATCGAGGACCGCGGCGAGGACGTGCTCCTCGTGCGGGTGCATACGGCGGAGGACGCGCACTTCTTCGCCCTCAACGCGCACATGGCCCGCCTGCCGGTCGCCTTCGTCTCGGACAGCGAGGAGGCGCTGGAGATGGCGCTGGTCCTCTACAACGGCCGGGCGATCATCGACTCGATGTCCGATCTGCCGCGCGAGATCCTGGAGCGGCTGGCGATGGGATATGGTGCAACCGTTATCTAAAATGCGCCTCCTTCCGGCAAACCGGAAAGAGGCGCATTCTTTTTCAAAAGCCCCTTGCGGCCTTTTTGGATTGATACCATCTAAATTCTTCCAGTTTTGTAAACCCGGTGTTAACTCATTGTGAATCCCGCGCCGCCGCGCTTGCAATGCCTCAAAACGGCTGTATAATAGGCTTATCGGCAGTTTTATCAAAAGGAGAATCCATATGAAACTAAAGAACTTGCTTGCAGGCGTGGCAGCGGCGGCGCTGCTTCTGGGCAGCGGGACGAGCGCCTTCGCGCTGCAGGATTATCACCAATATCTGCTGGATGACGAGGACATCCCCGAATACCGCTTCGAGACCCACAAACCAAACGCGGTCAGCGCGATCAAGACCATCCCGGGCGGGGAGGTCACAAGGGTGGAGATCAATTCCTCGAACTGCGGGATCGTGGTGGAGAAGGGCAGCGGCAAAAACTTCAAGCTGGATTACGTCGGGGTGGACGATCAGGACCTCTTCGAGGTATCCGCCGCGGTGGACCGCTATGGCAAGCTGACCATTTCGGTGGAGGCGGACGAGGACCTCGACTATGTCAGCGTTCCCAAGGGCTACCAGGTCAACGTGGTCCGCCTGACCATCCCGGACAAGGAGTACCAGAACTTCGCGGTCAACGACGCGGGCGGCGTGGTCTACCTGCCGGACATCAATTCCACCGTGCAGATCTCCTCTGACGAGGGGACGGTGCGGGTGGACGCCGAACAGATGCTGCACAGCCGCCTTTACATCGAGGGCAAGGCCGCGCAGGTGCTGCTCAACGCCGACGGGTTCCTGGATAACGCCGACATTGCGCTGACCGACCACCGCAGCATGATCCGGCTGCGGCTGCGCGAGGCGCCCGAGAATCTCACCATCAACACCAGCGGCTGCATTGGGGATCGGGATTTCCCCGACGGCTACAAGCGCTACCGCACCACCATCGGGGACGGCACGCCGGTGCTCACCCTCTCCAACGAAGGGGAGACCTACATTGCGGAGTACAATTTTTAATTTTTCGGGGAGGGCGCGCCGATGAAACTGAAAAAGCTGATTGCGCCCATTATTATTACGGCGGTGCTAACCCTTTATTTTTTAGGCTTTGTGGCCGCTTGCTTTTTGATCGCCATGCCCTTCTGGATAAAGGCGCTGGGTTGCCTGATCCCGCTGGCGCTGGCCGGCGTTTCCATCTATGTGCTGATCGAGAGAATCCATGAAGTAAGGAGCGGAGAAGAAGATGATCTTAGTCACTACTGAAACCATTTCCGGCAAGGAGCTCGAGATGCTGGGGCTGTGCCGCGGGAGCACCATCCAGTCCAAGAATATCGGCCGGGACATCACCCAGAGCTTCAAAACCCTGGTGGGCGGCGAGCTCAAGGCCTATACGGACATGATGAACGAGGCGAGGGCCCTGGCCACCAAGCGGATGGTCGAGGAAGCCGAGCAGATGGGCGCGGACGCCGTCGTCTGCATGCGCTATGCCTCGGCGGCGGTCATGCAGGGCGCGGCCGAGGTCATCGCCTACGGCACCGCGGTAAAGTTCAAATAATCCCTCTGTCTTTTATAAATGAAACAGCCTGCCGCGGCGCCGCGGCAGGCTGTTCTGTTTAGTTCCCTGTTCACATGGCTCATTCTTTTTCGACTCTGAGCTTCGGCGCACCCATATGGTCGTCCCAGATCCATACCGTATCAAAATCGAAGCCGCTGTAGACAGTGGCGCGCAGGTCAGGGTTGGTCAGCTGCGCAGTTGTATAGCCTCTCGTCCCGGGCGGATTTTTCATATTGTATGCGCTGGCATAGGAGGCGATATTGGTGCTCCAGCAGCAGTTGGCATAAACCGTGCTGTAGCCGGCGGAATCAAATCCGCCGACATAGTGGCAGCTGACCGAGGCCGGGAGGGCGTAACAGTTTGAAATAGTGGAAAATGCAAACGGATTCCCGTTAAAGCCGCCCGCGCTCGCCGTCCTCTTCTGCCCGCCGATGACGACGGTACCGTTGACATAGCAGTCCTCCATCGTGTTGTTGGCCTCGCCTAGCGCATAAGCCACCAGCGGGCCGGTATCCCCGCCGGCCCGCACCGTACCGCCGCGGGAAAAGCAGCGTCGCAGGGAGCTGGCATTGCCTATCTGTCCGATCAGTCCCGCCACATAATCCGAGCCGGGCGCATTGACATTGTAATCCTGTACCCCGAGGTTTTGGATCACCGCCCCGGAGACCAGGCCGAACAGCCCGCTGTATTGCATGGTATTCCCCACCGTGAACCCGGTGATCTTGTATCCGCCGCCGTCGTAGGTCCCCGAAAAGGCTGCATAGCTGTTTCCCCCGATGGGGGTCCAGCTCCCATAGGCGCTGAGGTCAATGTGATTCACTTGCCGGAAGCTGCCGCCCAAATGCCGGTTGACATGCTGCAGCTGCTCGGATGCCCCGACCTGGTAAGGGCTTTTTCCACTCCCATCCCCCGCGTAAAAGGCACCCGCCGTCCCCGCCGGACAGCCGCAGGACGGGCTGGTCTCAAAAGTTTTGACGAGCGTCGCCTCCCGGTCAAATGCTTCCCGCCCCGCTGGGGCGCGCGCCGTCACCTCCAGCGTCCAGGTGCTCGGGCCGCTCACGTCGTAACGCAGCGGCAGATAGACGGTTTGCCGGGCGCTCCCCGCCGTATCCACCTCGGCCGTCACCTCGGGCGCGCCCGACGTTCCCTCCCCCTCGTAGAGTGCGAAGGTGTAACTGCCGGTGCGGGGCGAAGGGGTAAAGGGAATATACACCCCGTAGTCGCAGTCATAGCCCTCCTGGACCCGTACCGCCGCACCCCCGGCCGCGCCGGCCGGCACAGACCAAATCAGCGCTAGCGCCAGGATCGGCGCAAATGCTTTCCTGTTCAATGGTTTCCCTCCCTCATAAATGACCGCCAGATAAGCTTTCTATCGGTCATGCGGGAAGAGAGGGACAGGCACGGAAGTATGTATTCACTTGCAAAATCCGCCAGAAGAGGATATAATTGGGATAAGTTTGAAAAAGGCAAGGGATTTGCTCCGCTTTTCCTGGGAAGGGAGCGGAAGTATGCCAACAAGAAAGCTTATCTCGCGGTCATTTATAAAGCAAACCACCCGTGAAGAACAGCCTGCCGCGGCAGGCTGTTCTTTGTCTTCCCTTCTGTCCACCCTCCCGGGCGAATAAGGATATACGGGGGGATTACTATGAATCCAAGCGAGCTGGCCGCCGCCGTGGCCGCGACCGCCATCACCATCGCCAACAATACCCCGACCGAGGACCTTCTTCTGCTCGGCTCGGTCTTCGTGCAGCTGGGCGAAACGCTGGAGACCATTGCGGTCCAGCGGGAATACCTCAGCCGCAAGTGTGGCGAAAACATGAACAAAAATGAAACAATTTGAATTCTGTTGAAAGGCCGAGGCCTTCCGGCTATAATAAAAGGGAGGGGGCGCATGCCCTCACATCCCATCCGAAAGGCATGAAACGGCTATGATTCCCTATCTGCGCAAAACCAAGATCATCGAATATCTCTCCCAGCATGAGATTGCTTATATTGCGGAAATGACCGAGACGCTGGGCATCTCGGTCTCCACCGTGCGCCGGGACCTCTCCACCCTCGAGCAGGAGGGGTTGATCGTCCAGCTGCGCGGGGGCGCGGCCAAGCTGGCCCGCGCCGAACCGGCACCGGCAGCGGCAGCCTCCCCCGCGGCGGAGGGGAGCGAGCTGGCCCGGCGCGCGGCCGAATTCGTGGAAGAGGGGGATGTGATCTTCCTCGATGCGGGGGCGGACTGCGCCGCCATCCTGCGCTTTCTGGGCGAGAAGCGGGTCACCATCGTCACCGCCAGCCTGGCGGTGGCCCTGGCGGCGGGGAGTGGGCGCTCGTGCATCCTGCTCGGCGGCGAGGTTTCCCCCGCCGCGCGCACGGTGGGCGGGTCGCTGACCGAGCGGATGATCTCCACCTTCTACTTCGACCGGGCCTTTTTGCAGGCCGAGGGCTACCTCCCCGAGGAGGGCGCCTATGTCTGCGACCTGAAGGCGGCGCACCAGAAGGCGCTGGTCAAGTCCCGCAGCCGGCACACCTATCTGCTGGTGCCCCCGGGCTGCGAGGGGCGGCGCGCCTTCTGCCTGGCCGTCACCCCCGAGGACTGCACCGTGATCTGCGAAGCATAGCAAGCGGGCCCGCACAATTGTGCGGGCCTCGGTTTATCAAACCCGCCCACCTATTACAGGGTTCCAAGGGGGCGGCGCCCCCTTGGCGGGGAGTTTGAGGGCGAGAAGCCCTCATTAAGACGTAAAAAGCGCAGGAGGGGTGAATCGGAGCGCCACTGGAGCTCCGGGAGGGGAACCCCCAAGAGGGGGACCCCCTCCCTTTGCGCCAATTGTCAAGTGATTCGTCATCGAAAAGCTACGCGGGCCCGCACTAAGGGCACCCTCATGGGTGCGCCCTTAGTGCGGGCCCGCTGTTTTTCCAAAAATTCCACCGACCAGGTCTGTAAGCCGAGTTCTGTATTTGACGACAATCTATCTTGTTTGCCCGTCGCCGGGCAAATCCAGCCACCTACCCGAGGGCGCGGCGGGCCGCCGCTTTGTGCCCTCTATGCGGTGTTGCTCCGGATAGGGTTTACATGGCCACACAGTCGCCAGTGTGCCGGTGAGCTCTTACCTCGCCTTTCCACCCTTACCGCGCAAAGCGCGCGGCGGTATCTCTCTGTTGCACTGTCCCTGGGGTCGCCCCCGGCTGCCGTTAGCAGCTATCCCGCCCTGCGGAGCTCGGACTTTCCTCACACGCGGCCTTTCGGCGCTGCGCGCGCTGCCATCTGGCCTGCTCGATGGAATACCCCCATTATAACCCATCCGCAGGGAAAGCGCAACCGGGATGCCTCCCAATCCTGCATTGCTTGAATTATTTGCAGGGCAATCCTGCAAAATAACCATCAAAAACCATAAACCTGCGGCCAAACCGCTTGTACAGGATGTGCGGGTCATAAAAATATTCTCGTCCTGCAATTTTTATATTGCAAAATTGCAAATTTCTGCTTATAATAGTATATATACAAAGAATATTAAAGGAGTGGTTCCCATGGCATTCAAAAACTCGTACCTGAAGAAGGTATATGACGACGTCGCCGCAAGAAACAAGGGTGAGACCGAGTTTTTGCAGGCTGTGGGCGAGGTGCTTGAATCCCTCGAGCCGGTCGTCGAGCAGAATCCCGACATCATCAAAACCGGCGTGATCGACCGGATCGTGGAGCCGGAGCGCTTCATCCAGTTCCGGGTCTCCTGGGTGGACGACGCGGGCAACGTGCGGGTCAACCGGGGCTTTCGGGTCCAGTTCAACTCCGCCATCGGCCCGTATAAGGGGGGCTTGCGCCTGCACCCCTCGGTGACCGGGTCGGTCATCAAATTCCTCGGTTTCGAGCAGACCTTTAAAAACTCCCTGACCGGGCTGCCCATGGGCGGCGGCAAGGGCGGCTCCGACTTCGACCCCAAGGGCAAGTCGGACGCGGAGGTCATGCGCTTCTGTCAGAGCTTCATGACCGAGCTGTGTAAACACATCGGCGCCGACACCGACGTGCCCGCCGGGGACATCGGCGTGGGCGCGCGGGAGATCGGATACATGTACGGGCAGTATAAGCGCCTGCGCAACGAGTTCACCGGCGTGCTGACCGGCAAGGGCCTCACCTTCGGCGGCTCCCTCGGGCGCACCCAGGCGACCGGCTACGGGCTGCTCTACCTCACCGAGGAGATGCTCCGGTGCATGAAGAACGACTCGGTGTCCGGCAAGACGGTGGTCATCTCCGGCTCGGGCAACGTCGCCATCTACGCGACCGAAAAGGCCCAGCAGCTGGGCGCCAAGGTGGTCGCGCTCTCCGACTCGGACGGCTACATCCACGACCCCGACGGGATCAAGCTGGATATTGTCAAGGACATCAAGGAGGTCCGCCGCGCGCGGATCAAGGAATATGTGCAGAGCGTGCCCACCGCCACCTACACCGAAGGGTGCACCGGGATCTGGAGCATCCCCTGCGACGTGGCCCTCCCCTGCGCCACCCAGAACGAGCTGGACGGCGCGTCGGCCGACAAGCTGATCCAGGGCGGCGTTACCGCGGTGGCCGAGGGCGCCAACATGCCCTGCACCCCCGAGGCGGTGGAAAAGCTGCAGGCGGCCGGGATCCTCTTCGCGCCCGCCAAGGCGGCCAACGCCGGAGGCGTCGCCGTCAGCGGGCTGGAAATGAGCCAGAACTCGCTGCGCTACGGCTGGACCTTCGAGGAGGTCGATTCCAAGCTGCACGACATCATGCTGGGCATCTTCCACGCCGCCTACGACGCCAGCGAAAAATACGGCAGCTCCGGCAACCTCGTGATGGGCGCCAACATCGCCGGCTTCCTCAAGGTGGCCGAGGCGATGATCGCCCAGGGCGTGGCCTATTAAACCGCTATCTCCTACATTTCCATATCTGATTATCTAAACCACCAGGAAGGGCGGGCACTGCGGTGCCCGCCCTTCCTGGTTTCTGCCTACAAGGCGTTGACGTGGACGGTGCAATGCTTGAGCGCCGGGAACTCCCGCTCGAGCGCGACGTGCACCCCCTCGGCGATGGCGTGCGCCTGGTAGAGGGTCATCGAGCTGTCCGCTCCGATGGCGACGTCGGCATAGAGCCGCGAACCGAAGACCCGGGTGCGCAGCTCATCCAGCGAGAGGACCCCCGGCTGCGCGAGGATAGCGGCGCGCATGCGCGCTGCAATCTCCTCATCGCAGGCGCGGTCGGTCAGCCTGCCGACCGAATCCCGGGCGATCCCGAAGGCCGCGCGCAGGATAAAGAGCGCGATCACCGCCGCGGCCAGCGGATCGAGCAGCGGGAACCCCAGGCGCGCGCCGAAAATCCCAAGGAAGCTGCCCACCGAGGAGAGCGCGTCCGAGCGGTGGTGCCAGGCGTCGGCCATCAGCGCGTCCGAGCCGGTCTTCTGAGCGGCGCGCTTGGTGTAGCGGTACATCCACTCCTTGACCCCGATCGAGAGCGCCGCCGCCCAGAGCGCCAAAGCCCCCGGCACCTGCAGCGCGCCGGGATTCAGGACATGGCGCACCCCCTGCACGCCGATCAACAGACCCGTGAGCGCGAGCATCCCCGCGAGCAGGAGCGCCGCGACGCTCTCCAGCCGCTCATGCCCATAGGGGTGGTCCCAATCCGGTTCCTTCCCCGCCAGGCGCACCCCCACCATCACCACCAGGGTGCTCAGCACGTCCGACGCGGAGTGGACCGCGTCCGACAGCATGGCCCCCGAATGGGCCAGGAGCCCCGCCATAAACTTCAGCGCCGATAGCAGCAGGTTGACCCCGATGCTCACCCGGGATACTCGGAGCGCCACGCGCTCGTCACACTTTTTCATTTTTCGTCCTCCCCGCTTCCCTGCCGGAGGGCGAGAGAGGCACACCCGCAAACGCGGATGTGCCTCTCTCGCCCGCTGTGGCAGGGGTCTTTCCCCATCCTATGCGCGAGGAGGGGAGAAGGTTCAGCAGCCGGTGGCCGAGGTGTAGCTGCGGTCGAACGTGACGACGGTATAGTAGTAGCCGGGATCGAGCTCCTCCACCGCCTGCTGGATCTGCTCGCCGAGCTGATGGTCGCTTTGGCGAAAGCCCACGGGCACCACCACATCGAAGATCAGGTTGGTGTGGGTTTCGCCGAAGACCACCCGAAAGTCGTGCATCGAGAGGGCGGGGTCGATCGCGCGCAGCTTGCCGCGCACGAATTCGCGCAGCTCGTTGATCGCCGGGTCGTCGGTCACCACCGGGTCGAGGTGGATGACCAGGTGGATCCCCATCTGTGCGAGCACCTCGCGCTCGATGTTGTCGATCACGTCGTGGCTTTTGAGGATATCCTCCTTGGCCGACACCTCGGCGTGCACGCTGGCGTACCAGTTGCCCGGCCCGTAGGAGTGGACCACCAGGTCGTGCACCCCCAGCACCTCGTCATAGGAGGTGATCTTTTTCTCCAGCGCCTGCACCATCCCGGGGTCGGGCGCCTGGCCGAGCAGGGGGCTGACCGTCTCGCGCGCCAGCCCCAGGCCGGAATAGAGGATGAAGAGCGCCACCGCGACGCCCATGTAGCCGTCGATCTGCAGGCCGGTGAACTTGGCGAGCGCCGCGGCGAGCAGGACCACCGAGGTGGTGATCACGTCGTTGAAGCTGTCCTGCGCGGTCGCCAGCAGCGCGGCGGAATCGATCCGCTTCCCGACCCGGCGGTTGAAGAGGCCCATCCAGGCCTTGAGCAAAATCGAAAGCAAAAGCAAAAAAAGGGCCAGCGCGCTGATGGTCACCGGCTCGGGGTGCAGGATCTTTAAAAAGGAGGAGCGCAAGAACTCCACCCCCAGCAGCAGGATCATGAAGGAGACGATCAGCCCGCCGATGTACTCGGCGCGCGCGTGCCCGAAGGGATGGCCCTCGTCCGCCGGGCGCCCCGAAATCCGGAAGCCGATCAGGGTGACCACCGACGAGCCCGCGTCCGAGAGGTTGTTCACCGAGTCGGCCATGATGCTCACGCTGCCCGAGACGGTGCCGATCAGGAACTTACAGAGAAACAGCACCGCGTTGCAGCAGATGCCGACCAGCGAGGAGAGCAGCCCATACCGCCCGCGCACCTTGGGGTCGCCCAGCTGCCCGCTGTCCTTGATGAAATGCCGTATCAAAAACTCCGTCATCCATTTGTCCTCCCTCAAAAACACAGCAGACAGGAGCGCCCCTGCCTGCTGCCCGCCCAAGAGACGGGGTTGGTATATCCCACTTATCGAAGCTGCACCAGGTTGCACAAAATCTGCCCGTTTTGAATCTCGATCACCGCGTACCCCCGGGACGTGCCCCGCGGATGGGAGAGGCTGCCGGGGTTTAAGAGATGGAGCCCCTCGTCATAGCGGTAGTACTGGCAATGCGTATGCCCGAAGAGCACGATAGCCGCGCCGAGGCGGCGGGCGTTCTGCTCGAGCTCCTCCACCGAATATTTTACCCCGAAGCCGTGCCCGTGGGTGACGAAAATCTTGACCCCTCCCGCATCGATCAAATCCACCTGCGGGTCGCTGGAATATAAATCGCAGTTGCCGCAGACCGCGCGCAGCGGCAGCTCGGGATAGAGCGAGCGGATGTCGTCGAGCTCCCGCTCCCCATCGCCGGTATGAATAAACAGGTCGGTGCTGTCCATCTGCTGCTCGATCAGCTCGCGCAGGCCCATGAAGTCACGGTGGGTATCCCCCACTGCCACAATTCTCATACTGATTTCATCCTTTGCTTTCGCGTCATACATACCTATAATTTATCATAAAATGTAGGGAAATAAAAGGTTTTTCACAAATTAACTCCCGGCGGCATAGCATGGTGTAAGAAGCCGGTGGAAAGGAGTTTTTTGTGATGAATCAGAATAATCGGGGGCCGTCAGGCGGCCCAAATATGTCCCAGCAGGCCATGAACAGCCTCTTGGGTATGGCCGGGCAGAAGCTGGGGAAAAATCCCCAGCAGCTTCGCCAGCAGATCGAGGGGGGCCAGGTCAAGGACCTGCTCGGGAACCTCGATCCGCAGAAGGCCGCCCAGGTCAACCAGCTGCTGAACAATCCCCAGCAGCTCGAACAGTTCCTCAATTCCCCCCAGGTCAAGGGACTGCTCGGAAAACTCATGCAGAAATAACAGACTAAAAACGGAAGGCGGGTGCGCGCATGGAAGATATGGCTTCGGCCCTCGGTTCTCTTCTGAACAACCCCCAGACCATGCAGCAGATCATGAACCTGGCAAACCAGCTGGGACTGGGGGGAGACGGCGCCGCCCCTGCGGCGGACGCACAGCCGCCCGCCGCACCGCCTCCCGCACAACCCGCGCAGCCCCAGGCACAGCCCGCTCCCCCTTTGCAAAACCTGTTTACCCCGCCGCCCGCCCAGCCCGCGGCGCCCAGCGCGGCCGCCAACCTCTTGGGCAGCCTGGATGTAAACACCATTGCAAAGGTCTCGCAGATTTTGCAGGGGCTCAATACCCGGGACTCCAACGTTGAGCTGCTGCTCGCGCTCAAGCCCCATTTCGGGGAGAAGCGGCAGAAAAAAGTGGACGACGCGATCCGGATCATGCAGCTGGTCAAGATGCTCCCCCTGCTCAAGGAGACCGGCATCTTCGGCAATCTGTTTGGTGGTGATGATGGCTGATGGCCGATTGGAAAGGTGTGAGTTATACCGAAAAGGATCTTCTCAACATGCAGCAGGAGGCGATCCGCCGGGTGCGCCAGATGCAGCAGCGCTCCCGCCAGACGGTGCAGCAGGCCAACGCCGTGATCTCGCCGCCCATGCAGGACACCATACATATCCCGGTGCAGGGCCCCACCCAGGGCCCGGGCAACGCCACCCCAAACGCACCGGGCCCGCAGGCGGCCGGCGCGAACCATCCGTCGGGCGGCGGCGCGCATAGCGGGACCGCGGGCACACAGAGCGGCGGCACGGTCTCCTCCCTTCTCAGCCAGCTGACGGGGAACCTGGGAATCCACCTGCCCCAGTTCGGGCAGGGCGAAGGGAAGGGCCTCGGGAACGTCATCTCGAACTTTGTCGGGGAGGACTCCCCCATCGGGAAGGTGCTCGACGCTTTAAACATCGACAACGAGCGGCTGCTGCTCATCGGGCTGCTGCTGCTGTTGATGAACGAAAAGGCGGATTTTACGCTGCTGGTCGCCCTGTTCTACCTGTTGCTATAATTGTAATGGCCACCGGCATAGCCGGTGGCCATTCATTTGCCCGGAGCGCCGTCAATAAAAAATTGCCGCCTTCTCCTTGACCTGTCCCCAACAATATCCTATACTGAAGGTAGGAAATATCCGTCATGCAAACAGGAAAGGACGGCGGTCATATGAAAAACTATGTGATCACAGTCGCGCGGGAATACGGCAGCGGCGGCAAGACCATCGGCAAGATGCTCTCCGAGGAGCTGGGGATCAAGTTCTACAACGACGAGCTGCTCCGCCTCGCCTCGGACGAGAGCGGGATCAACGAGGCGCTCTTCGCCAAGGCGGACGAGAACCTGAAAAAGCCCCTGATCCTCAAGGCGCCCAAAAGCGTGCACACCGGGGAGGTCATCCCCCCGGAGAGCGACGATTTCACGAGCGATCAGAACCTCTTTAATTATCTGTGCAAGGTGATCCGCCAGCTCGCGGACACCGAGAGCTGCGTCATCGTGGGGCGGTGCGCGGATTACATCCTGCGCGACTACCCGAACGTGCTGCGCCTGTACGTGCACGCGCCGTTCGATTACTGCGTGAAAAAGACGATGGAGGTACACCCCAACTTCGACGAGGAGGAGGCCAAGCGCTTTATCCGCAAGACCGACAAGCGCCGCGGGGACTATTACCGCTATTTCACCGGCAACAGCTGGCGGGACGCGGACAACTACGACCTGTGCCTCAATTCCAGCGACCTGGGGTGGGACAAGTGCGTGGCGCTGACCAAGGCCTATCTCGAAATCAAGCTGGGGATTTCTCTTTAATTGTCATCCGAGGCCGCCGCGCGGCAGTGTCGGGGCGGCCGGTGGCCGAGGATTTCCTCGGCTGTACACCGGGAGTTTCGTTTGTGGGGCTGTCCGCCTCACGCCCCGAGTAACCTTTTCGACGTAGAAGAAGATTAAGCCCTTTTCAAAGAAAAGGGCTCTGAAAAGACGAAAAAGAGGGGGAAGTATCCCCCTCTTTTTATGTTCCCCCTCACGCACTGCTCAAAGCTGACTGCGCCGCCGGACACAGCAGAACGCGAAGCCAAGCAGCTGCAAACCGGGTTGCAGCTCGGCCCGCAAAAGAAATGCCAACCACACCAGGTGAATCATCTTTGAGGCGGCACATATTCAAGAACGTCCTGGACTTTGCAGCTTAGCGTATGGCATATCCGGGCCAGCACCACCAAATCCACGCGCTGCAACTCGCCCTTGCAATAGGTGTTTAGCTGCGTGCGCTGCATTTCAGAAAAGTGGGACACCTTGTTTTTGCTTAGGCCGCTTTCCCGGATGACCTTTTCCAGTTTTATTTTTATATATCCATATTCCCTGTCCTGCAAGACTCCCACCTCCCCTTATGTAGATTAATAGTACCCTATTTTTTTAAGCAAGGGCTCTTTTGCACTAAGACTGCACTAACAAAATTTACTTTTATAGAGCGCCTGCGCGGGAAAGGGCACCATCGTTGTAGTGATCAGTTGCCTGCGCGGGCAAAAAGCCGCCCCCGACATACGTCGGGGGCGGCTTCGCATTTCGCGGCGTGCGAAAACGTGTATAGTCCGCGCGTGGTCGCGCGTGGGGTGGTCAAGGAGGGGTACCCCCTCCTTTGTTTGCTTTCTTTCCCCCTTTCTTTTCAAACAAAAGAAAGGGGTCGTCGTACGGGGGCGAAACCCCGCTAAATCCTACACTCCAGCTGGCAGTCGCAAGGCTCCTTTTCAGCCAGCCTCTGATTGACCTCCCCGGCGGGAACGCAGCCCATCGCCCGGTAAAAGGCCATGCTCTCCACTGCCGAGTGGGCCGAAATATAGAGATACTGCCCGCCCATCTCCCGCGCGCGATCGGCACAGCGCAAAAAGAGCCTGCGCCCGATACCCCTGCCGCGGTAAGGATAAGAGGTGTAGAGCTCGGCGAGGATGCGGTACTGCCCCCGGCTGCCCGCAGGCGCCCCCTCCAGCAGCGCGAAGCCGGCCACCGTCTCCCCGTCGTAGGCGGCGTAGAGCGCGCCGCCAGCTTGCAGCGTGGGCAGGAGCGTGTTTTTCACCAGTTCGTCCTTCTCCTCCCCGCTCCAGTGCTCGGTGAAGGGGCAATCCACAATTCTCTGCTCCCCGCCGACGGTGCGCCAGACCCTGGTGACCTGCTGGTAGCGCTCGAAACTTTGCAGCAGGCCCGGTACGCAGTCGCGCACGCCGAGGGAGCGGATCACAATTTCTCCCATGCTGTCTCCTTTAAAAAAGGCGGGCCGCAGCCCGCCTGTGGTCATTCCAATATCTCGCTGATCTCGTAGCACAGCGTCATCAGGCTGTCACCCAGGTGGACGTTCTCCACCGCGATGTCCTGATAATCCATCGCCAGATCATAGTGCGAGAAGTTCCAAAAGCCCTTGATCCCGTAGTTCACCAGCCGGTCGGCCAGCTCGGGCGCTTCCTCGCGCGGGATGCACAGGATCGCCACCTGCGGCGAGAAGGTCTTGCAGAAATTCTCCAGCCGGTTCACGTCCGAGATCACCAGATGGCGCACCGGCATGCCGATGAGCTCCTTTTGCTTGTCAAAAATCCCGATCAGGTTGAAGCCCTTGGTCTCGAAGGACATGTGCTTGGCGATCGCCAGGCCCAGATTGCCCGCCCCGATGAGGATCACCTTGTATCCCTTATGTAGCCCCAGAATGTTGCCGATCTCCCCGAGCAGGGCGTCCACGTTGTAGCCGTACCCCTGCTGGCCGAACCCGCCGAAGCAGTTGAGGTCCTGCCGGATCTGCGAGGCGGTCAGGTTCATCAGCTGGGAGAGCTCGCGGGAAGAGATGCGGTGCACGTCCTTTTTCTGCAGGTCCTCCAAAAAGCGGTAGTACCGCGGCAGCCGCCGGATCACCGATGGGGAGACCCCTTCATATCGTGCCACTATTTCACCTTCCAACCCTTCATTTTCCCATATTGCGACCATCCGTCGAAAGAACCAATCGAGGGCAGACGGTCCTGTCTGCCCCCGCGGTGTCAATTCTAGAGCTTTGTGATCGTCTCCATCACATAGTCGCCGAAGTCCTCGCAGGTCGCGCCGGTGTCCCGCCCGGTGACGCTCAGGCGTTTCTCCTCATACATGCAGATATCCAGCGCCCGCTCGAGCTTGTCGGCCTGCTGCTGATACCCGATGTGGGAGAGCAGCAGCACCGCCGCACGCAGCATCGAACAGGGGTCGGCATACTGGGCGCGGCCCTCGCTGACCATGCGCGGCGCGCTGCCGTGGATCGCCTCGAACATGGCGTAGCGCTTGCCGATGTTGGCGCTGCCCGCGGTGCCCACCCCGCCCTGGAACTCGGCGGCCTCGTCGGTGATGATGTCCCCGTAGAGGTTGGGGAGCACAAACACCCTAAAATCGCGCCGGCGCTTCTGGTCGATCAGCTTGGCAGTCAGGATGTCGATATACCAGTCGTCGGTGGTGATGTGCGGATACTGCTTGCCGATCTCCTGGCAGAGCTTCAAAAACTTGCCGTCGGTCGTCTTGACGACGTTGGCCTTGGTCACGATCGAGACGCGGTCCTTTTTGTTTTTATCCGCGAACTCATAGGCGAGCTTGGCGATCCGCTCGGTGCCCTCGGTGGTGGTGACCACGAAGTCGATCGCCAAATCCTCGTCCACGTTCACCCCGCAAGAGCCCACCGCGTAGGCGCCCTCGGTGTTCTCCCTAAAAAAGGTCCAATCGATCCCCTCGCTGGGCACCTTGACCGGGCGCATGTTGCAGAACAGGTCGAGCTCCTTGCGCATGGCGACGTTGGCGCTCTCGATGTTCGGCCAGGGGTCCCCGGCGCGCGGGGTGGTGGTGGGGCCCTTGAGGATGACGTGGCAGGCCTTGAGCTCCTGCAGCACGTCGTCCGGGATGGCCTTATGCTGCGCCGCGCGGTTCTCGATGGTCAGCCCGTCGATCGAACGGAACTCCACCTTGCCGCGCCCCACCTCGTCCGCGAGCAGGTACTCGAGCACCCTTCTCGCTTCGCCGGTGATGACCGGGCCGATCCCGTCACCCCCGCACACCCCGATGATGATGGGGTCGAGCGTTTTATAGTCAATGAAATCCTTCTGCGCCTTCATCCGCTCGACCCGGGCGAGCTGGTCTTTTACCAGCTGCTCGAAACGGGCGGTGGCGCCGCTGAGCTTATCTTCCACAGTAAACCTCCTGGGGGTCTTCTCAAAATCAACACATGGCCTTCCTTCAATGGTTTTATTTTAGTATAATCGGGAACGATTGTCAATTATATGACAATAAGTTTTATACTGCATTGCAAGTTCCATTATGCGACAGCCTGTGCGGAAAAAATACAGGCCAGTAATGATTTCTTCACAAAGATACGTTATAATAATGATGGAACGCTGTTACCGCAGCGCAACGATACAGATTGGG
This sequence comes from Provencibacterium massiliense, assembly GCF_900169495.1. Classification (NCBI taxonomy): domain Bacteria; kingdom Bacillati; phylum Bacillota; class Clostridia; order Eubacteriales; family Oscillospiraceae; genus Provencibacterium; species Provencibacterium massiliense. The sequence continues at coordinate 1,561,644 of NZ_FWCH01000012.1, forward strand.
GAGAATGCCATGACGGCCAATCGCAAAGAGGCGACGCCCAAAACCGTGGTGCTGGTGACAAACCAATTCCAGTGCGAGCGGATCATCCACGCGGGGCAGACCGTGGCGGATATTACCAAGACCGAGCTGTGCGTCTTCAGCGTACAGAGTGGGCGCTACCCGCAGAATCCATTGGCGCTCGAGCATCTTTACAAGGTCTCCAAAAGCCATGACGCCACCATGAACATCGTCTACGGGGACGACCCCGTCAAGCTGATCATCAGCTTTATCAAGCATAACAAGACCCAGAACGTCCTCACCGGCCTGCCGCAGGGGGAGGATTCCATCCTCTGCGACGTGTGGCGCAAGTTCACCCATGTGCGCTTCTTCACGGTGGACGGCGAGGGGAATACCGCCGAGGTGACCCGCGCGCAGATTCCGGCGCGGCGCAAGGCAAAGCCCGCCTCCATCTGATGTGGGCCAATCAAAGGAAGTGAAATGATATGCGCATCAATATTCGTTCCATCAGCTTTCACAGCGCGAACGGCGAGGACAACATCAGCGCCGTCGCCTACTTCCCCGAGGGGGAGGAGATCCGTGGGATCGTGCTTGTCAGCCACGGGATGCTCGAGCACATCGGACGTTACCACGAGTTTATGCTCTATCTCGCGCAGCAGGGCCTTGCGGTCTTCGGACAGGACCATCTCGGCCACGGCAAGAGCGCCGGCAGTCCCGAGCGGCTGGGCTACTTTGCGCACGAGAACGGCTACCAGTGCCTGATCAGGGATTTGCGGCATCTCTGCCACATCGCGGCGGGGATGTTCCCCGAGCGCAAAATCTTCCTGCTGGGGCATTCGATGGGCTCGCTGATCGCGCGGCTCTACTGTGTAAAATACCCGGACACCCTGGCGGGGGTGATCCTGATGGGCACCGCCGGGCCGAACCCGATGACCGGCTTCGGGATCCTGCTCGCACAGCGGTATCTGCGTAAGGAAGGCGAATTCTGCCGCCCCGAACGGCTGCACGAGCTGGTCATCGGCAACATGAACCGGCGTTTCACCCCCACGCGCACCGCCAGCGACTGGCTCAGCCGGGACGAGGCGGCGGTGGACCGCTATCTTGCCGACCCTGTAAGCGGGCAGCGCTTCACCGCCTCGGCCTATCTCGATCTCTTCACCATGATGGAGGTTGCAAATTCCCCGCGCTGGGCCAGAGATTATCCCAAGGGGCTTGCCACCCTGCTGCTCTCGGGCGACTGCGACCCGGTGGGGAACTTCGGGCGCGGGGTGCTGCAGGTCTATAACCGGCTGCAGAGCGCCGGGGTCGAGGACCTGGAAATGCAGCTTTATGAGGGCGCGCGGCACGAGCTGCTCAATGAACTCAACCGCGAAGAGGTCTATGGGGACATCCTGGACTGGATCGAGAACGAGATTTAATCGGGTCGGCCGGGCCCCCGCTCGCATACGAGCGGGGGCTTTTTGTGTGAAAAAGGAACCGTCCGGGGGCAATCGTCATAGGGTTGGCTCCCAGTGATAAGAACAATATTATTTCACTAATTTTCAAAATAAATCATTTTGATTCATATTCTTTTCATATTTATGACTATAATAGAAACTAGGGCAGAATAGAAATGTTACCCCAGTGAGGAGGAATCACAGATGAACACCCAAAAGCTTACCCAGAAATCGATGGAAGCGATTGGCGCGGCACAGAACATTGCCATAGAAAACCAAAACCAGCAGATCGAGCAGGAGCATATCGCCCAGGCGCTGCTGGAGCAGGAGGGCGGGCTGATCCCGCAGCTGCTCAAAAAAATCGGGATCGACCCCCAGATGATGACGAGCTCGGTCGCACAGCTTGTGCGAAAGCTGCCGGCGGTGAGCGGCTCGGGGCGGGAGAGCGGGAAAATCTACGTCTCCCAGGACACCGACCGGGCGCTGACCGAGGCCGAGCGGATCGCAGAGCGAATGAAGGACGAATACGTCTCGGTCGAGCATCTCTTCCTGGGGCTCCTGGAGCGCCCCAGCCGTTCGATGCGCAAGCTGTTCGAGAGCTTCGATCTGCAAAAGAACAAGTTCCTGGATGCCCTGCAGACGGTGCGGGGCAATGCCCGGGTCACCAGCGACAACCCGGAGGACACCTACGACGTGCTCAAAAAATATGGCCAGGACCTGACCGAGCTGGCGCGCCAGCAAAAGCTCGACCCGGTGATCGGGCGGGATGGCGAGATCCGCAACGTGATCCGCATCCTCAGCCGCAAAACCAAGAATAACCCCTGCCTGATCGGCGAGCCGGGCGTCGGCAAGACGGCCATCGCCGAAGGGCTGGCGCTGCGGATCGTGCGCGGAGACGTGCCGGAAAACCTGCGCGAGCGCACCCTCTTCTCGCTGGACATGGGGGCGCTCATCGCGGGGGCCAAATTCCGCGGCGAATTCGAGGAGCGCCTCAAGGCGGTGCTCACCGAGGTCAAGAAGAGCGAGGGGAAGATCATCCTCTTCATCGACGAGCTGCACACCATTGTAGGCGCCGGCAAGACCGAGGGCTCGATGGACGCTGGCAACCTCTTAAAGCCCATGCTCGCGCGCGGCGAGCTGCACTGTATCGGCGCCACCACCCTAAACGAGTACCGCCAGTACATCGAGAAGGATGCCGCCCTCGAGCGGCGCTTCCAGCCGGTGCTGGTGGACGAGCCGACGGTGGAGGACACCATCTCGATCCTGCGCGGACTCAAGGAGCGCTACGAGGTCTACCACGGCGTCAAAATCCAGGACAACGCCCTGATCGCCGCGGCGGTCCTCTCCCACCGGTACATCTCGGACCGCTTCCTGCCCGACAAGGCCATCGACCTGGTGGACGAGGCCTGCGCGATGATCCGCACCGAAATGGATTCCATGCCCACCGAGCTGGACGACATCTCCCGGCAGATCATGCAGCATGAGATCGAGGAGGCCGCGCTCAAAAAGGAGAGCGACAAGCTCTCGCAGGAGCATCTGCGGGAAATCCAGAAGGAGCTCGCCGAGATGCGCGCCACCTTCGGCGAAATGAAGGCGCGCTGGGAGAACGAGAAGCAGGCCATCGGCAAGGTGCAGCACCTGCGCGAGGAGATCGAGCAGGTCAACGCCCAGATCGAAAAGGCCGAGCGGGAATATGACCTCAACAAGGCCGCCGAGCTCAAATACGGCCGGCTGCCGGCGCTCCAAAAGGAGCTGGAGGCCGAGGAAACCATCGCCGAGCAGGAGCGCACGAGCAGCGACAATCTGCTGCGCGACAAGGTGACCGAGGAGGAGATCGCGCGGATCGTCGGGCGCTGGACCGGCATCCCGATGGCCCGGCTGATGGAGGGCGAACGAGAAAAGCTCTTAAACCTCGAACCGATCCTCCATCAGCGGGTGATCGGCCAGGACGAAGCGGTCACCAAGGTGTCGGAAGCCATCCTGCGCTCCCGCGCGGGGATCCAGGACCCGGGACGGCCGATCGGCTCGTTCCTCTTCCTGGGACCGACGGGCGTCGGGAAAACCGAGCTTGCCAAGGCGCTGGCCGAATGCCTCTTCGACGACGAGCACAACATCGTGCGGATCGACATGAGCGAATACATGGAGAAATATTCGGTCTCCCGCCTGATCGGGGCGCCTCCCGGCTATGTGGGCTATGAGGAGGGCGGCCAGCTCACCGAGGCGGTTCGCCGCAAGCCCTACTCTGTGGTGCTCTTCGACGAGATCGAGAAGGCCCATCCCGACGTGTTCAACGTCCTGCTCCAGGTGCTGGACGACGGGCGGATCACCGACTCGCAGGGGCGCACGGTGGACTTCAAGAACACCATCATCATCCTGACCTCCAACCTCGGCTCGAACTACATTCTCGACGGGATCACCGAGGGCGGCGAGATCAGCGAGGAGAGCAAGGAGCAGGTAAACGCCCTGCTGCGCCAGTCCTTCCGGCCCGAGTTTTTAAACCGGCTGGACGAGATCGTCTTCTACAAGCCCCTGCAGAAGGATGAGATCATGAAGATCGTCGACCTGCTGCTGCAGGACCTCGGACGGCGGATGGAGGAGCGGCAGCTGAGCTTCACCGTCACCGACGACGCCAAGCGCTTCATCGTGGACAGCGGCTTCGACCCGGTCTACGGCGCGCGGCCGCTAAAGCGCTTTATCCAGCACAAGGTGGAAACCCTGATCGCCAAGGAGATTATCGGGAAAGACTTGGCGCCGGGCACCGCGATGGAAATCTATCTCGAGAACGGGGCCCTTGCCATCCGGGAAAAATAAGATTACAATGGTGGGGAGCTTTCGTTCCCCACCATTTCTTTGTCATGAAGGAGGGAGACCATGAAACGTTTCCTATCCGGGCTGCTTGCCGTATCCTTCCTGCTTTCGGGCTGCGCCCGCACAACACAGGGCGACCCACAGGACGAGACCGCGGGCGCGCCGGTACGCGATCTTCTGCTGGCGCAGGGGGATACCGTCCTTGGCGACGGCAGGAGCGCGACCGTGCGCCTCGTCCTGCGTGAGGGGGTCTTCCTCACCGGCGATCAGGTGGCCCTGGGCGGGGGCCTGGGCGAGGAAAACTACCAGGGCGTCTGCGAGGTGCAGGTCCTGGCGGACGGGGAGGCGCTTTCCTCCCTTGCGCTGGAGGGCGACGGCCGGGAGGAGCTGCTTTTCAGCGACGTCGGCCTTCCCTTCGCGCTGCGCTTTGCAGACTATAACGGCGACGGGAACCCGGACTTCACCATCGGCCAGTGGGCCGGCAGCACGGCGGACTGCTACACTCTTTTTACCATCGCGCCCGACGGGACGATCACTCCGCAAAGCGGGCCCTACGCGATCTTTGCCAGCGATGGCAAGGGGGACAATGAATATTGCGCCGTCTTTGTGCAAGAGGAAAACGGCTTCACCACCCAAGTCTACAACAACGCGACCGGGGAGTACGAGCAGGTCCCCTACGTGTGGGACGCGGCGCGGAACACTTATCTTGAAGATCAGGGAGGCAAAACGGATGACTAGACCGGAGCAGGCGGAAAAACTTTTCAGGGAGGGCTACAACTGCGCGCAGGCGGCATTCCTCCCCTTTGCCGAGGAATGCGGGCTCAGCCGGGAGACGGCCGCGGCGCTCGCCTCCTCCTTCGGCGGCGGCATGGGCCGGCTGCGGGAGGTCTGCGGCGCGGTGAGCGGTATTTTCCTGGCCGCCGGGCTGCTGTGCGGCTACAGCGACCCGAAGGACCCCGTCGCCAAAAAGGCGCACTACGAGCTGATCCAGCGGCTGGCCGCGCGCTACCGGGAGGAGAACGGTTCGATCGTCTGCCGCGAGCTGCTCGGGCTCCCGGCCGGGCCGGACTCCCCCACCCCCGAGGCGCGCACCGGGACGTACTACAAAAAGCGCCCCTGCCCCGAGCTGGTGCGCCGCGCGGCTGAAATACTGGAGGAAGAGCTTTTCCCAAAAGGCAACTAGCCGGGGACGCCGCATAGCGTCCCCGGCCCCGTAAAAAAACCAGGGCGCATGCAAAAGCATGCGCCCTGGCCGCTATAACCCTGTTTGCCGGGGAGATTAATACTCCACCTTGAACATGTATCTTCTGGTCTTGAGCGGGTGGTTGCGGATGACGGACAGCTCGTAGGAGTAAACCGCCAAGATCTCGGTGAGCATGAAGGGGGTGAACACCTCGCGGAAAATCCCCTTGACGCTGGGCATCTGATCGGCATACTCGGCGGTGTCGACATGGATGATCTTCTTGGTGTAGCGCTTGGCAAAGCTCAGCACGCGGTCGGACAGCGGACGGGTCGCGTCCTCGCCCTGCAGCACGATGATCGGGCTTTCCTCGGTGAGCATCTCGAACGCGCCGTGGAAGAACTCGCCGGCATGCACCGGATGCGCATAGATCCACTGCATTTCCTCGAGGATGCAGTTGCCGTATGTATAGCACTCGCCGTAGCCCGCGCCGGAACCGGTGACGAAGAAGAACTTCTCGTCCTTATAGGTCTTGGCGAACTCCTTGGCTTTATCCTCGGCGGCCAGCTTGGCATCGTACATCTCGTCCGCGATCTTCGAGAGGATGTCCTGCATCTCCTCGTACTGGTCGAAGTCGCCGTGCAGGCGGAGCATGTAGAAGATGATCTGATACATGATGATCAGCTTGGAACCGCAGGAGAAGGAGTAATCAGCGGTCTGGGCCAGAGGAGATTCGAGGTTGCCGGTGAAAGCGATGATGTGCGCGCCGGTCTCTTTGGCGTACTGGGCGGCGGCAACGGTCTCGGGGGTGGTGCCGGTGTAGGAAGAGGTGATGAACATGGACTCGCTGCAGAACTGTCTGGGCTTCATGTGCACAAACTCGTTGGAGTTGAACTCATAAACCGGCAGCTCGGAGTACTTCTCGATGAAGTATCTCATCGGGGACATGACGGCCAGGCTTCCGCCGCAGCCGACGAGAAATACGTTCTTGCAGCCCTTCTTGTAGATCTCGGCAACTGCCTTCTCAACGGCCTCTCTCTGCGCTACGCCTTCGTTAATGCTTTTTGTGTACTCTTCTCTGGTTTTTTCCATTTGTGATTCCTCCCGTTTTCTCAAGATTTAGAACCCACGGTCATTGTATAATGTTCTATATTGTTCTGTCAAGCGAATTCTGATAAATTCTTTGAAAAGCCTGTTTTTCGGCAGTTTGACGAAAAACAAGCTTTTCTTTTGGCGAATTATCAGCAATGTCCGTTTAGGTCCTATCCTCAATCCGGTTCGTGGATCCGCTTCCTCACCCGCCAGACCGCGGGGTTAAAGAGGAAGATCACCGGGAAGAACTCCAGCCGCCCGAGCAGCATGTCCAGCGTCAGCACCGCCTTGCTCAGGTTGGAAAAGCTGGAGAAATTCCCCAGCGGGCCCACCAAGTCCAGCCCGGGGCCGATGTTGTTGAGACAGGACAGCACCGCCGTCAGGTTGGTGACCATGCTCTTGTTGTCCAATGAAACGATCAAAAAGGAGGCGGCGACCGTGATGAAATAGGCGGTCATGAAGAGGGAGACGCCCTTGACGATCCGGTTGTCCAGCTGCTTGCCGTTCATCCTGAGGATCTTGACCTGCCTGGGATGGAGCATGCGGCTGATCTCCTTTTTGACCGATTTGAGCGCGATCACCAGCCGCGCCGTCTTCATCCCGCCCCCCGTCGAGCCCGCGCAGGCGCCCGCGACCATCAGCAGCACCAACAGGCTGCGGGAGAATTCGGGCCACATGTCGAAGTTGGTGGTGGTGAAGCCGGTGGTGGTCATGATCGAGACCGTCTGGAACGCGGCCTGGTGGAACGCCTCGAAGGTGTTCCCATAAATCGGAAGGATGTTGAGGGTGATCAGCGCGATCGAGCTCAGCATGATCCCCAGGTAGACGCGCAGCTCCTCGTCGTGCCAGGCCTGGGAAAACTCCCGCATGAGCAGCAGGAAAAAGATGTTGAAGTTCACCCCGAAGAGCGCCATGAACACCGTCACAACGCCCTGCAAATAGTAGCTCTGGTAAAAGGCCATGCTCGTGTTCTTGATCCCGAAGCCGCCGGTGCCGGCGGTGGCGAACATGGTGCACAGGCTGTCATAGAGCGGCATGCCGCCTGCCAGCAGGAACAACACCTCCACCAGGCTGAAGACGACATACAGCCCGTAGAGGATCTTGGCGCTCTTCCCCACCTTGGAGGTGAGCTTGCCGACGTTCGGGCCGGGGCTCTCGGCCTTGAGCAGATAGAGCTCGTGCCCCTCCCCCTTCCCGATCGAGGCGACCGCCAGCAGGAAGACCAGCACCCCCATCCCGCCCAGCCAGTGGGTGAAGCTGCGCCAGAAGAGCAGCCCGTGGGAGAGGGCCTCGACGTCGCTGAGAATGCTCGCCCCGGTGGTGGTGAAGCCCGAGACCACCTCGAAGAAACAGTCCATCAGGCTGGGGATGGCCCCGCTGAGGTAAAAGGGCAGCGCCCCGAAGAGCGAGATCACGATCCAGGAGAGCGCCGTGACCACGAAGCCCTCCAAAGCGTAAAATTGTTTATGCTGGGCCTTGACCCGCAGCGCCAGCAGCCCCACGGCCGCGGTGCAGGCCATGGTGATCAGGAAGGCCTTTGCGCTCCCGGCCTCCCCGTAGATCAGGCAGACCGTCAGCGGGAGGGCGAGCGCGATCGTCTCGATGATCAGAATCCTTCCCAGCAGCCGGGCAACCACGCGGTGATTCATGGCGGTTCTCCTGCCTTTCAGCTTAGTGATAAATATCGTTGAGTTCGCCGATGGTGCGCTCGCCCGAGGTGACGGCGATGACCGTGTCCCCGAGCTGGATGCTGTCGTCACCGCTTGGGAAGATGATCGTGCTGCCGCGCTTGAGGCAGGCGATGAGCACCCCCTTGCGGATGGGCGCTTTTGCAAGCGGCACCCCCAGATAGCGGGTATCCTTGGCGGCCCTGAATTCCAGCGCCTCGACCTGGTCGTTGACCAGGCGGTAAAGGGTGATGACCGAGCTTTCGGCCGAATTGCACAGCGCGCGCACGTATTGCAGCACGTCGTTGCAGATGATCCCCTTGGGGCTGATGATCGACTCGAGCCCAAAGTTTTTGTACACGTCCATGTATTCGGTCCTGTCGATCTTGGCCACGATGATCGGCACCCCGAGCCCCGAGAGGTACATCGAGACCACCAGGTTCGCCTCGTCGATATTGAGCAGCGCCACCACCGCGTCGGCCTTGCGGTTGATCTCCTCATCGAGCAGCTTCTGCGCGCAGCCGTCGCCGTTGATGACCAACGCCCGGGGCAGCTGCTCGGAGAGCTTGACGCAGCGCTCGTATTCCTTCTCGATGATCTTGACGCTGATCCCGGCCACGATCAGCCGCCGGGCCAGGTAGAAGGCGATCTTGCTGCCGCCGATCAGGACCACGTCCCGCACCTTCTGCATGGGGATCCCCAGGTATTTAATCAGCCCCGCCAGGTTGTTCGTCTCGGCGGTGACGTGGATCTTGTCCCCCGCCCGGATGACGAAGTTCCCGTCCGGGATAAAGACCTCGTCCTCCCGCTCCACCGCGCAGACCAGGACCTTGACCTTCGACTCGCGGTAGAGCTCGCTGAGGGGCTTGCCGATGATGGTGCAGCCCTGCCGGATTTTAAGGCCGACGATCTCCACGCGCCCTTTGGCGAAGGACTCCCGCTTGATGAAGGAGGGGAACTGCAAAATATGGCTGATCTCCCGCGCGGCCGAATCCTCGGGGTTGATGACCATGCTCAGCCCCAGCTCCTCCTTGAGCAGCGAGAGCTGTTTGACATATTCCGGGTTGCGCACCCGGGCGATGGTGTGGGCGCAGCCGAGCTTTTTGGCGGTGACGCAGGAGAGCAGGTTGATCTCGTCCGCCCCCGTCACCGCAATGATCAGATCGGCAAATTCCGCCCCCGCCTCGCGCAGCACGCCGAGCGCAGCGCCGTTGCCATCCGCGCCGATCACGTCGAAGGTCTCCTGGGTGTTCTGCAATACCACGGGGTCGCAGTCCACCACCACCAAGTCATGGCCCTCCCGCGAGAGCATGGCGGTCAGCGCCAGCCCAACCTTGCCAAGCCCCACTATGATGATCCTCATAACCAGTCCCCTCGCCCTTCATACACTGTTTTTCCCGGTTTTTCGCTCCTTTCAGTATAGCAAGAAGAAGGAGAAAAGACAAACATCTTTTGGTCAACCAATTTAAAATTTATAGTTGACAAAAGAAAGCCGCTCCGCTATCATATTCCTATCGAAGTATGGCAAGGAGGAAACACCCATGGAAACGACCCGCACCACCACCGCGGGCCGCAGCCGCACCCGGCAGCTGCTGCTTTGCGCCCTGTTCGCCGCCCTGACGGCGGTCTGCTCGCAGATTCAAATTCCTCTGCCGCTGGTGCCGATCAATCTGGCGCTGCTGGCGGTGCACCTGGCCGGCGGGCTGCTGGGGGCGAAAAACGGGGCGATCAGCATGGTGATCTACCTGCTGCTCGGCGGGATCGGCGCGCCGGTCTTTGCGGGGCTGACCGGGGGACCGGGCATCCTCTTCGGCAAGACGGGCGGGTATATCATCGGCTATATCGCGGCCGCCGCGATCGTCGGCGCGCTCTCGGGCCGACTGCGCTCCTTCTGGGGACTCTGCCTGTCCATGGCGATTGGGGTGGCGGCCTGCTACCTCTTCGGGACGATCTGGTTCATGGTCGTCACCGGGATGAACCTGTGGACCAGCCTCCTCTATTGCGTCTTCCCCTTCCTGCCGGGGGATGTGATTAAAATCCTGCTGGCCGCCAGCCTCTGCCGAAAATTACGCGGCCCCCTCTCACGCCATGGGCTGCTCTGAGGCGGTGGCGCTTCGGCCCCATCACGGGCTGTGCGCGCAATTTTTTGAAGGAAAAGGCTACAGCGAAGGGTTCGTTAAGAATATGACCGCCGTGCTGCAAGACCTCGGCGGCGACCCGTCGCGGCCGGTACGGCTTTGGTGCGAAGCGAACGTGATCTGCGCGCACTGCCCCCATAACTGCAAAGGGACCTGCGAGAGCGGGCAGAAGGTGCGCGCCTACGACACGGCGGTGCTGCGGCTGTGCGCACTGCGGGAGGGGGATCTCCTTTCCTGGGGGGAATACTGTGCGCGGGTAACGGAGCGGATCATCCTTCCCGGCAGGCTGCGGCAGGTGTGCGGGGGCTGCGAGTGGCTCGCCATCTGTGAGGGGAAGGCGGTCAATCGTTAAAGGGGGATTCCTCCTGGCGGGCGGCGGGCTCCAGGCCCGGGCGAAGGCCGTAGATGAAAGTACAACCAGATCAGAAAAGCCCCCGCGTGAAACCGCCAGTTTCATGCGGGGGCTTTTTATTTTTTATTCATGGCCTGGACGTAATCCGCATACACGGCGTCGGCCACCAGATCGCTGGTCTCTTTAAATTTCTCCGGGGACTGATATTCTGCATAGGTTTCTCCATAAGGGCCATCGTCCGCCTCCACAATCTCTTTATAACGAAACTCAATCCCGATATCGTACCAGTTGTATAGATGATAATAAATGCTATACTCAAATGGCACATCCTCTGCCCAGGTGAGCGAACTCATATACTCCTGAATTCGCTTTTCATATTCCTCTTTTGTTACCTCTATTCCTGTATTCGGGCCCTTGTAGAGCAAATCACCCGTGCATAAAAAATGATTGGTACAACGAATTTGTTCATTATCCGGGGACGGATAGACATAGTAGCCTATCGGGTCTTGGTCATAACCACTGTACAGTCCAGCTATCGGAAAGGTTTGCAGACTGTTCACATCCGTCGCAACCCATGTATCATTGTAGCCGCCGTAGCCAGCGTGCGTTTGCTGCACCAGCAGCAGGCGATTCTGTGCGTCCCGATAAAAGGAGAGCATAATTGGGCCCTCCTTTTGATAAAACTTGCTTTGGAAGAAGCCGCCGGCCGATTGCAAGCGGTCATCCCTGAACTCGAAGACTTCCACCGACGGGATTCCCCTAGGACAGTGCCAGATTCCCATCACGAACTCCGGTTCACCATCCCGGTCGATGTCCAGAACCCCCGCGGCACCGGTTATCCCGTCGTCGTTTTCCTGTAAAAATGGCTTTCCTGCAAATCGCTCCTCAGAAACCCCGTCGCTTCCCATCCAGTTGAAGGCGTGGAGTGCCTCCCAAACCTTGGGGTACAAGGCGGGCGGCCTAGGCAGCTCTGTTGCAGCCGCCGATGACGCTTCCAAAGAGGAGGAAGTGGTGGAGCCTGCGGGCTGCTCAGCCAAAGGGGCTTCCATCGTGTAGGAATTGTCCCTTGTGTCCTGGCAGCCGCAAAATGTCAACGACGCCGCCAAAAATAATCCCAGCAATCTAAAGAGCTTTATCAACAAAGCCACATCCTTTCCTACTTGTTTAGAACTGTCATAGGAAGTTTCTCCATTCTAATAATTCCACCATGAAAATAGGAAGGTATTTCTTTGAAATTATTTTCATACATCTTGGAATCCATTTGAGCCCGGTCAATGATGAACTCAATTATGTCCGTATTAGACTCAATAATATTATAATCTACATTATAAGTATATTGGTGTGTGTCTGTATTGGTATCATTATCTGCTTTCATATCTCCGGCAACCAAATAAAACGAATATCCATTGGACAAATATACTTGGAAGACAACGCCATTGGGATTCACTTTCCCCATTTCATCTTTTAAGTAAAAAGACCCCAGCGCAGCCATATAGGCGGCTTCTTCCAACCCCGGAACATGAATTCGTCGAAACCCGTCTTGGTCCGTATAAGCCATATCTTGCATGATTTTAGGATTATCTCTTTTTATTCCATTATAATCCTCCCATCGGTACATTTCAAAGTTAACATTTTCTTTTGGAAGCTCCATTTCCTTTCCTAATGATTGCGGAGCTTTTCCCAAAATAAAAAAGAACGTTTTTATCTGATCGAGTACTGACTCATTCGTATTCCCGTAAATATCAGGATTGCGTAAAATAAATAAAACCCTTCGAATGGATTGAATTGAAAAGTCTGTAATATGATAAAAATCAATCAGTAGCTGCGATCTCTGTTCACAGTTCAGACTTTCGTCATCCACTTTTGCCCAGATGAAATTTTCAGCCTGCCAAGAGTCAATTTCCCACGGTTCCACTCTACATTTGCAGTTTGGATGAAATGGTGGAAGATTTTCTCCTATTGCGCCTTCTAAAGTAAGTACAGGGATACCGCTGTGTCGTTGGCAGTTTTCACAGGCTCCGGATTCACAAATAACTTGTAAATATTTTGATTCCGTTTTAGGGTATCGATTTTTGCTGCGTATATACTTTTTATCAGCCCCACATAAGACAAACCCTGTCTTGGTGACCTGTTTACTACTTTTATTTTCCATATTTTTAATACCTCCATTGTTACTGTCCTATCGTAATGGGAGGTATTCTAAAATCGTTACATTAACGTATCACTTTTTCACACATTATATTGTAATTTTCAAAATATCCCCATGCAAAAAAAACAAACGCGCTCCTCACAAATGTGAGAGCGCGTTTGGAAGCGGCGGCTCGCCGCTGGTGCCGCCGACCGGACTTGAACCGGTACGCTGTTGCCAGCGAGGGATTTTAAGTCCCTTGCGTCTGCCGATTTCGCCACGGCGGCCGATCTAGAGCCCGCATGGCTGCGTGCCGTGCGGGAATCTTAATTATGATACACCTTTTTGGGGCCTCAGTCAAGTATTTGGCCCGGTTTTGGCCGTTGACAGAACCCCGGTTTTACAGTATTATCTATTTTGAGGTAATTTGGCCCGGCGCCTCATCACCATGGGGCACAGCCCCGAACATTGAAAGGAATGGTTATAAACATGCCCGACCCTGACGGTAATTGGTTGACCTACATTGTATTGCTGATCGTCCTGATCCTGACCAACGCATTCTTCGCGCTCAGCGAAATTGCGGTGATCTCCCTCAACGACAACAAGGTGCAGCGCCTGGCCGAAAACGGCGATAAGCGCGCCAAGCGCATCCTTGCCCTCGTCAGCGAGCCCTCCCGCTTCTTGTCCACCATCCAGGTGGGCGTCACCCTTTCCGGGCTGCTCGCTTCGGCTGTGGCGGCCGACCGTTTCGCCGAAATGCTGGTCGCGGCGCTCACCTTTGTGCCCATCCCGCGCCCGGTGCTGCACATCATCTCGCTGGCGCTGATCACCATCCTGCTCTCCTTCTTCACCCTGGTCTTCGGGGAGCTGGTGCCCAAGCGGTTCGGCATGCTCTATCCCGAAGCGATCGCATACAAGATTTCCGGCCTGCTTACCGCAATTTATAGAGTGGAAAAGCCCTTTGTCGCGCTGTTGAGCGCCTCGACCAACGGCATTTTGCGTCTGTGCGGGATCAACCCGCACGACGAGCCCAACAAGGTCACCGAGGAAGAAATCCGCATGATGGTGGACGTGGGCAATGAAAAGGGCGTCATCGAACAGAGCGAAAAGGACATGATCGACAACATCTTTGAGTTCGACGAGCGCACCGCGGGCGACGTGATGACCCACCGCACCGAGCTGGTGGCGGCGGACGCCGATGAGAAGATTTCCGACATCATCCGGCTCGCGATCGAGGAGGGATACTCCCGCATCCCGGTCTATGAGGAGGACATCGACAACATCATCGGCATCCTCTACGTCAAGGATATGCTCTCGCTGGTGGGCAACCCCGACTACGACAGCGTATCCGTGCGCTCGATCATGCGCGAGGCGATGTACGTGCCCGAATCCAACAACTGCAGCGAGCTGCTGCACTCCTTCAAGGAGAAGAAGCTGCAGATGGCCATCGTGGTGGACGAATACGGCGGCACCTCGGGTGTGGTGACCATGGAGGACCTGCTCGAGTCGATCGTCGGCAACATCCAGGACGAGTACGACAACGAGGAGGAGGAGGTCCGCAAGATCAGCGACACCCTCTATGACTTCGACGGCTCGGTCTCGCTCGAGGACGTGGAGAAGCTGATGAACATCACCTTCGACGAGGAGAATGACGACTACGACACGCTGGGGGGCCTCATCACCGATCTGCTCGGCTACATCCCCAAGGAGGATGAACACCCCTCGGTGCAGATCGAGGACGTGATCTTCTCGGTGCTGGCGGTGGAGGACCGCCGGATCGCGATGGTGCGCGCGGAAAAGCTGCCGCCCCCGCCCCCCGAGCCGCTGCCCAAGGAAAAGTCCCGCAAGGAAAAACGGGAGCGCGAACGGGAAGAAAAAGAATAAAATACGAGGCCCTTTCTCTAAACGACGAGAAAGGGCCTCGCTTTTGCTCCCTGGGGGCCTCTCAAAGATCAGGCCTCTTCCTTCTTAATTTTAAAGAGCATGCGCAGGATCGGGCTTAAAAACTTCGGGCTCTTGACAACGACGATCTTCATACCGGGTCTCCTCCCAAACTGAAAGTATTGAATGTACGCTTTGGCCGGCAGTCAGCATCTCCAGGAGGAGACGCCCGCCAGGATGAGCAGGAATGCGGCGATGATCAGCACCAGGCGGATCGGGCAAAAGCAGATCAGGAACATGGCGCAGCCGAACATGACCGCCGTTCTGCACCAGATCCCGCTTCCGGGACCGCGCGGCATGCTCCTCCCCCCCTTCCCATCAGCTTTCCTTACTATAGGATACGCTGGGCGGGGGAAAAAGGTGAGAAACCCCGCGAAAACTTCCTTTTGTTTACGTTGTGTTCAAAGTTTTCTGATATAATAAATCAGTTATCAATATTTGGTTCGGGCCCTTCGAGACCTTTCCGCCGGCATGATCCCAAAACCGGCGGCGCGGTCTCTTTTCGCGCTGTAACAAGGGTCCCGCGAAAGGAAATGCTCATGAAGAACGCGCAGAATTCGGTGAACGACCTCGGTACCGGGCCGGTCGGCAGACTACTGGTGAGGCTGGCGGTGCCAACCATCACCGCCCAGCTGATCAACGCCCTGTATAACATTGTGGACCGGATGTACATCGGGCATATGGAGGGGGTGGGGGACCTCGCGCTCACCGGCGTGGGGATCACCTTCCCGATCATCATGCTGATCTCGGCCTTTGCCGCGCTGGTCGGCATGGGCGGCGCGCCGCTGGCCTCGATCGAGCTCGGGCGGGATAACCGCGAGCGCGCCAACCGTATCCTCAACAACGCCGCCACCTCGCTGCTGATCCTCGCCGTGGTGCTGACCGCCTTTTTCCTCGCCTTCAAGCGCCCGCTGCTGATGTTTTTCGGCGCCTCCGAGGCGACCATCGAATACGCGGTGCGCTACATCACCATCTACGTCAGCGGCACCGTCTTCGTGATGATCGCCCTGGGGCTCAACGCCTTCATCACCACCCAGGGCTTCGCCAAGGAGGGGATGCTCACCGTCCTGATCGGCGCGGTGCTCAACATCGCGCTCGACCCGCTCTTCATCTTCACCTTCGATATGGGGGTGCGCGGCGCGGCGCTGGCGACCATCCTCTCGCAGGCGGTCTCGGCCGTTTGGGTGCTGCTCTTTCTCACGGGCAAAAAGACGGTGCTGCGCCTGACCCTCAGGCACATGCCCCTGCGCCGTGACATCATGGGCGCGATCCTCAGCCTCGGGATCTCCCCGTTCATCATGCAGTCCACCGAGAGCCTGGTGATGATCACCCTCAACTCGGGGCTGCAGCGCTACGGCAACGACCTGTATGTCGGCGCGATGACCATCATCAGCAGCATCATGCAGTTCATGTCCATGCCGCTGATGGGCCTGGGACAGGGCGCCCAGCCGATCATCAGCTACAACTACGGCGCGCGCAACTACGAGCGGGTCAAGCACACCTACAAGCTGCTCATCAAGGTGAGCGTGATCGCCTCCTGCCTGCTCTGGGCGGCGTTGCAATTCTTCCCGCAGGTGTTTATCCTGATCTTCAACGACAAGCCCGAGCTGATGGAGGTCGCCGTCCATTCGCTGCGCATCTACATGGCGGGCGTCTTCATGATCGGGCTGCAATTCAGCTGCCAGCAGTGCTTCATGGCGATGGGCCAGGCCAAGACCTCCCTCTTCCTGGCGCTGCTGCGCAAGGTGATCCTGCTTATCCCCCTGGCGCTGGTGCTGCCGCGCTTCCTCGGAACCTTCGGAATCTTCCTGGCCGAGCCGATCGCGGACATTACCGCGGCGAGCGTCACCTTCCTGATGTTCCTGCGCTTTTCGCGAAAGCTCTTCCGCGAGCTCGAAGCAAAGCCGCAAAGCGAAGCGTAAGCGCTCAATCAAAAACAGCCGCTGCGGGGCCCCGCAGCGGCTGTTTTATTATCCTGTTTGTAATATCTGTATTAAATATTACTTCTTGAGGCTTTCGGCGAACTCCCGGCCGAGCGCCACGGCCTTTTCGAGGTCCTGCTCATCCGGCACGAAGTTGACCTTGAAGCCCTCGCCGAAGACGGCGAGCTTCAGCAGGCTCAGGCGGCTGATGATGGCGGGGACCGCCTCGCCGCTCCAGCCGAAGGAACCGAAGACCAGCACCGGCTTCTTCTGGTTGTTGATCGCGTCCACATGGCTGAGCAGCTCCCAGATGGGCGGCACCGCGTCGCGGTTGATGGTCGGCGAGCCGACCATGAAGGCGTCGGAGCAGCCCAGCTTTTCCTGCAGCAGCCCCATATCGTGGTCGATGATGTTGTAAAGCGGGACCTCGGCCTCGGGCAGCACCGCTAAGACCCCCTCGCGCAGCTTCTCGGCGACCCGCTGCGTGTTCTCATAAGCCGAGCAGTAGAAGATCGGAATCTGCGGCTTGTCGTTTTTAACCGGCTGCGCCCATTCGGTATACTGCGCCAGCACCTGCGGGAAAAGGCCGCCGGGAGTGAGCACCGGGCCGTGGCTGGTGCAGACATAGTCGATCGGCAGGTCCTTGATCTTTTCGATCCCCTTGAGCACATAGGGTCTAAAGGGCCCGAAAATCGCGTCGAAATAGCCCTTGAGGGCGACCTGGTACTTGGCGGGATAGGTGATGTGCACATCGATCATCCGCGGCTCGCAGTAGTGGGAGCCGAAGAAGTCGCAGGAAAAAAGCACCCGCTCGTCCGGCAGGTAGGTGAACATGCTGTCCGGCCAATGGAGGAAGGGGGCGTTGATGAAGCGCAGCTCGCGCCCGCCGCCCAAGTCCAGGGTGTCGTTGTCCCGCACCACCTTCGCCTGAAAATCCTTGGCGTTGGTGATGTTTTTCAGATAGATCGAGGCCGCCTGCGAGCAGACGATCTCGGCCTTGGGGCAGAGCTCCAGCAGCCGGTAGAGCGCGCCGGAATGGTCCGGCTCGGTGTGGTTGAGGATGATATAATCGATCTCGGCCGGGTCGCACACCTCGCGGATGTTCTCCAGATACGCCTCAAAGAAGGTGTCGTGGCAGGTCTCGATCAGCGCCTTCTTCTCCCCGCACACCAGGTAGGAGTTGTAGCTGGTGCCGAAGTCGGTGCGCATCACGATATCGAACACCCGCAGATTGGGGTTGAGCACCCCGACCGAATAGACCGAATCGGAAATTTTGATCATCTTGCATTCTCCTTCTCTTTGAAATCGGCCCCCGCATAAGGCGGAGGCCGATCGTCCTGCAATTATTCCGCCTGGAACATCGATTTGTCAACGCCGCACATCGGGCAAACGAAATCGTCGGGAACATCTTCCCATTTGGTCCCGGCCGCGATCCCGCCGTCCGGATAGCCCTCGGCCTCGTCGTACACATAACCGCACACCGTGCACACATATCTCGCCATCTTCTATTTCCTCCTAAATTATAACATTCAGATTGTAGCTCAATTGTATACTATTTAAGTATAATTGTCAATAGGCTTTTGACAGAAATCTTGGATAATGATAGATTTTCCCAAAACTCTTCCATTATCCCGCCCGGCTCAAATTTTCAGCCGGATGGCCAGCAGCTTGCCGCTCTCGAAGGACACGCGCGCATCCCCCAAAAGGAACTCGTTGCTCACCCCGATGGGAAAGCCCATGACCAGCCGGTAACGCTCCAGCGGATACTTCGCATTCTGAATGCAGACCCCTTCGCAGGCCCCCTCCAGCGGGAAAAGGGAAAAGAGGTTGTAGCCCTCCTTTTTTAGGGTGTGTTCCCCCGGCGCGAATGCCTCGGCGCAGCAGCGGGAATCCACGATCCGGCCCGCGGCCCCCTGCTCGAGCAGGAAGCAGAGCACGCCGAGGTTCCCCAGCATGTGGTCCAGCCGGCCGCCCAGCGCGCAGGCGAGGGTGATCCGCTCCACCCCCTGCGCGAGCAGCCTGCGCGCGGCATAGAGGGCGTCGGTGTCGTCCTTCTCGCAGGGGAGGCGCTCGAAGGGCACCCCCGTCTCCTCGGGCGGTATCCCCAGCGAATCCATGTCCCCCAGCAGCAGGTCGGGGGCGATCCCCGCTGCTTGACAGTGGCGGTAGCCGCCGTCCACCGCGTAGACAAGGTCGCTCTCATCTGCGAGTGCTTGCAGCAGCCCGGGGGGGACCCCCTCCCCGGCGGCGACGATCAGTCCCCTTTTCATCGCTTATCGAGCTCCCATTCCTTGATCTGTTTGGCGTCCTCGTACATCACCCTGTAGCTTTGCAGGCGGCTTTCGGCGATCCTGCCCTCCCCGGCGGCGATTAGCACCGCGCACCCCTTTTCACAGGTGTGTGAGCAGCCGGTAAACCGGCAGCCGTCGAGATAGGGAGCAAACTCCCGAAAGCAGCGCTGCAACTCCTCCTTGCGGATGACCTCGTAGCGGGAGAGCTCCACCGCCGAGAAGCCGGGGGTGTCGGCAATGTAGCCGCCGCCCTCGAGCTCGTAGAGCTCGGCATGGCGGGTGGTATGCCGGCCCCGGCCGAGCTTCTGGCTGATCTCGGCGGTCTTGAGCGCGAGATCGGGCATGATGGCGTTGAGCAGGCTCGACTTCCCGGCGCCGGTATTCCCGCAAAAGCAGTTGATCCCGTCCGAGAGGTATTCCCGCAGCGGGCGGGTGCCCTCCCTCGTGACGGCCGACACGGCAAAGACCCGGAAGCCCGCCTCGCGGTAGAGCGCGCAGAGCCGGTCGTATTCCGAGCTGTCCTCGCACAGGTCGGTCTTGGTCACCGCCAGCACCGGCTCGATGTTCTTGTATTCGGCGATGGCGATCATCTTGTCCAGCACCAGGAGGTTGGGCGGCGGCGAAACGACCGACACCACCAGCACCAACCGGTCCAGGTTGGCCACCGGCGGGCGGATCAAGCTGTTGCGCCTCTCGTCGATCTCCTCGATAAAGCCCTGCTGCCCGGTGAGCTGGATCTTGACCCGGTCGCCCACCAAAGGGCTGATCCCCTCCTTGCGGAACAGCCCGCGCGCCTTGCATTCATAGGTCCCGCCGGGGGTTTTGACGTAGTAAAAGCCCCCCAACGCCCGCACGATCAATCCCTGCTGATACTCTGGCGTCATCGGTTATTCCTCATCCTCCGGTTCCTCCGAGCTGCTGGAATCCTCCCCGCCGCTGCTCTCGGGCACGCCGGACGTGAACATCTCGGAGTTGTCGACCTCCTTGCGGTGCTTGCCCTCGTCGAAGTCCACCTCGAAGGACTGGTAGAGCACCCCGTTGATCCGGATCTCCAGCGTCTGGGTGCCATAGCCCTCGTAGGCCTTCTCCCACTTGGTGTCCTCCTGCTGGGCGGGGGTCATCTTCTCCTCGTGGATCAGCACGCCGTCCAGCCACGCCTCGACCGTCACCAGCGAGTCGATCTTCGGCAGGGTGATGGCGATGGACAGCTTCTGCAAATCCCCGTCGCCCGAGCTGATTTCGACGTCGATCGAGCTGCCCTGCGGCACCTCGGCCCCCTCCTCGGGATACTGCTTGACGATGGTCCCGGGCGGCAGGTCGCTCTCGACCGATTCCACCTTACCGATAGAAATCTTAAAGTTCTTGAGCAGCCGTTTGGCGTCGGTGACGTTCATCCCCTCGACGTTCGGGATGGAGAGCATCTTGTTCTCCCGCCCCATGCTCACAAAGACCTGGATTTCGGTGTCCGGCCCCACCTGGGTGTTCGGCTCGGGATCGGTCTTGACGACGTACCCCTCGGCCACCGTGTCCGAGTAGACCCGCATCTCGTTGACCTTTTCGAGCCCCTTGGCCTTGAGCGCGGTATAGGCCTCGTTGACCTCCATGCCGCTAAGGTCCATCAGGGTCATCACCTGCGCGCCCGCGCTGACCTTGACCTCGATCACCGAGCCCTTTTTGATGTCCCGCCCGGCCTTGGGGTTCTGCTCGTAGATTTCTCCGTTTTCATACTTGTCGTTGAATTCCTTGCGCTCGACCCGGATCTCCACATCCGCATAGGTCGGATCGTACTTGACCGAGTCGAACTTCTGCCCCACCAGGTCGGGGGCCTTGACGTTCTCCACCGTCTGGAAGGGGTTGTTGAAGTAAAACATCGTCCCCACGAAGATGGCGGACACCAGCACAAAGGCCACCGTGATCCCGGTGAGCACCGAGAGGAAGGGGATGCGCCGCGGCTCGTCGAAATCGTCGTCCTCATCCTGCGCGGGCGGCTCGGGCGCGGCATGCTTTTTGCCCAGCTTCTGGGCCGCGGCCACATTGGCGGAGTGGACCGCGGTGCGCGAGCGGGTATGCCCTTCGGCGGCGTTGGCGTGCACCGGGGCCGCCTCGGGGGTGGTAAGATATTTATAGGCAAAACTTATACTCGGGTTTTTCTTGAATTCGTCGATGTCGCGCAGCATCTCGGCCGCGGACTGATAGCGCCGGGCCGGGTCCTTCTGCATGGCGCGCATGGTGATCGCCTCGAGGCCCTCGGGGATCTCGGGGTTGAGCGCAATCGGGCGCACCGGCTGGGACTGGATCTGCTTGAGGGCGACCGACACGGGGGATTCCGCGTCGAAGGGCAGCTTGCCGGTGAGCATCTCGTACATCATCACGCCCACCGAATAGATGTCGGTCTTCTCGTCGATCACCCCGCCCTGCGCCTGCTCGGGGGAGATGTAGTGCACCGAGCCGATCGCCCGGTCGGTGATGGTCTTGGTGTTGCTCCTGGCAAAGCGGGCGATCCCGAAGTCGGTAACCTTGATGGTTCCGTCCGAGAGCAGCATGATGTTCTGGGGCTTGATGTCCCGGTGGACGATCCCGTTGTCGTGCGCATGCTGCAGCGCGCGCAGCACCTGCACGGTGAAGTGAAGCGTCTCCTTCCAGCTGAGCTTGCCCTGCTGGTCGATAAACTCCTTTAGGGTGATCCCGTCGATGTACTCCATCACGATGGAGTGCATCTTCTGGGAGAAGCTGACGTCGTACACCTTGACGATGTTGGGGTGGGAGAGGGTGGCGACCGCCTTGGATTCGTTGCGGAAGCGCCGCAGGAATTCCTCGTTGCCCATGTATTCGTCCCGCAGGATTTTCACCGCCACCGGGCGGTTTTCGACGATGTCGTATCCCTTGTAGACGTTGGCCATCCCGCCGATCCCGATCAGCTCCCGGATCTCATACCGGCCGTCCAGCCTTTTTCCGATGTATTTATCCATAATCACAGGTCCTCCGCATTTCGCAAGGTTGGGCTGCGCTGAGCCCTCATTCGTCGGTCAGGATGACCGCGGTCACATTGTCCGCGCCGCCGGCGGCTAGGGCGTAATCGATCAGCGGGGCGGCCGAATGCTGCCGCACGCATTTCATCACTTCTTCGGCTACCTGCTCCTGCGGCAGGTAGTTCGACAGCCCGTCCGAGCAAAGAAGCAGCACCTGCCCCTGCCCGAAGGGGTATTCCGCGTAGTCCGGCTCCACCCTGGGAGCGACCCCGATGGCCCGGGTGATGTAGTGCTTCTTGGGGTGGGTGTCCGCCTCGCTCTGGCTGAGCTCCCCCTTGTCGACGAGCATCTGGACCATCGAATGGTCCTTGGTCAGCTGCAAGGTCTCGCCGCCATGGACCAGGTAAATCCGGCTGTCCCCCACATGGCAGATGTGCAGCGTCTGCCCCGAAACGATGGCCATCACCAGGGTGGTGCCCATCCCATGGAAGCGCTCGTCCTTCTGCGCCTGCTCGTAGACCACCGCGTTCGCCGCGCTCACGGCGGTCATGATGAGAGAACGCACCGAGTTGAGGGGCAGCTGTGGTGTCAGGCCCTTTTTGAGATAGCGGTCGATCATCTCGATGGTGGCAAGGCTGGCGATGTCCCCCGCCTTCTCGCCGCCCATCCCGTCGCAGACCATGGCGTACCCGAGGCTCTCCCCCAGGACCTTGAGCCGAAAGACATCCTGATTCTGGGCACGTACCGTGCCCTTGTGGGTCAGTCCCGTCGCTTTGAGCACCTCAAAGTTCCTCCTTTTGCTCTGTCTGTCGAGCGCTCTCCCGCCGCAGCTGCCCGCAGGCGGCGGCAATGTCGCTCCCCAGCTCCCGGCGCACCGTGGCGTTGAGTCCGGCGCGCTCGAGGCTCGCGCGAAACGCCTCGACCGCCGCTTTTTGCGGGCGGCGCGCGGCGCGCTCCTTGACCTCATTAACCGGGATCAGGTTGATATGGCAATTCTTCCCGCCCAAGAGCTTTGCGAGCTCCTTCGCGTGGGCGGGGGTGTCGTTCTGGCCGGCGATCAGGGCGTACTCGAAGGAGATCCTGCGCCCCGTTTCGGCGAAGTACCGCTCGCAGGCGGCCATGAGTTCTTTTAGCGGATACCGGTTTGCAATCGGCATGATCTGCCGCCGGGTCACGTCCTGCGGCGCGTGCAGCGAGATGGACAGCGTCAGCGGGAAGCGGTACTGCGCGAGGCGCTCAATCTCGGGCACCAGCCCGCAGGTGGAGAGCGACAGGTGCCGCAGGCTCAAATTGCGCCCCTCCTTGGAGGAGAGGATCGTCATGAAGGCCACCACGTTGTCAAAGTTGTCCAGCGGCTCCCCGATCCCCATGAGCACCACCCCGCCCACCGTCCGCCCGCTGACGCGCTCGGCGGTGTAGACCTCGTCGAGCATTTCGCTCGCCGTCAGGTTGCGCACCAGCCCGCCCAGGGTGGATGCGCAGAATTTGCAGCCCATCCGGCAGCCGACCTGGGTGGAGATGCAAAGGGTGTTGCCGTGGTGATACTCCATCAGCACCGCCTCGATGCAGTTGCCGTCGCCAAGGCGCAGCAGGTACTTTTCAGTGCCGTCGACCTTCGAGACCAGCCGCCGCTCCACCTCCAGGCGGTTTATGTAATACCGGCCGTCGAGCTGGGCGCGCAAATCCTTGGGGAGGTTGGTCATCTCCTCAAAGGAGCGCGCCCCCTTCTGGTGGAGCCAGGCGTAGACCTGCCCGGCGCGGAAACGCGGCAGCGAAAGGAGTGAAAACTCCTCCTGCAGCTGTTCGATTGTGCGTGATTTGATGTCCTGTTTCATTTCTTTGTCCCCGTGCGTTTGATGGCCGCAATGAAGAAGCCGTCCCCGCTATAATCCGCTCCCGTCAGGAGGGTCCTGCGCCATGCGCCGCCGAGAGCCTCGCGCTCACAGGGCACAAAACCGGGGTGCCCGTCTAAAAAGCGGTCCACCACCTGCTCGTTTTCTTCCCGTCTCAGGGTGCAGGTCGAGTAGATTAAAATGGAATCCCTTCCCATATAGTGTGAGGAGGTTTCCAGGATTTTATACTGGAGGTCCGGCAGCTCCCGATATTTTGCCGGGTCCTTGTATTTGATCTCCGGCTTGCGCCTCATGATCCCCAGGCCGCTGCAGGGCACGTCGCAGAGGATCCGCTCAAACGCCGCCTCGCCCTCCTGCGGCACGGCGGCATCCCGCTGCCGGGGCGTCAGAATATTGATCCCCAGCCGCCCGGCCCCCTGCCGCAGCAGCTCCACCTTGTGCTCATGGATGTCGCAGGCGATGAGCTCCCCGCGGTTCTCCATGTACTGCGCGGCGGTGAAGCTCTTGCCCCCGGGCGCCGCGCAGGCGTCCAGCACCCGCATGCCGGGGCGCACATCCAGCGCGCGCACGCAGAGCTGGCTCGAGAGGTCCTGCACATGGAACAGCCCTTCCCGGAACGAGGGCAGCCCCAGAAGGGAGCCGCTGTCTTTGAGGATAAGAGCGCTCTCTTCTCCCCGCGCCGGCGCGGCTTCCACCCCTTCGTCCCGCAGCCTCGCGATCAGCGCCTGCGGGGTGGTTTTCAGGGTGTTCACCCGCACCGTCAACGGCGCGGGAACAAGAGAATGCTCCAAAAACGAGGCGGCCGCCGCCTCGCCGTAAGTTTCCATCAGGCTGGAAACCAGCCACTGAGGGGCGCTGTAGCGCACGCTCGCCGCCTTCTTCGGGTCGCCCGGAAGGACCAGCTCCCCCCCGTCGCGCAGAAACGCGCGCAGCACCCCGTTGATTAAACTCCCCGCACTGGTTTTGCCCGCGGCGCGCGCGAGCTTCACGCTCTCGTTGACCGCCGCCGAGGGGGGCACCGAATCCATATAGAGCAGCTGGTAGACCCCCATGCGCAGGATGGCGCGCACCGGCGCATCCAGCTTTTCCACCGGGCGCCTGAGGTAGCGGGAAAGCACAAAGTCGAGCGTGATCCGGCGCTCGAGCACCCCGTAGACCAATGCGCAGACGAAGGCGCGCTCCCGCGCGCCGAGACCGCCCGGCAAACGCTCGAGCAGCAGGTTGGAATAGCTTTCCTGCTCTTCGATTTTTTGCAGCGCATCGAGCGCAATCTTTCGCTCGCCGCCCATCAGTCCCTCCTCCTGCTGCCGAAGCGCAGGATGATCCGCAGCAGCTGCATGAGCGACACCAGCAGCGCCGCCACATAGGTGAGCGCCGCCGCGCCCAGCACCTTTTTAGCGCCCCGCAGCTCCTCGCTTCCCAGCAGCTCCTGCTCCTCGATGATCGCCAGCGCCCGGGAGCTCGCGTTAAACTCGACCGGCAGGGTGACCAGCTGGAAGACGACCATCGCCGAAAAGAGGATGATCCCCGCGTAGACCAGCGGCTGCAGCCCCATGAAGAAGCCGAGCAGCAGCACCGGGATCGAGAGGGAGGAGCCGAACTGGGTGATCGGCACAATGGCGTTTCGCAGCTTGATCGGCGCATAGCCGGTGGCGTACTGCACCGCGTGCCCGCTCTCGTGGGCGGCCACCCCCACCGCCGCGACGGTGGCGTTGTCGTAAACCCCCTGGGAGAGGCGGATGACGTTCTGGCGCGGGTCGAAGTGGTCACTCAGGTTCCCGGCGACCCGCTCCACCCGCACGTTATACAGCCCGTTCGCGTCCAGGATCGCCCGCGCCGCCTCGGCGCCGGTGTAGCCGCGCGCGGTGCGCACCTTGGAATATTTACTGAACGTGCCCGACACGTTGGCCTGTGCGATGGCCGCGATAATCACCGCGGGAATCACCAGGATAATATACAGCGGATCGAGATACATATAGCCGAGATACATCGCCACGTTTCCTTCCTTCGCAGGTCATTCTACAGGACTTTATAAGAAGTCCAGCATACCTACTTAGTTTACCCCAAAGAGTTTAACGTTCTGTGAATGAAGCGTTATAAAATCCATTTCCTGTCTATTTTCCGAGAATTTTCCCGGCGCACCTGCGCCCGCGCAGGAAAAGGGAGGCCTCCATGCGCTGCTTGCCCTCGAGCTGGACCTCGCGCAGCTCGAGCACCCCGTCCCCGCAGCCGACCAGGAACCGCTCGCCCTCCAGCACCACGCCCGGCCCCGGCGAGGGCAGTTCGCACACTGCCGCGCGGTGGATTTTTAAGAGCTTGCCGTCGAGATAGGTGTAGGCCACCGGCCACCCGCTGAGCCCCCGCACCAGATTGTGCAGCTCCCCGGCGCTCTTCTTCCAGTCGAGCTCGCCGAGGTGCTTGTCGATCATCGGGGCCAGGGTGGCTTCCCCATCGTTTTGGGGATGGCGCTTCGCCCGCCCCGCCTCGAGCAGGCTGAGGGTTTCCGAGATGCACTGCGCGCCCATCACGCTGAGCCTGTCGTGCAGCTCGTCCGCCGTCTCCTCGGGGCCGATCGGGGTCTCCTGCCGCAGGATCATATCTCCGGTGTCCAGCCCCTCGCCCATATACATGCTGGTCACGCCGGTGACCTGCTCGCCCCGGATTACGCTCCACTGGATCGGCCCGGCGCCCCGGTACTTGGGCAGCAGCGAGGCGTGCAGGTTGATGCAGCCATACTTTGGAATGTCAAGTATCCCCTTGGGCAGTATCTTGCCGTAGGCAACCACCACCACCGCGTCGGGGACGAGGGCCGCGATCTCTTCGGCCGCCTGCCCGTCGCGCAGGGTTTTGGGCTGATAAACCGGGATATCGTGCGCCTTGGCCAGGACCTTGACCGGCGGCTCACGCAGCTGGTAGCCCCGTCCCACCGGCTTGTCCGGCTGGGTGTAGACGGCCAGCACCTGGTGGTGGTCGTCCAGCAGCCGCTGTAAAGTGGGCACCGCAAAATCGGGGGTGCCCATGAATACAACCTTCATCCGTTATTCCTCCACGTCCCCCGAGACCTCGTCCGGCTCGAGCATGCGCGAGGCGATGTCCTTGAAGAGCCGCCCCTCGAGGTGGTCGATCTCATGGCAGAAGGCCCGCGCGAGCAGGTCCTCGCCGCTGATTTCATAGGGCTTGCCGTGTCGGTCGAAAGCTCGCACCCGCACCTTCTTCGGGCGGGTGACGATCCCGTACTCGCCCGGGCAGGAGAGGCACCCCTCGCTGCCGGTCTGCTCGCCGCTCTTGGAGACGATCTCGGGGTTGACAAGCTCGATGAGCCCCTCGCCCACATCGATCACCACCACCCGGCGCAGGATCCCCACCTGGGGGGCCGCGAGCCCCACGCCGTTGCCCGAACCGTAGAGCGTCTCGGCCATGTCGTCGAGCAGCTGCCAGAGCCGCTCATCGAATTTGGTGACCTCCCGGCTCTTCTTGCGCAGGACGTCCTCGCCCTCTTTGACAATAATTCTGATGGCCATAACATAACCTCCATGCCGCCATGGGCGGCCTAAATCATCATATTAAAAATTATCGTAATACATGTCGACAAACACCGTTACCTTCTTCTTTTGCTTTTGCTCCTCGAAGGCCGCGAGCACCTGCCGCAGCAGCGCGCGGGTGCGCGCATTGTTGCGGCACTTCAAAATCAGCTTGCGCCGGTACTTGCCGCCCATCTTGTAAAGCGCGAAGTCGCTCGGCCCGAGCACCCGCAGCGGCAGGTCGGGGTAGCTCTGCGCGGCGATCCGGCCCAGGATCGCGCTCAGCTGCTGTGAGGCGGCCTTCGCCGCCTCCTCGTCGGGCGAGGTGACCCCCAAAGCGCACACGTCGCAAAAGGGCGGGTAGAGCCCGAGGCGGCGGGTGCCGATCTCCTGCGCGAAAAACTGCTCGTAGCGCTGGGCGGCGGCCTGCTCGATCACCGGGTTTTGCGACCACATCGTCTGCACGAAGGCCCGGCCCCGCTTTTCGCTGCGCCCGGCCCGGCCCACCACCTGGGTGAGCAGGCCGAAGGTCCGCTCGAAGGAACGGAAATCGTCCGAAAAGAGCCACTGGTCGGTGCCGAGTACCCCCACCAGCGTCACGTCGGGAAAGTTGAGGCCCTTGGCCACCATCTGGGTGCCGACCATGATGTCATATTCGTGGGCGGCGAACCGGCCGAAATACTCCTCATGGGAGAACTTGTGCATGGTGGTGTCCATGTCCATGCGCAGCACCCGCGCCTGCGGGTAGAGGGCGCGCAGCTCCTCCTCCACGCGCTGGGTGCCCGCGCCCTGCCAGCGGGTGAGCTGGCCGCCGCACTCTTTGCAGGGCGACTCCCTCGGCTGGATATAGCCGCAGTAGTGGCAGCACAGCGAGTCGTTGGCGCTGTGGTAGGTCAGCGAGACCGAGCAGTTGGGGCAGCGCGCCACCTCGGAGCAGTCCTTGCATTTGACCAGGGTGTGGTACCCCCGGCGGTTGAGCAGCAGGATCGACTGCTCCCCCGCCTGTAAATTGTGGTACAGCTCGTCGCAGAGCCTCTGCGAGAGGACCGACGAGCCCGCCGCGAGGCCCTCGGCGGCCGTGTCGATGATATAGACGTCGGGAAGGCGCGAGCCGGTATACCGCCCGCGCAGGGGGATGAGCGCGTACTTCCCGTTTGTGGCTTGGTAATAGCTTTCCACCGAGGGGGTGGCCGAGGCGAGCAGCAGCTGGGTGCTGTGGTAATGCGCCCGCCATTTGGCGACGTCCCGCGCGTGGAAGCGCGGGGTCTTCTCGGACTTGTAGCTTTGCTCCTGCTCCTCGTCGATGATGATCAGCCCGAGGTTTTCGATCGGCGCGAAGACGGCCGAGCGGGTGCCCACCACCACGCTGGCCTCGCCGCGCCGGATGCGTTTGAACTCGTCGAGCCGCTCGCCGAGTGAGAGGGCGCTGTGGATGACCGCCACCGCGCCGCCGAAGCAGCACTGGAATTTCCCGATCGTCTGCGGGGTCAAGGCGATCTCGGGCACCAGCACCAGCACGCCCCGCCCCGCCTTCACCACCTGCTGGGCCAGCTTCAAAAAGACCTGGGTCTTCCCGCTGCCGGTCACCCCGAACAGGAGCGAGACCGCGTACTCCCCTTTTTTCTGGATCTCCTCCAGCGCCGACAGGGCCTGCTGCTGCTCGCCCGAGAGGACGATCTCCTCCCCCGCCTTGTGGACACGGTCCCGGTAGGGGTTGCGGTAGACCTCCCGCTCATAGTATTCCACCAGGCCCTTTTTCTGCATGTTGTCGACCACCGCGCGGGTGACCGCGGCATAGTAGCAGCATTCCTTGAGCGAGGCGGTGCCGCATTCCTGCAAAAACTCATAAACCGCCCTCTGCTTTTGGGTCATGGAGGCCCCTTCCTCCCCGCACAGGCGCACCATGGTGATTTTATCGTCCAGCACCCGGCGGCGCAGCTCCTCCTCGCGCACCAGCGCGCCCCGCTCATAGAGGGCGCGCAGCACCCGCTCATCCGCAAAGCCCAGCGCGTCGCAGACCGCCTTTTCCCGCGCCGGGGCGCGGCGGTGTGCGAGGTAGCCGAGCACCAGGCTCTCGTCGGCGCTCAGCGCCCCGTCCTCCTCCCAGTCGGGATTTAAGGCGTAGCTGTGCTCGACCTTGGTGTCCAAAGCCGCCGGGACCATCAGGCGCACCGCCTCGTAATAGGTGCAGAACACCGTGTCCCGCAGATGCTTCGAGAGCGCGAGCAGCTCGGCGCTCAGCACCGGGTTCTCGTCGAGCTGGGCGGACACCGGCTTGAGCGTAGCATCCTCCGCCGCCTCGGCCAGGGCGAACACCATCCCCTGGCGCTTCCTGTTCCCCGCCCCGAAGGGGACCATCACCCGGCAGCCGGGGCGCAGCGTCCCCTCCATCTCCCGCGGGACGCGGTAGGTAAAGAGCTTGTCGAAGGACGAAGTCGCCTTGTCCACCGCCACTTGCGCTACCTGCGGCATATCGTCCCTCCCGTCAAAATTCTATGCCTCGAGCATGGCGGCGAGCTTCCCCATAATGACTGCGGCCAGCTCCCGCTTGCTCATCAGCGGCAGTTCCTGCTCGCCTCCTTCGGTCAGCAACCAGGCGACGTTGGTGTCCACCCCGAAGCCCGCCCCCGGCGTGCGCAGGGAGTTGGCCACCAGCAGGTCGCACCCTTTGCGCCGCAGCTTCTGCCGCGAGTTTTCCAGAAGGTTCTCGCTCTCCATCGAGAAGCCGCAGACCAGCTGCCCGGGCGCCTTCTTCTGGCAGACCTCGTATAAAATATCCCGGGTGCGGGTGAGCGAAAGGGTCAGAGCCCCGTCGGACTTCTTGATCTTTTCCCCCGCCGTCTCGGCCGGGCGGTAGTCGGCCACCGCCGCCGTCTTGACCACGATGTCCGCTTCCGGCAGCCGCTCCATCACCGCGTCGTACATCTCCTGGGCGCTCACCACCGGGACCACCTCGACGTCGTAGGGGTCGCGCAGCGCCACGTTGGCCGAGACCAGCGTCACCTGCGCGCCCATGGCCCTGGCGGCCAGAGCGATAGCGTAGCCCATCTTCCCGGTGGAATGGTTGGTGATAAAGCGTACCGGGTCCAGCGCCTCGCGGGTGGCCCCGGCGCTGACGAGCACCCGCTTCCCACAGAGGGGCTTCCCGGTTTGCAGCGCGTAGGAGATGGCCTCCTCGATCACCGGGAGATCAGCGAGCCTCCCCCTGCCCTCGTCCCCGCAGGCGAGCAGGCCGCTGGCGGGTTCGACAATAGAAATTCCGCGCCCACGCAGAATCCGAAGGTTCTCCTGGGTCGCGGGATTTTCATACATGCCGGTATTCATCGCCGGGCAGACGAGCTTGGGGCAGCCGGCGGCGAGGATGGTCGAGGAAAGCATGTCGTCCGCCAGGCCCTGGGCCATCTTCGCAATGAAATTGGCCGTGGCGGGTGCGACAACAAACACGTCCGCCTTCTTGGCCAGCGAGACGTGCATGACGTTCCACTCGAAATTGCGGTCGAACGTCTCCACCGAGACACGGTTCCCCGACAGGGTCTCGAAGGTCTGCGGCGCGACGAGCTTCGTCGCGCTCCCGGTCATGATGACATGCACCTGCGCCCCGGTCTTATGCAGGTCGCTGCAAAGCTGCGCCGCCTTGTAGGCGGCGATCGACCCGGTCACCCCGAGCACGATGGTCTTATCGCGAAAACACATGGGACATTCCCCCCTTGCGCACGGGCCCTATTTCTCGTCGATGGTGACGACCCGGCCCATCTTCACCTTGCCGGTCGCGAACTCGTTGACCGCCAGGTCCACCGGTTTGTAGTCGGACGAATCCGGATCGTTCTCGATCTCCTCGGCGATCTCGCGGGCGCGCTTGGCCACCGCGAACACAAAGGAATAATTGCTCTGGTCTTCCCGTTTAATCTGCGACATCACTGGTCTGAGCATCTTGTAATACCTCCGAAATAAAGTTAAGGTTATATTTTACCAGATCACGCGCCCCGTCGAGCACCCTCGAAAGGGTAGACGCGGCGCTTTCCACCGTATCGTTGATGACGATATAATCGTACTCGTGCGCGTGTGCGAGCTCGCGCGCGGCTGCACAGAGCCGGCCCCTGATCGTCTCGGGGTCCTCGGTGCCCCGCCCGCAAAGGCGGCGGCGCAGCTCACCGAAGCTCGGCGGCATGACGAAGACCAGCAGCGCCTCGGGCAGCTGCTCCCTTACCTTCATCGCGCCCTGCACCTCGATCTCGAGCACCACGTCCTCGCCCGCTTCGAGCGCGCGCTCCACATAGTCGCGCGGGGTCCCGTAATAGTTATTATTGTACTGTGCCCACTCGAGCATACCGCCGCGCGCGATTCTTTCCTCGAACTGCTCCCGGCTCAAAAAGAAGTAGTGCTCGCCGTCGGCCTCCCCCGGGCGCGGAGCGCGGGTGGTGGCCGAGATGGACAGGCGCACACCGGGATGCTCCTCCCGGTACCTGGCGAGCACCGTCCCCTTGCCCACCCCCGAAGGGCCGGAGAGGACGATCAGCCGCCCGCGCTTATTCATCCTCGTCCTCCTCATCCTCGTCGATGAAGCGGTTGGCAACCGTCTCGGGCTGCACCGCGCAGAGGATGACGTGGTCGCTGTCGGTGATGATCACCGCGCGGGTACGCCGGCCATAGGTCGCGTCGATCAGGCTGCCGCGCTCCTTGGCGTCGGCGATGATCCGCTTGATGGGTGCGCTCTCAGGCGAGACGATTGCCACCAGGCGCTGGGCCGACACCATGTTGCCAAACCCGATATTGATCAGTTTCATACAGAGAGGCTCCTTCTTCGATTACTCGATGTTCTGGATCTGCTCACGGATTTTCTCGATCTCGCTCTTCATCTCCACCACGACCCCGGCGATCTGCACGTCCTGCGCCTTGGAGCCGATGGTGTTGCACTCGCGGTTGATCTCCTGCACCAGGAAATCGAGCTTGCGCCCGACCGCCTCGGGGGTGTCCAAAATCTTGCGGAACTGGGAGAGGTGGCTGCGCAGGCGCACCGTTTCCTCGTCCACCGCGATCCGCTCGGAAAAGACGGCCGCCTCGGTCAGCACCCGCCCCTCGTCCACGCTGCGGTCGCCCAGCACCTCCTGCAGCTTCTGATAGAGCCGCTCGCGGTACTGCGCCACCGTCTGCGGGGAGCGCTCCTCCACCGTGCCGACCAGCGTTTCAATCCTCTCGAGCTTCTGGAGCAGGTCCTCGCGCAGGCGCTTGCCCTCCCGCTCGCGCATGGCGACAAAGGCGGCGACCGCCTCCCCGGCGACCTCGCAAACCGCCGCCCAGACCTCCTCTTCATCCTCCTCGCTCTTGCGCACGGTGAAGATGTCATTGAAGCGCGCAATGGCGCTCAGCGAGAGGTCGTCACGCAGCTCCAGCGGGTCGCACAGGTCCCGCAGCGCGCAGACATAGCCCCTGGCCAGGTCGAGATTGATCTGCACGTCGGCACTGCCGCTCTGCAGGTTCAGGATGGTGACCCCGGCCTCGACCTTCCCGCGCGCGACGCGGCTCCCCACGAAGGATTTGAGCTTCTCCTCAAGGTATCCGTAAATACGGGGCACCCTGGCGGAAAACTCGAAAAAGCGGTGGTTCACCGCCTTGATTTCAACGGTGATGTCCCGCCCGCCGATCTGGCGCTGGGCCCGGCCATAGCCGGTCATACTTTTGACCATATTGGACCATCCTCTCCTGCTCTTACAGCCCTGTGCCGTGCTGCGCAGGGCGCAAAACTCCACAATGAGGCTATTATAATATTTTACTATCCCCCCTGCCATCTGTCAAGGGAAAAGCGGGAGTGCTGCTTCGGGGTTTCGCCCCCGTACGACGACCCCTTTCTTTTGTTTGAAAAGAAAGGGGGAAAGAAAGCAAACAAAGGAGGGGATACCCCTCCTTGACCTCCCCTCGCGCGACCACGCGCGGACTATACATATTTTAGCACGCCGCGTCTTGTTTTGCCCGCGCAGGCAACTGATCACAACAACGATTGTGCCCTTCCCCGCGAAGGGGGTCGCCCTCTTGCATTTTCTGGCGGGTGTGCTATAATAAAAACACAGGGACACCGCAAAACGGCTTGTCCGATTTACGCAGAAATAGCCGCGCTCATTGGACTGGGGCGGCTATTTTTTTATGGTTATTACCAACAGTAGTAACAAGGTTAAAACTATTATGTAATACTCCATTGGGCATCACCCCCTTCGTTCGGGAGTGACAAGCCGCCCTGCGTTTGGTGTCCCTGTAAGGAATATTATACCATTTTTATTATAAATGGACAAGTGTGAACGAGCGTATGTTGCCTCCAAAGAAGCGGTGGAAATATCCACCGCTTCTTTTTTATAAGATCATTATTAGATCCGACTTCGACAAGAAGTTTGATAAAATTTGATTGCATTATATGCTGCTAAAATTATATATCGTTTACAGGCATTATTTTTTATTCTTTACCCTGATATACTTATTCCGTCGAATTGGAAATAAAAATCCGTTCATTAGAAGGAAACAAAACCCAATAAAAAAGATATAATTGAAGCAGAACCTCACTCTTTAGGAGGACTTTCATGGACATTCTAGGACGCATAAGGGAACTGATGGACCAACGAGGGATGTCAGAGTACAAGTTATCTCAACTTTCTGGAATATCCAATAGTACTCTGAATTCGCTGTTTCGGAAAAATAATCTTCCAACCCTGCCAACGCTTGAAAAGATTTGTAACGGCCTGGGAGTGACTATGCTGCAATTTATGTCTGAAGGGAAAGAAACCTACGCTTTGTCGAGTAAGGAGCTTCAGCTTTTTGAAAAGTGGTCCACTCTCACCTCTGAACAAAAAGAGCTGTTGTTACAGCTGATTGAAAACATGAAATGAGGTGTCCCATGCCCTTCACTGAAATACCTTATGAGCGCTCGGTAGCCATCATTCCGATGGTCCGGCCGGGGCTCCCCTTTGAAGATGAAAGCAACACTGCCGCGATCCGGGCGCTCAAGCGGACCGTTTGCAAGGCGTTCCATGAAATCATTGAGCGGGAGTATCCGCTGGCCTTCTGGTTTTCCGGCGACAGTGTCTTTCAAATACTCGCCGTAGAGACGCTGTTGCGCATGAGGGATGCGAAGGATATCTTCTGTATCGAGGCCATGACCGGGCGGGAGCACCTTCATTTGACCCCTTACTGGTATGAACGTTTTCTCCGCCTTCCCCCGCACAGCTGGGTGGCCCTGCCGCATCAACCGGAGCCCACCACCAACGCGGCTATATATATGTCTGACCGCTGCCGGATCAAGGTTTATTATATTCCCAACACGCAAAGGATATTGTGGGGATAATCCCAAAGAAAGAACGCTGTGGAGTATCCACAGCGTTCTTTCTTTTCCCCCTTCGCGGGAAAAGGCCCTCGAAGGGGATGCAATCGTTGTTGCCATCAGTTGCCTTCGCGGGCAAAAAGCCCCGCTCCGGAAAACCGGAGCGGGGCTTCGCACATGCGGCGTGCTAAAATATGTATAGTCCGCGCGTGGTCGCGCGAGGGGAGGATGCTTTCATTTCCCCCTTTCTTTTCAAACAAAAGAAAGGGGTCGGGGCGTGGGGCGGACAGCCCCACAATCTCACCACCGGTCTGCGACCGGTGAACAGTCCCGGGCACCGCGCCGTTAATCGATTAAAAGCACCACCGCGTGGCAGGCAATCCCCTCCTGCCGCCCGGTGAAGCCCAGGCCCTCCTCGGTGGTCGCCTTGACGTTCACCCGCGACTCCTCGCAGGCGAGCAGGTGGGCGAGCTGCGCCTTCATCTGCGGGATATGGGGGGCGAGCTTCGGGCGCTGCGCGAGGATGGTCACATCCAGGTTGCCCACCCGGCAGCCCTCGATCACCATCATCTTGAACACCTTTTCCAGCAGCACCCGGCTGTCGATGTCCTTGTATTTCTCGTCGGTGTCCGGGAACAGGGCGCCGATGTCCCCCTCGCCCAACGCCCCGAGGATGGCGTCGATCACCGCATGGATGACCACGTCCGCATCCGAATGGCCCAGCAGCCCCAGCTCGTGCGGGATTTCCACCCCGCCGAGCACCAGCCTGCGCCCCGGGACGAGGCGGTGTACGTCATATCCGTGTCCGATTCTCATTCATCAGCCGCCCTTTAATAGATTTCCCCGGCCGCCAGCGCCTGCGCCAGAATCAGGTCCTCCGGGGTGGTGATCTTGAAATTGAGATAGCTCCCCTCGCTGAGAAAGACCCGGTGGCCCAGCGCCTCGACGAGCTGGCAGTCGTCGGTGTAGTCCTCCCCGCGCGCCAGGGCGTTTTCCATTGCCGCCGTGTAGAGCGAGCGCTCAAAGACCTGCGGGGTCTGGGCGATGAAGAGCCGCTCACGCGGCGGGGTGCCCTCGATGCACCCGTCCTCCCCGCGCAGCTTGATGGTGTCCTTGACCGGTACCGCCGCGCAGGCCGCGCGGCAGCGCGCCGCATCCGCCACGCAGGCGGCGATCGCCCCCGGGTCGATGAAGGGCCTCGCCCCGTCGTGGATGGCGACGAAGCCGCATTCCGGCGAGAGGGTGCGCACCCCGTTAAAGACCGACTGCTGCCGGCTTGTACCCCCCGCGCAGATGGTCTTGACCTTGGAAAGGCCGAAGGCGCGGGCCATCTCCATGGTGCGGGGAATTTCCTCCTCGCGCACCACCACCGCGATCTCGCGCACAAAGCCGAGCTCCTCGAAGGCCCTGATCGAGCGGATCAGCACCGGCACGCCCTCGAGCTCGAGGAACTGCTTGTCCACGCCCTGCATCCGGCTGGACTTGCCCGCCGCGACGATCACCGCGCCGAGGGTGAGTGCCTCCCCTTCCCTTTTCTGCTTCAATGCGAGCCCCCGCCTTTCACGCTATTTCCCTTCTTCCTCCTTGGGGATGAGCCGCTCGTCCGAGAAGACGGTCTCCTCGTCCTCGCTCTTCTCCTCGGGCTCGTGCTCCTTCATATAAGGGATGATCATGTGCTTCTCGATCCTGGGATAGGCGTTGAAGGTCACCACAAAGCACATGGTGGACAGTGCGATCACGATCACGAACAGCAGGCTGATGGGGAAGAAGAGCACGAGCGCCACCGTGATCCCACCGACCACCAGCAGCGAAACGAGGTTTGGCACCACCCCGATCACCGCGAAGATAAAGGCGTTTTTGAGCATGGCGGGCAGCTTCATATCGAAGGTGACGATCATGGTATACATATAAAAGTTCATGAACAGGAAGATGATGAAGGTCGCCATGGCGATGATGAGCGGGACGTACATCAGCTTATTGTCCTTGGCGCTGCCCAGGTAGAACCAGATGGCGACCGACATGAGGATCATCACGACCGCCGAAAACACGCCGTAGATGGACGCCTGCTTAAAGTTGGACTTGAAGTTGTCCTTAAAATCCGCAAAGAGGAAGGCATGCTCCTGCCGGGCATAATTGCGCAGCACATAGGTCATCGCCGCGGTGGCCGGCCCATAGAGCACCAGGGAAATCAGCATGAGCAGGGTACACAGGATGTTCGCCCCGCCGACCAGCCACATCCAGGCGCCCACCGCCGCCGGGATGAAAAAGACCACGTAGAGCAAGTTGAGCTCGATCATCTTCCAGAACTTGCGAAAATACAGCTCGAAAAAGAGGAAAAACCGCTTTTTCTCCGGAGCGTCCTTGGAAACGCCCGGTCCTTCCTTCATATAGCTTCCGCCAAACAATCCCACGTTTTCAACTTCCCTTCCTTGATTGAACCGGCCCGCCCGGCGGCGGCCGGTTTCTCTAATATTCAGCCGGTGACGACGGCATATGCCAGATCGAAGAGCACGTCGATCAGCGAGAATGCCGCGCAGACCAGCACGAAGAACAGGTATTTCATTCCATACAGCCCCACCAGCGAGGTTGGGCGGGGGGCCTGGCGCGGCGCGCCGCCCCCCGAGGGCGGGCAGAACACCGAGCGGCAGACATAGCAGGACAGCCCCAGCGACTGCTTGGCGCACATCAGTATCAGCGCGGTGGCCAGGAAGGCCCCCGGCATAAACTTGAGCCAGAAAAAGGAGGAGTAGGGCGAGAGCAGCACCATGTTATAGGCCGCCACCAGCCCGAAGCCGAGCCCCTTGACAAAGGGGATGAGCACGATCACCGGCTGCGAAATGGCACAGAAGCCGCACAGGAAGAGCAGCGCCACCATCGCGAAATTCGCCAGGAACACGGCTCCCCAATCGGCAAAAAAGTGAAACTCCTCCCCCGTCCCGCTGCCCGAAAGAAGCAGCATGAGCATGGATGAAGTCTTTGGGCTCATCGTCTGATACAGCCCGCTGCCGCAGAGCGCCCCAAGTACAAAGAGCGCCCCGAGCAGGATCAGCGGCAGGTTCTCCCTCGTCTTTTCCCAGAAGGAACGCACCTGACGCGGCAGGGCGGTCCTTGTCCGAATTGTTCCCAATGATGATGTCCCTTCCTTTCCCGGAATTTGCGCCGGTTTCGGCGAAGCCGAAATGGGGGCTGCAAGACCCCCAAGGGGCAAAATCACAAGTCTGAAAGATTCATCTTTCAAACTTCCCCCTCCTGAGCCTTCCTCGTCTCTTCCAGTATATGAGGGGAGGGAATTTTCTAGACCTGTCCGGATTACACCTCTATGGGTTCCAGCTCGGCGGCTTTCATCATAATCGCGCACTCCAGGCGCTTCTTCTCAAGCTCGCAGGTCAGCGTATAGGGGGTGCGCACGCTGCCGCCATACTGCAGGTTGTTGGCGTTGCACCCACCCGAGCAGTAAAACTTCGCCCAACATTCCTTGCACTGCGGCTTGTCGTAGACGGTGGCCTTGGCAAAATCCTCCTTCATGCTGCGGTCCACCGACAGGTCGTAGACCGAGCCCATCTTCCAGCCGTCCAGCCCGACGAACTGGTGACAGGGGTAGACGTCCCCGTCCGGGGTGATGGCGACATACTCGTTGCCGCAACCGCACCCACGCAGCCGTTTGATGGCGCAGGGCCCCTGGTCGAGGTCGAGCATGAAGTGGAAGAAGTTGAAGCGCTCGCCGCGCCCTCTCATCTCCAGCATGGTCCGCGCCAGCCGCTCATATTCCTCGAAGATGCGCGGCAGATGCTCCTCGCGGATGGCATAGTCCGCCGTGGCGGGGGCCACCACCGGCTCGACCGAGATCTGGTCGAATCCCTCGCGGTAGAAATGGAGCACGTCCTCGCTGAAATCGAGGTTATAGCTGGTGAAGGTGCCCCGCACATAGTACTGCCCGTCGCCCCGGCGCTCGACGAGGCGCTTAAACTTGGGCATGATCAGATCGTAGCAGCCGCTGCCGTCCACCCTGGCGCGCACCCGGTCGTTGACCTCTTTGCGCCCGTCCACCGAGAGGACGACGTTGTACATCTCCCGGTTGATGAAATCGATCTTCTCGTCGTCCAGCAGCACCCCGTTGGTGGTGA
The DNA here is from genome assembly GCF_900169495.1 of Provencibacterium massiliense. NCBI lineage: Bacteria > Bacillati > Bacillota > Clostridia > Eubacteriales > Oscillospiraceae > Provencibacterium > Provencibacterium massiliense. Next base: position 1,600,366 of record NZ_FWCH01000012.1, read on the forward strand.
TGGTGAAGCGGAACTTCTTGTTATGCTCCCGCTCGAGCGAGCGGGCGTACTCCACCACCGCGCGCACCAGCTCGAAATTGAGGAGCGGCTCGCCGCCGAAGAAGTCCACCTCCAGGTTGCGCCGCCCCTCGGAGTGGTGGATCAGGTAATCCACCGCCTTCTTCCCGACCTCTATTGGCATGACCGAGCGCTGCCCGCTGTAGTTGCCGGTCCCGGCGAAGCAGTATTTGCAGCGCAGGTTGCAGTCGTGCGCCACATGCAGGCACATCGCCTTGATCGGGGAGGAGACCATCTTGCCCGCGAACTCATCATAGGTGTCCGCACTGAAGAGCTGGTCCTCTTTGTAAAGCTCGTACAGCTCGGCATAGGACTCGACGATATCGGACAGGGGGTATTCCCCCTGCAGCGCGTAGAGCACCTGCTGCGGGCACTCCTCGCTCAAGGGAGGGGCCAGCAGCGAAACCATCTTGAAGCTGAGCTCGTCGAGCAGGTGCACCGCGCCGCTGTGCACGTCGAGCACGATGTTGTAGCCGCCCAGGGAATAGCTATGTATCATTTGCACTTCTCCTTAGTTTACAAAACAAAATCCCCGCACCCGTACCTGACGACACGGCCGCGAGGATTTGTTCATCTTTGGCCGGGCCACGAACCCGGGAAAGAAAATCTTACTTCTCGCACTTCTGGTTGGCAACGGTGCAGGAGGTCTTGCAGGCAGACTGGCAGGAAGCCTGGCACTCGCCGCAGCCGCCCTTGGCAGCGCTCTTTTTGAGGTTGGCCTGGTTGAGGGTTTTGATATGTTTCATATTCAAAATCAATCCTTTCCGGGAATTTCGGCGGCGGATACCGCCCTTCGCCACAAGGCGAAAACATCCCGCCTAAAAAATTTACGGTCCTAGTTTAGCATATTTCGCACCCGTGCGCAACTATCTGGGGCGCACCTTGCGGTTGACCCCGAGGATCCCCCCGATCGCCCCGGCGAGCAGCATGGCGAAGAGCTTCACCAGCAGGATGGTGCCGAAGCTGCAGGTGGTGATCAGCAGGTTGCAGAGCACCAGCAGCAGGAAGAGCGCAAAGGAGGCGCAAAGCCCCATGAGCATCCCCCGCTCCTTCGTCAGCCGCGCGCTGAGATAGCCCGCGGCAATGGCGCCGAGCGCACCGACGACCACCATCAGCGGGTCGAAGGCGATGTGCGGGATATCCCGCACCGCGATCACGGCGGATAAAAGCAGCAGCAGCGCCACACAGACGGCGCACCCCGCGCCGAGCCCCCACAGCAGGGGATGGACGTATTTCTGGAGCCCGTGAAGCTCGGCCTTGTTGTGGTTGCCGGACATAAACAGCACCTCACAAATATAGACTGGGCGGTGTGCGCCCTCGCTATATTTGTATTCCACGGCGCGGCCGACTATTCGTTATTCGGCAACGTCGTCGTGCACGGTGTTGTTCGTCTGCACCGCCCAGCGCGCAATGCGGATCTTGCTGCGGTCCGAACCGGTTTCGATGACCAGGGTGTCGTCCTTGAGCGAGACGACCCGTCCGATGATCCCGCCGGCGGTGGTGATTTCATCGCCAACCTCCAGGGCGGAGCGCATTTTCTGGATTTCCTTGTCGCGCTTCTTCTGCGGACGGATGAGCAGGAAATAGAAGACCACAAAGATCAGCACCAGGGGGAGCAGTTGGATGAGCATGACCGCCATCCCGCCGCCGGCGGCGCCTTCGGCCCCGGCCTGGAGCAGATAAGAACTGAGCATATTGTTTTACCTCCGATAACGTCTGTTTTTGTGTAACGTAACCTATTATAGCATGGAGCAGACCGCTATTCAACCCGCTTTGCGCGAATTTTTCCCCTCAAATGCGCGTGGAGAGAACCGGGAGCCACCTGCGGCAGTATTCCTCGTAGCGGCCCTCGTCGAGGGCCTGGCGGATCTGCTCGAGCAGGGTGTTGTAGAAATAGAGGTTGTGCATGACCAGCAGCCGCATGCCGAGCATCTCCCCCGCGCGCAGCAGGTGCCGCAGATAGGCCCGCGAGAAGCTGCGGCAGCAGGGGCATTGGCAGCTTTCGTCCAGCGGGAGGGGGTCGAGCTTATACTTTTCGTTGTTGAGGTTGCGGATCCCTTCCCAGGTGAAGACGTGCCCGTGGCGCGCGTTGCGGCTGGGCATGACGCAGTCGAAGAGGTCCACCCCGCGGCGCACGCTCTCCAGGATGTTCGCCGGCGTGCCCACCCCCATCAGGTAGCGGGGCTTGTCCTTTGGCATGAAGGGCTCCACCTGCTCGATGACATGGTACATCTCCCCGGCGCTCTCCCCCACCGCCAGCCCCCCGATGGCATAGCCCTCGCAGGGAATTTCGCGGATCACCTTCATGTGCTCGATCCGCAGGTCGTCATAAGTCGAACCCTGGTTGATCCCGAAGAGCATCTGGCGGGGATTGAGCGTGCCTTCCAGGGCGTTCAGGCGGTCCAGCTCCTGCCGGCAGCGGCGCAGCCAGCGGGCGGTGCGCTCGGTGCTGCGCTTGGTGTAATCATATTCGGCGGGGTTTTCAATGCACTCGTCAAAGGCCATCGCGATGGTGGAGCCGAGGTTCGACTGGATTTTCATGCTCTCCTCCGGCCCCATGAAAATCCGTTTCCCGTCGAGGTGGGAGCGGAACTCCACCCCCTCCTCGCGGATCTTGCGCAGCGACGAGAGGGAAAAGACCTGGAACCCCCCGCTGTCGGTGAGGATGGGCCCCTCCCAGTTCATGAAGCCGTGCAGCCCGCCAAGCGCCCTCACCACGTCGTCCCCCGGGCGCAGGTGGAGATGGTAGGTGTTGCACAGCTCGACCTGGCAGCGCAGCTCTTTAAGGTCCAGCGAGGAGACCCCGCCCTTGATGGCGGCGGCGGTCCCGACGTTCATGAAAGCGGGCATCTGGATGGTCCCGTGCGGGGTGGTAAAGGTACCGCGCCGGGCCCTGCCCTCCTGTTTGATTAAGGTATACATCCGATCTTCCTTATCCTTATTTTAGTCGTGTACCATCCCCACAAGCTCCAAAAAACGGTCCTGCGAGGGGGCGTAGCCCTTCTCCTTCTTTGGGAAGGAGCGGTCAAATTCCTTGGAGGCGGCGGGATCGATCTCAAATACCGGGTCCTCGGCAAAGCGCCCGGTGATCCCCCGCAGCGCCCCGGGCAGCAGCTCGATCCCCTGCAGCGCGGCGGCGAATTTTCCCTCCCGGTTGCGCACCCCGAAGCGCTCGGCCGGCAGCAGCCCGCAGCGCCGGTAATAATCCGGGTCCCCATAGATGAAGACGGCGGGGATTCCCATCCCGCGCGCGAGGGAGAGCGAGTGTTCGATCAGCTTCTGCCCGATCCCGCGCCCTTGCAGCTTTGGCCGCACGCTCACCGGCCCGAAGGTGGCGACCGCGTGCTCCTCCCCCTGCCCGTCCACGATCCCGGCGCGGGTATAGAGGATGTTCCCCGCAAGCTCCCCGTCCAGCTCGGCGACCAGCGCCAGCTCGGGGATGAGCGCTTCGCTTTGCCATAAGAGGTGCGCCAGGTAGTGCTCGTCGCACCCGGGGGCGTAGACGTTCCAGAACGCCTCGCGGGTCAGCTCCTCCACCTCCCGCTGGTCCGACTTGGTGACGTTGCGAAATTTAAGCTCCATAATTCCTCCGTTATAGAATCAGCATACAATCGCCGAATGAAAAAAAACGGTACTGCTCGCGCACCGCCTCGCGGTAGGCCTCCATCGTCTCCCGATACCCCAGGAAGGCCGAAACCAGCATGATCAGGGTGCTTTCGGGCAGGTGGAAGTTGGTGATCAGCCCGTCGAGCACCCCGAAGCGGTAGCCGGGATAGATAAAAATATCGGTATACCCCTCGCAGGGGATGATTTTCCCGTACTTTGCATAGACTGATTCCAGGGTGCGGGTGCTGGTGGTCCCCACCGCGATCACCCGGCCGCCGGCAGCCTTGGTCTCTTCGACCAGGCGGGCGGTCTCTTCGGGGACAAAGTAGTGCTCGGAATGCATCTTGTGCTCTTTGATGTCGTCCACCTTGACCGGGCGGAAGGTCCCGAGCCCCACATGCAGCGTGACGCTGGCAAAGCGCACCCCCATTCCCTCGAGCTCCTCCATCAGGCGGGGGGTGAAGTGCAATCCCGCCGTCGGCGCGGCGGCCGAGCCGACCTCCTTCGAGTAAACGGTCTGGTAGCGCTCCTTGTCCTCCAGCTTCTGGGTGATATAGGGGGGCAGGGGCATCTGTCCGATCTTTTCCAGCACCTCGTAGAAGCTCCCCTCGTAGGAAAAGCGCACCAGCCGGTTGCCGCCCTCGACGGTCGTCAGCACCTCCCCCTCGAGCAGCCCGCCGCCAAAGACGAAGCGGGCCCCCTCCTTGGCGCGCTTGCCCGGGCGGACCAGCACCTCCCAGATATCCTGTTCCTTCTGCTCGAGCAGCAGGAACTCCATCGCGCCGCCAGTCTCCCGCTTCTCGCCGTAGAGCCGCGCGGGCAGGACCCTGGAGTCGTTGATCACCAGCAGGTCGCCCTTTTTGAGCGCCTGCGGCAGGTCGTAAAAATGCCGGTGGCTGATCGCGCCGCCGGCGCGGGAAATCTCCATCATCCGCGAGTGGTCGCGGGGGGTGATGGGGGTCTGGGCGATCAGGTGCTCGGGAAGCTCGAACCAGAAGTCGGATTTATTCCACGAACCGCTTTCAAATTTATCCATTTTATCACAACTTTCAAAACTTGTTGACATCAGCGCTTTACAATGCTAAGATATGTGTAATATCCGCACGGCGAAGCCCTTTGCAGGCTGTCCGCGCAGGATGGACAGACAAGGAAAATAACAGGATAGAGGCGCAGCCTTCAAAAGTACAGCGCGGCGAGAAAGGACCGATTTCGCCATCAGCCGCGCATGGAAAGGGTGGGCTGCCGAAGAGAGCGTGGGCCGGTCCGCGCCGCTTTCTGGTCAGTTGTCCGAACAGGAAAATGACTGTCATCATGCAATATGATGGAGCGCTATCGCTTTTTTGAGGATGGTACGACGGGGTGCCACGCCCGCATGGCGGCGTGCCGCAGCCCGCGCGCCGCCTCAGGCGCTAAGTTCTATTATATTGTAATGCATGCCGGTTTTCAACCGGTTTTTTTATTATCCGAAATCCGAAAGCCAAAAACCGCACACCCGCATAATCTATTAACAGAGGAGAGAACGTCATGAAAAATTATCGAGTTGCCGTCGTCGGCGCGACCGGGATGGTCGGGCAGCGCTTCATCACACTGCTGAGCGAGCACCCCTGGTTTCATATCACCGCCCTCGCCGCCTCGGCGCGCAGCGCGGGAAAGCCCTATGCCGAAGCGGTCGGCGAACGCTGGGCCATGAGCACCCCCATCCCGGCCTTTGTGCGGGACATGGTGGTGCTGGACGCGAGTTCGGACGCTGAGCGGATCGCCGCGTCGGTGGACTTCATCTTCTGCGCGGTAGACATGAAAAAGGAGGAGATCAAGGCGCTCGAGGAGCGCTACGCCAAGCTCGAGTGCCCGGTCATCTCCAACAACTCCGCCCACCGCCACACCCCCGACGTGCCGATGATCATCCCCGAGATCAACGCCGGCCACGCCGCCGTGATTGAACACCAGCGCAAGCGCCTGGGCACCCGCCGCGGCTTCATCGCCGTCAAGTCCAACTGCTCGCTGCAAAGCTACGTCCCGGCGCTCCATCCGCTGATGGGCTTCGGCGTGACCAAGGCCCTCGCCTGCACCTATCAGGCAATTTCCGGGGCGGGCAAGACCTTCAGCTCCTGGCCCGAGATCATCGACAACGTCGTGCCCTACATCGGGGGCGAGGAGGAGAAGAGCGAGTGCGAGCCGCTCAAAATCTGGGGGGAAGTCGTAGACGGCGAGATCGTAAACGCCGCCGGCCCCTCGATCACCACCCAGTGCCTGCGCGTACCGGTGTCCGACGGCCACACGGCGGCGGTGTTCGTCTCCTTCGAGCGCAAGCCGTCCCTCGAGGAAATCAAGCGCTGCTGGCGGGAGTTTTCCGGCGAGCCGCAGAAGCTCTCGCTTCCAAGCGCGCCGAAGTCACTTCTGCACTACTTCGAGGAAAACGACCGCCCGCAGGCGCGGCTTGATCGCAACCTGGAAAATGGGATGGCCGTCTCGATCGGGCGGCTGCGCGAGGACAGCCAGTATGACTATAAATTCGTCTGCCTCTCCCACAATACCCTGCGCGGCGCGGCGGGCGGCGCCGTGCTGATGGCAGAGCTGCTCGCGGCAAAGGGCTATCTCGACTGATCCCCTTATCGCCCGCCCGCAGTGCCGAAAGCCCACCACCATCATCACCTTTGGAGGGACCAAGCATGAAAAAAACAATCTTTCGCGGGGCGGGCGTCGCCATCGTCACCCCCATGCATGAGGACGGCTCGATCAACTTCGAAAAGCTGCGCGAGCTGATCGACTGGCAGATCGAGGAAGGGACCGACTCCATCGTCATCTGCGGGACCACCGGCGAGAGCGCCACCATGACCGACGAGGAGCATGTACATACCATTGCCGCCGCGGTGGAATACGCCGCCGGGCGGGTCCCGGTCGTCGCCGGGGCGGGGAGCAACCACACCGAGTATTCGATCTGGATGTCCAAGGAGGCCAAGGCCGCCGGGGCCGACGCGCTGCTGCACGTCACCCCCTACTACAACAAGACCTCCCAACGCGGGCTGGTGCGCCATTTCCTGAGCGTCGCCGAGGCGACCGACCTGCCGGTGATCCTCTATAACGTCCCCTCCCGCACCGGGATGGGAATTTCCATTGATTCTTTCAGGGAGCTTGCCAAGCATCCGAACATCGTAGCGGTCAAGGAGGCCTCGGGGAGCATCCAGCTCGTCACCGGGATCGCGGCCGCCTGCGGCGAAGAGCTCGATATCTACTCCGGGAACGACGACATGATCGTCCCCATCCTCTCGCTCGGCGGCAAGGGGGTCATCTCGGTGCTCTCCAATGTGCTGCCGCATGAGACCCACGAAATCTGCCAATCCTATTTCGACGGCGATGTAAAGCGCTCCTGCGCGCTGCAGCTGCGCTACCATTCTCTGATTGAGGCGCTCTTCTCGGACGTCAACCCCATCCCGGTTAAGGAGGCACTGAACCTCATGGGCCGGGAGGCCGGTCCCTGCCGCATGCCGCTCGTCGAGATGACCGATGAGGGCCGCGCCCGCCTGCGCGAAGCCCTTTTGGAAGCCGGAGCGCTTTCGTAGCCACTTTAAAAGGATGTTGGGGATTGCACCCAGGCGCCGATCCCCGGGAAAGGAAAGGTTGTAACCATGACCGAGCTGATTCTCAGCGGGGCCTGCGGCCAGATGGGCCGCGCGGTCGCGGCTCTCGCCGCCGCAAGGGAGGACTGCCAAGTGGCGGCGGGGATCGACCGCCGCCCCTTCCCCGGAGCTCCGTTTCCTATCTACCCCTCCCCTGAGCAATACGATGGGCCAAACGGGGTGCTGGTGGACTTCTCCCATCCCGACCTCTGCCAGGGGCTGCTGGCCCTGGCAAGGGAACGGCGGCTGCCCGCGGTGATCTGCACCACCGGGCTTCGAGAGGAGCAGATCGGCGCCATCCACGAGGCGGCAAGCGAAATCCCGATCTTCTTTTCAGCCAACATGTCCCTGGGGGTCAGCCTGCTGCGCGAGCTCTGCAAGCGGGCTGCGCAGGTGCTCGGCGGGGAATATGATATCGAGATCATCGAGCGGCACCACAACCAGAAGCTCGACGCGCCCAGCGGCACCGCCCTCATGCTCGCCGACGCGCTGTCCGGGGAGCTGTCCCCCGCCCCGCAATATGTCTACGACCGGCACTCCCGCCGGATGAAGCGGCCGAAAAATGAGATCGGCATCCATTCGGTGCGCGGGGGGACCATCGTGGGGGAGCACGAGGTGCTCTTCTGCGGGGAGGACGAGGTGATCACCCTGTCCCACTCGGCCTCCTCCAAGCGGGTCTTCGCCGCCGGGGCGCTGCGGGCCGCGATTTTTTTGCAGGATCGCGCCCCGGGTCTTTACGACATGGGCGATTTGGTGTAAAATATGTTAACAAGCAACAAAAAATCCTTATGCGAGTAAACTCAGTTTGGGTCGCCACTGCGACGGGGAGGTTCATATGTACGGCGTAGATAAAATCACGGTGACGGAGGACGCTTCCCTCATCACCTTTTCCAAAATTCCCGCGGACCTGCGGCTGATCTCGGAGATTTTCCTGCGCTTCGGCGAGGCGGGGATCGACATCGACATGATCTCCCAGTCCGCGCCCAAGGGGGAAAACACCAGCGTCTCCTTCACGGTTGGAAGTGAAAAGCTGGTGCAGGTGCTCGAGCTGATCAACGAATTCCGGGAGGAGCACCCCTCCATCAAACCCCTAATCGCCGGTGGGAACGTCAAAATCCAGCTTTACGGCGAGCAGATGCCCGGCACCCCGGGAATCGCCGCCAGAGCCCTCGCGGCGCTGGCCAAGACCAAATGCGACCTCATGCTGATCACCACCTCGGAGGTAGATATTTCCCTGCTGGTGACCTCGGCCCATCTGGGGGATGCGCTGCGGGTGCTGCGCGAGGAGTTTGCGCTCGAGTCATAAGAAACGTTGAATATGTAAGCGCCCTCCGGCATAACCGGAGGGCGCTTGTTTTCCGCTATCTTATTTTACTGTGATACTTTTTACCATAGCGCTCATGCAAAAAGCCGTCGAGCAGGCCGATCTCCTGCCGGCCCATGCCCTGCTTTTTCAGGATGATCACATGGGACACGCCGAGGAAGAGGTAAAAATATTCCCGGGTCTGCCAGGCGTCGGTGACCATCTCCCAGGTGTAGGTGGCGTGCCCTTCGGTCTTTTGGGAAAACACCTCGATCCGGTCGCGGTAAAGGGTGTGCCCGCTGGGATTGTTAATCGAAATGGTGTCCCCCTTGATGATCCGGCGCACCCCGAGCTCCAGCACGCCCCACTCAGCCAGGAATACCACCACGATGAAAGTAATTGCCCGCGTCAGCATTTTACTGTCATCCAGTATCAGCGCCGAGGACAGAACGACCAGCATGCAGGCGGCAATCACCACGCTGAGCACCTTGATGGTTTTGTTTTTATGGAAGATATTGAAATAGTACAGCGCCCGGTAGTCCTTCGGCGTGATGACCGATTCCACCGTGAAAAACGCTTCTTCCTGCTGCGCGTGTTCGAGCTCCTCCATCAACTATCCCCCGTTTCTTCTTTTCCTTATTTTAACACACTCCGTCCCATATGACAACAAAAAGCCCCCGGCTTTCGCCGGGGGCTTTTTTCGTTATCTCAGACGGGATGGACCATGTCCTTCTTGTCGGCATGCTCGCCGTCCACGCCGTACTTCTTGTTCTTGCGCTTCTCAAAGAATTTGGGCGCCACCTGCGGGAACATCGCCCAGGTGAGGACGTCCTCCTCCTGCTCGAGATATTCGGCGGGAACCTCGGCGCGCATCTTCTCGACCTCGGGCTCCAGCAGGTCGGCCGGCCGGCAGTCGATCGGCTTCTCGTCGCCGATGATCTTCTCCCGGAACGCGGGGTCGATCGGGGCGGGGGTGCGGCCGTACTCGCCGCGCACCAGGCCCTTGAACTCCTTGGTGACCATCTTGTACCGCTCGCCCATGATGACGTTGAACACCGCCTGGGTACCCACGATCTGGGAGGTCGGGGTGACCAGCGGCGGGAAGCCCGAGTCCTCGCGCACGCGCGGGACCTCTTTGAGGACCTCCTCGAACTGGTCCTCCTTGCCCGCCTGCTTGAGCTGGGAGATCAGGTTGGAGAGCATGCCGCCCGGTACCTGATAGAGCAGGGTGTTAGCGTCCACGCCCAGCACCTTCGGGTTGAGCAGGCCGTTGGCCAGGTACTTTTCACGCAGCTTGGCGCAGTGTGCGCGCACCACGTTGAGCTTATCGAGATCGAGCCCCGTGTCGTAGGGCGTGCCCTGGAAGGCCGCCACGATCGACTCGGTCGGCGCGTGGGAGGTGCCCAGCGCCAGCGGGGACATCGCGGTGTCCACAATGTCGACACCAGCCTCGACCGCCTTGATGATCGCCATCGAGGCGAGGCCGGAGGTGTAGTGGGTGTGCAGCTGGACGGGAACCTTGATGTTCTTCTTGAGCTCCTGCACCAGCTCCTGCGCCGCATAGGGGGTGATCAGCGCGGCCATGTCCTTGATGCAGATCGAGTCGGCGCCCGCGTCCTCATAGGACTTGGCCAGCTTGACGAAATACTCGATGTTGTGCACCGGGCTCAGGGTGTAGGAGATGGCGCACTGGGCGTGCGCGCCCTCCTTCTTGGCGGCCTTGATCGAGGTCTCCAGGTTGCGGATATCGTTGAGCGCATCGAAGATGCGGATGATGTCGATCCCGTTGGCAACCGACTTCTGCACGAAATACTCGACCAGATCGTCGGCGTAATGGCGGTAGCCCAGCATGTTCTGGCCGCGGTAGAGCATCTGCAGCTTGGTGTTGGGCATGTTCTTGCGGATGATGCGCAGCCTCTCCCACGGGTCCTCGTCCAGGAAGCGGATGCACGCGTCGAAGGTCGCGCCGCCCCACACTTCGCAGGAGTAGAAGCCGACTTCATCCAGCGGCTTTAACATCGGCTCCATATCGGCCATCGACATGCGGGTCGCGATCAGGGACTGATGCGCGTCGCGCAGGACGGTCTCGGTAATTTTCAGTTTACCCATGTGTTCGATAAACCCCTTTCCTTGTCAGATTGAATCCTCAAAAACGATTAGTCGAGCGAAACGAGCAGATCGTTGGAGTTGACCACGTCGCCCTTCTTGACGTGGACGGCGGCGACAACGCCCGCCTTGGGGGCCACGATGTCGTTCTCCATCTTCATCGCCTCGAGGATGACCAGGGGCTGGCCCTCGCTGACGCTCTCGCCGGCCTTGACCTTGACGTCCAGGATGTTGCCCGGCATGGGAGCGTTGACCTTCACGGCGCCGGCGCCAGCGGCGGCCGGTGCGCCGGCGCCGACCTCATCCACAGAAACGTCGTAAGCCTTGCCGTTGACGGTGACGGTATATCTTTTCATCTTTCAAATACCTCCTTGATTTTTCGGGCGATTATTTACATCGGCAGGTTGGAATGCTTCTTGGGCAGACGGCTGACCCGCTTGCCGGAGAGCATGTCCAAAGCCTTGATCAGTTCCTCGCGGGTGTCCTTCGGATCGATGATGTCGCTGACGAAGCCTTCCTCGGCGGCTCTGAGCGCCGAAGCCTCGTTGTCCTTATACTCGGCCTCGACCTGCTCGCGGCTCTTCTGGGCGGTGATCTCGCCGCCCTTTAGGAAGGCGACCGCCGCAGACACGGGCAGGGCGCTGATGGAGGCGTTCGGCCAGGCCAGGGTGAGATCGGCCTGGGAGAGGGCCACATAGGCGCTGCCCACGGCGCTGCCCGTGATCAGGGCGACCTTCGGGGTGGTGGCCTCGGCGTAAACGTGCGAGAGGCGCGCAATGTCGCGGATCGAGCCCGCGAGCTCCTCAGCGCCGGCGGGGGCGAAGCCCTCGGTGTTGATCATGGTGACAACCGGGATCTGGAAGCTGTCGCAGACCGAGACGAAGCGGGCGATCCGCGCCGCGCCGTCGTGGTCGAGCACGCCGCCGGCGGTGACCATGCCCACGGTGAAGCCGGAGAGGGTGCACAGCGCGGTGTGCGCGCCCTGGCCGAAGCCGGAGCCGATCAGCAGGAAGCTGCCCTCGTCCGCGATGGCCCGCACCAGGTCGCACTTGGTGGTCTCGCCGAGGGTGCTCTCGATGGTGTCGAGCAGCGAAGCCGTCTGCGGCTCGGAAAAATCAAAGGTGGCGGCGGCCGACAGGTTGTTGGCCGGCAGCATGGAAAGGAGCTGGCGGGCCTTGGCGATCGCCTCGTCCTCGTCGCTTGTTACGATCTGGGCGGTGCCGGACTTCTGCGCCGCCTCGGCGGTGCCGGCGACCGCACCGTCCTTGGCCACGGCCGGAGGGGTCAAGAAGAGCTCGGCCTTTTCGCTCATGATCACGAAGTCGGCCGCGCAGGCCGCCATCGCGCTCAGTCCCCCGCAGACGCCCAGCACCAAAGAAACCTGGGGCACCACGCCGGAGAGGTTGTTTGCCGCCGAAAGGATTTCGCGGTAAGCGGCGAGCATCCCGTTGCCCTCGGCGATGTCGGCGCCCTTGGAGTCATAGACCCCGACCACCGGCGCGCCGGTCTTGACCGCCATCTCATAAAGCTTCACGATCTTTTTCGCCTGGCTGCTGCCGACAGCCGCGCCGCGCGCCGAGACGTCCTGAGAGAACGCGAACACGGTCGCCCCGTCGATCTCGCCGTAACCGGTGATGACTCCGCACCCGGCCCCCCCGCATTTCACGAGAGCGTCCAGCTCGGCAAAGGTGTTTTCATCAAACAGCTTTACCAGCCTTTCACGGGCAGAAGAAGCCTTCCCGGCCTCAAGACGAGCGGCTGAAAGCCTTTCGAGTTTCGTTTGTTCACTCATCTTTTTTCCTCCATTTCCATTCCTGTATTTTTTAAGTAATTAAACTGCCTCACGCCGCCCTGCCGCGCCTGCCGGCCCGGCAAGACGGGAAATCGCGTAATCAAGGTTTATTATACACCTTCGTCTAATAAATAACAAGCTGTTTTCCGGCAGAAATTCATGTTTTTTGAGTGCGCTTTGCGTCCTCCCGCCCTGCCAAAAATGTCCTAGCAGCCGCAATGCCTTGGCAGGTCCTCCTGCCGCAGCTTGACGCCCGCTTGTAGTCCCAGCGCTTGCAGCTGCCTCTGGAAGCCCTCCTCCACCGCCTCGCCGATTACGCCGTAGGCGCAGCCGCGCTCATAGCCGTAGAAGAGGGCGGCGCGCAGCAGCCCGTCGAGCAGGAAGCCGTCCCCCTCCAGGGTCTCGGCCCGGGTGATGGTGAGGGTGTCCCCCTCAATGGCGAAGCGGCAGCTTCCGAGCTCCTTCCCGCCCTCCTTGGCGGTATAGGTGTCCGGCGCGGTCAGTTTGATGGTCAGCATGGTTTCAACATCCTTTCATAAAAGGCGGGCGAAGGTTTCCCCCCGCCCGCCGGTCCATTTATCATCACACAGGCGCCTCAGGCGGTGATCTCCACCTGAACGCCCTCGAAGCCGGCCACGCAGCTTTCATAGTATCCGTCGCCCGTCGTCCTGGGGCCGCTGAGCAGCTGGAAGCCGTCCGCGCGCAGCCGTTCGGTCAGCGCCCGGACCTCCTCCTCGCTCCCCACCTGGAAGGCGATATGGGAAAGCCCTGTTTGCAGCGGGTCCTTCTCCCCCTCTTTCAGCGCGGGCCGGGTCATGATCTCCAGCCGGGCGCCCCCGTCGAAGGAGAGAAAGTAGGAGCGGAACCCCGTCTTGACGTTGTAGTACCCGCCGTTTGCCCGCGCCTCGAAATAGCGAACGAAGAACTCCTTCGCCCCCTCCAGGTCGTTTACATACATGGCCGCATGTTCAATCTGCATAGCTTCTCCCCCGGCGTTATTGCCTTCGTCCCGCTGCGGGCCCCGGCTGCGGTTTTTCCCGCCGGGGCTTTTCGGCCTGCAGCGCGGCACTGCGGATCGCCCCGACCTCCTGCGCGGTCAGCTCGCGCCATCTGCCCTGCCCGAGCATGCCGAGGCGCAGCGGGCCGATGGCGGTGCGCTTGAGCCGCGCGACGGTGAGGTTCACCGCCTCGCACATCCGCCTGATCTGGCGGTTGCGCCCCTCGTAGATGGTGATCTGCAGCACGGTACGCCCCGGTTCCTCCTCGAGCACCGAAACCTGCGCGGGGGCGGTCTTGCCGTCCTCGAGCTGCACCCCCACCGAGAGGGCGACCAGCGCATCCTCGCTCACCTTTTCGCGCACCGTGACCCGGTAGGTCTTGGCCACATGGTGGCTGGGATGCATGATCAGGTTGGCGAAATCCCCGTCGTTGGTCAGCAGCAGCAGCCCCTCGCTGTTCTTGTCCAGCCGCCCGATGGGGTAGACCTTGGCCGGCGCGTTCTTCACAAGCTCGGCCACGCACTTGCGCCCCATCTCGTCCGAGAGGGTGGTCACAAAGCCCCGCGGCTTATACAGCGCCAGGTAGACCTTGCGCACCTTGCCGCTGGTGGCGACCTTTTTCCCGTCGATGGCGATCAAATCCTTGCCGGGGTCGATCTTCTGTCCCAGGGATGCCGGACGGCCGTTTACCGTCACCCGCCCGGCGCTGATCGCCTCCTCGGCCTTGCGCCTTGAGAGGATGCCATTGTCCGACAGGACCTTTTGTATCCGTATCTGCTCCACATTGTCCTCCAATTTTTACGTCTTCCATTGTCTATTTGCGAAATAAATCCTGAAACCAGCCGATCACGCCCCGGCGCTCGCGGTAGGGGTGCAGCGCCGCGACCTCGTCCTCATAGACCAGGGGCAGGCTCAATAGGGTTTCTTCCCCGAGGCAGAGCTCGGCCCGGCCCGCCTGCTGCCCGGCGCGTACCGGCGCGTATTCGAAGGGCGGCACGCTGATTTTGACCTCCAGCCGCTCGTACTCCCCGTCCCGCAGCGGCAGGGTGGTATCCCCCACCACGGCGGCGAGGGCGAGCCCCTCCCCGCCGGCCACCGGCATCTCGATTTTGGGGAAGAGGGCGCTGACGTCCCGCCCGCTCAGCTCGGCAAAGCACATCTCGTACAGGTTCTCATGGTCCCGCCAGTCGTCCGGATCGTCCATGGTCACGCAGACGAGCTCCACCCCGTCCTTCTGTGCGGCCGAGACCAGCACCCGGCCCGCGTTGTCGGTAAACCCGGTCTTGACGCCGATACAGTTCTCGTACATCTCGAGCAGCTTATTGTGGTTCTTGAGCCACCGCTCGAAGGGCGGGTTGCCGAACTTGGTCTGCGCCCGGTATTGGCAGCAGATCTCCCGGAAGGTCTCATCCCCCATCGCGTACCGCGTCAGCTCGGCGAGGTCGCGCGCGGTGGTGTAGTGCCCGTCGGCGTCCAGCCCCGAGGGGGTGACGAAGGCGGTGTCCGCAAGGCCCAGCTGCTTTGCCCGCTCGTTCATCAGCTTGGCGAAATTGGGGATGCTCCCCGCGAGGCGCACCGCCGTGACGTTGGCCGCATCGTTGCCCGAGGGCAGGATCATCCCGTAGCACAGCGCCCGCAGCGAGACCTGGTCCCCCTCGAGCAGCCCCATCGAGGAGCCCTCGACGTGCACCGCGCCGGAGTCCACCGTGAAATAGGTGTCGATGTCCGGCTCCTCGAGCGCCAGAAGGGTGGTCATGATCTTGGTGGTGCTCGCCTGGGGAAGGCGTTCCTCCCCGTTCTGATCGTAGAGCAGCCGCCCGGTCTTCATCTCCATCACCACCGCCGCCTTGGCGGAGGTGAGCGCCTCCTCCCCTTCCCCGGCCGCGGCGGCCGGGGCGCAGAGGAGGCAGAACATCAATAAGCCAGATAAAACGCGTTTTAACACAAAACCCACCTGCCCGCAAATGATTCTCTCTGGTAATCATATGCAGGCAAGGAGGGTTCTAGTATGCTCAGATTCCGGCGCCGTCCTGATTTTTGGGCGCGGCCTTCTCGGCCGCCTTCTTCTCCTTCGCGTGCTCGCACAGCTCGCTGACCTTGTCGAAGATCTGCGGGATGAGGTTCACGATCCTATCGGCGGTGTTGTCCGCCTGGTCGACCTGGAGCAGCTTGACCGTGCCGCTCTGGATGGTGAGGAAGGCGATCGGCTCGATGGTGACCCCGCCGCCGGTGCCGCCGCCGAAGTGCTCGCCCGGGTTCTTCGAGGGGATGTCGCTGCCCCCCGTGCCGTAGCCGAAGGAGACCTTGGAGATCGGGATGATCGTGGTGCCGTCCGGCAGCTGGATGGTGTCGCCGATGATGGTGTTGACGTCCACCAGGTTCTTTAAATTTTGCAGCGTCGCGTCCACCAGGCCCGCCGACGGATGCTGATTGGGATTTGCCACTAAAATACACCGCCTTTAAATTTCAACATCTATTTATCCCCGGCCGCGGCCGGTGCTTGCTCTTCCCTTGGCCGTGCGTCGGCCGCGCCGTTTTTGCGGCGCAGGTACCGAAGCAGCGCCGGGATGCTTTCTATCAGCAGCACGCCCGCCGCCATCAGCGCCCGCACCGGGCGCAGCGAGAGCTTCCCCTCGAAGGCAATCGTCTCCTCCTGCTGCCAAAAGGCGGGATAGACGTTGAGGTAGAGCTCCCTCACACGGACAAAGTTTTGCAGCAGCGCCGCCGCCGTGTGCAGATACGCGTTGTAGTTTCCGCTCTTGATCCCGGTGTCGGCAGCGTTCTCCCCGACCACCGCGATCTCGAGCTTCAGCTGCCGCACGCGCACCCCGCGCAGCAGGGCCTTCAGCGCCTTCCCGGCGCCGACGAGCAGCTCTTTCCCGAGCTCGATCGCGTTTTTAACCGCCTCGAAGTCCCACTTCTTTTCTTCGGGCTCCTTCTCCTTTTGCTCCTGCGGGGCCTCCTGCTTCTTCTGTTTTTTCTTCCTGCGGCGCTTTGGAGGCTTGTCCTCTTTTGGCTCTTCGCCCCTTTCCGAAGGGAAGCGAAAGCGCAAAAAGAGGTAGCGCACCGTCGTTTGCAGCTCCCCGTCGAAGAGGGTCACATGCAGCGTGACGGGCAGGAGCAAAAGCAGGAGCAGTATGGCAAGGACTGATAACATGATTGCCACCGGCAGCCCTCCTTATTCCTCTTCTCCCTCCCTAACGGGGAGGGTCTCCTCAAAGCCGAGCTGTCCTTCCAGCTGGCGCTCCTCCCCACCCTCGTCCTCGCCGGAGCTCTCCAGCGAGGGGAGCTCGTCGAGGGAACCCAGCGAGAAGCAACGCAGGAAGTTGGAGGTCGTTTTATAGGAGATTGGCCGCCCGGGCAGCTCGAGCCGCCCGGCCTCCTCGATGAGGCCCTTTTCAACCAGGGAATTGACCGTCGAGGAGCTGTCCACCCCGCGTACCTGCTCGACAAAGGCCTTGGTCACCGGCTGGTTGTAGGCGACGATCGCCAGCACCTCCAGCGCCGCCTGGGAGAGCGGGGTATTGCGCCGCAGGGTGAGCGCCCGCCGGATCAGCGGGGCATACTGCGAACGGGTGCAGAGCTGCACGCTCTCCTGCAGCCTCACCAGCTCGAAGGGGATCTCCTGCTCGCGGTAGAGGTCGTTGATGTTCGCAATCAGCCCGAGCGTCTCCTTCTCGTCCAGCTCCACCGCCTGGGAAAGGCGGGAAAGCTCGATCGGCTCGCCGCTGGCAAAGACGATCGCCTGTATTTCATTTTGCTTTTCTCGTAGCTGCATAGTCACCCTTCCTGCTTCGTGGTTTCGGGAGCCGGGCCGCTTCTTAACATCACCAGCTCCTTGCCGTCCGGCGTGGCGCGCACCCGCTTGTCCTTGATCAGCTCGAGCACCGCCATGAAGGTGGCCACCATCTCGGGCCGGTCGCTCTGCTCGAAGAGCCCGAGGAAGTTTACCCGCGCGCGGCGGTAGAGCTTACTCAGCACAAAGGCGATCCGCGAGGCCACCGAGACCACACGCCGGGAAACGATCCCCGAGAAGGCGGTCTTGGGCGGCGGCAGATGCCGCCTGCCCCGTCCGAGCGCCCCGAAGTATGCGCCCAGCAGCTCCCCCGGCCGGTGGATGAGGGTATAGGTCATGTCCGCCTCGTGCTCCTCGGGCGGGCGCACAAAGCGGTCCACCCCGCGGTTTTTCTCCCCGAGCAGAGCGGCCGCCCGCTGGCAGGCCTGGTACTCGAGCAGCGCGCCGGTCAGCTCTTTTCGCGGGTCCTCGCCCTCCTCCTCGTGGCGGGGCAGCAGCATGACCGTCTTGATATAAACGAGGTGGGAGGCCATCTCGAGAAATTCACTCGCAATGTCCAGCTGGTTTTCCCGCCACTCGTCGATCGCCGCCATGTACTGCTCGAGCAGGGCGGAAATCTCGATGTCGTAGATGTCCAGCTTGTGCTTTTGAATCAGCTGCAGGATCAGGTCCAGCGGGCCCTCGTACTCCTGCACCCTAAACTTGAGCTCCTCCATCAGCGCAGCAGCACCCCCGCCAGAACGTCGATAAAGGAGGTCAGGAAGTTGAGCCCCTTGAAGACATAGCCCGCCACAAAGCTGATCGGCCGGTCCAGAACCCCGGTGAAGAGCAGCAGGATGACTGCAAAATAGATGTACCGCTCGTATTCGATGAGCTTATAATAAATCTTGTCGGGCAGGAACACCCCGATGATCCGCGAGCCGTCCAGGGGATTGACCGGCAGGAGGTTGAAGACCGCCAGAGAAATGTTGGTGGTCACCATGATCCCGAGAATCTGGGTGAGGATCACCGCCAGGTCCGCCGTCCAGAGGTGGAACACCCCGCAGATGATGTAAAAAATCTTATAGATGATCAGGATGACAAAGGCCAGCACCACGTTGGCCGCCGGGCCCGCCGCGGCGGTCAGGGCCATGCCGCGCTTGCGGTTCCCCCGGAAATTGAAGGGGTTGACCGGCACCGGCTTCGCCCAGCCGATCCCGAAGAGCACCAGGGATAGGGTGCCGATCAGGTCGAGGTGGGTAAAGGGGTTTAAATTGAGGCGTCCCTGATTCTTGGCCGTGTCGTCACCCAGGCGGTGCGCCATCCACCCGTGCGCGCACTCGTGTACCGGGATACAGGTGAAAAGCACCAGGATACGCGCCAGGATGCTGAACATGTACCCGGAGGTCAGGAAGCTCAGAATATTCAAAGTCAAAAATCCTCCTCTGGAGTAATCAGATCGTCCCTAGCATTATACCGCCTGGCGCTCCAAAACACAAGCGAAGGGGGCTGCACATCAAACTGTTTTGGAAAACTTTACATTTTCCTCATTTTTGAAGGCCAAAGGACGAAGTCCTTTGTGGGTTGAAGGACAAAGTCCTTTATGGGTTGAAGGACAAAGTCCTTCAACCTATACAGTGCAGCCGCGCCTGCTCGCAGTCCCGCACGATCTGACCTTTCAGCTCCTCCAGGGAATCATAGCGCTCCTCGGGCCGCAGAAAGGCGCACAGCTCAACGCGCACCCGCTGCCCGTAGAGGTCCCGGTTAAAGTCGAGGATATAGGTCTCCGCCCCCGGGGCGAAGTGCTCGCCCACCGTGGGCTTGACCCCGATGTTGGCCACCGCGGGCAGCCGCTTGCCGTCGACGACGGCGAAGGCGGCGTACACCCCGAAGCGGGGCAGAGCGGCATTGTAGAAGAAGGGCTGGTTGATGGTCGGGAAGCCCAGCGTCCTCCCGATCTGGCGCCCGGTGCACACCACCGTGTCGATGAAGTAGCACCCGCCGAGCAGCCGGGCCGCCTTTTCGACCTCGCCCGCGGCCAGCGCCTGGCGGATCAGGGTGGTGCTCACCCGCTCGCCGCCGAGGGTCACCGGCTTCACGATTTCCAAGTGTGCGCCATATTCCCTGCAGAGCTCCTCGAGCTCCCGCACTCCCGCGGCGCCGCCCTTCGCGAAGCGGTAGTCCGCCCCGCAGCAGACTACTTTAGCCTGCAAACGGCCGCACAGCAGCCCGGCGAATTCCCGGGGCTCCATCGAGGCGATCGCCTCGAAGGGCGGCAGCACCACCAGCCGCGCGCCCGCCTCGCCCAGCAGCAGCGCGCGCTGCTCATCCGGGTAGATCCGCCCGCCCGCCTTCTTTTGTGGCGCGTGGCGGGCGGTGGAAAAAGAAAAGGCGACCGGCAACAGCCCGTCCGCCCCCTTTGCATATGCCGCGGCGGCGCCCACCACCGCGCGGTGCCCGAGATGGACGCCGTCGAAAAAGCCCAGCGCGACCGCCGTCGGCCGGGGAGGATGGATTTCCTGCAGCGATTGTATCAGCTTCACGCCTTTGATGGCTCCTTTATTTCGTATTCCCGTCCGCCTTCTGGGCGGGCCCCGGGGCGGGGCAGAAGAGCTTGATGGAGCGAAGCTCCTGTCTTTCCCGGTCCGCCGCCGCATGCGCCAAGAACTCGCCCGACGGCCCGAAGACCGCCACCGCGCCCGCGGCCTGCCCCCCGCGCACCCGGCGCAGGTCGAGCTTGACCCCGTTTTTGATCATCCGCGCCTGCGCCTCGCTCAGCTCGATCCGCGGCAGGCCCTCGAAGGCCCGCTCGATGGGCAGCAGCGCGCGCTCGGCCCGGCCCTCGCCCGCCAGCAGCTGCAGCTGCTCCAGCGTCACGCACTGGGAAAGGGTAAACCCGGCGGACATGGTGCGCCGCAGCGCCGTGAGGCAGGCAAGCGAGCCCGCCTGCGCCGCGATGTCGCAGCAGAGGGTGCGCACATAGGTCCCCTTCGAGCACTCCGCCTCGAAGGTAAATATCTGCGCATCCTCGTCAAAGTCCAGCAGCTCCAGCTCATAGACAGTTACCCGGCGGCTCGGGCGCTCCACCTCGATCCCCTTGCGGGCCAGGTCGTAGAGCCGCCGCCCGCCCACCTGCACCGCCGAATACATCGGCGGCACCTGCTCAAAGCTGCCGCGAAAACGCTCCATCGCCGCCTCGAGCTGTGCGCGGGTGACGTGGGAAGTCTCTTCCCGCAGCACCCGCCCGGTGATGTCCTGGGTGTCGGTTTCGATCCCCAGGCGCGCCGTGGCCCGGTAGCGCTTGCGCTGCACCGGCAGCAGGTCGCAGCACCTTGTCGCCCGGCCGAGGAAGACCGGCAGCACGCCGGTCGCCATCGGGTCGAGGGTGCCCCCGTGCCCCACCTTGCGGATATGAAGGATCCCGCGTATCCGAGCGATCACGTCGAACGAGGTGTGGTCCCCCGGCTTGTCCACACAGAGTATACCGTCCATCCTGCCTCCCGCCTAAGCCGGCAAAAAGCCGGCGAGCGCCTGGCGCATCGCCGCCTTGGCCGAATTGAGGTCCCCGCTGATGAAGCAGCCGGCCGCGCGGGCGTGGCCGCCGCCGCCGAGCAGGGCGCAGACCTCGGCCGCGTCGATCTGCTCGCTGGTGCGCAGCGAAACCTTATACCCGTCCTCCCGCTCGCTGAGCGTGACCCCGGCCATCACGCCCTCGATCTGGCGCGGCATGGCCGAGACGCCCTCGAGCTCATCCTCCGAGGCGCCCGAACGCGTGAGGATGTCCTTGGAGATGCAGATCATGGCGCAGCGCCCGCTAAAGTCATATTCCAGCGACTCCATCACCATGCGCTCCACCGCGATCCGGCTCTTCGATTTGGTCTCGAACATGATCCGGTTGATCTCCCCCGCCTGTGCGCCCAGCCCGATCAGCCGGGCCGCGACCTCGTGGGTCTCGGCGGTGACGTTGGTGTACCGGAAGCATCCCGTGTCGGTGGTGATCCCGGTAAAGAGGCAGTCGGCGATCAGGGGGGTGACCGTCACCCCCATCTCCCGGAAGATAAAGTACATCAGCTGCGCGGTGGCCGCCTTGCCATAGTCCAGGCACCGGCAGCGCGCGTAGTCGGTGTTGGTCTGGTGGTGGTCGATGCACAGATCGGCCTTTCCGGCATAGTGCCCGGTGCCCGGCCCGAAGAGCTTTTCATCGGCCACGTCCACCGAGACGACGAAGCGCTCCTCAAAGCCTTCGGGCTGATACCCCTTTAAAAAATACTCGTACTTCTTCGGGAAGGGGTCGGAGCACTCCACCCGCGCGCGCTTTCCCAGCGCCTGCAGCGCGTAGAGCAGCGCGAAGCTGCTGCCCAGCGTGTCCCCGTCCGGGGACTTGTGCGCGACGATCACCACGTCCTGCGCCCGCTCCAGCTGCCGCGCCGTCTCCTTTACCGAAATGTCCATGCTGTCCCCTCTCCCTTTTTCCTCATTTGGATTCCTGTTCTTCCGTGTCCTGCCGCGCATAGCGCTCGTGCAGCTGCCCGAGCTTCTGCGCGATCCCGGCGCTGTACTCGATCGAGTCGTCCGCCACGAAGGTAAATTCGGGGCTGCGGCGCATCTCGACCCGGTGGCCGATCTCCCGGCGGATGTACCCGGCCGCGCTGCGCAGACCCTCGACCGCCTTTTTTGCCCCCTCGATCCCCTCGAGCGAGCTGACGTACACCTTGCAGTGGGACAGGTCGTTGGTCAAATCCACCCTGACGATGGTGATCAGCCCGCCGATGCGCGGGTCCTTGAGGGTATGCAGAATGTCGGTCAGCTCCCGCCGCACATCCTCGGTGAGGCGGTCCAGCTTAAAGGCCATGAAAAGCCCTCCTTCCTGCGGAGGTAAACTCCGTCAGGTTTAATCTTCTCTGTATTCCTCGAGAATATACGCCTCGAAGACGTCGCCTTCCTTGATGTCGTTGAACTTCTGCAGCGTAATGCCGCACTCGTAGGACTGGGCGACCTCCTTGACGTCGTCCTTAAAGCGCTTGAGGGAGGCCAGCTCGTCGTCCGCGATGATGATGTTGTCCCGCACCACCCGGATTTTGGCGTTTCGCTCGATCTTGCCCTCGAGCACATAGCAGCCCGAAACGGTGCCGACGCTGGAGATCTTGTAGACCTGGCGCACCTCGGCGCGCCCGAGGTCGACCTCGCGGATCTTGGGGGCGAGCAGCCCCTTCATGGCGTTCTTGACGTCCTCGATCGCGTCGTAGATGATCCGGTAGAGCCGAATTTCCACCCCTTCGCGCTCGGCGTCGTCCCGCGCCACGCTGTCCGGGCGCACGTTGAACCCGACGATGATCGCGCCGCTCGCCTGGGCGAGCATGACGTCCGACTTGGAGACGCCGCCCACCGCGCCGTGGATGACCCGCACGCGCACCTCGTCGCTGGAGAGCTTCTCGAGCGACTGGCGCACCGCCTCGACCGAGCCCTGCACATCCGCCTTGACGATGACGGGCAGCTCCTTGACCTCGCCCTCGGCGATCTGGGAGAAGAGGTTGTCGAGCGTGACCTTGTGGTAGCTCTTGAAGACCTCCTCCTTCTCCTCGTACTTTCTCTTTTCGACCAGCTCGCGGGCGAGCTTCTCGTCCGCGACGGCGTTGAAGACGTCGCCCGCGCTGGGCACCTCGCCGAGGCCGGTGATCTCGACCGGCATGGAGGGCCCCGCCTCGTCAACTTTGCGCCCCTGGTCGTCGGTCATCACCCGCACGCGGCCCATGGCCGTGCCCGCGATGACGGTGTCCCCGGTGCGCAGGGTGCCGTTTTGCACCAGGATGGTGGCCACCGGGCCGCGCCCGGTGTCGAGGCGCGCCTCGATGACGGTGCCCTTGGCCGGACGGCCCGGGTTCGCCTTGAGCTCCTTCATGTCCGCGACCAGCAGCACCATCTCCAGCAGGGTGTCGATCCCCTCCTTGGTGACGGCCGAAACCGGCACGCAGATCACGTCGCCCCCCCACTCCTCGGGGATGAGCTCGTATTCGGTCAGCTCCTGCTTGACCCGCTCGGGGTTGGCGGCGGGCTTATCCATCTTGTTGATTGCCACGATGATCGAAATCCCGGCGGCCTTGGCATGGTTGATCGCCTCGACCGTCTGGGGCATGATCCCGTCGTCGGCCGCGACCACCAGGATCGCCACGTCGGTGACCTGGGCGCCTCTGGCGCGCATGGCGGTGAAGGCCTCATGGCCCGGGGTGTCCAGGAAGGTGATCGGCCGCTCGCCCACCTTGACCTGGTAAGCGCCGATGTGCTGGGTGATCCCGCCCGCCTCGGAGGCGGTGACGTGCTCATTGCGGATCGCGTCGAGGATCGAGGTCTTGCCGTGGTCGACGTGCCCCATGACCACCACGATCGGGCAGCGCTCCTGCAGATCCTTCTCGTCGTCCTCCTCGTCGCTGAAGAGCCGCTCCTCGATGGTGACGACCACTTCTCTTTCGACCTTGGCGCCGAGCTCCATGGCGACCAGGGCGGCGGTGTCGTAGTCGATGATCTCGCCGGCGCCGGCCATCACGCCGTTTTGCATCAGCTTCTTGATGACCTCGGTCACCTGGATCTTCATCTTGAGCGCGAGGTCCCCGACCGAAATCTCCTCGGGGATGGTGATCTCCAGCTTCTGGCGGCGCTGGCGCTCGACCTCGAGCTTGCGCATCTTCTCCGCCTCGATCTCCTTGCGGGACATCTGCTGGCGGCGGCGCTGCGCGCTGCGCTGGTTGAGCTTCTGCTTGCGCACCCCGTTGTCCTTCTTCTGCAGGTTGGTCGGGGCGATCTGCTCGTAACGCTCGTTGTATTTGTCGAGGTTGACCTGCGCCGAGCGCATGTCGACCGTTTTGGTGTCGCTCTTCTTCTCGATCTTGCGCGCGGCGGGATCGAGCGGCGCGGCGGGCGCGGCCGGGGCCTTCGGCGCGAAGGGCATCTGCGAGCGCTCACGCTGTGCGCCGCCGTTTCTCTGCTGCTGCGGGCGCTGTCCGCCCTGCTGTCCCTGCCCCGGACGCTGGCCGGGGCGCTGCTGCGCGGCGGGACGGGGCTGCGCATGCGCGGCAGGAGCAGCAGCCTTCCCGGCCGGGGCCTGCGGTGCGGCGGGAGCCGCGGGCGCGGGCGCAGCCGGCGCGGAAGCCACCGGCTCGGGGGCCTTGGCCATCGCGAAGTAGGCGTCGAAATTCTCCGCCATATTCTTCTGGGTGTAGTGCTCGAAGATCAGATCAAGCTGCTGCTCGCTCAGCGCGGTCATGTGCTTGATCGTCTCCCCCTTAAAATGCTCCGAAAGCAAGGTGAGCACATCCTTGCTGGGTACCTCGAGATCCTTGGCGACCTCGTGTACTCTATATTTTTCCATCATAGTATCAAATCCTCCTCATCCTATCGGGCCGGTCAGCTTGCCTGCGAACCCCGCGTCTGTCACGGCGGCCACGCCCACTCGTTTGCCGATCAGGTACCACAGCTCATCCATTGTGACGGGCAGCTTTTGGCAGGGCACGTTTTTTTGCTCAGCCAGGAAGCGGATATCCTGCTCGGTTTTGGGTGAAAGATCCTCTGTAAAAAGGATCAGCTGCGCATTCTTTTTGTGCAACGACTCCTTTACCATGTCAAATCCGATTACGAGTTTTCCCGCACGCTTGCACATCGACAGCGTGCCCGCCAGCTTATTGCCCTCCATCGAGCAGTTCCTCTTCGAGCCTTTGATAAATCTCCTTTGGGATCTGGCAGGCCAGCGCGCGCTCGAAGCGTCTAGCCTTCAGCGCCTTGCGCAGGCACTCGATGTCCGGACAGACATAGGCTCCCCTGCCCGAGCATTTGGAGGTGTGATCCACCTTGATCTCCCCCTCTGGGGTGCGCACCACCCGGATCAGCTCCTTCTTGGGCTTATGCTCCATACAGCCGGAGCACATGCGCATGGGAATTTTCCTCTGTTGTGCCATCTTGGGGTCCCACCTCCGTTTCTATTAAAATCCCCTTAGTTTTCCTTGGAATCCGCCTTGGGGTCGTCCTCGCCGTAAAATCCGCTCTCGGGGCGGATGTCGATCTTCCAGCCGGTCAAGCGTGCTGCCAGCCGGGCATTCTGGCCCTTGTTGCCGATGGCCAGCGAGAGCTGGTGGTCGGGCACCGTGGCCTTGCAGCTCTTGGCCCCCTCGGGGTCCACCTCGACCGAGATCACGTCCGCCGGGGAGAGGGCCGCGGTGATGAACTGCTGGGGGTCGTCGGAGTACTTGACCACGTCGATCTTCTCTCCCCCGAGCTCCTCCACAATGGCCGAAACCCGGCTGCCCTTGGGGCCGATACAGGCGCCGACCGCGTCCACGTCCTCGTCACGGCTCCAAACGGCCATTTTGGTACGGCTGCCCGCCTCGCGGGCGATGGCCTTGATCTCGACGGTGCCGTCCTTGATCTCGGGGGTCTGCATCTCAAAGAGGCGCTTGACCAGCCCCGGATGGGTGCGGGAGATCATGATCCGCGGGCCCTTCTCGGCCGCGACCACGTCCACCACATAGACCATCACCCGCTCGCCCTCGCGCAGCACCTCGCCGGCGATCTGCTCGCTTTTGGGGAGGATGGTCTCGCTCTTCTCGATCTCCAGCGTGACGTTCCCCTTGACGGGGTCCACCTTGAGCACCGGGGCCGAGATGATCTCGAATTTCTTATCCTCATATTTTTGCAGCAGCTGCCCGCGCTCCGCCTCGCGGATGCCCTGGCGGATGACGTGCTTGGCCGCCTGCGCCGCGATCCGGCCGAAATCCTTGGTCTCCAGCGGGATTTCGATCTGGCCGCCCTCCTGCACCGAGGAGTCGTATTGGTAGGCGTCCTGCAGCAGGATTTCGGTGTCGGGGTCCTCGACCTCCTTGACCGCGTTCTTGCGCACCGCGACATAGAAGCGCCCGCTGTCCGGGTCGATCTCGACCACGTTCTCGTCGGTGCCGCCCACGTCCCGCTTGATTGCAATGGCGATGGCGCCCTTGATCTTCTCGATGAGCGCGTCGCGGGAAATCCCCTTCTCCTTCTCCAGAAGGCTCAATGCCTCAAAAAATTCGGTGTTCATTCTTCCCTTGCCCCTCCTGCTTCATAATCCTCATACAGCCTGACAAATGCCGCCTCTTTCTTTTCAAACGACATCTGAATATCCGTTTCCAGCTCGATGGTGACCTGCCCGTTTTCATAGCCGCACAGCGTCCCCACAAAGTCGCGCACCCCGTCCACCGGGCGGATCAGCCGCACCGCGACCGGATGGCCGAGATAGCACTCGAAATGCCGGGGTTTTATCAGTTCCCGCTCGATCCCCGGCGAGGAGACCTCGAGGTAATAGCTCCCCGCGATCGGGTCGCGCTCGTCGATCAGCTTATCCACCGTGCGCGAGAAGGCCTCGCAGTCGTCGATGGTGACCCCGCCCTCCTTGTCGATAAAGATGCGCAGGTACCAGGAGCTGCCCTCCTTCTCATAGCGCACGTCCCACAGCTCGACCCCGAGCCCTTCGGCGACAGGCTGCGCGATCTCAGTCACGATCTGCACGGTCCCCTGTTTCTTTTCGCTGGCCATCCTTCGTCTCCTTTTTATGGCGCCCCGAGCGGCGGCGCCCGGGTTTTGCCCTTACATAAACGAAAGAGTGGGAATTCCCACTCTTTCATCCTTCGTACTATTCACCTTAATTAATATAACACATTCCAAGGCGCTTTGCAAGAGGGTTTTGCCCATATTTTCCCTATCGCGCCTTTATTCCTCCATCTGGCGGCCGAGGAACTGGCTGGCGGTGGCAATCAGCTTGATTTCGGTCTCGCCCGCCATGGTGCCGGTGTCCCCCATCAGGATCATGATGCTCCCGCATACGTCCCCCGCCGAGATGATCGGGCTGCAGACCAGGCAGAAGCGGTCCACCCCTTCGACCGGCTGCAGCTTCTGCTTCTCCTCGTCGGTATAGGCATAGTTCTTGCGGTGCTCCATCAGTTCCTCGAGCGCGGCGGTGGCGCGCCGCTCGAGCAGCTCCTTCTTGGGCAGCCCGGCCACGGCGATCACATGGTCCCGGTCGCACACCACCACCGGGAAGCCGGAGACCTTGTAGAGCACCTCGGCATACTGGGTGGCAAAGCCGCTGAGCTCCCCGATCGGGGAATACTTTTTAAAAATGACCTCGCCGTCGTTGTCGGTATATATCTCAAGCGGGTCGCCCTCCCGGATCCGCATGGTCCTGCGGATCTCCTTCGGAATGACCACCCGCCCCAAGTCGTCGATTCTTCTCACAATACCCGTAGCTTTCATCGTCGTTTGTTTCCTCCCTGTATCGTAAATATAACAAAAATCGTAAGGTTACTACCTCTATTATTTACTCGGCAGGGAATTTTATGCCGCGCTCCCGGCAGATTTCTTAAATTTTGACGAAGCGCTCAAAATAAAAAATGCGGGGCTCTGGGAAAAGCATTCCCGGGGCCCCGCAGGGACATTCGTCAGGCATTTTCGGTTTTGATCTCGCCGGCCTTCACGAGGCAGAGCTTTGCCACGGCGGGCCCTATGATCTCGTAGATGAAGGTCGCGCAGAGCACCACCGCGCGGATCACCTGCGCATGCTCGGGCACCACCTGCTGCGCCACCAGCGTCAGGCCGATGGCCACGCCCGCCTGGGGGATCAGGGTCGGGCCGAGGTACTTCTTGATGGCGCTGTCCGCCTTCATCAAAACGCCGCCGAGCGTCGCGCCCAGCCACTTGCCCGCGACCCGCAGCACCACATAGACGACCCCCACCAGCCCGATGGTCGGAATGACGGTCAGATTGAGCTCCGCCCCCGAGACCACGAAGAACATCACGAAGATCGGCTGGGTTATACTGTCCGCCAGCTTCATGATGTCGTCCGGGGACTTGTAGACGTTGACAAAGACCGCGCTCATCGCCATGGTGGTCAGCAGCGCCGACACGCCCAGGAGGTTGGCCAGCGCCGTCGCCAGAAAGACAAAGGCCGCGATAATGCACAGCCGGTTTCCGCTCTTTTTGAAAAAGCGCAGCGGCACGGTGAAAAGGATCGCCAAAATCGCGCCCAGCGCCAGCGCCGTGAGAATTTCCAAAAAGGGCTTGAGGATCGAAACGAGGAGCGAGCCGCCGACCCCGGCGGTCATCCCCTTGGCCAGGGTCACCGCAAAGCCGAAGGCGATCAGCGCCACCGCATCGTCGAGCGCGACCACGCTGAGCAAGGTCTCGGTGAGGGGGCCCTTCGCCCTGTACTGCTTGATGACCATGATGGTCGCCGCCGGGGCGGTGGCCGCCGCGATGGCGCCCAGCACGATCGAAAAGGGGACCGACTGGCCCGCGGCGATCAGCCCGACGGTCACCAGCACCACGGCGCCCAGCGCCTCGGTGATGGCGATCACCACCGGGGTGAAGCCGACCCGCTTAAAGTAGCTGGTCTTAAACTGGCTGCCGACCGAAAAGGCGATAAAGCCCAGCGCGACGTCCGAGACGAGGTCCAGCTTCGACACCACGTCCGCCGGCAGGATGCGCAGCACATAGGGGCCGAGGATCAGCCCCGCGAGCAGGTAGCCCGTGACATTGGGCAGCTTACAGAATTTGACCAGCCTGCCGAAGAGCAGGCCGGCCAGCAGAATGATCCCGAGATAAAACAGTATGTCCATCTCCATTACCGACCGATCCCCTTTATGAAGTCCACCGGGACTGTGAATACAATGGCCGAATCGGGCTTGCTCAGATCACCCACCACCCGCTCGATAATCTTGACGGCGGCCTCGACCTGTTCGTCCTTGACCACAGTGAGGATCGTGTTGTTCTCCTCCCGGTCCGGGTCGAGGATCGCCCGCAGGCTGCCTAAGAACATATCGTCCTCATGCCCGGACTGGTAGAGCTCCCTCGCCATGCCGCGGCTCTGGATGATGGTCGCGCCGCCGATCCCGGCGTCCGCGAAGCCCTCGAGGATTTCGTCGAGGTACTCAACCTTGTTGAGCACCAGCACCAATAATTTCATCGTTTCGTCCTCCCTTTCTCAAAACCAGTGCCCGGACGCTGGTTTTCGTGCGTTTGAAAGGCTTCCCATTCAAGCCCGCCCTCCCCGGACACTTCCTTCTCAAAAATCCGTACCTTTTCATTTTATCACCATCGCGGGGGGCTGTAAACCGTTATTTTCCTGTACGGGAGCGGTTGAGAAACCGGCGCCGGCATCGTATAATGGAAGCAGGCCCCGCCCGGCCGCGGAGAAATATACAGAATCGTTAACGCGTCTTAACAGTTTCTTCGTACCTTTTTCGTATCCTTGTCTTATTGATTATCCCGGCGCGCCGCCCGCCGAAAAGGCGGCCGCCGCTTCACTTTGAGCGGCGCGGGAGCTGACAATGAACCGTTTTTATAAGCTCATGCCCCTGCTGCTCGGCGCGGCGCTCCTGCTTAGCGCCTGCGCGAGCCACCGGCAGGACGATTACCGCCTCCCCGAGCAGTCCGAGCCAGGCGTCAGCAGCGGGGCAGCGCCCACCCTCGCAGAGCGCTTCTCGCCGCTGCCCACCCCCGAGGCCTATGCCGGCATGGGCCAAGTTCGCAGCGAGCCCCCCAAGGAGGAGCCCGGCGCCGGGAACAGCGTGAGCGGCGAGCCGCAGGTGCGGCTCAAGGATTCCTCCTCCGACGCTTCCTCCGAAGAAGCCGGCTCCAGCCTCGAGAGCGCCTCCTACAACCTCAATTCCGCCCACTTTTTGAGCGGCGACGAGCAGGAGGTGATCGACATCATCAACAACGAGCGCCTCAAGGCGGGCCTGAACGAGCTGATGGTGGACGAAAGCCTCTCGAAGGCTGCGCGCATCCGTTCCTATGAGCTGGTCAAAAACGACATGTTCGACCATGTGCGTCCGGACGGGCGCGCCTGGAACACGGTGCTCACCGAGGACGTGCCGACCGACTTCCGGATCAGGGGGGAGAACCTGGCCACCGCCTATTATACCGGCTACGACAAGGTCGTACACCAGACCCCGCAGCAGTGGTACGACCAGTGGGAGGCAAGCCCCGGGCATTATGAAAACATGATGCGCGATTCCTACGACTTCATCGGGGTGGGGATCTACTACACCTATCACGACGGGGACTACACCGCCGTGGCCACCACCCTCTTCGGCGCCTACTAAACAAAACGAAACGGCCGGCTGAGCAGCACCTGCTTCAGCCGGCCGTTATCCGTTTACCGGTTCATCGACCGCTTTCATAGCAGTCTTCCCCGTAAAAAATAAAATCATCGATGTCTCCTTCAACCGAAAACCACTCGCCGCTGCGCGTATCGAGGTCCCGGCGGAAGCCGTCGTAGCCGACGTCGTCATATCCGTCCATGCTGGTTCCTCCCTTTCCCCCAAAATTGCGGATACCAACAGTATATGCAGGGAAAGGTGAAAAATTGCATCATCTCCCGTCGATGAGCACCGAGACCCGGTTGGGCATACAGACCGCCGTCTGGGTGGGCAGGCTGATGAAGCCGAAGCCCTCGCACAGGTGGTCGGGACAGGTGACGTTTACAAAGCGGATTTTGTGGTCTTTAAGTTCAAAGCTCACCGGCAGGTCCACGCCCAGCTGCGACAGCGGGATGATCCGGGACTGCTGATAATCCGCGAGGTCGAGAGAGGCCACCAGCGTCCCGTCGCAATAGATTTGCGCGATCCCATAGCCGCCGCGGTCCATGCGCAGCAGCCCGAGCAGCAGTGTCGCCGCCACGGCCGCCGCCAGCAGCCAGAACAGGATCTTGCGCTCCACACGGGACAAACCCTTTTTATTCGGCGAGATCATCAAAGCCCCCCTTTCCGCTTTTTAGTATGTGTCCATTATAGCCGAAAATGAGCGGGATGCAAGAATCCCTGCGCGAATGCTCATGTACGGTAAGGAAGCAAGCAACCGAAAACAAGAGATAGACCGCCAGCACTACACTATTCCGAACCAAAGACCAAAAGATAAGCATTGTGGGAAAATCTAAACTTTTGGATTTTCCTACAATGCCAACTACGGCGGAATCCCTCCCACTCCTTATATCTTTCTGTATACATTGAATTTGTATTTAGTAAAATGCAGACAACACCACGGATCGGCTTTTGGTTGGACAATTCCAACCAAACACCACAGCAGACAGCAGAAAACATTCTGAACGCTAGGAAGCCGGTATGATTGTTACATATAAGGGGAAGAAAAATTTCTTTTAGGTACTTGCTTTCCTAAAACTGATGTGATACAATGATTTAATCCAGAAAAGGAGTAAAAAATATGCGGCAAGGTATTCTTAAATAAAACTATAATCAAATAGTGGGAACAAAGGATTATGATAGCTCCTTTTGTAGGGGCTTAGTTTTTTGTACCCAATTTAAGAATACTTTTGCCTTATCAATTTTGACATATCCCCAAAAACAGCAATCACAAACAGGTGTATGCTGTATATGTGTATGTCCGCAACTTATAATCCCCAGTGGTAAAAGTATTTTACTGCTGGGGATTTTTATGCCCTTTGGGGCTGTAAAGGGAGGACAATCACATGAAAATAATCAATATTGGAATTCTTGCCCATGTAGACGCTGGAAAGACGACCTTGACGGAGAGCCTGCTATATGCCAGCGGAGCCATTTCAGAACCGGGGAGCGTCGAAAAAGGGACAACGAGGACGGACACCATGTTTTTGGAGCGGCAGCGTGGGATTACCATTCAAGCGGCAGTCACTTCCTTCCAGTGGCACAGATGTAAAGTTAACATTGTGGATACGCCCGGCCACATGGATTTTTTGGCGGAGGTGTACCGCTCTTTGGCTGTTTTAGATGGGGCCATCTTGGTGATCTCCGCTAAAGATGGCGTGCAGGCCCAGACCCGTATTCTGTTCCATGCCCTGCGGAAAATGAACATTCCCACCGTTATCTTTATCAACAAGATCGACCAGGCTGGCGTTGATTTGCAGAGCGTGGTTCAGTCTGTTCGGGATAAGCTCTCCGCCGATATTATCATCAAGCAGACGGTGTCGCTGTCCCCGGAAATAGTCCTGGAGGAAAATACCGACATAGAAGCATGGGATGCGGTCATCGAAAATAACGATGAATTATTGGAAAAGTATATCGCAGGAGAACCAATCAGCCGGGAAAAACTTGCGCGGGAGGAACAGCAGCGGGTTCAAGACGCCTCCCTGTTCCCAGTCTATCATGGCAGCGCCAAAAATGGCCTTGGCATTCAACCGTTGATGGATGCGGTGACAGGGCTGTTCCAACCGATTGGGGAACAGGGGGGCGCCGCCCTATGCGGCAGCGTTTTCAAGGTTGAGTACACCGATTGCGGCCAGCGGCGTGTCTATCTACGGTTATACAGCGGAACGCTGCGCCTGCGGGATACGGTGGCCCTGGCCGGGAGAGAAAAGCTGAAAATCACAGAGATGCGTATTCCATCCAAAGGGGAAATTGTTCGGACAGACACCGCTTATCAGGGTGAAATTGTTATCCTTCCCAGCGACAGCGTGAGGTTAAACGATGTATTAGGGGACCAAACCCGGCTCCCTCGTAAAAGGTGGCGCGAGGACCCCCTCCCCATGCTGCGGACGACGATTGCGCCGAAAACGGCAGCGCAAAGAGAACGGCTGCTGGACGCTCTTACGCAACTTGCGGATACTGACCCGCTTTTGCGTTGCGAAGTGGATTCCATCACCCATGAGATCATTCTTTCTTTTTTGGGCCGGGTGCAGTTGGAGGTTGTTTCCGCTTTGCTGTCGGAAAAATACAAGCTTGAAACAGTGGTAAAGGAACCCTCCGTCATTTATATGGAGCGGCCGCTCAAAGCAGCCAGCCACACCATCCATATCGAGGTGCCGCCCAACCCGTTTTGGGCATCCATAGGACTGTCTGTTACACCACTCTCGCTTGGCTCCGGTGTACAATACGAGAGCCGGGTTTCGCTGGGATACTTGAACCAGAGTTTTCAAAACGCTGTCAGGGATGGTATCCGTTACGGGCTGGAGCAGGGCTTGTTCGGCTGGAACGTAACGGACTGTAAGATTTGCTTTGAATACGGGCTTTATTACAGTCCGGTCAGCACGCCGGCGGACTTCCGCTCATTGGCCCCGATTGTATTGGAACAGGCATTGAAGGAATCGGGGACGCAGCTGCTGGAACCTTATCTCTCCTTCATCCTCTATGCGCCCCAGGAATACCTTTCCAGGGCTTATCATGATGCACCGAAATACTGTGCCACCATCGAAACGGCCCAGGTAAAAAAGGATGAAGTTGTCTTTACTGGCGAGATTCCCGCCCGCTGTATACAGGCATACCGTACTGATCTGGCCTTTTACACCAACGGGCGGAGCGTATGCCTTACAGAGCTGAAAGGATATCAGGCCGCTGTCGGTCAGCCGGTCATCCAGCCCCGCCGTCCAAACAGCCGCCTGGACAAGGTGCGCCATATGTTTCAGAAGGTAATGTAAAGATACATAATCGTCAAGACGGCAACAATCAGAAGTTATGGAGGGTAACAATGGAATATAGTAAGGAAGATTTAATGGAAGCAAAAAAGCAAATTTGGGGAGTGGGAGAGAACATGGGAACAGAGGAAAGTAAAAAAATCTGGGAGGAGAACGCACAATTTTGGGATAATGCAATGGGTGACGAATCTAATGAATTTCACAGAGAGGTAGTGCGTCCCAAAGTAACGGAACTTCTATCTCCTAATCCTGCGGATTACATTTTGGATATTGCGTGTGGCAATGGAAATTATTCTTCGTATCTTGCACAAAGAGGCGCTTCGGTTGTCGCTTTTGATTACAGCAAAAAAATGATAGAATTGGCTAAAAGACGGCAATCACAATATGCAAAACAAATTGAATTTTGTGTGGCGGATGCGACCGATAGAAAAAGTATATTAGAATTAAAAAGAAATCGAGCCTTTACGAAAGCAGTTTCTAATATGGCAATTATGGATATTACGGATATTGAACCACTTCTTATGGCTGTTTATGAACTGTTGCAGGAAAGCGGAATTTTTGTCTTTGCAACGCAACACCCTTGTTTTGTCACGTTGACTGAAAAATATATGACACCGCACAGTTACTATGATATAGCGATTGAAGGGCAACCGAAAGAGCAGATTTATTATCATCGTTCCATACAAGATATTTTTAACCTTTGTTTTAGAGCTGGATTTGTCATTGATGGATTTTATGAAGAATGTTTTAAAACCAACAAAGAAATTCCTATGGTAATGATAGTAAGGCTTAAGAAGGTAAAACGTGATAGCTTAAAATAAATTCAAGTTTGTCGGGTAAATAGCAAACCCAGCCGAGCCAGTCAACGGTCAAGATGAACGGCGCATATGCGCAGCCGTTGACAGCCCCGCCCGCCTTTGCTGGTAGGCAATCAAGGGGCGACAGCAAGAAGTGCCACCGCCCCGCACTATTATTCAGAAAGGGGAATTTCCATGACCGACCAGATAGCCTATCAAGAATATATCCAGCGCAGGTACAACGCCTTTTGCAAGACTGTTATCCGCTGTGCCGCCTTGGACAAGATTTTGAAGCTTAAACGGCAATGGGAACGGCAAGTTTCCCTTGACTATCTGATGAACGAGAAGTTTGTCCAGTTTGCCGCGTCGGAGCCGGACGAGGAATACCCATTTACCGTCTGCGGTCAGACCGTCCTGCTCTGCAACGCCGCCCTTGCCGACGCGATCTCTGTTTTGCCGGAGCAGACGCGGGAAGAAATCCTGCGCTATTACTTTCTGCGCCAGCCGCAGCGCGTGATCGGCGCGTGTATTGGCCGGTCACGCAGCACAGCGGGGCGGCATATCCAGCTTGCCTTGCAGCGGCTACGCGAAGAAATGGGGGTGAGCCGGTATGAGTAGACTTCTCCCCTATGAAACAATCCTCAAAGCCCGTGAGGGCGACCCAGAAGCCGTGAACGCTGTCCTGCTCCACTACGCCGGATATATCCGCTATTTCTCAAAAGTGAACGGGCAGGTCAACGCCGAGGTGGAGGACTATGTAAAGCAGCGGTTAATTGACTGTCAATTCAAGTTCCGGCTTGACGAACCACCGGACAAGTCATAAAAACTGAATACCAGCCGCCACCGACGCGGCCAGCGAAAGCAGTAAGTCTTGAAAAAGATTTACTGCTTTTTTTGTTGTCCGGCTCCGCTCCCGGCCATTTTGCCCCCTGCCGGTTGTAGTAGTAAGCGAGGAGGGAATTTTTCTGCCCTGGTGTTTGGCATTTGGAGCATTTACCCGTAGTAGAGGGCAAAGAGAAAGGATTTCTCCAACACCGGGTAGAAACCACTGCGTCCGGTGTCATTTTAGCGAAAGCGGGCAGGAATGCCCTTTACAGGATTAGTAGTAGCAGAAAAAGAGAAACAAACTTTTGTGGTTGCAGTTTTC
Source organism: Provencibacterium massiliense (assembly GCF_900169495.1). Taxonomy (NCBI): domain Bacteria; kingdom Bacillati; phylum Bacillota; class Clostridia; order Eubacteriales; family Oscillospiraceae; genus Provencibacterium; species Provencibacterium massiliense. Next base: position 1,635,984 of record NZ_FWCH01000012.1, read on the forward strand.
CAAAAAAGTGGCGGACGGAAGTGAGAGAAAGTTTGCAGTCACGGAGAGCAAGTTTCTACCACGGTGCCAAAATCCGCAATTCTGCAGTTTTGCCCCTCGCGGGAAACTTGTTGGGGAGTGCCTTCCCCAAACCCTGCTCATGCGCCCTTACGGGCGAGAAAGGAGGTCACACCATGCGAAAGAAATACAACACGCCCCACCGCAGCCGCGTTGTGAAAACCCGGCTGTCCGAAGATGAGTATGCCGACTTCACAGCGCGGCTTGCGCCCTATGGTATCAGCCAGTCCGAATTTCTCCGGCAGGCGATACGGCGGGCGACCATACGCCCGGTTGTCCATGTGTCGTCGGTCAATGACGAGTTGCTTTCCGCTGTCGGGAAGCTGACAGCCGAGTACGGCAGGATCGGCGGCAACCTCAATCAGATTGCCCGGTATCTGAACGAATACGGCGTACCCTACAACACCCTTTCCGGCGAGGTACGCGCCGCCATATCCGACCTTGCCGTCCTCAAGTATGAAGTCCTCAAGAAAGTAGGTGACGCGGTTGGCAACACTCAAGCATATCAACTCTAAAAACGCCGACTACGGAGCCGCCGAGCAATATCTTCTCTTTGAGCATGACGAGTTTACCATGAAGCCCGTCCTTGATGAAACCGGCAGGCTTATCCCCCGCGAGGACTACCGGCTGTCCACGCTGAACTGCGACGGGGAGGATTTTGCCGTTGCGTGTATGCGGGCCAATCTCCGCTATCAGAAAAACCAGCGGCGGGAAGATGTGAAAAGCCACCACTACATCATCAGCTTTGACCCGCGGGACGGGCCGGACAACGGCCTGACCGTAGACCGGGCGCAGGCGTTGGGGGAACAATTCTGTAAAGAGCATTTTCCCGGCCACCAGGCCCTTGTCTGCACCCACCCGGACGGGCATAACCACAGCGGCAACATTCATGTGCATATCGTCATAAACAGCCTGCGGATTGAGGAAGTGCCGTTCCTGCCCTACATGGACAGGCCGGCCGATACGAAAGTCGGCTGCAAGCACCGATGTACCGACGCTGCCCTGCGCTACTTCAAATCCGAAGTCATGGAGATGTGCCACCGGGAGGGGCTTTATCAAATCGACCTCTTGAACGGCAGCAAGAACCGCGTCACCGACCGGGAGTATTGGGCGCAGAAAAAGGGACAGGCCGCGCTGGACAAGCAGAACGCCCCCATGATTGCCGATAGTATCACGCCCCGGCAGACCAAGTTTGAAACGAACAAGGAGAAGCTGCGGCAGACCCTACGGAAAGCCCTTGCCACCGCCGCCAGCTTTGACGAGTTTTCCTCTCTGTTGCTGCAGGAGGGTGTGACCGTCAAGGAGAGCCGGGGGCGGCTTTCCTACCTCACGCCGGACAGGACAAAGCCAATTACCGCCCGGAAGCTGGGCGACGATTTTGACCGCGCCGCTGTCTTTGCCGTTTTAGAGCAAAACGCCGCCAGAGCAGCCGAAGCGCCAGCCAGATCCCCCGATCCCCCACGCACCATAAAAGACCGCTTGCAGGTTGCCAGAGCCGAGATAGCCGCCCCGAAACAGGACGGAGTGCAGCGGCTTGTGGACATTGAGCAGAAAATGGCCGAGGGCAAAGGCCGGGGCTATGAACGCTGGGCGAAGATACACAATCTGAAGCAGGCCGCCAAAACGCTGTCCGTCTACCAGCAATACGGCTTTACTTCCCCGGAGCAGTTAGAAGCCGCCGTTGACACCGCCTATCAGAAAATGCGCCAGACCAGCGGCGAACTGAAAGCACTGGAAACGAAGCTGCAAGGGAAAAAGAAGTTGCAGCGGCAGGTGTTGGCCTACGCCCAGACCAAGGCCGCCCGCGACGGGCTGCGGGCACAGAAATCCGAGAAAGCCCGCGCCGCATACCGGCAGGCCCATGAGAGCGATTTTATCATAGCCGACGCAGCAGCCCGGTATTTCAAGGCGCATGGCATTACCAAGCTGCCCGCCCGGAAAGCGTTGCAGGCCGAGATCGAGCAGCTTATCTCCGAGAAAGACGGCCTGTATAACACCTATCACGAACAGAAACAGCGGTTCAAGGAGTTGCAGACCGTCAAGCGGAACATCGACCAGATTTTGCGCCGGGACGAGCCGCACCGCAGAAAGGAGCAGAGCCATGAGCGATAACCTGCCCCACATGGACTACCGCCAGCACCGGCGGGCGCGGCGGCTGGTACATGAGTGCTGTAACTACGATGAGGGGAACTGCCTGCTATTGGACGACGGGGAGCCTTGCGTGTGCGTCCAGAGCATTTCCTTTTCCCTCATGTGCCACTGGTTCCGTGTGGCTGTCCTGCCCCTTGACGGGGAGCTGGCCGCAGCCCTCTTGTGCCGGGGAAGCCGGAAACGGTGTGCCGTCTGCGGGGCGGCCTTTGTCCCCAAATCCAACCGGGGAAAATACTGCCCCGACTGCGCCGGGCGCATGAAGAAAATCAAAGCCGCCGAGAGAAAGCGGAAACAAAGGCAGAGATGTCACGCTTTAGAGCCTTTCAAACCCGCATAAATCAAGGCTTTTTTCGTGGGTGTCAAAGGGTACGCGATACATTTATCCTTTTCCCCCGGAAACGGCGTTTTAATGCGTGACAATACGCCAAAATCAACCCGAACACAGGGAGGTGATCCTATCGCTGATTATATCAGGGCAGACACGCGGCTGCCCGCCTATCTGCCGTATCCCCGTTTCCTGCTGAAAATGGAGATTTCACAGACCGCCAAGCTGCTGTATTCGCTGCTGTTAGACCGTTCCACCCTCTCCCAGAAAAACAAGTGGCTGGACGACGAGGGCAGGATTTATATTATCTATCCCATCGCGGAGATAGCAGAAATACTGGATAAAGGCAGCACCACCATCAAGGGGGCGCTTAATGAACTGGACACGGCGGGGCTGTTGGAACGGGAACGGGGCGGCTTCTCCGCACCGAACCGGCTTTATGTCAAAGTACCGCCAGTGCCACAGGTACAGTTTTCAGACCAACTGATGGCCGGAAGTCCGCCCCTCATAGAGCCGGAAAACCGTCCTACTGATGGTCAGAAAACCGACCTTATGATGGTCGGAAAACCGTCCCCTAACCAAACTACTATAAACAACCTTACAGAGAGCCAAACAAAGGGAGTGAGTGGGGGGCCGTCCGCGCCCTATGGCCGATATGGAAATATTTTTCTGTCACAGACCGAATACGACGAGTTGCAGGCAGAGTACCCTGACAGGCTGGAACGGTTCATCGAGGAAATGAGCCGCTACCTTGCCGCCAACGGGAAAAGCTACCAGAACTATGCCGCCGCCCTGCGGATATGGGCGGGGAACGACAAAAAGGAAGCCCCTAAAAAGGGCATACCAGACTACTCATGCAAGGAGGGCGAGAGTTTATGAAGAATGAAATCAACGCGGTTTTGGAGAATATGACGACCACCATCCCGGAGCCGGAGGACTACACCGGCGAGGACGGTTTACTGTACTGCGGCAAGTGCCGCAAGCCGAAAGAAGCCTATTTTGCGCCGGATAAGGCCGCTATCTTCGGGCGCGACCGCCACCCGGCAGAGTGCGACTGCCAGAGAACCGCCCGCGAGGAACGGGAAGCCGCCGAAAAGCGGCGCAGACACCTTGACACCGTGGAAGAACTGAAACGCCGGGGCTTTACCGACCCCACCATGCGGGACTGGACTTTCGAGAACGACAACGGCAGGAACCCGCAGACCGGGCTTGCCCGCCGGTATGTGGAGCATTGGGAAGATATGCGGACAGACAATATCGGCTGCCTGTTCTGGGGCGGCGTAGGCACCGGCAAAAGCTACCTTGCAGGCTGTATCGCAAACGCCCTCATGGAGAAAGAAATCCCCGTCCGCATGACGAACTTTGCTCTTATCCTCAATGACCTTGCCGCCAGCTTTGAGGGGCGCAACGAGTACATTTCCCGCCTTTGTCGTTATCCGCTGCTGATCCTTGACGACTTCGGCATGGAACGCGGGACGGAATACGGGCTGGAACAGGTGTTCAATGTGATTGACAGCCGTTACCGCAGCGGCAAGCCGCTGATCGTCACGACCAACCTTACGCTGGACGACCTGCACAACCCGGAGGACACCGCCCATTCCCGGATTTATGACCGCCTGCTTTCCATGTGCGTCCCGGTACGCTTTACCGGCGACAACTTCCGGCAGGAAACCGCCAAGCGGAAAATGGAGAGCATGAAGAAACTGATTACCGACTGAAAGGAGTATTGCCTATGGCAGATAACAAGCAGCACGACACCCGCACCACCCGCCGCCCTGACTGTGTGACGGAAATCCGCATGGGCAATTCCGTCCTTGTCGTGTCCGGCTATTTCAAGAAAGACACCACAACCACAGCCGCCGACAAAATGGCGCGGGTACTGGAAGCGGAAGCCGCTGCTACACAGGAGCCGACTTATCCGGCGTGAACCGGGGCATGGAAAAGCGGCCATGCCAGGGAGCATGACCGCTGGAACGAAAATCGGAAGTGCTTTAGCAATTCTTAATCTCATTCTCTATAAAATAATTTGCAATTTCAAAGGCTTTTATTCTTCTCTTTGCCAATGTGATTTGTGATTTATAACGCTCGGAATTATCCTTTGATTCAAATGTTTTTACTGTTTCTCTTAGCTTGTGCAGAGTTGAATCAATTTGCCTTTTGGCCGCGGTTAATTCATCTATTGTATACTTCATGTTTTCTCCTTTAACTTCTGATTTTTTTGTTAAATCAGAGTATACCACGGAGTTATGAACTTTTCTACTGCAAATATGGGACGACAACCCATACCATAAAAATCGGAAAATTGAAAAGCTGTAAAGAAGCAAATTTAACGCTTTTGCCGCTGTACAGCCCCCGCCGTTCCGTGGTACAATGAAACCACGGAATAGTGGGGCTGGCTGTCGGAAACGGAGGATTTTATGTTAAGACAAGCCACCCAAAACCTCATTACCGCCCTTTATCCGAGATTGTCCCACGAGGATGAATTGCAAGGCGAGAGTAATTCCATATCGAACCAAAAAAGGATACTCGAAACCTACGCAAAACAGAACGGCTTTACCAATCTGCGCTGGTACACCGACGACGGTTTTTCCGGCGCGAACTTCCAGCGGCCCGGATTTCAAGCCATGCTTGCGGACATTGAAGCCGGGAAAGTGGGTACGGTCATCGTCAAGGACATGAGCCGGTTAGGGCGAAACTACTTGCAGGTAGGGTTTTACACGGAAATGCTGTTCCCTCAAAAGGGTGTGCGTTTTATCGCTGTCAACGATAATGTGGACAGTGCCAGCGAGGGCATGGACAACGATTTTACCCCGCTGCGAAATCTGTTCAATGAATGGCTGGTGAGAGATACGAGCAAGAAAATCAAGGCAGTGAAAAAGTCAAAAGGCATGAGCGGCAAGCCTGTTACCAGCAAGCCGGTTTACGGCTATGTGATGGACGAGGACGAGAATTTTATTATAGACGAGGAAGCCGCCCCGGTGGTGCAGCAGATTTACCAGCTTTGCCTTGCCGGGAACGGCCCGACCAAGATTGCCCGTATGCTGACGGAGCAGCAAATCCCCACGCCGGGGACGCTGGAATATCAGCGGACAGGCAGCACCCGCCGTTATCACCCAGGCTATGAGTGCAAATGGGCGACCAACACCGTCGTTCATATCCTCGAAAACCGAGAGTACACCGGATGTCTGGTGAACTTCAAAACGGAAAAGCCTTCTTATAAGGTCAAGCACAGCATAGAGAACCCCGTCGAGAAGCAGGCCATTTTCGAGAACCACCATGAGCCGATCATCGACAAGGAAACATGGGAACGGGTGCAGGAGTTACGCAAACAGCGCAAACGCCCGAACCGCTACGATGAAGTGGGGCTGTTCTCCGGGATTTTGTTCTGCGCCGACTGCGGCCATGTGCTGTATCAGCAGCGGTATCAGAACAAAGACCGCAAACAGGACTGCTACATCTGCGGCAGCTACAAGAAGCGCACCCGCAACTGTACGGCGCACTTTATCCGCACCGATCTGTTGACCGCTGGTGTCCTGGCAAATCTCCGGCAAGTGACCGAATACGCAGCCAAGCATGAGAGCCGGTTTGTGAAACTACTTGTCCAGCAGAACGAGATCGGCGGCAAGCGAAAGACCGCCGCAGCCATCAAGCAGCTTGAACAGGCGCAGGAACGCATTTCTGAAATCAGCCGCATTATCAAGCGGCTGTATGAGGACAATGTAAACGGCAAAATCAGCGATGAGCGTTTCATGGAACTGTCGGCTGACTACGAAGCCGAGCAAGCGGAGCTGAAAAAGAGAGCCGCCGCCCTGCAAGCCGAACTGGACAAGTCACAGGCAGCTACCGTCAACGCCGAGAAATTTATGGGCATTGTCCGCAAGCACCTTGCCTTTGAAGAACTGACCCCCACTCTCTTGCGGGAAATGATCGAGAAAATTGTGGTGCATGAGTGCAGCTATGATGAGAACGGCACCCGCAGGCAGGACATTGAGATTTATTACAGCTTTGTCGGCAAGATTGACTTGCCCGAATAACCGCCCGACCTATCCGACACAATGGCCAAGTGTCGGATAGGAACGGCAAAATTTTTTGCACTTCTATTGCTTCTTTATCACACATAAGCAAAAGCTCCCGGGATGAAGCGGTTTGTCTCATTTTTACAATCGTGCTATAATCAAAAGCAAGAAATACAGGGGAGGTGTGTGGGCGTGCCCCAATGGATACGGCGGTTCTTTGACTGCCAAAGCATGATCCGGGAAGCCCAGAAAATTGATGTGATCCCGCCCTCGCGCGAGGTTTACGGCAACACCTTTAACATTGCCTGGCCCTCGGCGGTGGAGAGCGTGCTGGTGGGGCTGGTCGGGGTGATCGACACCATGATGGTGGGCACCATCGGCCCCGAGGCGATCGCCGCGGTGGGGATCACCAACCAGCCAAAGCTGATCTTCCTGGCGGTGATCATGTCCCTCAACGTCGGGGTCACCGCCGTGGTCGCCCGCAAGCGGGGCGAGGAGGACGCCCAGGGCGCAAACGGCGTGCTGCGCCAGTCGATCCTGCTTTCGGCCGCCTTCTCGATCGTCTCCACCATTGTGGGGGTGCTCTTCGCCCAAGAAATCATGGAGTTCGCGGGTGCGGGCGCGGACATCCTCGACGATGCGACCGCCTACTTTAAAATCATCATGCTCGGGATGTTCTTCAACTCCCTCTCCATGACCATCAACGCCGCCCAGCGCGGGGTGGGCAGGACCAAGATCGCCATGCGCACCAACCTGGTGGCGAACGGGCTCAACGTGGTCTTCAACTACCTGCTCATCGGCGGCAACCTCGGCTTCCCCCGCCTCGGAGTGCGCGGGGCGGCCATCGCCACCGTGATCGGGCTGTCGGTTGCCTTTTTGATGTCGGTGATCTCGGTGCTGCACCACGGCCAGTTCCTCTCCCTGCGCGCGCACGGGAGCTGGCGCTTCCAGGGGCAGACCATGCGCTCGCTGTGCAAGGTGGGCTCCAGCGCCCTGATCGAGCAGCTCTGCCTGCGCTTCGGCTTCTTCACCTACGCCAAGATCGTGGCTTCCTTGGGCACGGTGGCCTTTGCCACCCACCAGATCTGTATGAATATTTTGAGCATCTCCTTCAGCTTCGGCGACGGGCTGAGCGTGGCGGCCTCCTCCCTGGTCGGCCAGAGCCTGGGGGCCAAGCGCGCGGACATGGCGATCGTCTACGGCAAGGTCTGCCAGCGCATGGCGCTGATCATCGCCTCGGTGCTGATGGTCTGCTTCCTCTTCGGGCGCAGGGTGATCATGATGGCCTTCACCAACGACGAGGCGGTCATCTCCCAGGGCGCCGTCATCATCATCCTCATCGGGCTGATCTGCATGATCCAGATGTCGCAGGTGGTCATCATGGGCTGTCTGCGCGGGGCGGGGGACACCCGCTTCACCGCCGCCGTGTCGCTGATCAGCGTGGCGGTGATCCGCCCCGGGTCGGCCTGGCTGTTCTGCTATCCGTTGGCGCTCGGGCTGATGGGCGCGTGGTATTCGCTGTGCTTCGACCAGATCATCCGCATGGTGCTGAGCATGGTCCGCTTCAGCGGCGGGAACTGGACCGAAATCAAGCTGTAAAACCGGCCCCCCCAACAACGGGTTTCCAAAGGGGACATGTCCCCTTGGGTGGGAGTTTGAGGGTGAAACCCTCAAGGTCTACCCGCCAAAAGGCGCAGGAGAGGGGAATCAAAGCGTCCAGTGGACGGTTTGAGGGGAGAACCCCCAAGAGGGGTTCTCCCACCTTTTTTGCCTATTGCCGGTTGAATAGACAGGCCGAGGCCCGCTCCGTTTTTCGGAGCGGGCCTCGGCTTGCGAAAAGTGGGCGGGGAAAACCCATCTCGGGGTTTTCCCCCCTCGCGCTGCGCGCGGTTTCCCCTTCTTATTAAGGCGAAAAGACCTTGGAGGCGTTGCCTCCAAGCCTCCACTTGAAGGGCATTAGCCCCTTAAGAATCCCGATTGCAGGGGCGGTTTTTCCTGGAGCACGCCCGGCGGGGTTTTCGGGCGCTTTTCCCGTCAAGGGGTTCCCCGCGGGACGGGGGCCACTCCCCGTCCCGCACGGCTTCCCCCCTCGCGGTACACGCCCTTCAGCCAAAAAGGCGGGCGCCGGTATTGCAAGGGAGACCGCTGCAAAAATAACAAAGCGCATGCCGGGCGTGCCCCGAAAAGGGCAAGTCTACCCAAACATGCGCAAAATCTGCGCTTTTCCGACCAAAATTCCTATAACTCTTCTCAAGAAGGAGAAGATGTGTTATAATTACACTTAGCCGTGGTGCCGGAATTCCGGTAGGTCGTTGGGTGGTCTGTTCACCTGGCGGGCTGGCTGTCCGTGTTGGCCCACGGGCAACTGCCGCGGCTTTTCTTTTTGCAAGAAAACCCCATAGCCTCAGTATAGCACAGCGCCCAGTAAAAGGCAAGAAAAAAGGCGAATATTGGGGAAAATAGTTTTGAAATAAAAGCGCCGCCCCCGCAAGTTGGGGGCGGCGCTTTGCGTAACGGCCGCGAACAAAAAACTGACGACAACCGGCAAAATGTGCAAACGGCGGGAGCACCCCTCTTGGGGTTCTCCCCTGAAACCGTCCACTGGACGGTTTCATTCCCCTCTCCTGCGCCTTTTTCGATTTATGACCTTGAGGGTTTCACCCTCAAACTCCCACCAAAGGGGACATGTCCCCTTTGGAAACCCAGTTTTTTTACGGGGGCTTTGTAGGGCTTTTGGGGGGCAGGAGTTTTTTGACACACTGAGTTAGGGGCAGCAGATAGAATCTGCTGCCCCTAACTTTCTTATGCATGCTCCCGGACAAGCCGGAGGCCTTTCGTGACAAAGCTAAATTACTTCGCGACGGCGTCTTTGAGCGCCTTACCAGCCTTGAAAGCCGGCAGCTTGGAAGCGGCAATGGTGATGGGTTCTTTGGTTCTCGGGTTCACGCCGGTGCGGGAAGCGCGGGATTTCACCTCAAAGGTGCCGAAGCCGATCAGGGAAACCTTCTCGCCGGCGACCAGCGCGTCGGTGATGGCGTCGAGCACGGCGGTCAGCGCGGTGTCGCTGTCCTTCTTGGTGAAACCGGATTTCTCGGCGATCGCATTAATTAACTCTGCTTTTGTCATTTTTTAACCCTCCGAAATATATTTCATTTTTATACTTAAAGCTTATTGAAGCCTTAAAGCAAACTGATTTGCCGTTTTACTATTCTTCCCGTTTTGCCTGCGCCCATAACCCGTTGAGGCGGTCAATCCCGCAAGAATTCATCTCGAGCTCCCGCTCGGCGGCCAGCTCCTCGACCCTGGTAAAGCGCCGGGTGAACTTGTCGCTCGCACGGCTCAGCGCCTCCTCGGGATCGGCTCCCATGAAGCGGGCCACGTTGACCGCGGCAAAGAGCAGATCCCCCAGCTCCTCGTGCATCTGGGGCTTGTCCCCCTTGGCGATCGCTTCCTTGACCTCGCGCAGTTCGCTTTCGAGGTCTCCCACCGCCCACTGCAGGTCGGGGTAGTCGAAGCCGGTCTTGGCCGCGCGCTTTTGCAGCTTTTCGGCGCGCATGAGGGCGGGCAGGGTCTTGGGCACGCTCTCGAGCGTCTGGGCGGCGGTGGTCTGGCCCTTGGTGCGCTGCTTGATGGCCTCCCAGTTCTTGAGCACCTCGTCGGTGTCCTTGGCGCTCACCTGTCCGAAGACATGGGGATGGCGCACGATCAGCTTCTGGCAGATGTCGTTGCAGACCCCGGAAAAGTCAAAGGTTCCCGCCTCGGCTTCCATCTGTGCGTGGAGCACCACCTGCAGCAGCAGGTCGCCCAGCTCCTCGCGCAGCAGCGCCCTGTCCTCGAGGTCGATCGCCTCGGCCACCTCATAGGTTTCCTCGATGAGGTTCTTGCGGATCGTGTGGTGGTCCTGCTCCCGGTCCCACGGGCAGCCGCCCGGGGCGCGCAAGAGCCGTACGATTTCGACAAGATCGGCGATGCCGTATGCATCCTTTGGGGTGAAGTCAACCATTCTTTAGCCGCCATTTCCTGAATTCATCAGCTTTTCGCGTCAGCTGACAAGTACTATATTAACCTATCAGGCCATGTTTTTCAAGTATTTTTGCAATTTTTTCCCCACCCGGCAGCATCAGGACGTCTTCCCGGTAAATCCCCCTGCACAAAAGTAGCACGGCGGCATAGAAAAGCATGCCGATCCCGATCGCCAGCAGGGTGACCAGGCGGCTTTCAAAGGCGCGCAGCAGCAGCCCGTACGAGGCGTTGGCCGCGAAGGCGCAGGCGATCCCCGCGAGCAGGGGCTTGCCGAAGACCCGCAGGTAGCTTATCTGCACCGAGGTGGCGCGCCGCAGCACCCACAGGCTGAGCAGCACGATCAGCAGATAGCACGCGGCGGTGCCCACCGGCGCGCCCTGGATGTTGACCGTAGGGATCCCGACGAGCACGAAGTTGACCGCGAGCTTGAGCGCGCCGCCGAGCACCATCAGCTTGACCGGCACCGACACCCGGCCCACCGCCTGCAGCACCGCATTGATCGGGGTGGTCAGCGAGACGAAGATGACCGACAGCCCCAGCGAGCGCAGCAGCGGGGCGGCGATCATCGCCTCCATCGGCTTGGAGCCGTAGAGCAGCATGGTGATCGGTTCGCTCAGCGCCATGAAGCCGAGCCCCGCGGGGATGGCCACCATCGCCGTGACCCGCAGCACCGACTCGACGTTGCGCTTGACCTCGGGCAGGTTGCGCGTGGCGAAGGCGCCCGCCACCGCCGGCAGTATGCTCACCCCCAGCGTGGTGGTCAGCGAGGGGACGAGGTTGAAGATATTCACCGCGATCCCCGAATAGGAGCCGTAGAGGTACTTGGACACGTCGGTCACCGAATACCCCTGCGGGATCAGCCCCTGGTACATCGAGAGCAGGGCCTGCGCGTTCCCCGTCATGGCGTGGTCCAGCCGGTTCATGATGGACATCAAATCGATCAGGGTGGTCAGGTGGGTGGCCACCGACCCGAGGCAGACCGGCACCGCGATCAGGACCATCCTTTTCAGGAGGACGCGCGAGGAGGCGGGCGGCGGGCAGGCCGCCAGCTCCTCGCGGGTGAGGCCGTCGCCGCCCAGGTGGTGGCGCAAAAAGAGGAAGACGGTCCCCGCCAGGGTGGAGAGCGCGACCCCCAGCACCGCGCCCACCGCGCCGAACTGGTAGACCATGACCTCGTCCTGCGAGGCGCCGGGGTAGAGGGTGTGCAGCACGCTCTCCCCCGACGCGAGACTCCCGCGCGCAAAGGCCATGAAAAGCACCGAGAGCGCGATCCCGCACAACAGCTTAACGGCCGCCTCCACCATCTGGGAGAGGGCGGTGGGGTACATGTTCTTGAGCCCCTGGTAGTAGCCGCGGTAGGCGCTCATCATGCAGCAGAAGAAGACCGCCGGAGAGAGCGCGGCGATGGTGAGATAGCTGTCCGGACTCTTTAAAAAGCCGGCGAAGAGCCGGGCGCCGAAGAACATGACGACAAAGCCCGCCGCCCCGGTGACGAGGAACAGCAGGGTGGAGAGATGGAGGATCTTGCGCGCATCCCGCAGCCGGCCGGTGGCCGCCTGCTCGCTGACCAGCTTGGAGACCGCGACCGGCAGCCCGGCGATGGCCAGGGAATTGAGGGGCCTGAAAATATCGTAGGCGATGGTGAAGTCCCCCATCCCCACCCCGCCGATCAGGTTGGTCAGCGGTATTTTGAACATGGCGCCGATCAGCTTGACGACCACCGTCGCCACGCCGAGGATCACGGCCCCGTGCAGAAAGCTCTGTCTTCTTCTCCCGCGCAACAAGCAGCACTCCCACCTTGACGAAATTGGTCCCGGTCAAAATAAGGCTAAACAGGGAGCGCACTTCCTGTTTAGCCTTATCATTTCTCTTCCGTTTGGGTATTACGCATCCACGCCCGGATTTTCGGGCTCCTGCAGCGGCTGTGGTTCTTCCGGCGCCGCTTCCTCCTGCGGGGCGGCCTCGGCCTCGGGCTGGCTCTTGATCAGGTTGCCGCACATCGGGCAGAACTGGGCGGAAAGCTCGACCGCCGCGCCGCAGCTGTCGCACCGGCGCACATTTTTAAGCTCATCCACCTTGGCGTTGATCTCGCCGAGCTTGCCCTTGAGCGCGTCGATCTCGGCCACGCACCCGTCGATCAGCCCGCGGTTCTCGCTGCCGGCCTTGACCATCTCATAGACCATCAGCCCCAGCTTGGCGTAGATCTTTTCGATGTCGCTCTCGAGCGAGACCACCGAAAGTTTTAATTTCGAAACCTCCACCACGTCGCCCGCCTTCTTGCCCATATCGTTGGCGACGTCCCGCGCTTTATTGAAAATGCTGTCCAAAGTTCCCATATCGCTTTCACCTTTACTCTTTCTGTTCGGTCGATTCCTCCGGTTTTCCCCATTATACCACCGCCCGCACTCTTTTACAACCGGGCGGCGGCACGCAGCATCCGCTAATTTTTTTCCATGCCGGCAAAGAAGGGGACGACCGCCTCCTTGCGCGCGCAGAGCTGCTCAAAGCGGCTGATATATTCATATGGGTATTTGTAGTTAAATATCCGCGTTATTTCCTGCGCGCCCGCCCCCCTCGGGCGGCAGAGCTTGGTCACCCCGCCCGCCCCGCAGGCCAGGATGGTCTGGCTCTCGTCCATGATGTGGATGTTATAGGCGCTCTCATACCCCGGCAGGCACCAGCCGGTGTTTTCGAGGTTTTCCACCGTGTCCTTCTGCCGATAGAGGTAGTAGGGGTGATACCCCGCCCCGATAAGCAGCCGCGCCGAAAGGGCGACCATCTCCGCGGCCGGGGAAGCTGTGAGCACCTCGCCGGCGTGCCCGCCGAGCGCGGCGCTGCGCTTCACCGAGAGGGCGTGCACCGTAATGTTCTGCGGGCGCAGCGCGATCACCCGCTCCAAGGTGTCCGCGAAGCCCTGCGGCGTGTCCCCCTGCAGCCCGGCGATCAGGTCCATGTTGATGCATGGGAAGCCCGCCTGCCGCGCCAGCCCAAAAGCGTCCAGGGTCTGCTGCGCGGTATGGTTTCGCCCGGCGGCCGCCAGCACCTCGTCCTGCAAGGTCTGGGGGTTGACGCTGATCCGGTCCACCCCGGCCTTTCGCAGCACCGCCAGCTTCTCCGCCGTGATGGTGTCCGGGCGTCCCGCCTCGACGGTGTACTCCTTCACCCCGCCCAGGTCAAAGTTTTCCGCCACCGCCGCGCAGAGTCGGTCAAGCTGCGCGGCGCTCAGCGTCGTCGGGGTGCCGCCCCCGAAGTAGACCGAGTGGAGGCGCAGGGAGCTCTCCCGCGCCTTTTGCGCCGTCAGGGCGAGCTCGCGCTCGAGCAGCTCGAGATAGGGTTCGATCAGCCCGGCCGCCTGCTCGATCGAATGGGAGACGAAGGAGCAGTACCGGCAGCGGCTGGGGCAGAAGGGGATCGAAACATAGAGCGAAAAGAGGCCGGGGGCGCTCCCACGAAGGATCGGCCGCTGGACCTGAGCGGTTTGCAGCGCCAGGCGGGCCTTCTCTTCGCTGAGATACAGCCCGTCGCAAAAATAGCGCAGGACCTCCTGCCCGCTCTCCCCCGCGTCCAGCCGGGCGCGAAAGAGCTTGACCGGGCGGATCCCGGTCAAAATGCCCCAGGGAGGGCGAATCCCGGTCATCGGCACGAGCAGCTCATAGATCATCTGCCCGAAGGCGCGCTCACATTCCTGCTTGCCGCTGGGGAGCGGCAGCTCTCTTTGCCTGTGCACCTCGCTGCCGCCGAGGCGCGCGCGCACCGTCAGGATGGCCTTCCCGTCCCGCTCGGCGCGCCCGGTGTAGAGGAAGCGCTCCTCCCCCTCCCCCGGCGCGCCGAAGGCCAGCGGCGCGCGTTCCCCGCGCAGGAACATGGTGCACAGGCGCTGCACCTCGTAGTGGCAGTCGTGCGCGTCAATATAGATCGTCATAGTCGGCCTTCCCGAGATAGGGGTTATATTGTTTTTCATATTCCATGGTGCTCTGCTCCCCGTGCCCGGGGTAGACCCTGAGCGAATCGTCGAGCGCTGAGAGCTTTTGCAGCGAAAGGCGCAGCGTGGGGTAGTCCCCGCCGTAGAGGTCGGTGCGCCCCACGTCCCCGCGAAAGAGGGTGTCCCCGCTAAAGAGCATATCCCCACAGAGATAGCAGACCCCGCCCCGGGTATGCCCGGGGGTGTCGATCACCAGGAAGAGCAGCTCACCGCATTCGATCGTGTCCCCCTCCCGCACCTCGCGGTCGGGGGTGATATAGAAGCGCGGATCGCCCGGGCGGCCGAGGGATTTGCTCGCGTCGCCCAGCTGCTCGCTGTCGTTTTGGCCGATGACGACCTCGGCCCCGGTGGCCGCGCGCACGGCCTGCACCGCCCCGATGTGGTCGTAGTGCCCGTGGGTGAGCAGGATATATTTCGGGGTGATCCCCTGTTCGCGCAGGACATCGAGAATTTTTTGGGCCTCGTCCCCCGGGTCGATCACGACACCGGTGTCGCCCGAGCCGAGGATATAACAGTTGGTGCCGATCATGCCGACCGGCAGGATAACCGGTTCTTTCATACGCTGCCTCCTATATGGGTCACTGCACCGAGCGGGTCACCGAGACGACCCCCTCGATCTGGCGCAGGCTGGACAGGACCAGGTTGAGCTGCGCGATGTCGGTGGTCTCGAAGGTGATCTGGATACTCGAATGCCGGTCCTTTAATTCCTTGGCGTTGAGGGAGTGCACCTGCAGGTGCATGTTGGCGATGGCGATGCTGATGTCCGCCAGCAGGCTCTCCCGGTCGTTGGCATAGATGTCGATGGTGGTCTTGAACTTCTCCCGCACCGTATTGGCCCAGCGCGCGCGCACCCAGCGCTCGGACTGGGACTGGTCGGCCATGGCGTTTATGACGTTCTGGCAGTCCGCCTTGTGGATGGACACCCCGTAGCCCCTGGTGATGAAGCCGACGATGTCGTCCCCGGGCAGGGGGTTGCAGCAGCGCGCGTATTTGACCAGGCACCCCTCGAGCTCCTCGACGATGACCCCGCTGGTCGCCTTGCGCTCCTTTTTGGGCTTCATCGCCATCAGGCTTTCGAGCTTCTGGTCATCGCTCTGGCGGTAGTTTTTGGTGTAGTCCTCCTTGACCCGCGGCATGATCCGCGAGAGGGAAATGCCCCCGTAGCCGATGGCGGCACAGAACTCCTCGATCGAGTGGAAGTGCTGCCGCTGGGCGATCGCGAGCAGGAACTCCTTCATCTGCTCGTCCGGAAGGTTGATCCCGTTGCGGCGGAATTCCCGCTCGAGCTCGGCGCGCCCCTCCTGGGTATTCTCCTCCTTGCGCTCCTTTTTGAACCAGGTGCGTATCTTGTTGCGCGCCTCGGCGGTGCGCACGATCGAAAGCCAGTCCCGGCTCGGGCCGTGGCCCGGCACGTTGGTGGTCAGAATCTCCACGATGTTCCCGGTGTGCACCACCGTGTCCAGGCTGACGATCCGCCCGTCCACCTTGGCGCCCACCATCCGGTTTCCCACCGCGCTGTGGATGGCGTAGGCAAAGTCGATCACCGTCGCGCCCGAGGGCAGGCTGATGACGTCCCCCTTCGGGGTGAAGACGAAGACCTCCTCGGGGGCCAGGTCGGTCTTGATGGTGGAAATGATCTCCCTGGCGTCCTCCGACTCCTTCTGGTTTTCCAAGAGCTGCCGGATCCAGGAAAGGCGCTCCTCGAGCTTGTCGTGCCCCTGGATCCCCTCTTTGTATTTCCAGTGCGCCGCGATCCCGTATTCGGCGGTGTAGTGCATGTCGAAGGTGCGGATCTGCACCTCGAAGGGGATCCCCTCCTTGTCCAGCACGGTGGTGTGCAGCGACTGGTAGAGGTTCTGCTTCGGGGTGGAGATATAGTCCTTGAAGCGGTTGGGGAGGGGCCTGAACATGTCGTGGATGATCCCCAGGATGTTGTAGCACTCATTGACCGTCTCCACGATGACCCGCACGGCGTAGATGTCGTAAATCTCCTCGAAGGAGCGCCCCTGCATATAGACCTTGCGGTAGATCCCGTAGATGCTCTTGACCCGGCCGTAAATCTGGATGCTCTGGTGCTCCTCCTGCAGCCGCAGGCGGATCTTGTCCTCGATCTTTTTGAGGAAGGCCAGCCGCTCATCCCGCTTTAGGTCGAGCATATGCTCGATCTCGCTGTAGCCGATCGGGTCCAGAAAGCGCAGCGAGAGGTCCTCGAGCTCCTCCTTGATGGCGGTGATCCCCAGCCGGTGGGCGATGGGGGCGTAGACCTCCATCGTCTCGAGCGAGGTGTCCCGGCGCTTCTGCTCGGGCTTGACGCCGAGGGTGCGCATGTTGTGCAGCCGGTCGGCCAATTTTACGATGATCACCCGCACGTCCTTGGCCATGGCCAGCAGCATCTTGCGCACGTTCTCGGCCTGCTGCTCCTCGCGGGAGGAAAAGGGGATTTTTCCGAGCTTGGTCACCCCGTCCACCAGCCCGGCCACCTCGGCGCCGAAGCGCTTGCGGATGTCGCCGAGGGTATAGTCGGTGTCCTCCACCACGTCGTGCAGCAGCGCCGCGCAGATGCTGTCGGTGTCCATCCCGAGCTGCACCAAAATCTCAGCCACGTTGAGCGGGTGGCTGATGTACGGCTCGCCAGACATTCTCTTCTGGCCCTCATGGGCGCGCTGCGCCAGCTCGTAGGCCGCGCCGATCCGCTCCATGTCGTAGGCGATACTCTGCCCGCCGATAATATTTTTAAGCTCCTCAAACGATTGAATCATATCTATTCCCCCTTGGCCCTCTTTCTGCCGCATGAAAACCGGGCCAGGCTACTGGATACCAACAGCATTCCCCGAAAGGACACTATGTAAGCGGGACAAGATTTTCGTGCTCATCAGATCCTTCTTCCCCTCGGCGGGCAGGATTTGCAGCTGCCCGTCCCTGCTTGCGATCAGCCCCGCCTCGAGCAGCACGTCCAGCGCCACCCTCGTCTTTCCGCAGCCGAGACGCCCCCGGCAGCACGAAAGATAGAACTGGTCCCCGTCGGCGGGCAGGCCGCTGCGCTTTTGCACCGCGCGGTAGACGAGCGCCAGCTCCTCTCTGACGGGCGTGATCCTGCCCGCCTGCCCGGGCGTGAGCTCTTCGCCGCGCGAAAGGCGCTCGCAGCAGCAGTAGTCCGCGAAATATTCCTCCTGGTCGAACCCCTGGGGCCGCAGGTCCCGGATCTTGATCGACAGCCGCTTTTGCCC
Organism: Provencibacterium massiliense; assembly: GCF_900169495.1. NCBI lineage: Bacteria > Bacillati > Bacillota > Clostridia > Eubacteriales > Oscillospiraceae > Provencibacterium > Provencibacterium massiliense. The sequence continues at coordinate 1,653,765 of NZ_FWCH01000012.1, forward strand.
GAGATACTCCGATACCGACAGGTTGGCGGCCACGTCCACCGCCTCCCCCACCCGGTAAGGGAAGCGGCCCACGGTCATCCCGAAATAGACGGCGTAGTGGCTGCGCTCGCCGAAGCGCAGGCGCAGCTTCAAGTGCTTGCCCTCCCCGATGGCGTTAATTTCCTCGATTCTCGCCCCCGGCAGCAGGAAGAGCGGCAGCTCGTTGCCCGCGCCGAAGGGCTCGAGCGCGCTCAGCTGCTCGATGGTCGCAATGTCCAGCTCCCGCGGATGCAGCGCCGCATCGAGCGGCAGCTGCGGGATCGGCATATCGGGGGCCATCCCGGCCGCCGCGCGCTCGAGCGCCGCGCGCAGCCTGCCGACGTCGGAGGTTTTCAGGGAAAAACCGGCGGCCAGGGGATGCCCGCCGAATTTGATCAGGCAGTCCTTGCAGCGGGTGATCGCGTCGATCACCGAAAAGCCGGGGACGCTGCGCGCGCTCCCGCGCGCCTCCTCCCCCTGCGTGCCGATCAGCAGGCAGGGCTTCCCGTAGCGCTCGACCATGCGCGAGGCGGCGATCCCCACGATCCCGTGGTGCCACCCCTCGCCCGCGAGGACCAGCACCCGATAGCGCAGCAGCGAAGGGTCCTCTTCGACCTGGCGGGCGATGTCCGCCATGATCGCCCCCTCGAGCTGCTTGCGCTCGCGGTTGGCCGCGTCCACCCGCTCGGCGAGGACGGCCGCCTGCTGCGGGTCGTCGCAGAGCATGAGGGCCACCGAATCGTCGCAGTTTCCCATGCGGGAGGCGGCGTTGAGGCGGGGGGCCAGCCCGAAGGAGACGCTCTCGGCCCCGAGCGCTTTCTCGGCGAGCCCGGCCGCCGCCAGCAGCGCGCAGATCCCCGGGTTCTCGCTCTCCTCCATCTTTTGCAATCCCGCGCGCGCGATGATGCGGTTTTCCCCGCACAGCGGCACCACGTCCGCGATGGTCCCAATGGCCGCCAGGTCGGCGTACCGCGCGAGGGTGTCCTCCCCCTCGATGTCCCCCTCCAGCGCGCAGACCAGCTTGAAGGCGACCCCCACCCCGCAAAGCTCCCGGAAGGGATAGCCGCTGTCCTCACAGTGCGGGTCGATCAGCGCGTCGGCCGCCGGAAGGATTTCGGGCGGCTGGTGGTGGTCGGTCACGACCACCTTGATCCCGAGCTCATGCAGACGGTCGATCTCGGCGGCGGCGCTGATCCCGTTGTCCACCGTGATCACCAGCTCGGCCCCGTTTTGGTGGAGCGTCTCGCAGGCCTCCATATTGAGCCCGTATCCCTCTTCCTCCCGGTCGGGGATATAGTATCCGACATTGGCCCCCTGCTCCTCGAGGTAGCGGTAGAGCAGCACGGTGGAGGTGATCCCGTCGCAGTCGTAGTCGCCGTAGATGACGATCAGCTTCCCCTCCTGCAGCGCCCCCTCGATGAGGGCGACCGCCTGCTCCATCCCCTTCATCAAAAATGGGTCGTGGAGCTCCCCCTCGGTCGAGAGGAAGCGGCGCGCCTCGTTTGGAGAGCCGATCCCGCGGGAGGCGAGCACCCGCGCGGTCAGGGGCTGTATCCCCGCCGCGGCCAGCTCGTCCGCCTGCTTCGTCTCCCCGGGCCATATCCAGCGCTTGAGCGGCATGGCGCCACCTCCTCTCTGCTCATATACCGGCAGGGCCGTGGGGCGCCGCCCCAGGACCGTCCCGGTGAAAGATTCACAGTTGGTATTTTATCACGTTGCGCCCCGGGTTGCAAATCAACACGGGCGGTAGGTCCCGATGATCTCACCGGCAACCCGCAGCCCGTCCACCGCCGCGCTCATGATCCCGCCGGCATAGCCCGCCCCCTCGCCGCAGGGGTAGACCCCTGCCACCTGGGACTGCAGGGACTCGTCCCGCAGCACCCGCACCGGCGAGGAGGTGCGGCTCTCCACCCCGGTGAGCACCGCGTCCGGGCAGGCGAAGCCGCGTAGCCGCCCGTCGAAGGCGTGCAGCCCAAGGCGCAGCATCTTTAAGATGCCGGGATCAAAGAGCTCCCGGAAATCGGCGGGTTCCACCCCGATGGCATAGGAGGGCGCCACCCGCCCGAAATCCGCCCCCGGCCTCTCTTCGAGAAAGCGGCCCACCGTCTGCACCGGAGCCTTGTAGTCTCCCCCTCCCAAGCGGAAGGCCGCCTGCTCCAGCCGCTGCTGGAAGGCCACGCCGCCAAGCGGCCCGCCGCCGAAGTCGGCGGGCTCCACCCCGACAACCAGGGCGCTGTTCGAGTTTTCGGCGTCCCTTGCGAACTCGCTCATCCCGTTGACCACCACGCCTCCCGCCTCGCTGCTGGCGGGGACCACCAGGCCCCCCGGACACATGCAAAAGGTGTAGACCCCGCGGCCGTCGACCCGCTGCGAGAGCTGGTACTCCCCCTCGGGGAGCTTCGTGTGCCCGGCAAAGCCGCCGTAGAGGGCGCGGTTGACGTCCTCCCTCCGGTGCTCGATCCGCACCCCGACCGAAAAGGCCTTGGGCTGCAGGGTAAGGCCGCTGTCCAGAAGCATTTGAAAGCTGTCCCGGGCGCTGTGGCCCAGCGCCGTGACCAGCACCTCGGCGGGCAACTCCCCGCCGCTGGTGCGCACCGCGTGCAGCCGCCCGCTCTGGATACAGAGCCCCTCGAGCGCGGTGCAAAAATGCACCTCGCCCCCAAGGCTGATGATCTCCCGGCGCAGGTTTTTGACCACCTGCCGCAGCCGGTCGGTCCCAATGTGGGGCTTCGCCTGCCGCGTGATGATCCCCGGGGCGCCCAGGCGCCGGAGCTCGTGCAGCACCCACTCGCAGCGCATGTCCCCAATCCGGGTGGTGAGCTTCCCGTCTGAAAAGGTCCCGGCGCCCCCCTCTCCAAACTGCACGTTGGCCGAGGGGTCCAGCGCCCCGCCGGACCAGAAGCGCTCGAGGGCCGCCACCCGCTCGTCGAGCGCGGCGCCCCGCTCGAGCACGATCGGGCGAAAGCCGTGCTGCGCCAGCAACAGCGCGCAGAACATCCCCGCCGGGCCGAAGCCCGCGATCAAGGGCCGGTGGGAGAGCGGTCTGTCCCCCACCGCGAGCGTGAGGGAGGGGGTTTCCTCGCGCACCGCGGCGCCGCCGAGATGCAGCCGCTCGAGGTAATGCGCCTCATTGCGCAGCGAGGTGCACAACCCCACCGTATAGACATAGCGGATGTCCTCCCGCTTGCGCGCGTCGAGCGAGCGCTTGACGACGAAGCCGTCCCGCAGCAGGGCCGGGGAGAGCCGCGCTTTTTTGCGCGCCTGCTCGATCGCCGCGCTCTCGTCCTCGTCAAAGGGGAGGCTGATCCCGCTGATACAAATCATAAAGCCGGGCTCCTTTCATCCTGCCGCCAGGATTTTCGGATAACCGCAAAATCGTATGGACGCAAAGCGCCCATACGATTTTTGGCTACCGCTCTGTTTATTGCTTCTCGGAGATGGTGACCAGCGTGCTGTAGTTGCCCACCGCCCAGACCGTGCCCTTGTTGGGCACATAGACCTGCACCGGCACCTTGATCTGGCCGGTGACCACCTCGCGGTCGGAAACGTCCACCTCGGCCACGATGTCCCCGGCGGTCAGCTCGGAGACCACCTCGCTTGGGCCGACGATCTTGACGTTGTTGAGATAGGGGTTGTTGATGGTCACGTCGTAGTTCTGCGGCTCGTTGACCAGGGTGATCTCGGAGAGGTTGAAGTTCTGCGCGACGTAGTCGTCAGTGTCGAAGGTGACCTCGACCGAGAGGATGTTGTCCACATTTTCAAACCCGCTGGGCAGGGTGACGTCGAACTGCTCCTTGCTGCCCAGATCCAGGGTTTTGAGGTCCACCCGCCCGAGCAGGATCTCCTGGTAGCTGTCCACCAGGGTCTGCGGCCCGGCGATGGTGATCGAGTCGTTCGAGAGGGTATAGTGCAGCTCCTCGATCGGGAAGCCCTGCGGGACGTTGAGGAAGTCGATCCTCAGCGGAACCTCTTTCTTTTTGAGCACCGGGATGGTCACCTCGGCGGTCTCGTAGTCCATGGTGATGTGCTCGTTTTCGATCACGTTGCCGTCCGAATCCTTGAGCACGATCTCACCCGCGGCGTTGGCCGTCGAGGTCAGCGACTGGTCGAGGTCCACGCTCACGATGGCGTGGGCGACCTTTTGCAGATCGTTGGTCGGCCCGCGGATGGTGATCTTGTCCGGGGTGATGATCTCGCTCTCCTTGATGTACCCGTCGGGCACCGAGACGCCGGTCACGTCCGCCTGGATGTCCAGGGTCTTCGAGTCGATCCGGTCGAACCGCGCCACGATCGCCGCGGGGGTGATCGACTCGACGGTGTACTCCTCGCTGCCGTCCGGGCTCCACTCCAGGCGCAGGGTCTGGGTGCCCGCCGAGGTGGCCGAGGTGAGCTTCGGCACGATCTTGATATCATCCGCCGTCAGCCTGCCGACCACATAGCGCTTGCCGTGCACCGTCACCCGCACGGTGTCCGGGTCGATGGTGATGACGCTCAGTCCCTGCCGCTGCAGCGCGGCGCTCTGCGCGTCGACGTTGACCGGGATGTCCACGATCTCATGGCGGATATACGGGTCGACGGTGGTGGCCACGATCAGCCAGATGATGAAGGCCACCACCAGGGAAAAGACCTTTAAAAAGCGGTTGGAATCAAAACAGCGTTTGAAAAACGCGCCTATTTTTTTCATTTCTTCGCCCTCCTGAAGGGGAGCCTGTGCTCGCTTTGAGCATTCTCCTGCGGCAGGAGGTTGGCGCGCAGGTAGTCTCCCAGGGTTTCGGGGGTGTAGTTGCGGGTGAGCACGCCGTTGCGCGCCACCGAGATGACGCCGGTCTCCTCCGAGACCACCAGCACGATGGCGTCCGAATTCTCGCTCATCCCGATCGAGGCGCGGTGCCGGGTGCCCAGCTCCTTGGACAGGTCGTTGTTCTCGGTCAGCGGCAGGAAGCAGCCGGCCGCATAGAGCCGCGCGCCGCGGATGACCATCGCCCCGTCGTGGAGCGGCGAGCCGACATAGAAGATGTTGCCGATCATCTCGGCGCTGGGATAGGCGTCAATCACGGTGCCGGTGCGGATGATCTCGCCGAGCTTGGTCTGCATCTCGAAGACCATCAGCGCGCCGGTGCGGTGGCGGGAGAGCGACTCGCAGGCCTGGGCCACCTCGTCGATCATCCGGCGCACCTCAAGCTGCTGGCGTTCGTCCTGCCCGCCCGCGGAAAAGAGCCCGAAGGGGAGCTTGGTGCGCCCCACCTTTTCGAGCATGCGCCGCAGCTCGGGCTGGAAGACCACCACCAGCGCGAAGGCCCCCACCTGCAGCAGCGCCTTCATGATGAAGCCCATCGCCTTGAAGGGCATAGTGGTGACCACCGCGTAGAGCACGAGCAGCAGCAGGATCCCTTTGACCAGCTGATTGGCCCGGGTGTCCCGCACGAGCTTGATGATATAATAAAGCAGAAAGGCGACCATCAAAATATCCAGGATGTCCCAGACATTCACCGACTCGACGGTGGTGATAAGGTCGCCCAGGGTATTCTTCAAGGAGATCCAGACCTGATCCATTCGCGCACACTTCCTTTCACCGCGCCCCTCGGGCGGTGAATTTGACAATACAGACTTCTATTCTTTATTCTACCAAACCGCACCCCCGTTTGCAATGTTTTTTTGCCGCTGCGGCGCTCCCATTTTCCGGCATGTCAAACGGCGGGGAAGGTTTCCTTCCCCGCCGTTTGACAGTCAATAAGAGATCGGGCGGCTGATTCTTTGCGAGAAGAACAGGGGAACCCCCTCTTGGGGGTTCCCCGTCAAACCTTCCACTGGAAGGTTTTCCTCCCCTCCCCGCGCCTTGTTATCAAAAGACCTTGAGGGCTCCTCGCCCTCAATCTCCCCGCCAAGGAGGCGTCGCCCCCTTGGAACCCTCTTAATTCAGAACGCGGGCTGAGCATAACCGCTTTGCACGCGAGTCCTTTCACGGATCGGCTACAGCGCCCCGCTGTCGGCAGCTTGCCGCTGCCACGGCGCGCAGCAGCGCGGCGGCCTGCTCCCTGGTGTTGAACGCGCCGATCCCAATGCGGGCGGTCCCGCTCTCATAGGTGCCCATCGTCTGGTGCGCCAGCGGGCTGCAATGGAAGCCCCCGCGCAACGCGAACCCCTTTTGGGCCAACGCCTCGGTGACCGCCTCGCCGCTCATCCCCTCGATCCCGAAGGAGAGCACAGGCAGCTGCGGACGGTTGTAGAGGATCACCCCGTCGATCTTTTCAAGCCCCTCGTAAAGGTAGTTCGTCAGCGCCATCTCGCTGCGGTGGATCCCCGCAACGGTGCGCCGGCGCAGAAAGCGAAGCCCGCCGCGCAGCCCGGCGATCCCCATGGTGTTCACCGTCCCCGCCTCCAGCCTATCCGGCAGGAAGGGGGGCATGGCCGGCTCCTTGGAAAGGCTGCCGCTGCCGCCCTCAAGCAGGGTGCCAAGCGGCTCGTCACAGTTTACGATCAGCGCGCCCAGCGCGGTGGGGGCATAAAGCCCCTTGTGCGCCGCGATACAGATGAAGTCCGCCGGCAGCTCCCGAAGGTCGATCGGCAGGACCCCGGCCGTTTGGGCCGCGTCGAGCAGGAATAGGATTCCTTCCCCGTGCGCCATGGCACAAATCTCCTCAACCGGCTGCAGGGTGCCGAAGACGTTCGAGCCGTGCACGCAGCAGATCAGCCGGGTATTGCTGCGCAGCAGGCGCCTGAAATTTTCCACCGTGGCCGCCGGGTCGTCCGGCACCACCGTTGCGATGTCGTAGCGGATCACCCCCGCGCGCGCAAGGGCGTCCACCGGCCGCCAGACGGCGTTATGTTCCATGCTGGAGATGATCACATGGTCCCCCGCGCGCAATATCCCCTTGATGGCCAGGTTGGTCGCCCCAGTACAGTTCTGGGTGAAAACCACCCGCTCGGGGTCCTCCCCGCCGAGCAGGGTAATGAGCTCCTGACGGGCCTTAAAAACCATTTCCGAGGTCTCGATCGCCATCTTATGGCCGCCCCGCCCGGGATTGGCGCCGTAACGCCGGAAGGCCTCGCCGACCGCATCGAGGGTGAAGCGGGGCTTGGGGTAGGAGGTGGCGGCGTTGTCGAAATAAATCATATTCCTTCTCCTTATGTGTTTAACATTTTCCATATATTGCGCGGCGCGCGGACGGGGGCATGCCCCCGCTGTCCGGTGCCGGCATAAGCGGGAGCTAGCCCACGGCCGGGGGTGCGAGCTTGATATTTTCGCGTCTGAGCACCTCCATGACCGCAGCCATGTTGGTGCCCGGCCGGAAGGTCAGGGTGTAGCCGCAGCCCTGTCCGGTATAATACCGCTCATCGCGCCCGATCTCGCAGCGGATCCCCATTGCGCGCAGAGCGTTCTGCGCCTTGATGGCGTAGGTAATGGAGGAGACCGATACGCTGGTTGTATTCAATAGGCTCACCTTCTCTGTCATATTTGTGCTTTCTCTCCCTTGTATTTTATGACGGCGAGCGCAATCCGGTTCGCGGCGGCAGCGGGGCGCTGCGGCCGATTCGCGAAAGAGCTCGTTTACAAGGCGGTCATGCTCAGCCCGCGTTCTGAACGGGAGGGTTTCCAAAGGGACCCAGTCCCTTTGGCGGGGAGTGGGGCAGCGCCCCACGACCTGAAAGCACCAGCGAGCGGCGAGCCGCCGCTCCCGATTCGCGAAAGGAAGCACATATGAGGCCAGAAGCGCTCAGCCCGCGTCTTGCAAGACTTCTAAGCGCGGGGAGGGGAGGCCGAGCTTCCAGTGGCCATGTCCCAAGCGGAGCTTGGGACAGCGGGGAACCCCCAAGAGGGGGTTCCCTGCACAAAGCAGAAAGCGCAGGCTATAAACGCCCGCGCCACTTTTTTCTAAATATTTCGACATATTTTTACTTTTTGTCTTGACTTTTGGCTGCATATATTTTATCATATATTTGCGGCCAAATGTCAGGAGGTGAACCACTTGGTCGAAAAAAAGAAGATGGGGCGACCGACTGACGAACAAAAACCGCACCGCCTGTCTACCCGCGTTTCGGACAGGACGATGAAAATTCTGGACGATTACTGCCGCAAAAGGAAGATCAATCATCCGGAAGGGGTTCGTCAGGCGATCGACCGTCTGAAGGACGAAAAATAAGGAAGCGGCGCCCACCCCCGAAAGGCAACGCCGCTTCCCACACAAACACACAACCGCCCAAAGGCGGAGCGCATAAATATTATACACTGTGCGCTCTTTTCTTGCAAGCGGTTGTGTAAGAAAGGACATGCTATATGAAAACAGAAAGTGGATACGCTTCCTTTGCCGAATGCTGGAAGGACTGCTGCAACCGCGCCTGCTACCGTCTCTCTTATGAAGCGGGCAAGACCGACCCCGCGCTCATCGCCGCCCGCGAGGAGGCCGATGCGCTCTACCACACGATCGAGGAAAAGCTCGGACAGGACGGCCGTCTGGTTGACGAATTCGACGCGGCCAAGAACTTCTCCCTCGGCCTGTCGGACGAATACATCTACCAGCAGGGCTTCCAGGACTGCGTCTATCTCCTGCGCTGGATCAATTTGATTTAATATCAGAAGAGGCGCTGAGCTTTCGCTCAGCGCCTCTTTTCGTTCGCGCCGCATTCCACCGAGGCGCGGTTCCACTCTCCAGATAATGGCATCTACAAAGAGTAATCAACACTTTCCACCTAGTTTTCCACCGGGTTTTGGGGAAATCCCGGACGGTTTTCTGCCATTCGGCCCCGGTTTTCCACCGGCGTTTTCACTGGTTGGGGGAAAACAGGGGCCGGTTTCCACCGGGTCTATGGAAAAAGTATACCCAAAGTTGTTAAACCGTTTCGGGCGGCAGGTTGACCGTGAAGTCCACCTGCCCGGCGGACACGTCGGCGCGCACCGCCATCACCCGCAGGCGCTGGCCCACCCGGTAGCGCTTGCCGCCGAACGACCCGACGAGGGTGATCGCCCCGTCGAACTCGTAGGTGTCGTCCTCCAGGGAGCTGATGTGCACCAGCCCCTCCACCCCGCTCTCCAGCGCGACGTAGAAGCCGTAGGAGGCCACCGCGCTGATCACCCCGTCGAAGACCTCTCCGATGTGGCGCTGCATATACTGCGCCTTGAAGCAGTCGTCGCAGGAGCGCTCCAGACCCGAGGCGCGCAGCTCCCGCTCGCTGGAGAGCTCGGCGGCCCGCCCCGCAAAGGGCCCGAAGCGCTTTTGCAGCCGGTCCTTGTCCTCCCTCGCCAGCGCGGCGCTGATGATCCGGTGGACCGCAAGGTCCGGGTAGCGCCGGATCGGCGAGGTGAAGTGCGCATACTGCGAGAGCACCAGCCCGTAGTGGCCGATGTTTTTCTCACTGTAGCGCGCCTTGGCCATGCTGCGCAGGATCTGGTTGTTGACCACGATCTCCAGCTCCTGCCCGCGCACCGACTCGAGGATGTCCCGCAGCACCCCCGGACGCAGCCGGTCGGTCACTGGGGGCGTCTTGATCCCCAGCCGGCCCAGCAGCTCGAAGAGGGCGGCCACCTTTTTTTCGGGCGGGTACTCGTGTATCCGGTAGACGAAGGGCAGCCCCTCGCGTTCGGCGAAGGCGGCGGCCGCCTGGTTGGCCAGGAGCATGAACTCCTCGATCAGCTTTTCGCTGCGTCCCTGCACCCGGGGGCGGATGTCCGCGACCTCCCCGTGCCCGTCGAAGAGGAACTCGCTCTCCACCGAGCTCAGATCGATCGCCCCGCGCGCCTTGCGGCTCTGAAAGAGCTTGCCCGCCAGCCGGTCCATCTGCCGCAGGGTGGGCAGCAGCGCGCCGTATTTTTTCATCAGCTCGGGCGGCTCCTCCCCGCACAGCAGCCGGTTGATCTCCTCATAGACCCCCTTGACCCGCGAGCGGATCACGCTCTTCCCAAAACGAAAGCCTTGCAGCTCCCCGTCCTCGCCCAGCTCCAGCAGCGCCGAAAGCGTCAGCCGGTCCTCCCCCTCGTTTAAAGAGCAAATCCCGTTGGAGAGGGAGGGCGGCAGCATGGGGATCACCTGGTCGGCGTAGTAGATCGAGGTGCCGCGCTCCAGCGCCTCCTCATCCAGCGGGGAGCCGGGCGCGACGTAGCGGCTCACGTCGGCGATGTGCACCCCCAGCAGCCAGCCGCCGTCCTCCCGCTTTTTGAGGGATACCGCGTCGTCGAGGTCCTTGCTGTGCGCCGAGTCGATGGTAAAAATCTCCTCGCCCCGCAGGTCCAGCCGCCCGGAAAGCTCCTCCCCCGCGATTCCCGCGCGCTCGATCGAGGCGGCCTGCTCTAAAATTTCATCTGAAAAACCGGGACGGATGTCGTTAGCGCGCAGCAGGGCGGCCGCGCAGGCGCGCGCGCTTTGGGCCGGGCCGGTCACGGCCAGGACCCTTGCGCGGTGGTCGCGGTGGCGCTGTGCGCGCTTGTGGATGAGCGCGACCACCTTGTCGCCGTCCCGCGCGCCGCCGGTGTGGTTGGGGGCGACGATTACCTCGCCCTTCATGCCGCTGTCCGGGCGCACCCAGCAGCTGCCCTCGCCCCGGCAAAAGACCCCGGTGAAAACGTAGCGCGCCGGCTCGAGGATTTTGACCACCTCTCCCTCGCGCAGCTCGCCCCGTCCCGGGCGCTCGCGCAGCTGGACCCGGTCCCCGGGCAGCGCGCCGAGCAGAAGCCTGCCGGGGATGAAGAGCTCCTCCCCCGTTGCCGCCTCGGTGACGAAGGCAAATTTCTCATGCACCGTGCCAACCTTGGCCTCGATCAGCTTATCGGCCCGCTTTGCCTTCGCCGGGCGGCCCTGCAGGACGAACCCCGCTTCGGTGCGCCGGACTATCCCTTCCTTGTTTAGGCGGTTCAAATGCTTATAGAGCCTGCCGCGCATGGCCCCCCGCAGCCCCAGGCGCTTTTGCAGCTGGGTCGCCGAGACGGGCTCATTCTGGTCCAGCAGGCCGATTATTTTTTCTTTCAGTTCTTTCTCTGTCATAGTTCTCCTTTTTTGCATTTCTCTTTTGTCTTAGTATGCCCGCAGCAGGCCCATGATACAAAGGCGCCCCGCTTTCAGATGGAAAGCGGGGCGCCTGTCTTCATTTCGGTTTAGAAATAAACGACGACAACGTTGAGCAAAATAAGCAGCACCATAAATGCAATGGTACCGATCTTGGTCACGTTTTTAAGGGTGGTGCTCAGGGTCTTACCGGCGTTGCGGCCGAAATTCTCATTCTGCTCCTGCCCGGTGAGCGCGCCCATGCCGCCCTTGCCTTCCTGCATCAAGATCGCGATGGTCAGCCCGATGGCGATCAAGATCAGCAGCACGCCGACGACGATTTCAAAAGCTCCCATTGTGTTTCCTCCCGGTTTTCCTGTTATCCTAAGGCCGCATATGCGGACGCCATGATTCTTGTGCTAAACAATGATAGCACAAGTTTTGCCAATATGCAAGCGGTATTTTTAAGATTTTAGACGAGCACCACGATCACATTGTAGAGCAGCACCACCGTCAGGATGGTCGAGAAGCCCGCGCACATCCAGAGATAACCCCGGCGCGCACGCTTGGTCGGGTAGTTGCCGCAGAGCATCCCGAACAGCACGCAGGCGATCACCAGACCGATCACCGTGATCCCCACCGCGATGGCGAAGCGGGGGATGGCGGGCAGCAGCGGATCGATCACCTTGGAAAGGGGGGCGCTGAGCAGGTAAAACCCCGGAACGATCAGCAGCGGCAGCATGGACAGGGCCATCTCCCGGCGTCCGCTGCGCGCGGTCATAAAAATCAGGATGGCAATCACCGCGATAATCGCCACACACTCCATAAACATCATTTTTCGCTCACACCCTTCTCCCTTGCCGCCAAAGGAAATTTACAGCTTTTCGAGCAGCTCGCGCACCGCGTCGCTCTCGGGGCAGATGGCCAGCATGACGGTGCGGCCCTTCTGCACGATCACCGCGCTCTCAATCTTGGGCATCTCCTCGGGATGGTAATCCTGGAAGTTGAATTTCAGGTCGTCCACCCGCCGATCAATCGCCGCGCGCACCGACTCCACATCCGAGTCGCTCTTGGCGGTGACGATCGCCACCTCCTCGGGGGTCGCGCCGCTGCCGCTGACATAGACGGCGTAGCTCTCCACCTGTGTGAGGTCCAGCAGCGGATAGCTCGCGCCGATCACCGAATCCTCCTGCTTCACCAGTTCCTCGGTATAGCCGCCCTTCTCCATCACCGACTGGGCGGTGGCGTCCGCGTCGATCGCGGACGCCCCACCCTTCTCGCCGCATCCGGCCAGGATCGTCACCGAAAGCGCCGAGGCAAGCAGCAGCGCGCCGAAACGTTTTAACGTCATTTTTTTCGTTCTCCTTCCTTTTCCCCTTTGAGGGTGTGGCTGCGAAGATAATCGAACCACTTTTCATAGTAGCTGGGGCCGAAGTGCATCCCGTCGCTCGAGGCGTCGGCCGGCAGCGCGCCGTCCGCGCCCTTGAGCGCTTCGGCCACATTGACGAAGGGCAGCCCCTTCTTTTTGCAGTATTCCATCAGGGCGCGGTTATAACGGTCGATCTTCCCGTTGGCGTAGATCCCGTTTTCCGAGAGCGATTTTTCCATCGTCACCGGCAGGATCGACTGGATGAAGATCTGCGCCTTCGGGTGCTGGGCGGCCACCGCGTCCACAAAGCCGCCGTAGTAGCTCAAAAACTGCTCCTGCGAGAGCCACCCGACCCCGTTGGCCCCCAGCATGATGTAAATCTTGGCGGGCGAGTAGGCGGACATCGTCTCGAGGATGGTGTGCAGCTCCCCCTCCTTGTCCCGGATGGCGGGCTTTGTGAGGATGGTGGTCGGGTTGATCCCGGTGCTGGCCACCACCGTCGCGCCGGACATCACGCTGTAGAGGGAAATCCCGCTGGTGATCGAGTCGCCCACGAACATGGCGTCGTCAAAGTAACTGTCGTCCACCGCCTCGCTTGCCGCCACCTGGTAGGGCAGCGAGAAGTCCGGCCGCTCGTCCGGCGCGCCGGACGAGGACGGCTTCCCCACTTCTCCTCCGGCCGGGACCACGATGTCCCCGGCGCTCTCCTCTGATGAGGACGAAGCGCTCTCCTGCCCGCTCTCTGCTGCGCCCTTCGAGGCGTTGACCACGATCGGCGCCGAGGATGCCGGGGCCGAAGAGGAAGACGCCGTGGAGGGCTCCCCGCTGGAGGACTGGCTGCTTGCGGCCTTCCCGCTGGCCCCCGCCGTCAGCGAGGCGCCCAGGGTTTCGACGCTGCGGGCCGCTTCCTGCTGGTTTTGCAGCGCCCAGGCGATGATCAGCGCCAGGATGCAGACCCCCGCCGCGCCCAGCAGAAGCAGCAGCCAGTTCTTTTTATGGATATGAAACCCGCCCCGTTTGATGCGGTATCCGCTTTCCTTGTTTGCCATTTGCGCTCAGTTCCTCCCGCAGCGATCATGCCCGCTATAGGAAGTGCGCGGGAGAATCGATCCTGTGTATTGAAACATCGTATTCGGATAAATTATACTACACAAATCTTCACGCGGCAAACATTATCTATGAAAGTTCAGAATTCCTTTACATCCCGTGTGTGTTGGCAACCATTGACAATCGCCCGAAAATAACGTTTAATAAAGGGTGGGGCAATCCTATGATTGCCCCTGTATATTGGTTTATTCAGTCTTCGGGGGCGGCGCGCCCCCACTTAAAATACAGGCTCAAATCCGTTTTGTGGAGGCAAGGGAATGTCGAAACGCACGCAAAAACAATATGACAACCAGAGCATCTCGTCCCTCAAGGGGGCGGACCGGGTGCGCAAGCGCCCGGCGGTTATCTTCGGCTCGGATGGGATCGAGGGGTGCGAGCACTCGATGTTCGAGATCCTCTCCAACTCGATCGACGAGGCGCGCGAGGGGCACGGGGAGCGGATCATTGTCACCCGCTTCGCCGACGGGTCGATCGAGGTCGAGGACTTCGGGCGGGGGATCCCGGTCGATTATAACGAAAACGAGCAGCGCTACAACTGGGAGCTGGTCTTCTGCGAGCTCTACGCCGGCGGCAAATATGACAACCAGAGCGCGGACAGCTACGAGTTTTCCCTCGGGCTCAACGGGCTGGGGCTTTGCGCCACCCAATACGCGTCGGAATATATGGACGTTGAAATCTACCGCGACGCGCTCAAATACACCCTGCACTTCGAGCACGGCGAAAACGTGGGTGGGCTGCAAAAGGAGGAGGTGCGCCGTCAGAAGACCGGCACCAAGATCCGCTGGCGGCCCGATCTCAAGGTCTTTACCGACATCGACATCCCGCTCGAGTACTATGCGGACACCATCAAGCGCCAGGCGGTGGTCAACCCCGGCGTGACCTTCGTGCTCAAAAACCAGACGGCCGAGGGGATGGACACCCAGGAGTTTTTCTACGAACATGGGATCACCGACTACCTGGGCGAGCTGGTGGAGGGCGAGGCGCTCACCCCGGTGCAGTATTTCGAGGCCAAGCGCCAGGGCCGGGACCGGGAGGACAAGGACGAATACCGGGTCAAGCTGTCGGTGGCGTTCTGCTTCTCCAACCGCCACAGCCACATCGAATACTATCACAACTCCTCCTGGCTGGAGCACGGCGGCTCCCCCGAGCGGGCGGTGCGCGTCGCCTTTGTGGGGGCGATCGACGGCTACCTGCGCCAGGGCGGGAAGTACCTCAAGAACGAAAGCAAGATCACCTTCGCCGACGTGGAGGACTGCCTGGTGCTGGTCTCCAGCTCCTTTTCCACCCAGACCTCCTACGAAAACCAGACCAAGAAGGCCATCACCAACAAATTCATCTATGAGGCGATGACCGACTTCTTAAAGCAGAACCTGCAAATCTACTTCATCGAAAATCCGGACGACGCGCAGAAGATCGCCGAGCAGGTGCTCATCAACAAGCGCAGCCGGGAGAACGCCGAGAAGACCCGGCTCAACCTCAAAAAGAAGCTGGCCGGGTCGATCGACCTCTCGAACCGGGTGCAGAAGTTTGTGGACTGCCGCTCGCGGGACGTAAACGAGCGCGAAATCTACATCGTGGAGGGCGACTCGGCGCTGGGCGCCTGCAAGCTCGGTCGGGACGCCCAGTTCCAGGCGATCATCCCGGTGCGGGGCAAGATCTTAAACTGCCTCAAGGCGGACATCGACCGCATTTTCAAAAGCGACATCATCACCGACATCTTCAAGGTGCTCGGCTGCGGGGTCGAGCTCAAGGCCAAGGCGAACAAGGAGCTCAGCTCCTTCGACCTTTCGGGCCTGCGCTGGAACAAGATCGTCATCTGCACCGATGCGGACGTGGATGGCTTCCAGATCCGCACCCTGATTTTGACCATGCTCTACACCCTCGCCCCCACCCTGATCGAGCGGGGCTTCGTCTACATCGCGGAATCCCCGCTTTACGAAATCAACACCAAGGACAAGGTCTATTTCGCCTACAACGAGGCCGAGAAGGCGGATGCGCTGCAGAAGATCGGGGAACAGAAGTACACCATCCAGCGCTCGAAGGGGCTGGGCGAGAACGAGCCGGATATGATGTGGCTAACCACCATGAACCCGCAGACACGGCGGCTGATCAAGGTCTCGCCCTCCGAGGCGAAGGCCACCGCCGAGATGTTCGAGCTGCTGCTGGGGGACAACCTCGAGGGGCGCAAGCAATTCATCGCCGACTACGGGGCGCAGTACCTCGATGCGGCGGACCTGAGCTAAGGGAGGAGGCGATCCAATATGGCGAAAAGCAAAAAGGAGCGGCCGGTAAAACACGCGGCCGCCAATGAAAACGCGGTGATCGAAAATGCCGGCGTTCAGATCGACCAGCCGATCACCGAAACGCTGGAAAAGAACTACATGCCCTACGCGATGAGCGTTATCGTCTCCCGCGCCATCCCCGAGATCGACGGGTTCAAGCCCTCCCACCGCAAGCTGCTCTACACCATGTACAAGATGGGGCTGCTCTCCGGCGCGCGCACCAAGTCGGCCAACGTGGTGGGCTCCACCATGAAGCTCAACCCCCACGGCGACCAGGCCATCTACGACACCATGGTGCGCCTCTCGCGCGGCTACGAGGCGCTGCTGCACCCCTATGTGGACAGCAAGGGGAACTTCGGCAAGGCCTTTTCGCGGGACATGGTCTGCGCCGCCCCGCGTTATACCGAGGTCAAGCTCGCGCCGATCGCGGCCGAGCTCTTCAATGAGATCGACCGGGACACGGTGGACATGGTGGACAACTACGACGGCACCCTAAAGGAGCCGGTGCTGCTGCCGGTGCGCTTCCCGACGATTCTGGTCAACTCCAACATCGGGATTGCGGTGGGCATGGCCAGCTCGATCTGCCCGTTCAACCTCCAGGAGGTCTGCAACACCACCATCGAGCTGATGAAAAACCCCGAGCACGACATCTCGCTGACCTTAAACGGGCCCGACTTCCCCGGCGGCGGCTTCATCCTCTATGACCGGGAAACCATGCAAAAAATCTATGCCACCGGGCGCGGCGGGGTGCGGGTGCGCGCACGCTACCACTATGACAAGCAGAACAACTGCGTCGAGGTCACCGAGATCCCGCCCTCCACCACCGTCGAGGCGATCATGGACAAGGTGGTCGACCTCATCAAGCAGGGCAAAATCCGCGAGATTTCCGACATGCGCGACGAGACCGACCTCAAAGGCCTCAAGCTCGCCATCGACCTCAAACGGGGCGTGGACCCGGACAAGCTCATGCAGAAGTTATTTCGCTTCACCCCGCTCGAGGACAGCTTCTCCTGCAACTTCAACGTCCTGATCGCCGGCGCCCCGCGGGTAATGGGGGTGCGCGAAATCCTGAACGAATGGATCGCCTTCCGGCTGGAGTGCCTAAGGCGCCGGGTCTACTTCGACCTGCAAAAGAGCAAGTCGAAGCTCCACCTGCTGCTGGGCCTGCGCAAAATCCTGCTGGACATCGACAAGGCGGTCAGGATCGTGCGGGAGACCGAAATTGAAAAAGAGGTCGTCCCAAACCTGATGATCGGCTTTGGGATCGACGAAATCCAGGCCGAATATGTCGCGGAGATCAAGCTGCGCCACCTCAACCGGGAATATATCCTCAAGCGCACCGAGGAGGTGGACGCGCTGAAGGCCGAGATCGCGGACATGGAGGAGACGCTCGCCTCCCCCAAAAAGATCAAGGCCCTCATCTCCGACGAGCTGCGCGAGGTCAGCAAAAAGTACGGCAAGCCCCGGCGCAGCCTGATTATCGAGCCGGATGAAAACGAGGAGGACCCCTCGATCGAGGAGGTCCCGGATTACCCGGTCAACCTCTTCTTCACCGCGCACGGGTATTTCAAGAAGATCACTCCCCTCTCGCTGCGCATGAGCTCGGAGCAGATGCTCAAGGAGGGCGACTCGATCCTGCAGCAGTGCGAGGCCAGGAACGGGGACGAGCTGCTCTTCTTTACCAACAAGCAGCAAGTTTATAAATCCCGCGCCTGCGAGTTCGACGACACCAAGGCAAGCGTCCTGGGGGACTACCTGCCCGCCAAGCTCGGGTTCGACGAGGGCGAGGTCCCGCTTGCCATGGCGGTGACGCGGGATTATAAGGGCTACATGCTCTTCTTCTTCCAGAATGGCAAGGCCGCCAAGGTGGACCTTTCGGCCTACCAGACCAAGACGCGGCGCAAAAAGCTGCTGAGCGCCTTCTCGGACAAGAGCGAGACGGCGGCCATCTTCCAGCTGGGCGAGGAGCGGGAGTTTTTGATGAAGGCCTCCATGGGCCGTATGCTGATCGTGGACAGCGGGGCCATCTCCTCCAAGACCACCAAGAACACCCAGGGCGTAGCGGTGATGACCCTGAGAAAGAACGCCTTCGTCGAACGGGTGGTACCCTTCAACCCCGAGATGGTGGCAAACGAACATCGCTTCCGCACCAAGAACCTGCCCGCCGCGGGGGCACTGCCCCGGGCGGAGGACGTCGGGGAGCAGCTGACGTTATAGGGCGTTGAGCCCCCTTTCGGGTTAATTTCTGGTTTCCAAAGGACTAAGTCCTTTGGCGGGTGCGGGCAGCGCCCGCGGCCTTTTCCGGGGTGCTGTCACTCGCCTTGACAAAATCCCCCCTCGGATCAGGAAGGGGAGCAAAAAGCTCCCAGTGGGAGGTTTTTGCGTGGGGAAACTCTATCAAGGGGTTTCCCCATGGCGGCGAGGCCGCCATCTTCTCGCGGGAGCTTCTGGGCGGCCGGCGCCCCGGCTTTTCCTCAGCTGCGAGCTGGGCGTACCGTTGCAGATCGAACAGCCCGTAACAAAAAATAGAGCCGGACGGCATATCCTGCCGCCCGGCTTTGTTTTACGAACAAAACAAAACTGCAAACGCAAATAGTCCGTAAAACTAAATCTAGTATGTGCGCGGCGCGCCGGAATATTCCCCGGCGCGCCGACAATTTTTTCTAAAAATCATTCCACGGAAATGATGAAGTAATAGACCGGCTGTCCGCCATCCAGGAAGGAAAGCTCCACGTCGTCCGGCAGCTTTTCACGCAGCGCACTTTCCAGCTGCGCCGCGCGGTCCTCCTCAATGTCCTCGCCATAGAGCACCGTCACAAAACCGGTGTCCTTGTCCATCAGCGAGCGGGTCAGCTTGATCAGCGTCTTTTCGATGTTGGTGTCGGTAAAGAGGAGCTTTCCGCCGTCCAGCGCCAGCAGCTCGCCCTTTTTGATCGAATGTCCGTCAAAGTCGCTGTCCCGCGCGGCAAAGGTGATCAGCCCCGTCTCCACCTTCTCCATCGCCTGGGTCATCAGCGTGCTGTTGCGCTCCGGGCCCTCCTCCTGCTCGAAGGCGAGCATCGCCGCCATCCCCTGCGGGATGGTGCGCGACTGCAGCACGCAGACCTCGCGGTCGGCGAGCCTGCCCGCCTGCTCGGCGGCCATGATGATATTCTTGTTGTTGGGCAGCACAAAGACATATTTGGCCGGCACCGACTGCACCGCGCAGAGAATGTCGTCGGTCGAGGGGTTCATCGTCTGCCCCCCGCTGACCACCCGGTCCACGCCGAGGTCCAAAAACAGCTCCCTGACCCCGTCGCCCGCGGCGACCGCCACAAAGCCGATCTCCCGCCCCGCGTCCACCGGCGCGTAGGGGAACTCCTCCCCCATCTTTGGCGGCTGGTTCATCGCTTTGCGGTTTTCGTGCTGCTCGCGCATGTTCTCAATCTTGATCTTGGTGAGGCTCCCGAATTTGAGCCCCTCCTGCAGCGCGTCGCCCGGGTTGCCGGTATGCACGTGCACCTTGATGATGTCCTCGTCGTCCACCACCACGACACTGTCCCCGCGCGACTCCAAAAAGGCGCGCAGCAAAAGCGGGTCGCGCTCATTTTCCTTCATGACGATAAATTCGGTGCAGTAGGGATAGGTGATCTCGGTTTCGTATTCGCCCGAGGCGTTGTATTCCTGCGCGGCAGGGACCGGCTCGGGGTCGCTCCCCGCGCTCTCGCCCTGCACCATTACCCCGTGCAGGAAGACGCTGGCCATCCCTTCGAGGATGACCACGAAGCCGCGCCCGCCCGCGTCGACCACCCCGGCCTTTTTAAGCACCGGAAGCTGCTCGGGCGTCTTTTCGAGCGCGTCCTTCGCCTCGTCGAGCACGCCCTGCCAGAACTCCTCCATCGCGCAGCCGCCGTCCGCGAGCTGCCGCGCCTTCACCGAAGCCATGCGCGCCACGGTGAGGATGGTCCCCTCGGTCGGCTTCATCACCGCCTTGTAGGCGGAATGGACCCCCGACTCGAGCGCGAGGGCAAAGTCGGCGGGCCCGGCCTCGGCCTTGTCCTTCAGCCCCTTGGCGAAGCCCCGGAACAGCAGGGAAAGGATCACCCCGGAATTCCCCCTGGCCCCGCGCAGCAGGGCGGAGGCGGCAACCTGCGCGACCTGGCCGATGGGGGCGTCGTCCTGCAGCCCCTGCAGCTCGCGCACGCTGTTGCCGATGGTCATCGACATGTTGGTGCCGGTGTCGCCGTCCGGGACCGGAAAGACGTTGAGCGCGTCCACCGCCTGCCGCTGGGCCTGTATGTTGTTGGCCGCGGACAGCATGGCGTCCCGCAGCGTTTTGCCTCTCATCAAATCTTGGACACTCCTTCAAGCAGCGGGAGCACGGCTACCTTGGCCCCCGCCCGTAAAATGATCGGCGTCACTGCGCCTTCATGTCATCCACGAACACGTTGACCTTGGCGACCTCGAAGCCGGTCGCTTCCTCCACGGTGTAGCGCACCTTGTTGACGATGCTCTTGACGATCGCCGAAATGTTCACCCCATAGGTGACCGCGATGTGCAAATCAATCGCCAGGCAGTTATTCCCCGAGCGCACCCGCACGCCCTTGTCGGCGACATCCTTGCGGGAGAGCACCGAGCGGATTCCTTGCGAGGGGTTGCTGAACACCATCCCCGCCACGCCGAAGCACTCCTGCGCGGCGTAGCCCACCAGCTTCGCAAAGTATTCCTGCGAAATCTCGATCGTACCGAGATGATTTTCAATTTTAATCATGAATTTCACTCCTTTGGTCAAGCACTTGGGCTACCACTTGCTTATATTATAGAAAATATCCTGATCGGTTGCAACCACCGCAGGATAAAAATTCCTGGAGTGGGAAATCACCGACTGGGTGTAGAGCAGCGGCACAAAGGGACATTGCTGCCAAAACCGGTTGTAGAAGTCCTCCATCGAAAGCGCACCCTCACGCGAGAGCAGATAGCTCTGATAGAGCTCGGCGGTATCCGGCAGATGGTGGTGCAGCGCCCCCTGGGGGGAGAGCAGGGCCGAGAGGTCCATGTCCTCGGGCAGGCGCACCTCGCCCAGATACAGGTTGTAGCCCCCGGCCGCGATCTGCGCGGTAAACTGCTCGAAGGAATATTCGTTGATCGTGAGGTGCAGCCCGTGCGCGGCGAACTGCTGCCTCAGGAGCGCGGCCGCGTCCCGCTTGGCGGTGCT
The DNA here is from genome assembly GCF_900169495.1 of Provencibacterium massiliense. Taxonomy (NCBI): domain Bacteria; kingdom Bacillati; phylum Bacillota; class Clostridia; order Eubacteriales; family Oscillospiraceae; genus Provencibacterium; species Provencibacterium massiliense. The sequence goes on from NZ_FWCH01000012.1 coordinate 1,674,708, forward strand.
TTCGACGTTGATCGCCAGCTGCACTTCAAAAGCGGCGCCGCCCCGGGTGCGGTACCCTTCGGCGTCCCGCCGGTCAAGCCCCATCGAATCGAGCAGCGCATCCGGGTCGGGCAGCTCGCGCGGCTCCCCCCGCGCGTCGTAAAAGGTCGGGTTGACCGGCTCGGGTGCCGCCGCGGCCCGCCCGGAAAAGGACTGGCTCACAATCGCCGAACGGTCCAGCATGGCGTCCACCGCCCGGCGAAAGTCCCCGTTGTCCGACGGGTAGATCGACCCGTTGAAGCCCAGATACACCAGCGTGTTTTCCTGCACCGGGACACTTCCCGAGGCCTCGGGCTGGGCGCTGCCCTTGGGGCGGCGGGCGTAGTCGATCCGGTCGGTGATCAAATCGTAGCCGATCTCATCGGCGTCCCCGACCGGTACCAGGATGATATTTTCCACCCGCGAGCCGCCCTCGAAGTGCCCGCTGTTTTGGATCAAAGACCCGTCCTCCCCCACGCAGTAGCGCCCGGTGCCGGGCGGGGTATCCTCCGCACCCGAGCCGGACTTTATGATGGGGAAGGTCAGAAGATTTAAAAAGTACCGGTCCGCCCGCTTCAATGTGAACACCAGGGTGCTCTCATCCTGCGCCGCGCAGGATTCCACATTGGAAAAGCGCCCGGCCGTGTCCCTGGCCGCCGCAAGGGTGTAGGAATAGGCCGCGTCCTGCGCCGTCAGGGGGCTGCCGTCGCCGAAGGTTACCCCATCGCGCAGGCGCAGGGTGCACACCGTCCCCTCGAGCAGCGGCTCCTGCACGAGATACCCCCGCGGCGCAAAGGAAGCGTCCAGCTTGATGAGGGGATCGTACAGCAGGGCCGACACGTCGGCGTTCAGCTGGCTCGTCATGCGGTAGGGGTTGAGCACATCCCCCTCGCTGACTGCCAGGCGCAGCCGCCAAGGGGAGCTCTCCTGCTCCCCCATGGAGGAGCTTTCGCTCTGCGGCGCCGGAGGCTGCTGCAGGGGCGTGCCGCGGTCGGCGCCGCAGCCAAAAAGCAAAAGGAGGGCCGAGAGCGCACACAGAAATCCAATCCGTTTCAAGCCGGCAATCCCACCCATCCTTCACATCTGCTTAATGAAATTATTATATCAAGTTTAGCCCCCGTTTACAACCGCGATTTTGCTCGATTCATGCGGAAAGCCCGCCGCGGGGTTTTCCCGCGGCGGGCTTTGCAATCATCCCAACTCCAATTCTGCGAGCGTCTTCCCGCTCACAGGATCGACTGCCGCCATCCGGCGCGCCGACGCGGTGTACAGGGTGTCCCCGGCCAGCGTCCCGCGCAGGATATGCACCGTGCTGTAGTCGCTCTCGGCCGCGCTTCGCTGCAAGGAGGTGCGCGAGAGCTCCCTCAGCTTCCCGTCCCGCAGCTCAAAGAGGAAGTAGCCCGAAAATTTCGTCTGCTCCAGGCCGTCTCCGTCCGCCTCGCGCAGCTCGGCCGGGAAGCCGATCCTGCCCTCCTCCAGCAACAGGGCGCGCGGCTCGTAGAGCGCCTCGCTCGAAGCGCGCCCGCCCAGCACGACCTGGTCCGCCAGCGCCGGACGGTCGGGGTCACGAACGTCGTAAAGGCAGAGGCGCACCCCGCCCGAATAGAGCACGCCGTCCTCTCCGGTGCGGGTGTCCAGCCCGAATCCGAGCAGCGTGTGCGCGTCCACCGCAAACAGCTGCTGCGTAAATCCGCTCAGAGCCGCCCTGCCGCGGGTCCCCGCGTTTTGCGGGTCCCCAAGGTCGAGCACCCAGAGCTCCTCGCTGTCCCGCACCGCGGTGACATAGGCGGTGTCGCCCCGGTAGAGCACTCCGCCGAGTTCGGCCTCTTGGGCAAAGCCCCGCACCGACGAGCACTCTTCCAGCTGCATATCCAGCACATAGAGCCTGATTTCCCCATCGGCCGTGGCCGCCAGGCGCAGATAGCCGCCATATTCGTCCATCGGCGACGACGCCCCCAGGATCCCCTCCACCTGCCCTTCGGCTGCACAGCTCAGGGAGTCGAGCGCGAAACGCAGAAGGTTGGTCCTGTCTGGCTCTTCGCCCTCGCCGTACCGGGTACCGGCGATATAGAGGTTCTCTTTTGAGAGGTGGACCGCCGTCGCGCCGCCGAGCACCGCCTGGGTCACCGCCGCTGTCTCTCCATCGAGCGCCAGGGCGGAAACCACCGCAAAGGCAGCGCTCCCTGCTCCGTCGGGCAGCAGCACCTCGCCGGGCGCGAGCGGACGCTCCTGCGCGCCGTCATAGGTGCTGGGAACCGCCTTTAGCGGGTCGCCCGGCACGGTCATCGGAACCCATTCGCTGACCAGGTAGGCCACGTCGTCCTGCACCTGGCAGGAGACGAAGCTGCCCTCCTGGGTAAAGTCGCTCTCCAGCACCGGACGCGCCGGGTCGGCAACATTGTAGATTTTCGCGCTGGTCACCGGGGTGTAGGACGTCTCCTCGGTGCTGTCCTCCCCGGGAAATCCGCTGTCCTCCCCGACAAGCAGCAGCCGGTCCCCCTCGAGGTAGAGCTCGCCCGTCCCCTCCACTTCGGTCGCGGAGGCGATGGAAAGGTCCGCGGCTTTCACAATATAGAGGGTGGAGGAGAAGCCCCCCACCGCCGAGGAAAGCAAACTCTCCTGATTTTCGGTGAGGTAGTATAGATACTCCCCGTCGCTTTGCAGGATGTCCCCCTCGCCGGGCTGCACGGCGGCAAGGGGCGCGCTCCCCATCATGCTGCGGGGCGCGCCCGCGTCGGCGAGCATGGCTTCCTGCTTGTTTTGCTCCCCTTCGATCTGTAGAATCCGGTCCATGATTTCCTGGTAGCTCTGCGCGTGCGGCACCGCTTCCTCCGCGGTGGGGGCCGCCATATCATAGGCGGCCGATGCGGCCGCCTGGCCCGCGCCGGCCTCTCCCTCGACCGGGGCCTCCTCCATGAGCATGGCCGTCTCGGGGGCGGCTTCGCCCGAAGCGGTCTCAATCCCTCCCGGGTGAAACGCCAGCAGGGCCCCGAAGACGACCACCACCCCGGCGGCCACCGCACAGAGTGGCGCCAGCCAGCGCCGGGCTCCCGCCCGCCCCGGGCGCGCATCGCCGTCCAGGCGGCCTTTCAGCAGCTCCCCCTGCAGCGCCAAAGGGCGCTGCACCGGGTCGGTCAGCCGCCGAAGCTGAGGACCCAGCGCCTCGCCATGCTGTTTTATTTCTTCTTCCCGCTTCATGCGCCGGTCCTCCTTTCCCCTGTTCATCGCTCGATCAGACCCCGCAGCTTCTTCATCGCCCGGCAGAGCTTGGAGCTCACCGTCCCCTGCGGCGCGCGCATCACCTGCGCGATCTCCCGCAGGGTGTAGCCCTGCACTGCCGAGAGCAGGACGATCTGCCGCTCCTGGGCACTGAGCTTTGAGAGGGCGGCCAGGAGGTCGGCGCGCGAAAGGCTCTGCTCCACCGTGTCCTCCCCGTCCGAGAGGGAGACGAGCTCGTCGACATCCATCTGGCCGCGCTCCTTGACGTATTGCCCCATCTTGCGCTTGCAGCGGATGGTCAGGATCCTCATGATCCACGCGCGGAAGGCGGCGTTGTCACGCAGGGAACCAAGGCCCCGGTACGCCTCGACAAAGGTTTCCGACACCGCGTCCTGCGCGTCGTGCACATTGCCGAGGGTGTACAGAGCCACCCGGTAAAGCTCATCCGCCACCTGTTCATACAGGTCGGCGAAGCTATCCTTGTCCCCCCGTTTTGCCTGCTCGATCAAAACAACATCTACGTTCATCTTCCACCTGCGTTTGGGCCAGGAGCCCTCTGAGGTTCCATTTCCTTAGTGCGCGCAATGGCCGGATTTGCTGCATAAGCTGTTCATTTTGCCTTGTGAAATGAACGGCTCTCCATGTTTTTACCTTGTAAAAACATATTGGAATCCGCTTGCGTTCTCTTGTCCTTTATGGTAGCATGTCTGACGAAAAAACACAACTTTTGGGAAAGGGGAAAGTTTTATGTCTTTTTTCTCGGCAGTCTACGCCGCCGTACAATCCATCCCCCGCGGAAAGGTGGCGACCTATGGGCAGATCGCACTGCTCGCGGGCAATCCCCGCATGGCGCGGCAGGTGGGCTGGGCGCTGCACAAAAACCCCGATCCGGCAAATATTCCCTGCCACCGGGTGGTCAACCGTTTCGGCGCGCTCACCCCCTCCTTCGCCTTCGGCGACGGGATCGGGGAGCAGCGCCGCCGGCTCGAGCGGGAAGGGGTCGAGGTGTCGCAGGACTTTAAAGTGGACCTGTCGCGCTTCGGCTGGGATGGAAAATAGCCTTCCATCAAGAAGGCGGCTGCGGAAGGAGTCCAGGCTTGATCCTTCCACAGCCGCCTTTTTACACTGTTCTTGCCGTTATCCAAACACCGCCAAAACCGGATGGGTATAACCGCCGCGCCAGGTTTTCCAGGCGCTTCCGGTCGCGCCCATGCTCAAATCCGCAAAATTCGTAGGGTCGGCAAACTGCGCGACAGTCAACGGGGTCACACCCGCAACGCTGGCGGGCATGCTGCCTCCAATCCCGCTGGTTGCATCGTACCATCGGCAAGAGGGCGGGTACCCCCGGTCGCTTGCATAGTAACAGGAGGTGCAGCCCGTCGCATCAGCCAGCGGCACGCATCCGGTGAGCGCACTCTGTCCGTTTCCACTGAGGGTACCCGGCATGGCAAAGCAGCGCGTAATGCGGCAATTCACTGTGGAAAATCCCACCAATCCCGCCGCATCGCAGTAGTCGACGGTGCTCACCGGCACCGTTACGTTGACATTGACCGCATAGCAGTCCCGCACTTCACAGTCGTTGTACTGCTGTCCGACCAGTCCCCCGGCGTGCCAGTACCCGTCGGACAGGCCGTTCTCGGCGTAGCACTGCTCGATCAATACACCGTCGTTGCAAAATGAAACAAGGCTCCCGGAAACGCCGCTGCCGCTGTCATACACCGTAAAATTGGTTACCCCAATCCCGCGGATGGTGGACGAATTTGCCTTGCCAAACAGTCCCGCATCAGAATATCCCGCGCTTCTGGGGATCGAAAGATTCTTCACCAGATGGCCCCCGCCGTCGTAAATCCCGGTGAAGGCGGCATAGTTGTTTCCTCCGATGGGGGTCCAGTCGCCCGTGAGGCTCAGGTCCTGCGTCTGGATGAAGCTCGCCGCCAGATGGCTGTTCACATGCGCCAGCTGCGCCTGCGACGAGACCTTCCAAGGCTTGGCGGCGGTGCCCGCACCGCCCCCGTAGCCGCCGGCGGCGAGCGCATGCTCGCACCCCTCGATCGTCACCGTCTTGCTCGCCGTCACCCCCGACCCGTCCTTGGCCGCCGCCTTCACCGTGATCGTACCGCTTTGCCCCACCGCCGTCACCGTTCCCGTCGTGGAGTTGATGCTCGCGATCCCGCTCCCGCTCTCCAGAGACCAGGTGAGGCCCTTCTCGTTCGCGTTCTGCGGCGTCACGCTCACGCTCAATGCGAGGTTCGTCCCCTTCTCCAGCGAGTCGGTCGCGATCGTGATTCCCGTCACCCGCTGCACCACTTCCTGCTCCCCGCTCGTCACACTGATCCCGTTGGGCGCCGTCGCCGTCAGCGTGTAGCTCCCCTTCCCCACCGCCGTCACCACGCCGGTGGAGGCGTCCACCGACGCCACCGACGGGTCGGAGCTCTGGTAGGTGACCGGCCCCGTCCCGCCGCCCTCGAGTGCGGCCTGCGCCTGGCCCGTCACCGAGCTCCCGCCGAGGTACAGCGTCCCCGGCAGCTCGGTGAACCGGATCCCCGTGATGTGCTGCACCGTCACGGTACAGCTTCCGCTCCGGCCGCCCACCGAGGCGGTAACGGTGGTGCTCCCACCCTTGGTGGTGTTTGCCGTGACGGTGCAGCTCTTCCCGCTGCCCGCCACGCTGACCAGGCTCTCGTCCTCCGCCGCCCAGGCCGGGGCGTAGGCCGTGGGGTTCACCGTGGCGCTCAAGGTCCCACTGCGCGAGCTGCCCGAGGTATAGAGGGTCAGGGTGGCGGGCAGCACCGAAACGCTCTGGACCTGCACCACCGTCACGGTGCAGGTGGCCTTATAGAACCCGCCCTTGTCCGTCACCGTGATGGTCGCGCTCCCCGGCTGCTTGCCAAAGGCCGAGAGGTGGTAGACGTTGCCGCTCACCTTGGTCATATCGACCTGGTCCGGGTTGCTGTTCTCCCAGACGAGCTCGGTGCTGCCGTTGTCTCCCGTCAGGGTCGCGGTCAGCTCAAAGTCGGTCTCGGCCGCCGTGCCCCCGGTGAAGAGGGTCTTGCTGCTGGGGTTGAGGCCGATCCCGGAAATCGGGACCACCGTCACCGTGCAGCTGGCTGTGACGGTGTTGGGATTATCGTAGACGGCGGCGGTGATGGTCACGGTTCCCCCCGTGTTTCCCGTGACCATCCCCGTCACCGGGTCTACCGAAGCGATGGCTGGGTCGCTGCTCGACCAGAGCACCTCGGCGGCATAGCTCTGGGAGGTGGGGTTCTTGTCGGCGGCCAGCTGTACCGTCTGGCGCTCCCCACCGGTTTGCAGGTAGACCGTCTTATCCCCCACCGCCTCGTCCCCGGCCTTGATGGTCAGGCTCTCGATGGCCCGGTAGGTGTAGGATGAGGTTTTCGTTTTGGGCAGGTCGAAGCCGGCCCGGCCCGCCTTCGCGACGGGCGTGACCGAGATGGTAAAGCCGGTGTCCCGCTGCGGCGGGCCGCTGAAATACAGCTTGTAGCTGTAGACCTCCCCCGACACCTCGGGCTCTCCCGAGGCGGACAGCATGTCCGCCTCCCCGCCGCCCTCGGGCAGGGCGGTGACGGTGAAGCCTTCGATCCGGGCCGGGTCGCCGTTTTTCACCGGCACCCGGATAAACTCGGGGCCCGCAGCGGCCCGGGCGCGGAAGAGGGAGATCTCCGGGGTGGGCGTGTCTGGATCGATCTCCGCGATTCCGGGCGGGGTGCTCCTCCCGAGGGTCGCGCCCGGATCAACAGACGCTGCCGCCGCCCCGGCGGCCGGGATCATCCCGGCCGCCAGGGAAACCGCCAGCAGCCAAGCGGGAAGCCGCCTCATCTTTCCACCACGTCCCCGGAAGCGGCGCTGATTTCACCGATCGTGAAATCATCGAGCGGTATTTTCTCACTCTCACCCATGGTTGCTCCCCCTCGGAGAGTTAGGGGGCCCACGGGGGGATGATTCCCCCCGTGAGGTGGGCCGCCGGCATCAGCCGGCAATTGCATTTCTGCAGAAATGCTGCCCACCTCGTAGTACTCCCGCAGGCCGCTGCCGCCCACCGTGAAGCCGCCTAAAACGGTCAGCGCCAGCACGCACAGCAGCACCGCTATCGCTTTCTTTTTCATTCCAGTTCCCCCTTCAGATAAATGACCTCTAGCAAAGGTTGCTCGCGGTCATTCCCGCCCGGGGAACGGGACAAAAATTGGCCTTTTCCCTTGAAATCCATCCCAGTTCAGGATATAATTAGGATAAATCGGGAAGAGGCCGGCGGTATCCCCGCCGCTCTTTCCCTATATCTGCAAAAAGATGACCGTTAGTAACCTTTACTAACGGTCATCTTTTTCGTATGGCCAGGTTCAATATTTTTTCTGAAAGTACCGCCAAGCCCCCAGCATGGCAATCAGCATCCCGCAAACCACCATCGCCAGCGTGTCGGCGAGCTTCTCGTCACCCAAATACGCCGCGAGCAGCACCCCGATCCCGCAGCCAAAAATCCCGACATAGAACCCCATCGCATAAGATTTTTCCCGGATGAAGCGGGTGCGCTCCTCCTTCTCCCAGGTTTCGAGTTTGGCGGCCCGCTGCGGATCGCGGTAATAGCCCAGCGCCTGCAGCAGCCTAAGCACCCCGATTGCGGTCCAGCCGAAGCCGAAGCCCGCGACGATCCCGACCGGGCCCGCGCCCTGCGGCAGCAGCCAGCTGCTCGCCAACACGCAGAGGCCCAGGACTAAAATAACAACGGCAAAGGTCAGCTTGCGTTTTACAAAACGGTTCATGTTCAATCCCCCCAATTAGTAATGTGCTTTCAGCCTGCGGTAGATCACAATGCCCGCGATATAGAGAAAGAGCAGCAGGAAGCCGGAAAACAGGATCAGCCCCTTGCATTCGTAGGCGCCTGTCGCATCCAGGATGGCGAAGGTCACGTCGGCCAGCGCAAGGACGAGCAGCCCCAAAAGGTAGGTATACCGCCCAGCCTTGTCGCGCAGCCGTTCGTTGCGCTCGTCTTTTTGTTCGATCCGCTCCCTTTGGGCCCTCTCCCGGTAACGCGGCGCGTTTTGCGGCCTGCTCCAGTAGACGTATTTCCACAGCAGCACTCCGCCGGCGCCGATCCCCGCGCCCGCAAAGCCCGCCAGAAGTCCTGAAGCCTTTCCTTCGGCGAGCGCCGCCGCAAGCGCGCAGAGCAGCCCGGCCGCGAGATAGCAAAGCGAAATCCACAATACGTTCTTTTTCATGCTTCGTCCTCCTCAAAGATAAAGACCTCTTCGATCCGGCTGTCGAACACCTGCGCGATCTTGTGCGCCAGCAGGATCGAAGGGTTATAGCGCCCTCCCTCCAGGCTGATGATCGTCTGCCGGGTCACCCCCGTCGCCAGCGCCAGCTCCTCCTGGGTCATCTTTCGCTGCCGGCGCAGCTCCCCGATCCGGTTTTCCATTCTAATGCCCATCCCTTTCCCGAGCTTCTATCCATGCACCATGTTTGTCAAATTCACTTTACATTTGTAGTATAGCAGGCTTTACATTTTATGTCAAGTGTGTTTTACATTTATTATTCAGGAATATTTTACAGGGCGGCTGCAAAAAATAAGACCCGCAAGGAATTATGAAAGGATGTGGGCCCATGGCCGAACTGACCAGCAAGGAGCTGAGCGCGATCGAGGACCAGCTCTCGGTCGAACAGCTGCTCATCAAGAAGTACCAGATGTACTCCCAGACCTCAACCGATCCGCAGATCAAAATGAAGTGCGAGCAGATCGCCGCCAAGCACCAGAACCACTTTGACCGGCTGATGAACCAGCTGGGCTAGAAAGGAAGGGACCAGTATGAACCTGCCCCAGAGCCCCAATTTCGGGGACAAGGAAATGATGGACGACGCGCTCTCCTCCCAGAAATTCGTCACCGAGGGGTACAACACCTTCGCCAACGAGTGCTCCACCCCCGCGCTCAAGAGCGAGTTTATGAACCTGCTCAGCGAGGAGCACCAGATCCAGCACGAGATATTCATCGAGATGCAAAAGCGCGGCTGGTATCAAACCACCGCTGCCGACCAGAGCAAGATCAACCAGGCCAAGCAAAAATATCTTGCACAAAACTAAAATGCCCGCAGGCCCCATCCGCACCGGATGGGGCCTTGTTTTATCCGGTGGGAAAAGCCCATCCCGGGGTTTTCCCCACCGCGCTGCGCTGCGCGCAGTTTCCCCTTTTGGGAAAGAAAAAAGGTTTGGAGGCAAAGCCTCCAAACCTCCACTTAAGGGCCGAAGGCCCTTAAGAATCCCAATATCCCAGCCAATCACATATCCCCCCAGATGGGGTCCGCTGCTTTACAGCTCCCGCGTTTTGTGCTAAGATGCAAGCGTTTTGAGCGGGCCGCCTTTCAGGCCCGCAGGATGGGGAGTGTTGGATTTGGAAACCTCGCTGAACATGTTCCTGATCGTCTGCCCTCTGGTCTTTCTGGCGGGGGTGGTGGATTCGATCGCCGGGGGCGGGGGGCTGATCTCCCTGCCGGCCTATCTCATCGCCGGGGTTCCGCCCCATCTGGCGCTGGGGACCAACAAGCTCTCCTCCGCCGTTGGTACGGTGGTTTCGACCGTGCGCTACTGCCGGAATATGCCGATCCGCCCGCTGCTGGCGCTGCTTTCCATCGCCTTCGCGCTGATAGGGTCGGTCTGCGGCTCCAACCTCGCGCTGCTGGCCGACGAAGGACTGCTGCGCAATTTGATGATTTTCGTACTGCCGGTGGTGGCGGTGGTGGTCCTCTCCAACAAACGGGCGCCCGCGGCCGAGGAGTCCCCCTATTCCACCGCCCGGCTGGCCGCGTCCATGAGCGGGATCGCCTTCGTGATCGGCGGGTATGACGGCTTCTACGGGCCGGGAACCGGCACCTTCCTGCTTCTGCTCTTCATGGGGCTCTGCAAGCTCGGGGTGCGCCAATCCAGCGCCTATACCAAGGTGGTCAACCTCTCCTCCAACCTCGCCGCGCTCACCGTCTTTCTTTTGAGCGGCAAGGTGGTCGTGCCGCTGGGGCTGTGCGCCGCCGCCTTCTCGATCGCCGGGCATTACATCGGCGCGGGGATCGTGCTCAAAAGGGGCTACCGTGCGGTGCGCCCGGTTGTGCTGGTCGTGCTGGCCCTGCTCTTTATCAAGCTGGTCCTGGGGTAAGGTATAATCCCAAGAAAGGAGGGCGGAAGTTTGCATTACCGCTATATCATTTTTGACGTGGACGACACCCTGATCGACTATCAAAAAGCCGAACGGAACGTCTTTGCCCGGATTCTCGCCGACTACGCCCTGCCGATGGACGACGCCCTTTTTGATGAACTTTTAGATATTTCCTGGGACGAGTGGGCGCGCAGCGGGCTGCGGGACCTTTGCGACCCGGCGGTGCTGGACGATTACCATCCGCGCTACCGGCGGTATCTCCAGGACTTCTTTGCCCGCTTCGCCAAGCGGCTGGAGCTCCCCTTTGACGGGGAAGAGGGCCGCGCGCGGTTTCTCTCCTACTTCGCCCGGGAGCGCGAGCCGGTGGCGGGCGCAGTCACAGTCTGCCAAACCCTGTCGCGGCGCTGCCGGCTCGCCGCGGCCACCAATGGGCTGATCGAGACCCAGCAGGTGCGCATAGAGCCGCTAATGGGGTATCTCGACCGTCTCTTCATCTCAGAGGCGCTGGGCTACATAAAACCCGATCCCCGCTTCTTTCAAAAGATGCTGGGGCTGCTCGGAGCCAAAGCCTCGGACTGCCTGATGGTCGGGGACTCGCTGCACACCGATATCAAGGGCGCGTGCGCCTGCGGGATGGACAGCTGCTGGCTGAATCCGGCGGGCCGCCCATCCAAAGAGGGGCTGGCGCCCACCTACACGATCACCCGGCTGCAGGAGCTATTGACGCTTTGAACCCAAAGGAGCCGGGGCCGCAGATTCCGGCACACCCATAAGGAAGTATGGCAGACAAAGTCTGCCATACTTTGGGGGGCGCAACGCCGCCTCCGTCAAAAAAAAGAAGGGGGCCCCTTCCGGGAGCACCCATATGGAAGTATTGGAAGCTCAGCTTTCAATACTTTGAGAAGGGCGCAGCGTCAACCCCCGCCCTGAAGAAAAAAGGCGCGCCCTTTCTGCGGCCCCGGCTCTTTTTTGCTGTAAAGGCATTGCCTTTACGTCAGGAAATAATAGATCAGTCCCCCCACCGTCCCGGCGCCCAGCATGACGTAGATGGGATTGGGCTTGCGCAGCCGCAGCACCAGCAGGCAGGCGGCAAACAACCCCACCGCCCAAAAGTCGATGTCCGACGGCAGCAGGGAGAACACCCCGTCCTTCCAGAAGGCGAGCAGGATGATCGAAAGCCCGGCCGAGGCGATCAGCGCGACCACGCCCGGGCGCAGCCCGCTCAGCACCCCCTGTATTAAATTTAGGTTTCTATACTTATAGTAAAAATAAGCGAGGGTCAAAACGATGATGATCGAGGGCGTCACGCAGCCGATGGTGGCCACGATCGCCCCGGGCAGCCCGCAGATCCTGGTGCCGACGAAGGTGGCCGCGTTGATGGCGATCGGGCCGGGGGTCATCTGGGAGATGGTGATCACGTCCACGAACTCCCCCATCGTCAGCCACCCGTGCAGCTCCACCACCTGGTGCCGGATCAGCGGCAGGGCGGCATAGCCGCCCCCGATCCCGAACAGGCCGATTTGAAAAAAGCTCCAACAGAGCTGGAGATATAACATCATGCCCGCCCCTTTCTTCTGTGCTGCCAGAGGGTGCGCGCCGCGCCCAGCACCCCGCAGCAGAGGATGATCAGCACGATGTTGACATCCAGCAGGGTGGAGGCGAAGAAGGCCCCGAACAGGATCAGCCACCCCATCACGCTGCGCTCGCGCGCCACCGCCTGGGTCATGGTGACCACCACATCGGCGATCACCGCCGCCACCCCCGCCTGCATCCCCTTCATCACGGCACTTACCGCCCGGCTGTCCCGGAAGGCGGTATAAAAACAGGAGATTACCGTCAAGGTGATCAGCGGTGGGAGCACTGTGGCCAGCACGGTGAGCAGGGCGCCGGGCACCCCCGCCAACCGGTAGCCGATCAGGATCGCGGCGTTGACCGCCATCGCTCCGGGGGAGGACTGGGCAATCGCCGTCAGATCGAGCATTTCCTCCTCCTCGATCCAGCCGTACTGCTCCACGAATTTTTTGCGCATCAGCGGGATGATGACATACCCGCCCCCAAAGGTAAAGGCGCTCAGCGTGAAGGTGGAGGAAAACAATTTTAAGTAAAACTTTAGATTCTTGGTCTCGTTCATATGTTCCTTCCTCTCTGCTTCTTCCATTATACGCCTTGCGGCTTCATAATTATAATAGTATAATATTATCAGATTCATATTGATTTTATTATGATTTGAGGGGACGTCCATGACCCTGCGGCATCTGAAAATATTCGTTGCGGTCTGCGACTGCGGCGGGGTCACCCGCGCGGCGCGGCGCCTCTATCTGGCGCAGCCGGCGGTCAGCCTGGCGATCCATGAGCTGGAGCAGTATTACGGCGTCCCGCTCTTCGAGCGGCTCTCCCGCCGGCTCTACATCACCCCCGAGGGGGAGCGCCTGCTCTCCCTGGCGCGGCAGATCACCGCCCTCTTCGGCGAGGCCGAGCGCACCGTGCACGGGGACGGGCTCGGGCGGGTGCACATCGGCTCGAGCGTGACCATCGGCACCTGCCTCATGCCGGGGTATGTGCGCGCCTTCGAGGAGCGGTATCCCGGCACGCGGGTGCAGGTGACCATCGAAAACTCGGGCACGCTGGAGGAAAGGCTGCTGCAAAACGGGATCGACTTCGCCCTGATCGAAGGGGTGGTCCACACCCCGCAGATTGAGGCCGAACCATTTTTGGACGACGAACTGACCCTGGTCTGCCCGCCGGGGCATCCCTTTGCCCTGCGCGGACGGGCTACCCTTCAGGAGCTCGGGAACGAGCGGTGGCTGCTGCGGGAGCGGGGCAGCGGCACCCGCGAGCTGTTCGACAGCGCGCTGCTCACCAAGGGGCTGCGCCTGGAACCGATGTGGGAGAGCATCAATACCCGCTCGATCGTCAACGCCGTGCGCACGGGGCTGGGGGTCTCGGTGCTGCCCGCGGCGCTGCTGCGGCAGGATTTCGCGCGCGGCACGCTGGTGCGCGTCCCCATCGAGGGGCTGGACCTGCGCCGCAAGTTCCAGCTGCTGCGCCACCGCAGCAAAGCCTTAAGCGGTGCGGCGCAAGCGTTTATCGCGCTGGTGCGGGAGCTTGGCGCCGCGCCGATGGACGATTTCCGCTGACGGGAAAGGGCCGCCGCACAAGCCGGTGCGGCGGCCCTTTTTTCTTGTCGTCAGAGCTGCGTAAAGTCGATTTCGATGTGGTTATACAGGATCTCCTTGATCATCAACCCGTACTCCCCTTTTGAAATCATGAAGTTGAGCGGGTCCTCCCGCCGGTATTCCTCATAGAGCGCGCGATACTCCGGCATGGCCCGCAAAAAGTTTTCCATCCCCTGCTGCGCCTTCTTGGCGTTGCCGAAGCAGAGCAGGAAATTGAGGTTGGTGACGAACCCCGCCTGCGGGGCAAAGCCCTCCCGCGCGACCTGGTCCACCAGCCCGATGAGCCCCTCTTCAAACCGCTCGAGGAAGGGATAGAGCCCCTCGGTGACCTGGTCGACGATCGAGCGGATCACCCGTTCGCGCTCCACCTCGAAGGTGACGTCGAACCGCTCGCTCTCCCCTCCGTCCACCAGGGCGCGCAGCGGCAGGGTGAGCACATTCCCGGCCTCCAGCTGATGATTGGTGTCGGCATAGTTTTCCCGGTGCCACTGCGCCAGCCGGTCGGAGAAGATGTTCACATAGACGCCAAACTTGAGGGTGCTCGCCCCGTTGCAACGGAAATACACCCGGAAGGTAAAAGCCTTCCCCCGCAGCAGCAGCTCCCGCCGGATGGCCCTGCCCCGGATGAAGCCCCAGGGCGTCAGCTCCTGGGCCACACGGTAAAAGGTATGGTTGAACTTGTCCAGCGCATTGCTGTTTTCATTGAGCTCCACCGTCTTGTTCCGCGGTATCCGCCGGGTGTACGATTTCACGCTCTCTTCCCCTTCCTGCAGGCCGGTCGGTCCCAAGCCCTATAAAAAACATTATACCGGCCCTCCAAAAAAAAGCAAGGGCCCCGGCGCAATGCCGGGGCCCTTGGAATACCGCTATTCGCCTTGTTTGGCTTTGTCCTTGGGAGTTGTCTTCTTCGCCGGGGCCTTGGTAGACTTTTTTTCCGCTGCGGGCGCTTTCTCCCGCGCCGGGGCCGCTTTCTTGGCGGCGGGCTTTTTGGCCGGGGACCCCACGGGCTTCTTGTTCCCGGCGGGCTTTCCCAACGGCTGGATCGCCTGGGGAGAATTGCTCGCTTCCAGGCTCTTCTCCCGCTCGTGGATGGCCCGCTCGACCTCCTCCTCGCTTACCCCGGCCAGCGAGGCATAGAGCGAAGTATAGGCCCTGGCCGACTTGCGCCAGCTGAAATCGCATTCCATCGCGCGCTGCACGGCCGCCTCCCAGGCGGGCTTGTCATAATAGTGCGCCTGCGCGCGCTTGACCGCCCCGAACATATCGTGGGCGTTGTAGGTGGCGAAGGTGTAGCCGTTGCCCCCCTCGTCCCCCATGTCGGTAATCGAATCGGCCAACCCCCCGGTCTTGCGCACCACCGGGATGGCCCCGTAGCGCAGGGCCACCATCTGCGAGAGGCCGCAGGGCTCGCTCTTCGAGGGCATGAGGAAAATATCCGAGGCCGCATAGATTTTGCTGGCCAGCGCCGGATCGAAGGCGATGCGCACCGCCACCCTGTCCGGATAGAGGGCCGCCATCTCGCCAAAGAAGCTCTCGTAGATATAATCCCCCGTGCCGAGGACCACGACCTGCATCCCCTCCTCGATGATCTTACCGAAGATGTACTTGATCAGGTCCACGCCCTTGTGGGAGACCAGCCGCGAGACGATCCCGATGAGCATAGAGTCGCTGTTCTGGCTCAGCCCCAGCTCCTGCTGCAGGCGCTGCTTGTTTACCGCCTTGCCCTGAAGCGCGCTATCCCGGTCGTAGTTCATATAGAGGTTTTGGTCGCCCGCCGGATCGTAGAAATGGGTGTCGATCCCGTTTAATATCCCGCTGAGCTTGTAGCGCTGCTCGCGCAGGAAGCGGTCCAGCCCGTGGGCGTACCACTCGTCCAGAATCTCATATGCGTAGGTCGGGCTGACGGTGGTCACCGCATTGGCCTGTTCGATGGCCCCCTTCATCATGTTGCAGCACCCGTCGTACATCAGGGTACGCGCATAGCTCTTGGAAATCCCCAGCACATCCTCGATGATTTCAGCGGAATACTGCCCCTGGTACTGGATGTTGTGGATGGTGAAGACCGTCTTGATGCCGTGGTAGGGCTCCTCGCTGCGGTAGTAGCTGTTGAGGTAGACCGGGATCATCGCCGTCTGCCAGTCGTTGCAGTGGATGACGTCGGGCGTCCAGTCGATGTGCGCGAGCATATCGACCACCGCCTTGGAGAAGAAGGCGAAGCGCTCGCCGTCGTCGTAAAAGCCGTAGAGCCCGCCCCGGCGGAAGTAGTATTCGTTGTCGATGAGGTAATAGGTCACCCCGCCCTGACGCGCCTCGAACACGCCGCAGTACTGCCGCCGCCAGGCGAGGTTCACCGTGAAGTCGCAGAGAAAGCGCATTCCGGCGCGCTGCTCGGACGAGATGTCGCCGTAGAGCGGGATCACCACCCGGCAGTCCTGCCCGCAGGCGCTCACCGCCCCCGGCAGCGAGCCGGCGACGTCGCCCAAGCCCCCCGAGGCGATGAACGGGCGCGCCTCACTGGCCGCATACAAAATTTTCATAGAGTCATTCCTCCCTGTCAGCGTCCCCTTCCCACAGGCAAGGCCGCAGAGGAGCAAGCCCCCTGCGGCCGGCCGGGTGCGGCGGGGCCGCACGAGTTAAACTATACGATGCTGTTTTTGGCGATGATGACCGGGTAGGATTCCGGCCCCACCATGGTGCGTCCCGCTCGGATGACCACGTTCTTGTCGGTGATCACATGGTCCAGCGAGACGTTTTCGCTGACCATCGTATCCTGCATGAGGATGCAGTTTTTGACCACCGCGCCCTTGCCGATGTGCACGCCGCGGAAGATGATCGAGTTCTCCACCGTGCCGTCGATGATCGCCCCGTCGGCGATCATGCTGCCGCCCGCCTCGGCGCTCAGCCCATATTTTGCGGGCACCTCGTCGCGCACCTTGGTGTAGATCGGCCGCTCGCGCGGGAAGAGCTGGGCGCGCACCTGCGGGTCGAGCAGCTGCATATTCGCCTTATAGTAGCTCCTGATGCTGTTGATCTTGGTGCAGTAGCCGTCAAACTGCCAGGCATAGATGCGCATCTTGTTGCACTTGTCCTGCAGCACGCCCTTGGCGAAGCTGTAGACGCTGCGGCTCGTCCCCTCGGTGATCAGCTTTTCGAGCGCATCCTTGGCGACAATGGCGAAGTTGAGGTAGATGTTGTCCTCCCCCTGCACCG
The DNA here is from genome assembly GCF_900169495.1 of Provencibacterium massiliense. Taxonomy (NCBI): domain Bacteria; kingdom Bacillati; phylum Bacillota; class Clostridia; order Eubacteriales; family Oscillospiraceae; genus Provencibacterium; species Provencibacterium massiliense. The sequence continues at coordinate 1,691,485 of NZ_FWCH01000012.1, forward strand.
GCGGATGGATGAGCACCTCGTTGACCAGGTTGTTTTCATCCAGGCGCAGGACGGTGGTGTCCATCACCTGTTCGTCGGCCACCGTGTCCCGCTTATAGACCACCGTGATGTCCGCCGCCTTCTCGATATGGGCCTTCATGATCTCGGAGAAATCGATGTTGGCCACCACGTCGCAGTCGGCGAGGATCACATACTTGGCGTCGCTGTGCTTGATATAGGTCAGCACCCCGGAGAGCGCCTCGAGCCGCCCGCGGTAGATCCCGGCGCTCGCATGCCCGAAGGGGGGCAGGATGCTCAACCCCCCGCGCTTGCGGGTGAGGTCCCACTCCCGCCCGGTGCCCAGGTGGTCCATCAGGGACTGGTAGTTGCTCTTGGTGATCACCCCGACATCCGATATGCCGGAATTGGCCATGTTGGAAAGCACAAAGTCGATCAGCCGGTAGCGCCCGCCGAAGGGGACCGAGCCCATGGTGCGCTGCTCCGTGATCTCGGAGAGCATGTGGTCGTGCATATTGGAAAATACGATTCCCAAAGTTTTTTCACTGATCATCATTTCTCCCCCTTTGCCGAGTATTCCATCATAGCCTTTGCGGGTACGACCTGCCCGGGAGAAATGCTGACCTGCTCTCCGACGACGGTGATCCCCCAGTTTTCCTTATCCGGGGTGTCCTCGGGCCGGGCCCCCACCCGGGCGCCCTCGCCGATCGTCACGTTCTCGGCGATGATTGAATATTCCACCACCGCGCCGGCCTTGATGACCGAGCCCGGCATGATAATGCTGTCGCGCACCACCGCGCCCGGCTCCACCGTGACCCCGGCGAAGAGGATGGTGAAGTCGCACATCCCCTCGACAAAGCACCCCTCGGTCACCATCGAGTTCTGCACCCTGGCGCAGGGGGATATGTAATGCGGCGGCATGACCGGGTTGCGCGAAAAGATCTTCCACTGCGGGTCGTAGAGGGTGAGCGGGACGTTGGGATTTAAAAGGTCCATGTTGGCCTCCCACAGGCTGTCGATGGTCCCCACGTCCTTCCAGTACCCCTCGAAGGGATAGGCGTACATCTGCTCGCCCGCATCCAGCATGGCCGGGATGATGTTCTTGCCGAAGTCCTTCTGGGAGATCGGATCCGCCTCGTCGTCCTCGAGGTATTTCTTGAGCTTCTTCCAGGTGAAGATGTAAATCCCCATCGAGGCCAGATCGCTCTTGGGGTTTTGCGGCTTCTCCTCGAACTCGTAGATCTTCCCGTCCGGGTAGGCGTTCATAATCCCGAAGCGGGAGGCCTCCTCCATCGGGACCTTGATGACCGCGATGGAGGCGTCCGCCTCCTTCTCCTTGTGGTAGGCGAGCATCTTGGAGTAGTCCATCTTATAGATGTGGTCGCCCGAGAGGATGACCACATACTCGGGGTCGTAGCGCTGGATGAACGAGATATTCTGATAGATGGCGTTGGCCGTGCCGGTGTACCAGTCCGAGCCCGAGCTCTTCTGATAAGGGGGCAGGACAAAGACGCCGCCGCTGATCCGGTCCAGATCCCACGGCTGCCCGTTGCCGATGTACTCGTTGAGCACCAGCGGCTGGTACTGGGTGAGCACCCCCACCGTGTCGATCCCCGAGTTGACGCAGTTGGAGAGCGGGAAATCGATGATCCGGTATTTCCCTCCGTATGGCACCGCCGGCTTCGCCAGCCGCCGGGTCAGCGCGTAGAGCCGGCTGCCCTGGCCGCCCGCCAGGAGCATGGCGATCCATTCCTTTTTGTAATTCATATGTTGTCCCCCTTAGAGGTTTTTGATGTGTCTGGCAGGGCGGCCGGCGCGTCCTTGGGCAGGCGGCGCAGCCCCTTGAGATAGATGGTGCTCAGCGGCGGCAAGGTCAGCTCGATCGAGTAGTCGCTGCCGTGCATCGGGATTGGTTCGCAGAGGAGGTATTTCTCGTTGCGCAGCCCGGCTCCGCCGAAGCGCTCCTCGTCCGAGGAGAGGATTTCGGTATAGGCCCTGGCCTTTGGCACCCCGATCCGGTAATGCTCCCGCTTGACCGGCGTGAAGTTGCAGACAACGAGCACCTCGTGCCCCGCCTCGTCGATCCGGCGGTAGCTGATCACGCACTGGCGGCTGTCGTCCGGCACCGTCCACTGGAAGCCGTCCCAGCTCTGCTCGATCTCCCAGAAGGCCTTGGTCTTCTGGTAAAAGCGGTTCAGCTCCCGCACATAGGCCTGCAGCCCGCGGTGGCCGTCGTACTCCAAAAGGCTCCAGTCCAGCTCCTGGGTGTAGTTCCACTCGATGAACTGCCCGAACTCCTGCCCCATAAACAGGAGCTTCTTGCCCGGGAAGGACATCATATAGCCGTAAAAGGCCCGCAGCCCCGCGAACTTCTGCTCGTACTCGCCGGGCATCTTGGAGATCATCGAGCATTTGCCGTGCACCACCTCGTCGTGCGAGATGGGGAGAACGAAATTCTCCGAGAAGGCGTAGAACATCGGGAAGGTGAGCTTGTCATGGTTGTAGCTGCGGAAGATCGGGTCCAGCGAAAAATATTGCAGGATGTCGTTCATCCAGCCCATGTTCCACTTGAAGTTGAAGCCCAGCCCCCCCACCGAGGGCGGCCGGGTCACCAGCGGCCAGGCGGTGGATTCCTCGGCGATCATCAGCAGCCCCGGGTTCTCACAAAGGAGCGCCTCGTTGAGCTTGCGCAGAAAGGCGATCGCCTCCAGGTTCTCCTTGCCGCCCTTTTCGTTGGGCCGCCACTGCCCGCCCTGACGGCCGTAGTCGAGGTAGAGCATCGACGCCACCGCGTCCACCCGGATCCCGTCGATGTGGTACTGCTTGGCCCAGAACATCGCGTTGGAGATGAGGAAGCTCTCGACCTCCCCGCGGCCATAGTCGAAGACCATGGTGCCCCATTCCTTGTGCTCGCTTTTGAGCTCGTCCGCGTACTCGTAGCAGGGCCCGCCGTCGAACCGGTAGAGCCCGTGCGCATCCTTGGGGAAGTGGGCGGGCACCCAGTCGATGATCACGGCCAGCGAGTGGCGGTGGCAGTAGTCCACGAAGTACATGAAGTCCTTCGGCTCGCCGTAGCGGCAGGTGGGGGCGTAGTAGCCGGTCACCTGGTAGCCCCAGCTCCCGTCGTAGGGGTATTCGCTCACCGGCATGAGCTCGATGTGGGTGTACCCCATCCCCTTGACGTATTCCACGATCTCCTTGGCCTGCTCGCGGTAGGAGAGAAATTCCCCGTCCCCGGTGCGCTTGAAGGAGCCGAGGTGCAGCTCGTAGATGTTCATCGGTTTCGCGACCGGATTGCCCTGGGCGCGCTGCTCCATCCAGCGCCCGTCCCGCCAGCGGTAGCCCTCTAGGTCGTAGAGCTTGGAAGCGCCGCCGATCTCCCGCTCGAAGTAGTAGCCGTAGGGGTCGGACTTGTAGCGCTCCTCCCCCTCGGCGGTGGTCACGCAAAACTTGTAGTTCTGCCCCTGCTCGCCCCCGGGCAGGAAGAGCTCGTATATGCCCCCCTCGCTGACCCGTTTCATCGGGGCGGCCAGCGGGTCCCATCCGTTAAAGTCGCCGGCCACCGAAACCGCCAGTGCGTTGGGCGCCCAGACGCGGTAGACCCATCCGTCCTTCCCGCGGCGGCGGGCGGGATGCGCGCCCATATATTCATGGGCATTGTAGTAGGTTCCCTGATGAAACAGGTAAATTCTGCCTTCATCCTTACTCTTGCCCATCGTCATCACATCTCCTTTTTCTGGCTGTGTCCTTATCATATCATCTTTCCAGTTCTCTTTCAACCACTTTTTCGTCATTTTCGTAAATATAGTGTTAATAATTGTTATGATATTTGTATAATCTATACACATTAATTTCAAGTCATTTCCAGATTAGCCCGCCGCCCCGGCCGGCCCTTTGCCCGCCTCGGGCAGACACGGCAGGCCCCCTGCAGGCCCGTCCGATATTCCATTATACTCGCGGCAGGGTGTCGAATATGTCAAAATCAAAGCCCGAATTCCCAATAAATTCCTTTGAGCGCAAGAAAAGGCCCCCGCCGAAGCGGGGGCCCGAAGGTCCTTTTATTTCTTGTAGGCAAACTTCTCACGCGGCTTGTAGCTGGTGTGCAGCACCTTGTGGGCCGTGTGGCTGCCGGGCTTCTGGAGGAACTCCTTGTAAAGCTCCTGGATGGCCGGGTTCTCGTGGGATTTGCGCAGCTCCATGTCCTTGTCCTCGCCGTAGAGGGCGCTGGCGCGCAGCGCCTTGAGGTCGGTGAAATTGCGCACCGAGGCGGGCTGGATGGGCTGGCCGCCGCCGTTGACGCAGCCGCCCGGGCAGGCCATGATCTCGATGAAGGTGTAATCCTTCTCGCCGCTCTTGACCGCGTCGAGCACCTTGCGGGCGTTGGAAAGGCCGCTGGCGACGGCAACCTTGACCTCAAGATCGCCCACCTTGTAGCTGGCTTCCTTGATTCCCGCCGTGCCGCGCACGTCGTTCCACTCGAGCGTGGTGGCCTTCTCGCCGGTGATCCACTCGGTGGCGGTGCGCAGCGCCGCCTCCATCACGCCGCCGGTCGCGCCGAAGATATGCCCGGCGCCCGAGCCGATCCCGAGCGGGTTGTCGAAGTCCTCGTCCGGCAGGTTGACAAAGTCGATCCCCGCCTGGTTAATCATCCGCCCGAGCTCGCGGGTGGTGATGGCGATGTCCACGTCCGGCACGCCGGCGGCGGACTGGTCGTCCCGCCCGATCTCGAACTTCTTTGCGGTGCAGGGCATGACCGACACGCTCACGATGTCCTTCGGGTCGATCCCGTTCTTCTCGGCGTACCAGGTCTTGACAATCGCGCCGAACATCTGCTGCGGGCTCTTGCAGCTGGAGAGGTTCTCCAGCATGTCGGGATAGTACATCTCGCAGAAGTTGATCCAGCCCGGGGAGCAGGAGGTGATCATCGGCAGCTTGCCGCCGTTCTTCACCCGCTCGACGAGCTCGTTGGCCTCTTCCATGATGGTCAAATCGGCGCCGAAGTCGGTGTCGAACACCTTATCGAAGCCCAGGCGGCGCAGGGCCGCGGCCATCTTGCCCTGCACATTGGTGCCGATGGGCATGCCGAACTCCTCGCCGAGGGTGGCGCGGATGGAGGGCGCGGTCTGGACCACGACATGCTTCGCCGGGTCGCGCAGCGCCTCGAGGATCTTCGCGGTGTCGTCCTTCTCGCCGATGGCGCCCACCGGGCAGACGGTGATGCACTGTCCGCAGGAGACGCAGGGGGTCTCGGCCAGATCGAGCTCGAAGGCGCAGCCGATGTGGGTGTCGAAGCCGCGCTCGTTGGCGCCGATCACGCCGACCTCCTGGTTGGCCTTACAGACCGCCACGCAGCGGCGGCACAGGATGCACTTATTGTTGTTGCGCCACATGTGCGCGGCGCTCTCGTCGATGTCGTACTTGGTGTTGGCGCCGGCCCAGGCGGTCGGATCGCCGAGGCCGTACTCGAGCGAGAGCTTCTGCAGCTCGCACTTGCCGCTGCGCACGCAGTACAGGCAGGTCTTCTCGTGGTTGGAGAGGATCAGCTCGAGGGTCATCTTACGGGACTCGTAGATCTTCTGCGAGTTGGTGACGACCTCCATCCCCTCGGCCACCGGGTAGACGCAGGCGGCCACCAGGCTGCGCGCACCCTTGACCTCGACCACGCAGATGCGGCAGGCGCCGATCTCGTTGATGTCCTTCAGGTAGCACAGCGTCGGGATGTCGATCCCGTTTTGCTTGGCCGCCTGGAGGATCGTAGTACCCTTCGGCACGCTGAGCGGCATACCGTTGATTTTTATATTCACCATTTCCATCTTGCGGTTGACCTCCTTTAATGCTTCTCGATCGCGCCGAACTTACATTTCTCGATACAAGCGCCGCACTTGATGCACTTGCTGCGGTCGATGATGTGCGGCTCCTTGACGTTGCCGCTGATCGCGCCGACCGGGCAGTTTCTCGCGCAGAGGGTACATCCCTTACACTTGTCCTCGCGGATGTAGAAGTTGAGCAGATCCTTGCACACGCCCGCCGGGCAGCGCTTCTCTACGATGTGGGCCACATATTCGTCGCGGAAGAAATGCAGGGTGGACAGGACCGGGTTCGGGGCGGTCTGTCCGAGGCCGCACAATGCGTTGTCCTTGATGTAATGGGCGAGCTTTTCGAGGCGGTCGATGTCCTGCATGGTCGCCTTGCCCTTGGAGATCTTGTCGAGGATTTCATACATCCTCTTGGTGCCGATCCGGCAGGGGGTGCACTTGCCGCAGCTCTCGTCCACGGTGAACTCGAGGAAGAACTTTGCGATGTCCACCATACAGGTGTCCTCGTCCATGACGATCAGGCCGCCCGAGCCCATCATCGAACCGATGGAGAGCAGGTTGTCGTAGTCGATCTCGATGTCCATGTGCTCGGCCGGGATGCACCCGCCCGAAGGGCCGCCGGTCTGGGCGGCCTTGAACTTCTTGCCGCCCGGGATGCCGCCGCCGATCTCCTCGATGATGGTGCGCAAGGTGGTGCCCATCGGCACCTCGACGAGGCCGGTGTTGTTGATCTTGCCGCCGAGCGCGAACACCTTGGTGCCCTTGCTCTTCTCGGTGCCCATCGAGCTGAACCACTCGGGACCGTTTAAGATGATCTGCGGGATGTTGGCATAAGTCTCGACGTTGTTGAGGACCGAGGGCTTGCCGAACAGGCCCTTCTCCGCCGGGAAGGGCGGACGAGGCCGCGGCTCGCCGCGCTTGCCTTCGATCGAGGTCATCAGGGCCGTCTCCTCGCCGCAGACGAAGGCGCCGGCGCCCAGCCGGATGTCGAGGTCGAAGTCAAAGCCGCTGCCGAAGATGTCCTTGCCGAGGAAGCCCATCTCGCGCGCTTCGTCGATGGCGATCTGCAAGCGCTTGACCGCGATCGGGTACTCGGCGCGCACGTAGACGTAGCCCTGGGAGGCGCCGATCGCGTAGCCGGCGATGGTCATTGCCTCGATGAGGACGTTCGGGTCACCCTCGAGGATCGAGCGGTCCATGAACGCGCCCGGGTCGCCCTCGTCGGCGTTGCAGCAGACGTATTTCTGGTCGGCGTCATTCTTGGCCGCGAAGCTCCACTTGAGCCCGGTCGGGAAGCCCGCGCCGCCGCGCCCGCGCAGCCCGGAGGCCTTGATGGTGTCGATCACCTGCTCGGGGGTCATCTCGGTGAGGACCTTGCCCAGAGCCTGGTAGCCGTCGTAAGCTATGTACTCGTTGATGTTTTCGGGGTCGATCACGCCGCAGTTCTTGAGCGCGACGCGCTTCTGCTTCTTATAGAAATCGGTATGGTTGAGGCTCTTGATGGTATCCTCGGTGACGGTCTCCTGATAGAGCAGGCGGGTCACGATCCGGCCCTTCAAGAGGTGCTCGGAGACGATCTCCGGGATGTCCTCGGGCTTGACCATCGAATAGAAGGCGCCCTCGGGATAAACGATCATGATCGGGCCCAGCGCGCACAGGCCGAAGCACCCGGTCTTGATCACCTTAATTTCATTCTGCAGCCCGGTTTTTTCGAGCTCGCCTTCCAGCGTTTTTATAATCTGCTCACTGCCGGAAGAGGTACAGCCGGTACCACCGCAGACAAGCACATGTGAACGATACATCGCACTTCCTCCTTACTTCGCGTTCGCGCCGATGGTATATTCGGTAACCACGTTGCCGTTGACCAGATGGTCGTTTACCACCTGCACTGCCTTCTCCGCGGTCATTTTGACATAGGTGACCTTCTCCTGGCCGGGCATGAACACCTCGACCACCGGCTCATACTGGCAGATGCCGATGCAGCCGGTCTGCCCGACGGCCACGTTCTGCAGCCCGCGCTTGGCGACCTCGTCGGTGAACGCCTGGAGCACCGGGCGCGCGCCGGCGGCGATCCCGCAGGTGGCCATGCCGACCACGACGCGGATAGACGCATCGTCCTCATCGCGGATGCCCATGTTGCCCTTCATCTTATCCCGCAACGCCTGTAACTCTGCTAAGCTTTTCATATCAGATGGTTCCTCCTTGGATTTCATTTAAATGTTCGAGGATATACTCTTTGATGAACCCGATCACCTCGGGGGCGGACAAGGGGATTCCCTCGAGGACCTGCCGAAACTCCCGGGTATCGGCCGCAAACTCCCCCGCCGCGGTTTTATGGGAGTAAACAAAGTCAATGTCGGGATTGCACTGGATCAGGGAGGTGACGGTGGAGGCGACGTCCCCAAGCGGGGTACGGTCGATATTATGTAATCCAAGCCGTGCCGTCACGGTGGTGCCCACGCCGGGCTGTGAGCGGATGTCAAAGGAACCGCCCGTCATTTCGCAGGCCATTTTCAAAAACGGAACGCCCAGCCCCACCTTCCGGGTGGTGCGGGTGGTATAAAACGGGTCGGTCACCCGATCCACCTGCTGGGGCGTCATGCCGCAGCCGTTGTCCCCGATGGCAATGATCAAGAGGTCCTCCTGCTCGTCCTCCTCCACGGCAATGGTGATGAGGGACGCGCCGGCCTTGACCGAGTTCTGCGCAACATCCAGGATGTTGAGCGAAAGTTCCTGCATCATAGGCGGTTAACGGTCCGCGTATTTCGCCAGGATGTCATCCACGTCGTCGGGTTTAAGTCTGCCATAGACCTCGTCGTTGATGGTAAGGACGGGGGCCAGGCCGCAAGCGCCGATACAGCGGCAGGCTTCGAGGGAGAACTTACCGTCGGCGGTACACTCGCCGCCCTTGATGCCGAGCGCCTCAGACAGGCGTGCATAGACGTCGCCGGAGCCCTTGACGTAGCAGGCGGTGCCCAGGCAGACCGAGATTTTGTACTTGCCCTTGGGGTTGAGGGTGAACTGGGCATAGAACGTTGCGACGCCATAGACCTCTTCGAGGGGGATGCCGAGGCCATCGGCGACCATCTTCTGCACCTCGATGGGCAGGTAGCCATAGATTTCCTGCGCCTCCTGCAGGACGGGCATGAGCGCACCCTGCTGGTCCTTATGCGCGGCAATCGCTTGTTTGAGCTGCTCCTCCTGTTCTTTTGTGCCGGAGAACGGGATGGAACTGATGGTGTTTGCCATATCTGAATTACCTCCTTGCGAGAATACAGGCCGCCGTGTCAAAAATTTAACAAAGCGACCGCTCTTACGAAATCATTATAACAGAAATGGTCTTGTAAAGTCTATGGTAAGAAAGAGAAAACGCGTTAAAATTTTCATAAAACCTAGCCAAACGGGAGGATTTTTGTTAAAGAATCTACAATCTTTGGCAAAATTCAGGAAAAAGCCCCAATAATTTACCAGATGAAGTCAGAAATCAAGGGGTTCTCAAGGGTTCTCGACCCTTGGGCGGGCGGCAAGCTGCCGCCGCCTATTTGCGAAAGGACTAGCGTACGGGCGGCAAAGCTCAGCCCGCGGCGGCAAACTGCCGCCGCCTATTCGCGAAAGGACTAGTTTGCAACACGAAAATGCTCAGCCCGCGTTTTTAACAAGAGGGTACCAAGGGGGAGGCGCCCCTTTGGGCTCGAGCAGGGCAAAATAATAGGAAGCGTAGAGCCTAAAGGGTTTTCTTTTCATTCTGTCTTTTCTCCACTGCGCAGATGTGCCGCATAAGAACAAAATTTATGTACTGCGAAAAGTTCCTTCCGTCCATACGGGCGTACTGGGTAATTTTATCTACAACATCGCTATCCAATGTGATGCTGACTTTTTCTTTTAACGGACTGGTAACCGGGCTCATCGTTTCCCCTCCTTGCGTGTAATTTTACAACCCGCTAGCTGCATTTCTATTGCAACTTTCTCTTGGGTGAGCTTCTTGATCTTTCTTAGCCGCCTCAAATTAGAGCCAATATTTATATCTTGACGAATCTTATTCATATTACCAAACCTTTTGCTCAATATCAGTTGCATTTGAGTCTAGTATATGGGAATATAAAGAAATTTAAGCTCAATATATTGAGCAAATCAAAAAAAAGGGCAGCATTTTGAAAAGAAAACCCTTTAGGCTCTACGGTTCCTATTATTTTGCCCTGCTCGAGCTCTTGGCCCTGCTCAGGGGCTGTACCATTCAAATCGAAAAGGAGGTATCCCCATGTGCGCTCACAAACGTGCCGACTGCGGCCACATCATCTTCGACCCCGACGAGGTCATGCGCAGGCAGGGCACCAACGATGCCGAGCTCTGCGAATACGCCCGAATCCGTCCCGAACAGCTCCGCCACTACCGCCAGGACAAGATAAAAAAGCTCTCCCACGATTTCGTCGCCCGCCTGTGCTACGTGCTCGAATGCCAGCCCGGCGAAATCTTCCGCTACATCCCCGCCGGGGAGGGTTCCGCCGCCGGGGAGGATTCCGCCGCCGAGGAGGATTCCGCTGCCGGGGAGCAGGCTTTTTAGGGGAACCCCCTTTCATTTAGAATGTTGGTTGATCGGTCGTTTGAATTTGTTTAATTGTGTAAAAAAATTAACTGGAATGGTTAATATATACTAAGTTTTCCTTCCTTAGTGACCGCTATTTTTGAGGAGGAAAAACAATGGCAAGTGCAAATAAGACCGCACTGGGTCTAAATCAATGGTCTTTATCCGACAAGCCTACCATGGAGGACTTTAACGCCGACAATGCATTACTGGATCAAATACTTACTCATTGGAGTTCACCCTACGGCCTCAGAAGTCTTCTGATCAATCCATATCTGATCATCAACCAGCGCGGGCAGTCAAGCTATATCGTTACTTCCGACAAATGGACTTATTTCGCCGACCGTTGGAGGGCTAAATCTGCCAACGGAACCACCACCATTCTCAAAAACGCTTCTGGGGGTTGGGACATCCCCTCCGGTGTTACCATCCAACAGGTGATAGAGGCGGAACAAGCAGATCTATATCAAGGAAGATCTGCTACGCGAGGCTGCATCATCAATGGAGCGTTCACCGCAGAGACGTTCATTATTTCCGGGCCGGTTATTTTTGAAAAGACATTCGAGTGGGCAGGAACGATTCGTTATGGAGACGTAGTTTTGGGTGCAAATCTAGAGGAACCTCTACCGTTTAATTCTAGTGATATGCTGACAGTATCCCGATATTTTAAATGCTTTGGCCCTATTTCTTGGCCAGTAGTTGGCGGGGGACCGACCCGCGAAAAGGACTTTGTAGTCGTATATTTTGAACCCATGAGGGCAGCTCCTGTTGTAACCATGATAGGCACATTAAATTCTAATATATATTTAAATGAACTGTCATATGGGAATATGAAAAAGACCTCTTCGATTTCAATAGAGTCAAAAGAGTACATGGTTGAATTTACAATATTGGGAGACGATTTACTAATTCCATATCAAGGTAGATTATCGTTTGTTCGTGATGCTAGGGTGTGGTTTGATGCGGAAATCTACGACTAAATTTAAAAAGGGCCATTTGCCGCAAGACAAATGGCCCTTTCTTCTTATCCTTATTGCTTCATTTCCGATAGTTTTTTGAGCGCGTCCCTGCGCGAGAGGTTGATCCGGCCCTGCGGGTCGATCTCGGTCACCATCACCACGATCTCGTCGCCCACGTTCACCACGTCCTCTACCTTCTCCACACGGTGGTCCTCCAGCTTCGAGATGTGGCACAGGCCCTCCTTGCCCGGAGCAATCTCCACAAATGCGCCGAAGGTCATGATCCGCGTGACCTTGCCCTTGTAGAGCGTGCCCGGCTCGGGATCGTTGACAATCGTATTGATCACGTTGATCGCGCGGCGGGCGTTCTCAATGTCGATCGCCGAGACGAAGACGCTGCCGTCCTCCTCGATGTCGATCTTCACGTCACACTCGGCGCAGATCTTCTGGATCACCTTGCCGCCCGCGCCGATCACTTCGCGGATCTTATCCACGTCGATCTTCAGCGAAAGCATCTTGGGCGCGTACTTGGAAAGCTCGGCGCGCGGCTCCGGGATCACCGGCAGCATCACGTCGTTCAGGATGTGCATGCGCGCCTTGCGGGTCTTCTCGAACGCCTCGCGGATGATATCGATGGTCAGGCCGTCCACCTTGATGTCGACCTGGATGGCGGTGATGCCCTTCTCGGTGCCGCCCACCTTGAAGTCCATGTCGCCGAAGAAGTCCTCCAGACCCTGGATGTCCACCATGGTCATCCAGCTGCCGTCCTCATCGGTGATCAGGCCGCAGGAGATGCCCGCGACCGGCGACTTGATCGGCACGCCCGCGTCCATCAGCGCCAATGTGGAGGCGCAGATCGAACCCTGGGAGGTCGAGCCGTTCGAGGAGAGCACCTCGCTGACCAGGCGCAGCGCGTAGGGGAATTCCTGCACCGGCGGGATGACCGGCAGCAGCGCGCGCTCGGCGAGCGCCCCGTGCCCGATCTCGCGGCGGCCCGGGCCGCGGCTCGGCCGGGTCTCACCCACCGAGTAGGAGGGGAAGTTGTACTGATGCATGTAGCGCTTGGTGTCCTCGTTGTCGATCCCGTCGAGCATCTGCGCGTCGGATACCGGGCCGAGGGTCACCACCGTCAGCACCTGGGTCTGGCCGCGGGTGAACATGCCCGAACCGTGGACCCTGGGCAGCAGCCCGACCTGCGCGTTGAGCGGGCGGATTTCATCGAGGCCTCTGCCGTCCACCCGCTTGCCCTGCTTGAGCCAGTCGCGCACCACGGTCTTCTGCAGCTTATAGATCGCCTCGTCGATGATCGCGCCCTGCTCGGGGTACTCCTCATCGAATTTCGCATGGATGTCCTCGATCACCGGCGCGAGGTTCTGATCCCTGACGTTCTTGTCGTCCGAAAGCAGCGCCTCGGCCACCTTCTCGCGGGCGTAGTCCGAAATCGCGTCGAACATCTCGTGCGGGACTTCCTTGCTCTCGAAGCTGAACTTCGGCTTGCCGATCTCCTTCTGCACGTCCGCGATGAAGGCGACCATTTTTTTGAGCTCGGCGTGCGCCGTCTCGATCGCGCACAGCATGGTCTCGTCCTCGACCTCGTTGGCGCCCGCCTCGATCATCACGATCTTTTCGGCCGAGGCCACCACGGTCAGGTCGAGGTCGGTCTTCTCGCGCTGCGCCTCGTTGGGATTGACGATGATCTCACCGTCCACCAACCCTACGTTGCACCCGGCCAGCGGCCCCTTCCAGGGGATGTCCGAGATCGAGAGGGCAAACGAGGTGCCGCACAGGCCGCATACCTCGGGCGAGAAATCGGGATCGGCGGACAGCACGGTGATCACCACCGAGACGTCGTTGCGCATATCCTTGGGGAAGAGCGGGCGGATCGGGCGGTCCACCATCCGGGAGGCGAGGATCGCCTTCTCGGTCGGGCGGCCCTCACGGCGCATGAAGCTGCCGGGGATCTTGCCCACGGCGTAAAGCTTCTCCTCGAAGTCCACCGAGAGCGGGAAGAAATCGATCCCGTCGCGCGGCTTCTTGGACGCGGTGACGTTGACCAGTACGGTGGTCTCGCCGTAGCGCACCAGGCAGCTGCCGTTCGACAGCCCGCACATCATGCCGGTTTCAAAGGTCATTTCATGACCGGCAAAGGTGGTCTTATAGACCTTGTGATTTTCAAACATTCTTTTGCCTCCTGTTCGTTTATCGACGCGATCACTCGCGCGCTGTTTTGCAGGCGGCAGGGGGATTTAGCAATAAATCCGGCCTCCGAGGGTTCCGGGGGTCCGATTCACTGCTAAATGGACGCCCTTTCCGCCTGGCGGGTACAAGTTTCTTGGCCGCGTAAGATGCGTAGAAAGGCAGGGCGGCTTAAGGCCGCTCCTGCCTTCTGGCACGAAAGACTATTTACGCAGGCCGAGCTTCGCGATCAGAGCACGGTACCGGTTAATATCCTTTTTCATCAGGTAGTTGAGCAGGTTGCGCCGGCGGCCGACCATCCGCAGCAGCCCGCGGCGGGAATGGTGGTCCTTCTTGTGCTCCTTGAAATGCTCCTGCAGGTCGTTGATCCGTTTGGTCAGGATCGCGATTTGCACCTCGGGGGAACCGGTGTCGCCCTCGTGGGTGGCGTTCTGCTGGATGACTTCCAGCTTCTCTTCTTTTCTCATCATGATGGATTGCACCTCATTTTTAAATATTTGCCGGTAATCCAAGAACAGGGCCAGAGGTGTGCCGTCTGAATGCAGACTTACCCCCTGTTCTGAGAAAACGGTCATACAAATGATAGTTTAGCATACCGCTATCCGTTTGTAAAGCAAGTTTTCAAAATATTCCACAGAAAGTATGCGCCGGCAGCGGCGCTTTATGCCCCGTTTCACCGCAGAGTGCGGTGAAACGCCTTCAGCTCATCCTTGACTTCTTTTGGCAGGTCGTGCCAGCGCACCCCGCGGATCGCGCCCTCCAGCGCATAGAGCATATTGACACATGCGCCCGGGTCGCTGCTGGCGCGCACCAGCTCGATGGCCCGCCTGCTGCCGAGCTGCCGCAGGCGCTCGGGCGTGTCGATCCCGGCGGCAAGCAGCTTCTCCTCATTCACCTTGCTGATGTTCGGCAGCTTTGCCAGTTCGCCCATTTTAAACCTCCGCTCCCTTCCTGTGACCTATTTCTGGTTTTCCCTTCTTTGGCACCGCAGCTCCTCGAGCGCTTCGCGCATCTGCTCAAGCCCGCCCTGGTGGCGCTGCGAGCGCATCCCCGGGAAGGCGCGCAGCAGCCTGCGGTGGATATGGCGGCTGCTCAAGCGCATCCCCGAGAGCTGCCGGGTGAGCGCGTCGATCCTCGCTTGCATCTGCTCCCGGCGCTCCTGCCGGCTTTCGGCCAACTCCTCCCGGCGCTCCAGAATGTTCTGCTCGAACTCCTCGTGGTAGCGCCTTGTCTTCTCTCTGATTTCCTCCCGCAGCGCCTCGAGCTTCTCGAGGTGCTCCTGCAGTGAGAGTATCCCCCGCACCGTGCCCACGGTATCGGCAGTGAAGTAGCAGACCATCGCCGCGGCCAGCAGAAGCGAGAGTATTTCCGGCAGGCGCAAAAGCAGCCGCTGCACCGCCGGATCGAGCAGCAGGACCACAAAGGAGGCCATCAGCCCGAAGAGCAGCGAGTTGCGCAGGCAAACCCGCCCGTGGAGGTTCAGGGCCCGCTTGGAGTAGTCCCACCACTTGGTATGGAAGAGCCGCTCGAGCAGGTAGCCGGTGGCGTACTCCAACGCGCTCGTGAGGACCACCGCTGCCAGAAAGAGCAGGACGGGCAGCCGCGCGAAGGGGCGCAGCAGGTAGACGACCAAGAGAGCGCCAAAGCCGTAAACCGGGCAGAACGGCCCCGAGAGGAAGCCGCGGTTGACCAGCTCCCCCTTCGGAAGCGAGCAATAAACCGTCTCACACAGCCAGCCCAGAAAGCTGTAAATACAAAAGCTGAGAATTAAATTTGCTGCAACCAACATGGATCCTTCCCTCTGTCAAGCTGAAATCAAAGGGCCTTCCCGGCCGCCCCGTCCTTTTGTCACATCAGCGGCGCGAAGATGCGCAGCAGCGCCCGCCCGAGGCGGACATACCAGCGCGCGCCCGCCTTCTTTTCGGTGATCAGCTCGCAGCGCTGCAGGGTATCGAGGATGTCCTGCTTGACCGCCCCGACCACCTTGGAGAAGTAGAAGGCGACCCCGCACTCGAAATGCAGGTAAAAGCTGCGGTAGTCCATGTTGGTGGTCCCCACGATGGCGACCTTGTCGTCCGCCACGAACATCTTGGCGTGCACAAAGCCGGGGGAATACTCGTAAATCTTCACCCCCGCCTTGATCAGCGGCAGGTAGAACGAGCGGGTGACCGGATGGACGAACCACTTGTCCGGCACATGCGGGGTCATGATCCGCACATCCACCCCGCTCTGCGCGGCGAGGGTCAGGGCGCCGAGCATTTCATTGTCCAGGATCAGGTAGGGGGTGGTGATATAGACATAGTTTGTCGCGCCGTTGATGATCTGCATATAGGCGTTTTCGGCCACGTTGAGCGAGTCGAGCGGCGAGTCGCCAAAGGGCTGCACATACCCGTCGCTCTCTGCCTCGACGGTGGGGCGGTAGCGCTCCACGTCGAACTCGTCCCCGGTGGAGAAGCACCACAGCTGCATGAAGAGCAGCGTCAGGTTCCAGACCGCCTCGCCCTTGAGCATGACCGCGGTGTCCTTCCAGTGCCCGTGCTTTTGATAGGCGTTGATGTACTCGTCCGCCAGGTTGATCCCGCCGGTGAAGCCGACGTTCCCGTCGATCACGCAGATCTTGCGATGGTCGCGGTAGTTGAGCACCGAGTTGACATGCGGGCGGAAGGGGTTGAAGACGCAGACCCGGATCCCGGAGGAGGCGAGCACCTTGTCATACCCCGGCGGCACCGTCTGGATCGAGCCCAGGTCGTCGTACATCAGACGCACCTCAACCCCCTCGCGCACCTTCTGCTGCAAAATTTTCAGCACGTCGCCGAACATCTTCCCTGGTTCGATGATAAAATACTCCAGGAAGATGAAATGCCTGGCCTTCTGCAGCTCCTCGAGCAGGTAGCGGAACTTGACCTCTCCCAGCTCGCAGTACTGCACCGAGGTGTTCTGGAAGACCGGCGCGCCGGAAATCCGGGTGATGTAGGCCGCCTGCCGGCCCAGAAACGCATCCTCCTCGCCCAGGGAGCGGCCCACCCCCTTGTGGGACTGCTCCTCCACAAAGGGGAGGATATCCTTGTAGTACCCCTCGATCTTGCGGCTGAGCCCCTTGCTCATGCGCTTGTCGCCGAACATCAGGTAGAAGACGATCCCCACGATGGGGAAGGCCATGATCAAAATGACCCAAGCCAGCTTGTAAGAGGGGTTTTCGTTCTTGGACACCAGCCAGATCACCGAGGCGGCGCTCACCAGCTCGAGCAGGGAGTAGACGTAGACCGAGGCCGAGGACAGGTAGACGACCAGGTTGACGACGAAGGCCATCTGCAGCAGGATCAGCACCGCCACGATCACCATGCGGCTGGTTAAAAATTTGAGAAGTTTTTTAATCACTAAAATTGCACATCCTTTTTTGTGGGGGAGGCGTCCCCGCGAGACAGGTCCGGCGCAGGCGGGCCCGTTCGCTTTTGTTTTTATGTCCAGGCAGCCGATAAAAATGGCGGACAGACCCCCGGTCCGCCCGCCATAATCAACCCATGTTCGCTGTCAGATCGCGTAGCCCTTGATATCCTCGGGCAGCTCGCTGATGTCGCAGGAGACGGTAAAGGTGATGTTCGCACCGCCATCCTTGGTGATGTTGTCAAGCTTTTTGACCATCTCGCCGAAGGCGGCGTAATCCCGCCCGCCGATTTTAAAGGTACCGTCGATAAACAGATCGGTAATATCATAATTGCCGGCCAGGATTCCGGTGAGGAAGCCGTAGAAGGCGTCGAACCCCTCGATCTTGAAGGCATCGGATTCAATCAGGCGGGCATGGTGGTCGATGTCATAGGTCAGCTTCATGCCCTTTTCCACACAAACGACGTTCCCGCTCGAATTTTTGACTGCATCATTGGTCAGCTCGACCAGACGTTTGGTCTTCCCGCTGCCTTTGTTCCCGATGATCAATTTAATCATGGTGTAGTCCTCCTAGAATTTATTTTTAATACTTGCGAGTAGAGTTCCCGTCTTTACCGGAGCTTCTCCTCCAGCGCGGCTTTCATGTCCTCGTAGCCCGGCTTGCCCAGCAGGGCGAACATATTTTTCTTATAGCTCTCCACCCCCGGCTGGTTGAAGGGGTTGACGCCCAGCAGGTAGGCCGAGATGGCGCAGGCCTTCTCAAAGAAGTAGACCAGCCATCCGAAGGTGTACTCGTCGATCTCGTCGACGTCGAGCATGAGGTTGGGCACGCCGCCCTCGGTGTGGGCGAGCACGGTGCCCTTCATGGCCTTCTCGTTGACCACCGACATGTTCTGGTTCGAGAGGAAGTTGAGCCCGTCGAAGTTCTGCTCGTCGTTCTTGATGAAGAAATCCTGCTTCGGGCGCTTGATGTTGACCACCGTCTCGAACATGATCCGCGAGCCCTCCTGGATGAACTGCCCCAGGGAGTGCAGGTCGGTGGAGAAGGTGACCGAGGAGGGGTAGAGCCCCTTATTGTCCTTGCCCTCGCTCTCGCCGAAGAGCTGCTTGAACCACTCGCCCATCAGGGTGAAGGAGGGGTCGTAGGTCACGAGGATCTCCATCTTTTTGCCCTTGCGAAAAAGAATGTTGCGCAGCGCGGCGTAGAGATAGCAGTCGTTTCTGCTCAGGTCGCAATCGTTGTAGGCCCTGGTCGCGTCGGACGCGCCCGCCATGATCTTATCAATGTCCGCGCCCGAGACGGCGATGGGCAGAAGCCCCACCGCGGTGAGCACCGAGAAGCGCCCGCCCACATCGTCGGGGATCACGAAGGTCTGGTAGCCCTCGCGGTCGGAAAGCTCCTTGAGCGTGCCGCGCGCCTTGTCGGTGGTGGCGAAGATGCGCTCCTTCGCGCCCTCCTTGCCGTAGCGCTCCTCGAGCAGCTCGCGGAACACCCGGAACGCCAGCGCCGGCTCGGTGGTGGTGCCGGACTTGGAGATGATGTTGACCGCGACGTCCTTCCCCTGGCAGATGCTCAAAATCTCATTGAGATAGGTCGGGCTGATGTTGTTGCCGCAGAAGTAGATGTCGGGGGTATCCTTCTTGAGGTTGTTATAAAACGGGGAGCGAAGCAGCTCGATCGCGGCGCGCGCGCCGAGGTAGGAGCCGCCGATCCCGATGACGATCAGCACATCGGCGTTCTGCTGGATCCACTTGGCAGCCGTCTTGATACGGGAGAACTCCTCCTTGTCGTAGCTGTTGGGAAGGTCCACCCAGCCGAGAAAATCATTGCCCAGCCCGGATTTCGTATGCAGGGTATCATGCGCCGCTTTGACCTGCGGGGCGATCCCCTCAAGCTCGTGCGGTGCGACGAAGTCTTTTACATATTTTGTGACCAATGAAACTGCCATTCGTTTCGTACTTCCTCTCCTGATGAATCTCACGGGCCCTGCCGCCATGCCGGGCGGCCGCCGCCAGGAAGGGCTCCTCCGCTTTCAAAACGGGGAAACTTCTTCATGTTACATTTTATCCTACCGCTATGGGAATGTCAACCGGAAAGCGGATTTATTCCACGCAGGGAGCGCCCATCGCAACGAGGCTGCCGCCGAGCTTCCCGAGCGCCCGCAGGAAGGTCATTTTCTTCACTTCCTCCCGGGTCTTGATCGGGAAGGAGCAGATTTCCTTCGAGTCGATGTGCACCACCACCCTGCCCACGGTCTGGTTCTGTTCCACCGGGGCGGTGACGCTTTCGGGCAGGGTGATCTCATAGGCGAGCTTGCCCTCCTGCGCGCGGGGGATGACCACCGTCTCGGGCGGCTCGGTGTAAAGCTCCGCCTGCTCGCGCACCCCGCGCAGCACCCGCAGCGCGCCGAGCTCGCTGTCGGGGGATTGGATGGGCGCGCTCATGAAGTTGCCGAAGCCGTAGTCGAGCAGCTTGCGGCTGTCCCCGAACTGGGCGTCCGCGTTGGGAGCCGAAAGCACCACCGAAATGAGCCCCATCCCGTCCCGGTTGGCGCTCGCGCACAGGCACTTGCCGGCGTTGTCGGTCGAGCCGGTCTTGAGCCCTGTGGTGCCGGGATAGTGGTAGACCAGCTTGTTGGTGTTGACCAGCTGGGTCTCCCCCGAGCGCAGCTCATCCATCCAGATGGAGGTGTACTCGGTGATCTTTGGGTGGCGCAGCAGCTCCCCGGCCATGACGGCGACGTCCCGCGCCGTGGTATAGTGGCCGTCCTCGTCGAGCCCCGTGCAGTTGCGGAAGCTGGTGTTCACCATCCCCAGCTCGTGCGCCTTCTTGTTCATCTTGTCTACGAACGCCGCCTCGGTCCCGGCGATCTTCTCGGCCAGGGCGACCGCGGCGTCGTTGGCGCTGGCCACCGCGGTGGCCTTTAAGAGCTCATGCACCGTCATCTGCTCGCCCGGCTCCAGCCAGATCTGCGAGCCGCCCATCGAGCTGGCGTAGTCCGAGCAGGAAACCGTGTCCTCGTAGGAGAGCTGCCCATTATCGATCGCCTCCATCACCAGCAGCAGGGTCATCACCTTGGTGATGGACGCGGGGGCCAGCTTTTCGTCCGGGTTTTGCTCATAGAGCACCTGCATGGTGGACTGCTCCACCAAAATTGCCGATTTCGCGGTCAGCCCCAGGCTCCCCGCCTGCGGGGAGGCGGCCTCCTCATTCCCCGCAAAGACCGGTATACTCAGAGAAAACAGGGCCGCGCACAGCGCCAGCAGGCCGGCGATCATCCTGGTACGCATACAATCTTCACCACACCTCACCTAAATTTAGCAAAAGCCTGGTATTATTGTATGCGCCTTTGTGGCCGGGCTATACGTTGTCCGCGCTTAGTTTGCGCCCGGAATGTCCGGCATGCATGAATAGCAAAATATGCCGCAATGTTTCATTGCGGCATATCGTTTGCAGACAATATTTCTTACTGGATGTAGGGTTTGATCTCCTCGAGGAACTTCTCGCAGTTGTCCGAATGGATTTCCACCTTGATCGGCTTGGAGAGGTCCAGGCTGAAGATGCCCATGATGGACTTGGCGTCGACCGCGTAGCGCCCGGAAATCAGGTCCACGTCGAAATCGTACTTGGAAACCATGTTGACAAAAACCTTGACGTCGTTGATGGTATTCAAAAGAATCGTTACACTTTTCATGATGATGTTGCCTCCATTCATTTTGATGCGTTATTTTAAGGATATTGCCTATATTTACAATATATCAGTCCGCTAGTTTTAAGTCAACTGCTAATTGTTTTGTATTTGTAAATTTATTATAATGGTTATAAACAGGATTACCCAATTGTCTAATTTGTATACAACTTGCAGAATATTCCATTTCGACCGGCCAAAATACAACCAGCTTTGTATCGGATTTTTGGCCGGTTTTCCCTTTTGCAGGAATCCGCAAACGAGCTTAAAGGAGCACTATGAAGGCTGCTTTCTACACCTTTGGCTGCAAGGTCAACCAATATGAAACCCAGAGCCTGATCGGCCAGTTCGCGGCGGCGGGCTTCTCGGTGCGTCCCATGGAGGAAAACTGCGACGTCTACGTCGTCAACTCCTGCACCGTCACCGGCGAGGGGGACAACAAGGTGCGCAAGCTCATGCGCCGCCTGCGCCGGGAGCACCCCGCCTCGCTGCTGGTGCTCTGCGGCTGCTATGCGCAGGCCTTTCCCGACGTCGCCGCGCTGGTGCCAGAGGCGGACGTGATCACCGGCGCCTCCAACCGCGGCGCTCTGCTGCCGGCGGTGCAGCGGGCGCTCAGCACCAGGGAGCGCATCCAGGAAATCGTTCCCCACCACCGGGGCGAGCCCTTCGAGAGCATGCAGGTGACCCACTTCAACGAGCGCACCCGCGCCTTCATCAAGATCCAGGACGGCTGCGAGCGGTACTGCGCTTACTGCATCATCCCCTTCGCGCGCGGGCCCTTCCGCTCCAAGCCCCTGGACGAGCTGGAACGGGAACTTCTTGCCCTCGCCGCGGGCGGCTACCGCGAGACGGTACTGGTGGGGATCAACCTCTCAAACTACGGGGTGGACACCGGACGCCGGCTGCTGGACGCGGTGTCTCTCGCCTGCTCCATCCCCGGGCTCGAACGGGTGCGCCTGGGGAGCCTGGAGCCCGAGCTGCTGGACGAGGAAACCATCTGTGCGCTGGCGGCGCTGCCAAAGTTCTGCCCGCAGTTCCACCTCTCGCTGCAAAGCGGGTGCGACGAGACCCTGCGCCGGATGCGCCGGCACTATAATACCGCCGAGTACCGCGCGATCGTCAGCCGCATTCGCGCGCGCTTCGATCATCCCGCCATCACCACCGACGTGATGGTCGGCTTCCCCGGGGAGAGCGACGAGGAATTTACACAGTCCCTCTCCTTCGTGCAGGAGACCGGCTTTGCCAAGGCCCACGTCTTTTCCTATTCCCGCCGCCCCGGCACCGCCGCCGACAGGATGGACGGGCAGGTGCCCGCCGGCGTCAAGGCCGGGCGCAGCCGCCGCATGCTGGCAGCCGCCGCAGAAAGCCGCCGTTGCTTCCTGTGCTCCCAGGTGGGGCTGCGCTGCGACGTGCTCTTCGAGCAGAATCCCGAGGGGGGCGTCTACACCGGCTATACCAAAAACTATACCCCCGTGCGGGTACATTCCTCCCGCGACCTGCGCGGGCAGATCATCCCGGCCGTCCTCACCGCGGCCGGGGAGGACGAATGCGAGGGCGAACTCGTAAAATAGCGCGGCGAGCCGCCGCGACAGGATAAACAAGAACCGCTGCCGCCAATGAGAAAGGGGACCCCAATGAGCGTTTACCGTATTTTTGTGGAGAAGAAACCGGCCTATGCCGTCGCGAGCGAGGAGCTGCGGGAGGACCTGCGTTCCGCGCTGGGGATCGAGCTGCACGAATTGCATCTGCTCAACCGGTACGATTTGGAAAATCTCAGCGAGGAGACCTTCTCCTACGCCTGCCGGACCATCCTTTCCGAGCCGCAGGTGGACGACACCTATCCCGCCTGCCCCTATGAGGAGCTGCGCGTCTTCGCCGTGGAGTACCTGCCCGGCCAGTTCGACCAGCGCGCCGACTCCTGCGCGCAGTGCATAAGCCTCGCCACCGCTCAGGAGCGGCCTCTGGTGCGCACCGCGCGGGTCTATGCGATCGACCGCAGCGTATCGGACCAGGACTTCGAACGGATCAAGCAGTACCTGATCAACCCCGT
This sequence comes from Provencibacterium massiliense, assembly GCF_900169495.1. NCBI lineage: Bacteria > Bacillati > Bacillota > Clostridia > Eubacteriales > Oscillospiraceae > Provencibacterium > Provencibacterium massiliense. The sequence goes on from NZ_FWCH01000012.1 coordinate 1,714,158, forward strand.
CGAGTCGCGCGAGGCGAGCCTCGCGCGGCCCGATACCCTAAAGGTGGCGTACGAGATCCCCACCACCGTCAAGACGCTCGAAGGGTTCACCGCGCTGGACGAAGCGGGGCTCCATGCCTTCCTCGACGAATACGCCCTGGCGATGGACCTGGACGACGTATGCTTCTGCCAGCACTACTTTAGAGAAACCGAGCGCCGCGACCCGACCATCACCGAGATCCGGATGATCGACACCTACTGGTCGGACCACTGCCGGCACACCACCTTTTCGACCGAGATCGGGAAGGTGTCCATCGAGTCCCCCTACATCAAGGAGAGCTTCGAGCACTATCTGCGCCTGCGCGAGAGCCTGGGCCGACAGGAGAAACCGATGACCCTGATGGATCTTGCGACCATCGGCGCCAAGGCCCTGCGCGCGCAGGGCGTCTTAAACGATCTGGACGAGAGCGAGGAGATCAACGCCTGCTCGGTCAAGATCAAGGTGGATGTGGACGGGGAGCAGCAGGATTGGCTTTTGATGTTCAAAAACGAGACCCACAACCATCCCACCGAGATCGAGCCGTTTGGCGGCGCCGCCACCTGCCTGGGCGGGGCGATCCGCGACCCGTTGTCCGGGCGCAGCTACGTCTACCAGGCGATGCGCGTCACGGGCGCTGGCGACCCGCTGGTCCCGATCGAGGAGACCCTGCCGGGCAAGCTGCCCCAGCGCAAGATCGTCACCACCGCGGCGGCCGGCTACTCCTCCTACGGCAACCAGATCGGACTTGCCACCGGGCTGGTGCATGAAATCTACCATCCCGGCTATGTGGCGAAGCGCATGGAGATCGGCGCGGTGGTCGGCGCGGCCCCGTGTGAAAATGTGCGCCGCTCCCGCCCGCAGGCGGGGGACGTGGTGCTGCTGCTCGGCGGCAAGACCGGCCGGGACGGCTGCGGGGGCGCCACCGGCTCCTCCAAGGTACATACCCTCTCCTCGCTGACCACCTGCACCGCCGAGGTGCAGAAGGGCAATCCGCCCGAGGAGCGCAAGCTCCAGCGCCTCTTCCGCAACCCCGAGGCCACCCGGCTCATCAAGCGCTGCAACGACTTCGGCGCGGGCGGCGTGTCGGTGGCCATCGGGGAGCTGGCCGACGGGCTGCAGATCAACCTGAACGCCGTCCCCCAGAAGTATGACGGGCTGGACGGCACCGAGCTTGCCATCAGCGAGTCCCAGGAGCGCATGGCCGTGGTGGTGTCCGCCGAGGACGCGGCGGCCTTCACCCGCCTGGCGAGCGAAGAAAACCTCGCGGCCGTGCAGGTGGCGGTGGTCACCGAGGCCCCCCGCCTGAGCATGGAGTGGAACGGCAAGCGGATCGTCGACCTCTCCCGCGAATTCTTAAATTCCAACGGCGCCAAGAAGCACACCGATATTGAGGTGTCTGCCCCCGCCGGGAGGCCGGAGCCCGCGCTTCCCGCGGGCGCAAACCTCGAGGAGAAGCTCTCCTCCTTCATGAGCGATCTGCGCCGCTGCTCCCAGAAGGGGCTTTGCGAGCGCTTTGACTCCACCATCGGCGCGGGCAGCGTGCTTATGCCCTTCGGCGGGCGCTACCAGCTGACCCCCGCGCAGGCGATGGCGGCTAAAATCCCTCTGCTGCGGGGCGAGACCACCACCTGCTCGCTGATGGCTTTCGGCTACGACCCCGACGTGGCGGTGCGCAGCCCCTACCACAGTGCCATGCTCGCGGTGATCGAGTCGGTGGCCAAGGTGGTTGCCGCCGGCGGCGACTACCGCCACTGCTGGCTGACCTTCCAGGAATATTTCGAGCGGACCAAGGGCGACCCCAAGCGCTGGGGCAAGCCGATGGCCGCCCTGCTCGGCGCGCTCGAGGCGCAGATAAGCCTCGGGATCGCCTCGATCGGCGGCAAGGACTCGATGTCCGGCTCGTTCGAGGAGATCGACGTGCCGCCCACATTGGTCTCCTTCGCCGTGTCGGTGGGCAGCACCCGGCGCATCCCCTCCCCCGAATTCAAGGGGGCCGGGAACAACGTCTACCTGCTCGCCCCGCGCTATGATGAAAACGGGCTGCCCGACTTTGAGTCTGTCCGCGCGGTCTTCGATAAGATGCAGTCATTGATCCAGGCCGGGCGGGCCCGTTCGGTCTGGGCCATCACCGGCGGCGGGATGCTCGAGGGGCTTTGCAAGATGGCGCTGGGCAACCGGATCGGCTTCAGGGCGGCCGAGGGGCTGACGATGGAACGGCTGCTCTCCCCCCTCTTCGGCGGCTTCCTCTTCGAGTGTGAGGGGAGCGTCAAGCACGCCGAGCTCCTGGGCGTCACCGAGCGGGAGTACCGCTTCACCCTGGGCGGCGAGAAGGCCGACCTGCTGACGGTCCAGGCCGCTTATGAAGGGAAGCTCGCCCCGGTCTTCCCCTATCTCACCCCCAATGGAAAGGGCGAGGTCGAGCGCTACGCCTACGACTGCCAGCGCAGCGTCAGCCCCAAGGTCGGCATTGCCCGGCCCAAGGTGGTGGTCCCGGTCTTCCCGGGCACCAACTGCGAGTATGACACCGCGCGCGCCTTCGAGCGCGCCGGGGCCGAGGCGCAGATCGTGGTGCTGCGCAACCTCTCGCCGCGCGACATCGAGGAATCGGTGCAGCAGATGGTGCGCGCCATCGAGGGCAGCCAGATCATCGCCCTGCCCGGTGGCTTCTCGGGCGGCGACGAGCCGGACGGCAGCGCCAAGTTCATCGTCTCGTTCTTCCGCAACCCGGCCATCACCGAGGCGGTGCACGGGCTTCTTGATCAGCGCGACGGGCTGATGCTGGGCATCTGCAACGGTTTCCAGGCGCTGATCAAGCTGGGGCTACTGCCCTTCGGGCATATCCAGGATGTGGACGACAGCTGCCCGACGCTGACCTATAACACCATCTGCCGCCACCAGTCCATGCTGGTGCGCACCCGGGTGGTGACCAACCGCTCGCCCTGGCTGATGAAGTGCCAGCCGGACGACGTCCACACCATCGCCGTCTCCCACGGGGAGGGCCGCTTTATCGCCAGCGGCGGCATGCTCGAGCGTCTGGCGGAAAACGGGCAGATCGCCACCCAGTACGTCGATCTCGACGGGAATCCCACCATGGACATCCGCTTCAACCCCAACGGCTCCTATGCCGCCATCGAGGGGATCACCTCCCCCGACGGGCGCATTTACGGCAAGATGGGCCACACCGAGCGCGGGGCCAACGACCTGTTCCAGAACGTCACCGGCTTCAAGGATCAGCCGATCTTCGCCGGCGCGGTCGAGTATTTCCACATTTAAATAAATATAAAAGAGCCCCGGCTGTTGCCGGGGCTCTTTCTTTTTCCACAGGAGAAGATGGCGGCCCTGCCGCCATGGGGAAACCCCTTGATAGGGTTTCCCCACGCAAAAACCTCCCACCGGGAGCTTTTTGCTCCCCTTCCTGATCTTTAGGGGGATTTTATAATGCTAACTATCCCGAAAGGGGGCACACGGGGGGAAACGATTCGTTTCCAGCCCGTGAGGCGCACCGCTCGCGAAGCGAGCCTGCATTTTTGGTCGGGGGCCAAAAATGTGTGCGCCTGCTCCCCTTCCTGATCCGAAGAAGGATTCCGTCAAGGCGAGTGACAGCAGTCTGGAAAGGCCGCGGGCGCTGCCCGCACCCGCCAAAGGACTTAGTCCTTTGGAAACCAAAGACTAACCCGAAAGGGGGGCCCAACGCCTTAAAAGGCGTCTGGGGAAACGGCAGAGCTTTTCAAATGAAAAGCTTTTTCCCAGCCCGTGAGGCGCACCGCCCGCAAAGCGAGCACGCATTTTTGGCCGGGCGCCAAAAATGCGTGCTCCTACAGCCGCTCCTCCTCGCTGACCTGCACCTTGGTGCGCCAGATCCCGCTGCGCCAGCGCAGGAACATCACCAGCGCGCGCAGGCATTCGTCGATGGTCATCGCCAGCCAAATCCCGGCGATCCCCATCCCGAGGCAGAGGCCGAAGAGCCATCCGCCCCCGACCGAGATCACCCATTGGGAGACGACCCCGGCCGCGACCGGGAACTGCACGTCCCCCGCCGCCTGCAGCGCCTTGACAAAGATGCTGTTGATGGTGTGGCCCATCTCGTTGACGATCTGGAACCCGAGCACGATCCTGCCCATGCGCAGGATTTCCGGATTATCCGTAAACAGCCCGAAGAGGAAGTCGCTGCACAGAAACATCAAAATCACGATGGGCAGGGTGATCGGCACCGCGACGCGCAGAGTGCGCATGGTGCGCCTATCGCATTCCTCCATCTTCCCCGCACCCGCCATGTGGCCCACCACGATCTGCGAGGCCTGGGCGAGCGAGGAGGTAAACATCGCGGCCACCCGGGTAAACATCATGGCGTAGACCTTGGTGGTGACCACCGCCGTGCCCATGATATTGAGGAAGGTCAAGCAGCAGGTCTGCGCGAGGTTATAGGACAGGTGCTCGCCTCCCGAGGGCAGGCCGATCATCAACAGCTTTCGCAGCAGATCGCCCGGGAAGGGGCGCAGCAGCCGCAGCGAGAGGCGCACCCCGATCTCCCGGGAAAAGAGCACCGCCATGATCCCGATGCCGATCAGACGGCTCAGGCAGCTCGCAATGGCGGCCCCCGCTACCCCCAGCGCGGGAAACGGCCCAGCGCCGTGGATCAGCAGCAGATTGCCCAGGATGTTGCAAAGGTTGATGACCACCGAGACGGCCATCGACTCCTTCATCAGCTCGTTGGACCGGAAGATCGCCGTAAAGGTGAGGAAGACCGCCTGCAGCGAGATCAGCCCGCCGTTGATGCCAAGATAGGTCACCGCATCGCCCATCAGCTCCTGCGGGGTGGACATCAGGCGAAAAATCGGGCGGTTAAAGAGCAGGATCCCGCCCGCCACCGCCAGGCTGAGCGCCAGGTTGACCAGGAAGGCCAAGGTGTAGAGCTGCGCCACCTTCTCCCGGTTGCCCGCGCCCAGGTACTGGGAGACCAGGATGGTGGTGGCGGTGCTGATCACGCTGAAGACCAGGATCAGCATGTTAATGATCTGGTTGGCGTTGCCCACCGCAGCCACCGCCGTGTCGGAATAGTGGCTGAGCATGATCTGGTCGATGTTCCCGACCAGGATCTGCAGCAGGATTTCGATGAAGATCGGCCAGGTGAGGTGGAACAGTGAGGTGTTGGAATCCAAGGTGATTTCGCGTTGCATGGCCCCGTCTCTCCTTTTCGCTTGTTGCTTTCATTTTACATCCTCTTTACCGATTGCGCAAGGCAGCATTCCCGCCTCCTTTTCGCACTATAGAAAAGAGGAGATGGTAAGATGACGAAAAAACGCATGACGGCGCTCATGCTGTTACTGGTGCTCACCGCAGTGTTCCTATTTGTGCTGCGCCCCTTTGGGCGCAGGCCGTTTGCCCATTTAAAGGATGGGGACATCCTGTCGGCTTCCTTCTTCGTCAGCCCGCCGGGGGAGACGCTGCCGCTCACCGACCCCGCGCAGCTCGATGAGCTTGCCGAAATCCTGCGCGGGCTGGTGGTCTACCGCAAGGATGATTCGGGCCGGGACTACGCCGGACAGCTGGTGGAGGTCACCTTCACGCTCCGGGATGGGAGCACCCACACCGCCGGGGCCTACAATCCCTTTTTATATCTGGACGGGGTCTGCCACCGGACCAAGTACCGGCCCTGCGAGGCGCTAAACGCCTTCGGCAACCGGCTGCTGCGGGAACAGTAAGGAGGCCGGGGGTGCCTCGGCCTCCTGTCGTCATTCCCGTTCGATCTGCACCTTGGTGCGCCAGACTCCGCTGCGCCAGCGGATGAGCATCACCGTTCCGCGCAGGCATTCGTCCGCCGCCATCGCCGCCCATATCCCGGCGATCCCCCAGTGCAGGACGATCCCCAGCAGGTAACCGATCCCGACCGAGACCAGCCACTGCGAGATGATCCCCACCACCACCGGGAAGCGCACATCCCCGGCCGCCTGCAGAGCGCGCACCAGTACGATATTGAGCGCGCGCCCGACCTCGAGGGCAACCTCGACCCCCAACACCACCCTGCCCATGCGCAGGATTTCGGAGTTCTGGGTAAACAGTCCGAAGAGGAAATCGCTGCACAAAAAGAGCAGCAGGGCGATCCCGAAGGAAACCGGTACCGACGAACGCAGGGTGCGCATGGTGCGCCGGTCGGCATCGTCCATCTCACCCGCGCCGACGAGGTGCCCCACCACGATCTGGGAGGACTGGGCAATGGCCGTGACATAGAGGTAGGCGAGCATCGAAAACATCACGGCATAAACCTTGGTGGTGACCACCGCAGTCCCCAGCATATTGAGGAACGCGAGGCAGCACATCTGGGTCATGTTGTAGGAGAGGGATTCCCCGCCCGAAGGCAGGCCGATCAGCAGTAGCCTCTTCAAAAGATTTCCCGGGAAAGGCCGCAGCACCCGCAGCGATATTTCACCGCTGACCTCCCGGCGGAAGAGGAAAAACATGATCACCACCCCGATCGCCCGGCTCAGGCAGCTGGAGATGGCGGCCCCCGCCACCCCCAGCGCGGGGATGGCCCCCGCGCCGTTGATCAACAAAAAATTGCCGAAAATGTTGGTCAGGTTGATCACCACGGCGATGAACATGGATTCCTTCATCAGCGCGTTGGAGCGGAAGATCGCCGAATAGGTCATGAACAGCCCCTGCAAAAAGATCAGGCCGCCGTTGATCAGGATATAGGTGGTGGCGTCCCCGATCAGCTCCCCTGGGGTAGCCATCCAGACGAACATCCGGGAATTGATCAGGAAGATGGCCGCCGCCACCGCCAGGCTGATTGCCAAGTTGACCAAAACCGCCAGGGTATAGATCTGCGAGACCTTCTCACGGTTGCCCGCGCCCAGGTACTGGGAAACCAGAATGGTGGTCGCCATGCTGACCACGCTGAACATCAGGATCAGCACGTTGATGATCTGGTTGGCATTCCCCACCGCAGCCACCGCCGTGTCGGAATAGTGGCTGAGCATGATCTGGTCCACGTTGCCGACCAGCATCTGCAGCACCAGTTCAATAAAAATCGGCCAGGTCATCCCAAACAGGGAGGTCTTGGCGTCGATGCGGATGGACTTTGACATAGGGGGTCCCTCCCTCGTTAACTTTTTGAGATTGCTTTTAGCTCTTTACATAGCGGCTATTATAGCACATCCGCCTCCCCCTGCATAGCCGCATTCTTCACACTCTTTTGGGCTTTCAGGCTGTCTATTTTTGTTCAGATAGCGGGAAGAAGTGGAGGCGTTTGCGTTCTGCAAAACAAAAAAGAGAACGCCAATCAGCGTTCTCTTTTTTATGTCCGCAATCGGACACTGGTGCCGGCATCGACCTATCTTCCCAGGCAGTCGCCCGCCAAGTATTGTCGGCGCAGATGAGCTTAACTTCTGTGTTCGGTATGGGAACAGGTGGTTCCTCATCGCCATTAACACCGGCCATTGGGTTGCCTCCCAAAGTATTGGGAGTCTCCCTTGCACTGGATCACCTTTTCTCCCAGCGCTTCGGAAGAATGAAAACACGAAGTGATTTCACTCTTTGAGAGCTTTTCCGGGAGGAAAAGCTAGTACCCAGAAAATTGAACAAAGAGCGTTGCAATAAAGCAACAAGAGAATATACACATTAGGACAAGCCCTCGACCGATTAGTACCTCCTGGCTAAATACGTCACCGCACTTACACCTGAGGCCTATCTACCTTGTAGTCTTCAAGGGGTCTTACCTGATTGACTCAGTGGGATATCTTATCTTGAGGTTGGCTTCACGCTTAGATGCCTTCAGCGTTTATCCATTCCGCACATAGCTGCCCAGCTGTGCTCCTGGCGGAACAACTGGTGCACCAGAGGTGCGTCCATCCCGGTCCTCTCGTACTAGGGACAGCTCCTCTCAAATATCCTGCGCCCACGACAGATAGGGACCGAACTGTCTCACGACGTTCTGAACCCAGCTCGCGTACCACTTTAATCGGCGAACAGCCGAACCCTTGGGACCGAATACAGCCCCAGGATGTGATGAGCCGACATCGAGGTGCCAAACCTCCCCGACGATGTGGACTCTTGGGGGAGATCAGCCTGTTATCCCCAGGGTAGCTTTTATCCGTTGAGCGATGGCATTTCCACTCACATACCACCGGATCACTAACTCCAACTTTCGTTACTGCTCGACCCGTCGGTCTCGCAGTTAGGCTGGCTTACGCGTTTACACTCAAAAGCACGGTTTCCGTCCGTGCTGAGCCAACCTTTGAGCGCCTCCGTTACTCTTTTGGAGGCGACCGCCCCAGTCAAACTGCCCACCTAACAATGTCCCCCGACCGGATTCACGGCCGCAGGTTAGAATTCCAGCACCTCAAGAGTGGTATCCCAACGTCGGCTCCACAGACACTGGCGTGCCTGCTTCTTAGCCTCCCACCTATCCTGTACATGAAATACCGAAATCCAATATTAAGCTACAGTAAAGCTCCATGGGGTCTTTCCGTCTTGTCGCGGGTAACCGGCATCTTCACCGGTACTACAATTTCGCCGGGCGGGTTGTTGAGACAGCGTCCAGATCGTTACACCATTCGTGCGGGTCGGAACTTACCCGACAAGGAATTTCGCTACCTTAGGACCGTTATAGTTACGGCCGCCGTTTACTGGGGCTTCAATTCAATGCTTGCACATCTCCTCTTAACCTTCCAGCACCGGGCAGGTGTCAGCCCCTATACGTCATCTTTCGATTTAGCAGAGACCTGTGTTTTTGCTAAACAGTCGCCTGGACCTATTCTCTGCGGCTCATATTTCTATGAGCACCCCTTCTTCCGAAGTTACGGGGTCAATATGCCGAGTTCCTTAACAACCCTTCTCCCGTTGGCCTTAGAATTCTCTTCCTACCTACCTGTGTCGGTTTGCGGTACGGGCGCCTCTGATATTCATAAAGCTTTTCTCGCCTGTCGCTATGAGCACTTCCCTACTAATCTTCAGTCCCTTTCGACCGGGTCTACCAACGCCCGGCTTGCTCACTTTGACAGTGTCCCTTTACTTAAATCTTTTGGCGGCTACGGAATTTCTACCGTATGTGCATCGGCTACGCCTTTCGGCCTCACCTTAGCTCCCGGCTAACTAGGAGCGGACGAACCTTCCTCCTAAAACCTTAGGCTTTCGGCCATTATGATTCTCACATAATTCGCGCTACTCATTCCGGCATTCTCACTCGTATACAGTCCACCGCCGCTTTCGCTACGACTTCTCTCCATATACGACGCTCCCCTACCCCTCATGCTTTCGCATGAAGCCCAAGCTTCGGTGTCAGTTTTAGCCCCGTTACATTTTCGGCGCAGAGCCACTCGACCAGTGAGCTATTACGCACTCTTTTAATGAGTGGCTGCTTCTAAGCCAACATCCTGGTTGTCTTAGCAGCTCCACATCCTTTTCCACTTAAACTGACTTTGGGACCTTAGCTGTGGGTCTGGGCTGTTTCCCTTTCGACAATGAGACTTATCTCACACTGTCTGACTGCTGTGCTAAGATTATCTGGCATTCAGAGTTTGATAGGGTTCGGTAACCTCTCGGCCCCTAGCCCATTCAGTGCTTTACCTCCAGTAATCATACACAACGCTAGCCCTAAAGCTATTTCGGGGAGAACCAGCTATATCCGGGTTCGATTGGAATTTCTCCGCTATCCACACCTCATCCGCCGCCTTTTCAACGGAGGTCGGTTCGGCCCTCCATGGAGTTTTACCTCCACTTCAGCCTGGACATGGATAGGTCACCCGGTTTCGGGCCGAATGCAACAAACTGGACGCCCTTTTCAGACTCGGTTTCCCTTCGGCTTCAGACCTTAAGTCCTTAACCTTGCTCGTTACATACGCTCGCCGGACCGTTCTACAAAAAGTACCCTATTACACATTGACGTGCTCTAGGTGCTTGTAGGCACAGGGTTTCAGGTTCTTTTTCACTCCCCTCCCGGGGTCCTTTTCACCTTTCCTTCACAGTACTATACGCTATCGGTCACCAGGGAGTATTTAGGCTTGGAGGGTGGTCCCCCCGGCTTCCCACGGGATTCCTCGTGTCCCGCGGTACTCTGGATCCTGCTCGCTGACTCGACTTTTCGCCTACGCGCCTCTCACGCCCTCCGGGCTGCCTTCCCATGCAGTTCGGCTAAGTCTCGTCAATGCTAAATGCAGTCCACAACCCCAATGGTATTTCTACCTTTGGTTTGGCCTCTTCCGCGTTCGCTCGCCACTACTAGCGGAATCTCGGTTGATTTCTCTTCCTCCCCCTACTTAGATGTTTCAGTTCAGGGGGTTCCCCTCATACAGCTATGGATTCACTGTATGATGACCGGAAATTACTCCGGCCGGATTGCTCCATTCGGACATATACGGATCAATGCCTGCTTGCGGCTCCCCGTATCTTTTCGCAGCTTGCCACGTCCTTCGTCGGCTCCTGGTGCCAAGGCATTCGCCCTGCGCCCTTTATAGCTTGACCTTATGTGTTGTTCTCTCTCAGCAAATTTGTAGTATTACCCATTTGAATCCTGGACTTTCATCCAGAATCCTTGGTTTTTCCTCAATTCGCAGTTTACTCTTTGTTCAATTTTCAAGGTACTATTGCCTCGGGCACAGCCCGACGCATTGCAAGAACGCAATGCGTTCTTGTGCTTGCTTCAGACTCCGCTCGAGTCATTTTGAAAACCCACTCTCGGAGCGTAGCTCCTCCCGCCAAGCACTTCGTGCTTGCCAGCGTGGCTTTTCTTTGGTGTGGGCTCCGCCCACTTGATTTTGGTTTTACCTTTCAGCAAAACCCGGGTGGGTACAATGAAAACTTATCCTCACTATACCTCTGGTGGGCACAAGCTGCGAGTCACTCTCTGCCTAGTTGCTTACATTTTCATGCAAGCGTTTCGGCCTTTCGTTTCTCTTCGCATGTTCCCTCTGGTGGGCACAAGTGGACTCGAACCACCGACCTCACGCTTATCAGGCGTGCGCTCTAACCACCTGAGCTATGCGCCCATAGTCTGGCGTAGCCTGTGCATGGCGTCCCTCGTCCGTTCCTCTCGTCCCCATCCTGCTTCCAACGCCACACGTCCGCTCCCCTTTCGGTTCGCTTTCCTGCGCGTCTTGGCCGTGGCTGCTTGCCACTGGTGGAGATGAGGAGGTTCGAACTCCTGACCCCCTGCGTGCAAGGCAGGTGCTCTCCCAGCTGAGCTACACCCCCATCTTTCTGAAAGTCCTGCTCCCAACTTCTCCCCGGCTATCACGAAGAATTCACCGCTGTGCGCAAGCACAGGAGGAGCTTCGCTCCGACAGGTGAATTCTTTGAGACGCCAACGGGGACGTTGGCGTAGGACCCTCAAAATCGAACAACATGTTAAAGCTCTTTAAAATCCCTGACCTTGGAGTTCGTAAGTGTCTTACCACTTACTATCGCTCCTTAGAAAGGAGGTGATCCAGCCGCACCTTCCGATACGGCTACCTTGTTACGACTTCACCCTAATCACCAATCCCACCTTCGGCAGCGCCCTCCTTGCGGTTAGGCTACTGACTTCGGGTGTTACCGGCTCTCATGGTGTGACGGGCGGTGTGTACAAGGCCCGGGAACGTATTCACCGCGGCATGCTGATCCGCGATTACTAGCAATTCCGACTTCATACAGGCGGGTTGCAGCCTGCAATCCGAACTGAGACACTTTTTGGGGGTTTGCTCCACCTCGCGGTCTTGCTTCCCTCTGTTAAGTGCCATTGTAGTACGTGTGTAGCCCAGGTCATAAGGGGCATGATGATTTGACGTCATCCCCACCTTCCTCCGTTTTGTCAACGGCAGTCTCATTAGAGTGCTCTTGCGTAGCAACTAATAATAAGGGTTGCGCTCGTTGCGGGACTTAACCCAACATCTCACGACACGAGCTGACGACAACCATGCACCACCTGTCTATGCGTCCCGAAGGACTTCCCGTATCTCTACGGTATGCGCACGATGTCAAGACCTGGTAAGGTTCTTCGCGTTGCTTCGAATTAAACCACATACTCCACTGCTTGTGCGGGCCCCCGTCAATTCCTTTGAGTTTCAGTCTTGCGACCGTACTCCCCAGGTGGATTACTTATTGTGTTAACTCCGGCACGGAAGGGGTCAGTCCCCCCACACCTAGTAATCATCGTTTACGGCGTGGACTACCAGGGTATCTAATCCTGTTTGCTACCCACGCTTTCGAGCCTCAGCGTCAGTTAGAGCCCAGCAGGCCGCCTTCGCCACTGGTGTTCCTCCTAATATCTACGCATTTCACCGCTACACTAGGAATTCCGCCTGCCTCTACTCCACTCAAGAAATGCAGTTTTGAACGCGATTATCAGTTGAGCCGATAGTTTAAACATTCAACTTGCATTCCCGCCTACGCTCCCTTTACACCCAGTAATTCCGGACAACGCTTGCCACCTACGTATTACCGCGGCTGCTGGCACGTAGTTAGCCGTGGCTTCCTCCTCAGGTACCGTCATTGATTTCGTCCCTGAAGACAGAGGTTTACAATCCGAAAACCGTCTTCCCTCACGCGGCGTCGCTGCATCAGGGTTTCCCCCATTGTGCAATATCCCCCACTGCTGCCTCCCGTAGGAGTCTGGGCCGTGTCTCAGTCCCAATGTGGCCGATCAACCTCTCAGTCCGGCTACTGATCGTCGCCTTGGTGGGCCGTTACCCCGCCAACTAGCTAATCAGCCGCGAGCCCATCTTTGTGCGATAAAATCTTTGGTCAAAAAACCATGCGGTTCCTTGACGTTATGCGGTATTAGCGTCCGTTTCCAGACGTTATTCCCCTCACAAAGGCAGGTTGCTCACGTGTTACTCACCCGTCCGCCACTAAAAAATGCAAAGCAAGCTCAGCATTTCTCCGTTCGACTTGCATGTGTTAGGCGCGCCGCCAGCGTTCGTCCTGAGCCAGGATCAAACTCTTTAGAAATGGTATATATATCGCCCTTAGGCGCTACATATCTCTTTCAAAAGCTTAATTCGCTCTTGGTGCGTCCTTTCGGACGCTTTACGCTAGCACTGCGTGTGCCTCCCGGAACATGCGCTGGAATTCCTTGCGGAATTCCCATGTCCCAAAAGTCCCACGCACTACTTTGAATTACTCATTAGAATTTCAAAGGTTCGCTTTTTCATGTTGTTCAATTTTCAAGGTCCTATAGCGTCGGGCATTGCCCGACGCATCCTAAGAACGTTTCGCGTTCTTTTCCGCTTCAAGCAACTTCCTTCGCATTTTGAAAAGCCGTTCTCGGAGCTCTGCTCCTCCCGTCAAGCACTCCGTGCTTGCCAACACGCCTTTTCTTTGGTGTCGGGCCGCGCCCGACGCGTTTCCCGGGCTTTTTAACAAACCCTGCCTCCCGAGGGAGGTAAGCTTTATTATATCACCCTGCTGCCTTTCTTGTCAACCCTTTCCCCTCGCCCTTTCGGGCTCAAGATCATGGCCTCCCGCCGGACAGCTTATTTATATTAGCACAACGCACTATGCGATGTCAAGAGAAATTATACCTTTATTTTTATCTTTTTTTACATTCCCTTTTCTTTTTCCTATTTATATATACTCCCGGAAATGCTCTAAGCAAATTTTTGAAACTTTCCCCTTCCTTTTTCTAAATTCTGTGCTATAATAATAAAAGCCCGTCTGGGAAAAGGCGGGCTGTTATGCGCCCGTAGCTCAGCTGGATAGAGCGTTGGACTCCGACTCCAAAGGCCGCAGATTCGAATTCTGTCGGGCGCACCAAGTCCCGTGCAAACCATGGTTTGCACGGGACTGTTTTCATGAAGGGGGCACGGTCCTATGCAGATAAAAGAAATTCCGGACCCGCAGCGGCGCTCCATGATCTGCAATGACATCCTCCGGGCGCTGCCCGACTGGTTCGGGGTCGAGCAGTCGATCGTCGACTATGTAAACCAGGCACGCGACCTCCCCTTCTACGCCGCCTTCAACGGCAGCCAGCCGGTTGGCTTTTTGGCAATCAAGGTGCACAACCGCTATACGGCCGAGGTCTGCGTGATGGGCGTTCTGCCCCGCTACCACCGGCAGGGGATCGGCAAGGCGCTGATGGAGGCCGCCGAACGGTACTGCCGCGGCAACGGCCAGGAGTACCTGAGCGTCAAGACGCTGGACGGCTCGGCCGACTATGAGCCCTACGCGCGCACGCGCAGCTTCTATTACAAGATGGGGTTCGTCCCCCTGGAGGTATTCCCGCTCTTCTGGGACGAGGACAACCCCTGCCTCTTCCTGGTCAAGCACCTCTTATAACGCAGCAGAGCGGCCCGCCGGCAATCCGGCGGACCGCTTTTTTCCTTTATGCCAGTTCCTCGAGCGCCTCGGCGGCGACGGCGGCCATCACCTCGAGCCCGGTTTCGATGGCGCCCTCGTCGATGTCGAATTTTGGCGTGTGCGCCGGGGCGATGATCCCGCTTTGCGGGGTGATCCCCAGCCAGAAGTAGGAGCCCGGCACCTCCTGCAGGTAATAGGCCATGTCGTCCCCGGCCATGATGGCGTCGGCGTTAAACACTTTTTCGCTGCCGATGGCCTTGACGGCGGCGGTTTCCAGGATTTTGGTCATACGCATGTCGTTGACCACGCAGGGGTACCCCGCCTTATAGTCCAGCTCGACGGTGCCCCCGTACACGGCGGCGATCCCGCTGGCCGTCTCCTCGATGATCTGCGGGATCTGGCGCATGGCCTCGGGGTCGAGGGTGCGCGCGGTGCCGCTGATCTCCACCGTGTTGGCCAGGATGTTGAAGGCCGTGCCGGCGTGGATGGTGCCGAACGAGATGAGCGCGACCTTGACCGGGTCGATCCGCCGGGTCATCGCCACCTCGATGGCGGTGATGATCTCGGCGGCCACCATGATCCCGTCCACCCCCTTGTGCGGGGCCGAGCCGCCCCCGCCCTTGACGTGCAGCGTCAGGGTGAAGGAGTCGGCGCTCGCCAGGAACTGGCCGTAGTGGATCCCGATCTCGCCGGTGCGGTTCTCGGTCGCGTGGTGCAGCCCGAAGACGGCGTCCACCTTGGGGTTTTGCAGCACACCCTTCTCGATCAGGGTCTTGGCCCCGCCGGGCGGGACCTCCTCGGCCGGCTGGAAGATGAATTTCAGGTTGCCGTGCAGCTCGTCCTTATGCTCACTGTAGTACTTCGCAACCCCCAACAGGATTGCGGTGTGCATGTCATGCGCGCATGCGTGCATGGCGCCCGGATTCTTGGAGGCGTAGGGCGAGCCGCTGTCCTCCTGCAGCGGGAGCGCGTCGATGTCCGCGCGCAGCGCCACCGTCGGGCCGGGCGACCCGCCGCGCAGCAGCGCCACGGCGCCGCAGATATCCTCCCAGGTGGTGATCTCCACCGGGAGCTTGCGCAGCTCGTTCAGGATGATTTCGGTGGTCTTGTATTCGTGAAACGAGAGCTCGGCGTTCTGGTGCAGCAGGTGCCGCATCTCGGTGGCATATTGCACGAGCTCTTGCGATATTCTCTTCACATGCGTTCCTCCTTACTCGTCAGCGCAGGGCGGCACGGCGTAATCAGCCGCGCCGCCCCCTGCGCCGCATCCGGTTTCGATTCGCTACTTGACCGCGGGCTCCTGCGCCTTCTTCTTGAGGGTATGCTTAAAGATCAGATAGGCGGGGATGGAGGTGGCCATCAGCAGCAGGCCGTGCAGGATCTGGGTGGGATCGACCATGCAGACCAGGGTGCCGGTGATCAGGATGGTGAGCACCGCAGTGACCGGGTAGCCCCACATCTTGAACGGGCGCTCGGCATCCGGCTTCTTTTTGCGCAGCACGATCAGCGAGAGGGCGACGATACACTCCAGCAGACGGGAGACGAAGGTGCCCATCATGAGCAGGGTCATGAACGAGCCGGTCCACAGGAAGAAGATCGCGACCACGCCGAAGATGATCAGGGTGATGTAAGGGGTATTGAACTTCGGATGGAGCTTGCTGAAGAAACCGAAGAGCATGTTGTCCTTGCTCATGGCGTAGACCACCCGGGGCGGCCCCATGATGGCGCCGTTGAGGGAGCCGAAGATCGAGATCAGCGCGCCCAGGGTGACGATGGCGGCGCCGATCGGTCCAAAGATGGTCATGGCGGCCATGCTCACCGGGGTGTCCGCGCCGGCGAGCTCCTTAAAGCCGACCGCGCCGATGCACGAGAGGTTGAGCAGGACGTTGACCAGGATGACGATCCCCATGCCGAAGATGGTCGCCAGCGGCAGGTTGCGCTTGGGGTTGTCGATCTCTTCGCTCATATAGGCCAGGGTGTAGTAGCCGCCGAAGGCCAGCAGCGCCGGAACGGCCGCGTTCAGGCTGTTGCCCCACTCCACCGTCTCGGTGGTCATCGAGAGGAAATTCCCTCCCTTGAGCACGAACAGCCCGCCGAAGATCACCAGCGCCAGCGCGCCCAGCTTGCCGACGGTGAAGATGTTCTGAATCAGGGAGCCGAACTTGACCCCGCACAGGTTGGCGACCATCAGCGCCAGGATGATGACGGTGCCGACAATCCGCTGCCCGGTCACGGTGAGCCCCGGGAAGAAGATCGCCAGGTTGGTGCAAAAGGCGGTCGCCAGCATGGCGATGACCGGCAGGAAGGAGCCGAAGGTCATCGACCAGCCGTAGGCGAAGGCCGGTCCGTCGCCCAGCGCCTCACGGATGAAGACGTAGGCGCCGCCGGCTTTCGGCATCATCGGCGCCAGCTCGGCGTAAACCAGGGCGCAGAGTATGCCGCACGCGCCCGCCGCGACCCAGGCGATGATGGTCGGGCCGATTGATCCCGCGGCGGCGGCCACCTTGCCGGGGGTCATAAAGATTCCCGACCCGATGACCGATCCAACGAGGATCATCATGGCTGAGAACAGGCCCATTTTTTGTTTGATTTGTTGGACATGATCGTTCCTCCTCTATCAAATTTCCCGGCGCCCCGCCCCAGATTTGCGGACGTGTTGGGGCCGCCCGCTCTGCCGCTGGGCGGGGCGCCGGTTATATACGCTTATCGGCTCAGGCGGTGACGCACTCATGCGCCAGGGCCCCGGCCATCGCCTGCTCGCTGAGCTCCTGCCCAAGGCCGGGCAGCTCGGGCACGGCGCAGTAGCCGTCCACCGGCTGGTAGTCGTGGGTTCCCAGGTCGATGTTCATTTTGCTGCGGTTGATGACGTGGTGCTCATGGATGACGAAATTCGGGATCGACGCCTCCAGATGGAGCGAGGCGGCGATCGAAATCGGGCTGCCGCAGACGTGGATCTGCACCCCGGTGTCGAAGCCGTGCGCCATGTCGCTGATCTTCTTCGCCTCGCTGATCCCGCCGCAGGTGCCGATGTCCGGCTGCACGATCTGGATGGCGTCCTCCTTAAAGTAGTTGATATAATTTTGCCGCGAGAAGATCCGCTCGCCCCCGGCCAACGGGATGTTCGTCTTCTGGCGGATGGTCTTAAAGGTCTGCAGGCAGAGCGGGGTGGCGACCTCCTCGATGTACATGATCCGGTAGGGCTCGATCAGCCGGCACATCTCCACCGCCGAGACCGCGTCGGTGCGCGCATGGTTTTCCACGATGATGTCCACCCGCTCGCCCACGGCCTTGCGCACCGCCTCGAGCCTCTCGACGATCAGCTTCTGGATGTCATACGGGATCGGGCCGCGCAAAAAGCCCACCCGGCCCCCGTCGGGAGTAAAGGTGATGAAGTTGATCTTGATCGCGTCGAAGCCCTCCTCGACCGCCTTGACGCTGGCCTCGACGAGCTCCTCGGTCTTGGCGGCGCGGCCCATGCCATAGCCCCAGCCGAACTGCAGCTGGCTGGCGTAGCAGCGCAGCCCCTCGCGGAACTTCCCGCCCAGGAGCTGATAGAGCGGCACACCCAGCGCCTTGCCCTTGATGTCCCAGAGCGCGGTGTCGATGGCGCTGATCGCGCCCATCACGACCACCCCGGCCGTCTGGCCCCAGAAGGTCTGGCAGAAGAGCTTGTCGAAGACGACCTCATGCGCCATCGGGTCCATGCCGATGATGAGCGGCGCGATGTCCTTGATCATGGCGTAGGCCGCGGGCGCGCCGCTGTCAAAGCCGATCGACGCCTCGCCGAACCCCGAAATCCCCTCGTCGGTGTTCACCCGGCAGACGATCGGCCGCCAGGATGTGGTGCCGCAGTCCAGCAAATAGACGTCCACGCTGGTAATGACCATACTGATTCCCTCCCGTTTCGATTCTTATCTCACCGCCGCGCGGCAAAATATCAAAGTCCGCTGCCTGTATACTGGCTGCCCACGATTTTTCGCAGCCCCTCCACGTCGCGGATGACGTAGTGCCGGCTGTCCCGGTCGATCAGCCCCTCCTGCACCATCCGGCGGATGATCTTGTTGATGGTGACCCGCGTGGAGGTAACGAGGTTGGCGATGTTCTGGTGGGTGACCTCCACCCCGATCCGGTAGCCGCCGTCCACCTTTTCGCCGTACATCTCCATGAGGTTTAAGAGCACCTGCGCGCACCGGCTGTAGGTGTCGGTGAAGGCGAGCGATTCGATCCGCCCGGTGAGCAGGTTGAGCTTTTGCGACCAGAGCGCCATCAGGTTGTGGCAGAAGTCGAGGTTCTCCTCGAGCTGGCGGCGGAAGTCGTCGAGCTCCACCCGGTAGAGGGTGGTCTTGCAGATGGCCGTGGCCCGGCAGATGCGCAGCCCCCGCTCATAAAAGTCGGTCTCCCCGAACATCGAGCCCTGCTCCATGAACATGAAAATCTGCTCGTTGCCCCCGCAGCCGACCGAGCTCAGGCGCACCCGCCCGCACTTGACGACGTAGACGCAGTCCATCTGCTCGCCCTGCTCGTAAATGATCTCCTCCCGCTCGTAGCTCTCGAGCGACGCCCCGCCGGTCACGCAGTCCCAAAGGTTGATGTTCTGCATGATCCAGGGGGATGAAAGAGGCATTGCGCTCACCGAAACTCCTCCTTTTGAGGTGCCGTTCACCCTCATTATAACAAGTTCATTTTCAGGCAGGTATTAAACGGAATACTTTACCCCGTCAAATTACGCCCATACTTTTATTACACTATATACAATTGTCCTTATGTCAACAACACAAATCATGGAAAAATTAGAAAAAGTTCCCGCCCACTTCGCAGCAGGCGGGAACTCCCTTGATAAACTTTACCGCTCCGGATCCAAGGCGAGGGCGCACATCAGGCGCACCCCCACGCGCAGAGCCCGCTCGTCGACGTCGAAGGTGCTGCTGTGCAGCGGCTCGCGGTTGACCCCGTCCGAGGTGCCCAGGTTATAAAAGGTGCCGGGGATGGCGTCGAGATACCCCGAAAAGTCCTCCCCGCCCATCGAAGGGTTCTCCAGCGCGACGACCTGCTCCTCGCCGAGCAGCTCCCGCGCCACCCGCTCGAGCTTCTGGGTGGTGCGCTTATCGTTTACCACCGAGCCGATTGCCTGGGTGATCTTCACCTCGGCCGTAGCGCCGTACATGGCGGCGGTCTCGTTTGCCATCTGCTCGATGGCGGCCAGGGCCCGGCGCTGCAGCTCCTTGTTGTAGGTGCGCATGGTCCCCCACAGCTGCGCCTCGCCGGCCAGGACGTTCCCCGCCTCGCCCGCTATCATCCTGCCGAAGCTGATCACAATCGGCTCGAGCGGGTCGCTCATCCGGCTGACGACGGTCTGCACCGCGTCCACGAAGCGGCAGGCCACCAGCAGCGCGTCCACCCCCTTGTGCGGGTAGGCGGCGTGGCTAGCCTTGCCGGTAAATTTGACGTTCAGCATATCGGCCGAGGCCATGAAATTGCCGCAGCGGCAGCCGATCTGGCCCACCATCAGCTCGTTGGAGACATGCAGCCCGTAGATTTCCCGCACCCCGTCCAAGTGCCCCTCGGCCATTATACGGCGCGCGCCGGTCGGCAGGGTGGGCCCCTCCTCGGCGGGCTGGAAGACCACCAGTGTCTCGCCGGGGAGCCGCCCTTGCAGCCGGTTGAGCACCAGGGCGCTGCCCAGCGCGATGGCCGCGTGGTTGTCGTGCCCGCAGGCGTGCATGCGCCCCTCGATCTCGGATGCGAAGGGCAGCGAGGTCTGTTCCGTCACCGGCAGCGCGTCGATGTCGCCGCGCAGCGCGAGCTTATGGCCGCTCCCCTTCGACGGGATGCGCGCGACCACCCCGCTCTCGGCGCAATGGGTCTTGTGCCCGATCCCGGCTTCGGTCAGTATTTTCGAGATCAGCTCCATCGTTTCAAAGGTCTCAAACCCCAGCTCGGGCCGGCGGTGCAGCTGGCGGCGAAAGGCGATCACCTCGTCCATCACCCCGTCGACGGCCTCCTCCAGCAGGGCGGCTAATTTTTCTTCCATCTCGGTCCCTCCCTTTCTCTCAGTCTTCCATGGCCTTCCTGAGCCTCTGCAGCCCCTCCATGAGCGTCTCGCGCGGGCAGCCGGCGTTGAGGCGGATAAAGCCTTCGCCCCCCTGCCCGAAGCCGGCGCCCGGGTCCGGCACGACGTTGCCGCGGTAGAGGCAACGCTCCATGATCTCCTGCGGGGGACAGCCGTAGCCCCGCAGGTCAATCCAGCACAGATAGGTCGCCTCGGGCAGCCGGTAGCGCGCCCGGGGCATTTCCGTCTTTAAAAAATCGTCCACCAGGCGCAGGTTTTCATCCAGATAGTCGAGCGAGCGCTCATAGTATTCCCGGCAGTCGTTGTAGACCGCCTGCAGCGCGGTGATGGCCAAAGCGTTTGGGTGGAAGATATGTACCTTCATCGACTCCCGCTCCCAGATGCCGCGCAGCCCCTCGTCCTGCAGCAGCACATACCCGATCTGGAATCCCGACACGCTGAAGGTCTTGGAGGGGGTCATGCAGGTGGCGATCAGCGGGCTGCCCGGGAAGAGCTGCTGCACCGGGACGTGGCGCAGGCCTCTTCGCACCAGGTCGCAATGGCTCTCGTCGCTGATGAGGAAGACCCCGTTCTCTTTACAGAGCTCGCCGACGCGGCGCAGCTCGTCCTCCCGCCAGATCCTGCCCACCGGGTTGTGGGGGCTGCAAAGGAGCAGGATTTTATTTTCCGGCAGGCGCAGCTGCGCTTCGAGCTGGGTAAGGTTCATCTCGTATCCGCCGTCCTCCCGCGGGATCAGGGGGTTGTTCACCACCCGGCGGCCATTTCGCTCGATCACCTCGGCGAAGGAGTCGTAGACCGGCGGCTGGATAACCACCCCTTCCCCCGGGGCCGAGAGGCCCTGGATCAAAAAGGCGATGGCCGTCATCATGCCGGGGGTGTAGCAGATGTCCCCGTTTGCCACCTCCCAGCCGAAGCGGTAGCGCAGCCAGCCCCGAATCGCGCCGAAGAACTCATCGGTCTTGTGCAGGCTGTAGCCGAAGGTGCGCCGCTCCACCCGCTTTTGCAGCGCCTCGATGAGCGGCGGGTAGGCGGCAAAGTCCATGTCCGCGATCCACATGGGCAGCGCATCGGCGCGCACCCCCTCGGCCACCCGGCCGACAAAGTCGTATTTCACTTGGTTGCAGCCGTACCGGTCGATCCTCTCGTCAAATTGATACATCCTCCCGCCGCCTTTCTGATGATAGATTCTATCTCCATTGTAAAATCCGGGCGGCGGATGTCAACCGCGAATTTCTATGGGATGTAAAACGGGATACACCTGAACGTGCAAAAGCCCCGGCGCCCTTCTCTTGGAAGGGCGCCGGGGACGGCACGACGGCCGGTCAGAGCGCTTTCATCTCCTGCGCGATCTCATGCGCTAGGTCCTCGGCCTGCGGCACCAGCCCCAGCTTCTCAAAGAAGCCGTGGCGCATGCCGCAGTAGCGCAGGATCCGCACCGGCACCCCCGCCCCGCGCAGCAGGCGGCCGTAGTATTCGTCCTGCACGCGCAGCCCGTCGAACTCCGCGCCCACGATCACCGCCGGGCAGAGCCCATGTGGGTCTGCGAACATCGGGCTGACGGCGGGGCCCTTCGGGTCCTCGCCGTGCTGCAGGTAGTACCCCTCGATTCTGCCCATCGAGGGCTTGCCCTCCTCGGACGGGTGCCCGAGATCGAGCGAGTCGAGGATGATCTCCCGGTCCTCGTCGCAGACGTCGTAGTCGTCCAGGCTCCAGCGGTAGTCCCCCACCCCTTCGCCCGAGAAGGTGACGACCGGGTAGAGCAAAAACTGTTTCTTGAGCAGGCGGCCCCCCTCGTCCCGGTCCCGCAGCGCGCAGAGCGCGGCGAGGTTGCCCCCCGCGCTGTCCCCGCCGACGGCGAGCTTTTCGGGGTCCACCCCGAAGCGGGCGGCGTTTTGATGGATATGCCGGATCGCGGCGAAGCAGTCGTCGAGCCCCGCCGGATAGGGGTGCTCGGGCGCCAGGGCGTAGTCGATGTTAAAGACGACGCAGTCGGCGAGCTGCGCCACCAGCCGGCAGCCGCCCTCCAGGTCGAAGGGCGCGCCGCCGATCCAGCCGCCGCCGTGCAGGTAGACGAGCCCCGCGCGGCCCTGCCTGCCGACAGGCAGCCGCGGATAGTAGATCCAAATGCCCACCTTGCGCCCCGAGCACTCGATCTCCTCATAGCGGGTGTGGATGGCCACGGTGTTCATGTTCCAGCCGGGGAAGCCCATCTCCAGGCGCTGCTCCTCGAGGGTCATTTCGCTCTCGGGTTTGATTTTGCCCGCCTCGGTCTGGCGGCGGTATTCCTCGGCCGATGCCCGCTCACGCGGGTCCAGCCGCCCGGGGCGGGGCTCGTCCGGGATGGCCTTGATTTCTATCTGCGTGCCGTACATCTCGATGGTGTTTTTTTGGTGGCGCAGGCCGTTTAACAGCTCATGCGGATATTGTACCATGGTGAATCCCCTCCTGCGGATGTGCTTATGCTTCATGTGAACGGAACTCGTTCGGGGTAACCCCGAAGCGCTTTTTAAAGAGCTTGCAGAAATATGAGCTGCTCTCATACCCCAGCTCCTGCGCAATGAGGTGGATCGACTTGCGGGTGGTGGAGAGCAGTACCCGCGCGCGCTCCATGCGCCGCTCGAGCAGGTAGCTTGCGATCGAGACCCCCATCTCCCTTTTGAAGAGCCGGGCGAGGTAGTCGGGGCTGAAGAAGAGCGCCTCGGACAGGCTGTGCCGGGTGATGTTATGCCCCAGGTTCTCCTCGATGTAGTCGCACATCTTCCCGGCGACCGACTTTGCGTTCCCCGCGAGGTCCCCGTAGGCCAGCGAGGTGTCGATCAGATACTCCAGATACTCCCGCATCCCCGCCACCGAGCGCAGCGAGCGCGCGTAGAGCAGGTCGTTTTGCTCGCTCGAAAAGAGCCTGCGTGCCTCGATCTGGCGCGAATAGAGCTTGGAAAAGAGCAGCTGCAGCATATCGAAGCGCAGCTTTTTAAAGTTTTCCCGGCTCACCGCGCCCCGGCGCTCCATCTCGGCGAGGTGCTCCTCCACCGCCCTGTGCAGCTCCTGCGCGTCGTGCCGCTCGAAGAGCAGCCCCAGGCGTTCCTGGTCGGGCGGCAGGTATTCCCCCGCGGGCGGGCGGCACTCGCTGAGCAGGAGCATCTTGCCGCGCACCGTCAGATTGTCCCGGTCCGCTCTCGCGAGCCGCCCCAGCGCGGCGGGGAACTGTACCAGCAAGAAGGGCTCGCAGAGGTACCCGCAGACCTCGCAGGAAAAGTGCTGGCGGTAGCTGGCGATCAGCTTCCTTCCCGCGGCGAGCAGCGCCTCCCGCCGTCCCCGGAAGTCCGAGAGTACCACCAGAAATCCCCCCTCGCCCATGGCTTGGACCGTCTCCACCGAAAAGGGGGCGAAGAGCTCCTTGGCGATGTTCTGGAAGGCGTATTCCCACCGTCCGTCCTCCCAGGAGAGAAGGCCCCAGAGCCTAAAGTAGAGCGCCAGGAACTGCTCCTGCCCGTCATAGGGGAGCTTATATTCCTGTACGCGGCGCAGGATCACCTCCCGGCTCCCCCGCTCGGGCAGCTCGCACAGCCCGCGCCAGAAGTAGTCCCGGATGTTGTCCCGGTTGTCCACCCAGTATTCGCCGTAGGCGCAGTACTCCCCCGCGCGCTCCTCCTGGCGCACCTTCTCGGCGGCCTTGCCGATGATCTGCTGGAGCTTGTCGTATTCGATCGGCTTTAGGAAATACTCGAAGCTGCCCAGCGAGACCGCCCGCTGGGCGTAGCCGAACTGGGCGTAGCTGGTCAGGAAGATGTTTTGCAGCTTCATCCCCTGCCCGTTGACCCACTCCAAAAGGTCCAGCCCGCTCTCGCGGGGCATCTCGATGTCGCTGACCAAGATCTGGACCGGGGTGCTCAAAAGGATGCGCTTGGCCTGCTGGGCGTTCTGGGCGGTGTAAATCCCCTCGATCGGCAGCGCC
The DNA here is from genome assembly GCF_900169495.1 of Provencibacterium massiliense. Classification (NCBI taxonomy): domain Bacteria; kingdom Bacillati; phylum Bacillota; class Clostridia; order Eubacteriales; family Oscillospiraceae; genus Provencibacterium; species Provencibacterium massiliense. Next base: position 1,738,470 of record NZ_FWCH01000012.1, read on the forward strand.
GACCAGTCGATCCCCTCTTTGATCCCCTCGAGCACGTACCGGTCGTCGTCCACCAGCAGGATGTTCATGGCTGCGCCCCCCTTCCCGCCGCGGGCGGCTTCTGAAGCGGGATCAGGATATCGACCCGGGCGCCGCCCTCCTCCCGGTTGGCGAAGCGGATCGACCCGTGGCCGCCGTAGAGGATTTCCAGCCGCTGGCGGGTGTTGTAGAGCCCGATCCCCCGCCCGTCGGCAAGCCCCGGGCGCCGCCCGCTCTGCAGCAGCGCGAGGATGTCCTCTTCAAAGCCGCCGCCGGTGTCCTCCACCCGGATGGAGAGGGCCTCCAGGCCGTCTTCCATCACCCGGCGTAGCCGCACGCGCACGGTGAGCGAGCCCTCCTGGGTGATGTTGTGCTTGATCGAATTTTCCACCAGGGTATGGATGATCAGCGGGGCGATCAACGCCCCGGCGGTGGCCGGGTCCTGCTCGATCAGGTAGGAAAACTGCGCGTCGTAGCGGATGCGCTGGATGTCGAGATAGCTCTGCACCAGCGAAAGCTCCTCCTCGATGGGCACCGGCACCATGCCGTTTCGGAACATTGAGCGCAGGTACTTGCAGACCGTCAGCGAGAGGCGCTGGATCTCGCGGTAGTTTTTCGTCTGGGCCATGTTGTAGATGATGTTCATGCAGTTGAGGTAGAAATGCGGCTTGATCTGCAGCTGCATGTAGTCGAACTCGGCGCGCTGGCGGCGCAGGCTCTCCTCGTACACCTCGATCTTGAGGTCCTCCACCTGCTCCATCAGACCGTTGAAGACGTCCCCCGCGCTCTCCAGCTCGAGGATGTTCTCCTCCCCGAGCATGGCCCCGCTCTCGTTATAGTCCCGCAGATGCTCCGAAAAACGGCGCACCGGGTCGACGATGGCCCGCTTGACGTAGAGCAGCAGCCAGAGCCCGACCGTCAAGGTCAGCACCGCCGCGAAGGTGAGCAGCAGCAATATGCGGGTGGCGTTTTCATAAGCGCCCCAGTTGGTGATCACGCAGTTGACCGAGAAGTCGCCCTTTTTAAAGCCCTCGGGGATGACCAGGCGGTTCTTGATGATCGAAGCGCCCTTCCCCTTCTCGATGGGCAGCGGGAGGTCGCCCGCCTGCTCGCCCCCGGTCAGGATGTTCCCCTCCTCGTCGAGGATGACGAGGAAGCCGTCCTCGGGGCTGCTCCGAAACAGCGGGGAGAGCACCCGCTCGGCGGGCGCCCAGGCGCCGATGATCTGGTTTTGGTAGCGGTAGATTTTGATCAGGTAGTAGCTGCCGCCCTCCTCGAAGACGGTCCAGGTGTTCTTCTCGGCCAGGGCCCCGAGCCCGGGGGAGTGCAGCAGGTCCTTGATGTGCGCGAGCACCGCCTGGAACTGCAAAAACGCCGCCGAATCGCTGCTCGAGGAGATAAAACCGTCCCAGTCCTGCGCCCAGAGGAAGTAGTTATATTCGTTGCCGAAGGAAATGCGCCCCTCGGCGAACCGCTTCTTGAGCCGGTTGGTGGCGTTGATCTCATCGATCACGTCCTCGGGCTGGCGGCGCAGCAGCAGCGCCTGCTCGGAAAAGAGGGTGTTGAGCAGCATGTAGTTTACACTCTCCAGCCGGTTGTCGATCTCGCCCGCGTAGATGTCCATGTTGGCGCGCAGCAGGCTGATGGTCTGCTCGCGGATGTGGCGGATGATCATGAAGCTGATGGTGAAATTGAGCAGCAAAAGCGGTATGTAGACCGCCAGCAGAAGGCGCAGCAGATAGGCAAAGGAGCGCTTGCGCTTCATAGGCTTTTGACCCCTCCCGTTTTTGAGTACAGTTTATCCCTTCACCGCACCCAGGGCAATACCATCCTGGAAATATTTCTGGAGGAAGGGGTAGATGATGATAATCGGGATGATGGCCACAAAGGCGATCGCCATGCGGATCGAGACGGAAGGAATCTTGATGTTCATGCCCGCCGAGCCCAGGGAAGCGCTCGCCAGCACCCGGATGTCCTCCAGGATGCGAAAGAGCATGGTCTGAATCCCGTACTTTTTCTGGTCGCTGATGAAGTACAGGCCGTTGAGCCAGTCGTTCCAGTAGTCCAGCCCCGCGAAGAGCGAGATGGTGACGATGATCGGCTTGCCCAGCGGCAGCACGATCCTCGAGTAGATGGTGAAAATCCCCGCCCCGTCGATCTCGGCCGCCTCGTAGATGGCGTCCGGGATGCTGGTGGAAAAGTAGCTGCGCATGAGCAGCACATGGATGGCGCAGAGCATGAGGTTGGGCACCAGCAGCCCGAAGAAGGTGTTCTTGACGTGCAACATGTTGGTGTAGGTCAGGTAGGTGGGTACGAGCCCCCCGTTAAAGAGCATGGTAAAAAAGACGTAGAAGCTCCAGAAGCGCTTGCCGGGCAACCCCTTCATCGAGAGCGCGAAGGCGAGCATCGAGCCCATCGTGACGTGCAGCGCGGTGCCCACCAGGGTGACCAGGATGGTGGTGCCGTAAGCGCGCATGATCGAACCGCCCTTTTTGAAGAGGTAGCGGTAGGATTCCAGGCTCAGCTTCTTCGGGAAGAAGGAGTAGCCGTGGGCGACCAGCTCGCTCTCGTCGGTGAAAGAGGAGACGACGAGCAGGATAAACGGCAGGATGACGCAGAGCGTCACCAGGATCATGACGATGTGGGACACGGCCTCGAAGGTTTTGTCCCCTCTGGTACGGATCATTTCTCTCCTCCTATCTTAAAACAGCGCGTTTTCGCGGCTGAAGCGGCGCACGATTCCGTTGGAGACGAGCACCAGGATAAAGCCGACGAGCGACTGGTAGAAGCCCGCCGCCGAGGCCATGCCGATGTTGCCGATCTTGAGCAGCGCGCGGTAGACGTAGGTGTCGATGACGTTGGTGACGTCAAAGAGCGCGCCCGAATTCATCGGCACCTGGTAAAACAGGCCGAAGTTCGCATAAAAGACGTGCCCGATGTTGAGCAGCACAATGGTGATGATGGTCGGCATGAGGCAGGGAATGGTGATGCTGCATATCTGCCGCAGCTTGCCCGCGCCGTCGATCTCGGCGGCCTCGTAGAGCGCCCGATCGATCCCGGCGATCCCCGCGATATAGAGGATACACGAGTAGCCCACCGTCTTCCAGGTGTTGACGATAATCAAAATCGCCGGCCAGTACTTCTGCTCGGTGTACCACGCCACCGAATCCATCCCCAGCGGCTCGAGCAGGGACTTGTTGATCAGCCCGTTGTCCACGCTGAGGAAGGCGAAGACGATGTAGCTGACGATGATGATCGAGATCAAAAACGGGAAGAGGATGGCGCTTTGGTAAATCTTCTTGAGCCATTTGTTGCTTACCTCGCAGATAAAGATGGCAAAGGCGATCCCCAGCACCATGTTCACCAGGATAAAGGCGAGGTTGTAGAGCAGGGTGTTGCGGGTGATGACAAAGGCGTCGTTGGTGGCGAAGAGGAATTCAAAGTTTTTGAGCCCCACCCAGGGGCTGAGATAGATCCCGGTATCCACCCGGTATTTCTTGAAAGCCACCACCAGCCCGGTGATGGGGATATAGTTGTTGATGAAAAAGTATACCACGCCCGGCAGCATGAGCAGGTAGGCGGGCGCCCATTTTTTCAGTTTGTTGCGCCGCCGCTGCGCCTTGCGCTCGGGCGGCAGGGTGCTGCTTTGCTTCACCCGTGTCCCCTCCTTCTTTGCGGTTTACTCCGGGGCCCTGCGCGCGTCGCCGCAAGGCGCCTTTCCCGGCCCGGCCCCGGGGCCCGATACCGGCCCTCTTCGGCGCTCTCAAGGAGAAAGCTGCAGGCTACCTGCAGCTTTCCCTTGAGAGCGCATCGGGCTCCACATTTTTAAACGTATAGGCTTTAGCCCTGTTTTTTCGCCAGCCACGCGTCGAGCTGCTCCTGCTTGGCCTGCATGATCTTTTCCAGCCCCGCAGCATAGAGCTCCTCGTTGAACTTGGGCAGCTCGGTCGCCGGGTCGACCGACCCGCTGCCGAGCGCGTAGACATACTTCTCACGCACCGAATTGAGGGTGGCCAGCTCGGTCTCGAACTCAACGCCGTTGAAGAGGAACCCATAGGCCAGGGACTTCTTCATCGTGCTGTTGTATTCGGTCATCACGTCCCACAGGTCGGCCGGGTTGCCCTCCCAGATTCCCGCCAGGAACTGGTTGGGGATTTCCCACCCGCGGTTCTGATGGTAGCCGACGGTGTCCATGTTGATCCCCTCGGGGAAGGCGATGAGGTTGTTCTCCGCCTTATTGGTGTAGACGAAATGCTTGCCCTCGATCCCCCAGTTCATCAGGTTGTTGAACTCGGCGCTGCCATAGACCCAATCCAGGAACTGCATGGCGCGCTCGGGGTCCTTGGAGTTGTGGGCAATGCTCCAGCCGTCGAGCACGGTGCCCATGTTCTTGATCGGCTCGTCGATGTTGAAGACCACGCACTCGAAGCCGGTGGCCTGCTCGGCCTCGACGTCGCGGTAGGGTTTGACCAGGTCGAAGTCGCAGAACAGGTTGCCCGCGCGCATCTGGGTGGTGCCGCTGTCGGTCGAGGTGGCCAGGTCCTTCTGCACATAGCCGGCCAGGTACCACTCGCGCATGAGCTCGACGCGCTCACGGTATTTGTCCGACTCGTACCAGTTGGAGACGGTGGAGTCGTTGACCGGGTCGAGCAGCACGCCGAACTCGCTGCCCAGGTTGTCGATCGAGCGCCCGTAGTGGATCGACGCCGGGGTGTAGGCGTAGTCGCCGCCGAAGACGGTCATGTCGGGATATTTTTCATGCACCGCCGCGAAGACCGGCGTCAGGTCGGAGAGGGTTTTGAGCTTTTCGGCGTTCTCCCCCACGTCCACGCCGGCGCCGTCGAGGATGTCCTTGCGCATGATGATGCCGCCCGCGTAGTCGCGCTCCTTGTTCATCGGGATGGCGTAGACGAAGTCGCCCATGCTGGCGATCTTCATCTCGTCCCCGTAGACCTCCTTGATGTTTTTGGCATACTTATCCAGCAGGGGGCCCAGGTCCTCGAGATATCCGTTGGCCACGTAGGAGACGACGTTCGACTGCACGCCGAGCGGGCAGACGTCCAGCGCCTCGTTGGAGGAGAGCATGAGCATCAGCTGGTTTTCATAGCTCGAGGGTACGGTGACGATATTCAGGTTGACGTTCACCTCGGCAAGCGCCAGGTCCTTCATCGCCTGCTCGACCTCGGCCTGGTCGGGATAGTCCCCGCCCACGATGTACATGAAGGTCAGATCATACGGCTCCTCGGCCGCCCCGCTCCCGGCGCCCGCCGCCCCGGAGGAGCCCGTATCCCCGCCCTCGGGGGCACTCTCGCCCTTGCTCGAGCAGCCCGCAAAAGCGCTCGCCGCCATGACCGCCGTCAGAAGAAATGCCAGTATCCGTTTTTTCATACCGCTTTTCACTCCTCAAAAAACTGTCGCTGCGTTGACCCCCGGCCGTTCGGGGGTGTCCTTCGTGGGGCGGATCATCAAAATCCACAAATCCATCCGCCCCGATGTTTCAATTATAGGAAAGTCGCCGAAACGGGGCAAGCAAGAAAACGGACCTCTTATATAAAAAATCCGTTCTCTGCGTGCAGGCGTGTGCCGCGAGCGGATTTCCCCTCCGGAAAGCCGGGCAAAATGCCGTCCAAATCCCCGGTTGACATCCCCTTTAAAACCGCGTACAATGTACATTTACAGGCCTGTTTTGGCACTGAAAAATCCGCTTATAAAGGAGGCCCGTCCATGCGCCGCTTCTTCGTGCAGGAGGAGAATGGGATCACCGAGGGCGTCATCTGGAAACAGCTGCTCATCTTCTTTTTCCCCATCCTGTTCGGCACCTTCTTCCAACAGCTCTACAACACGGTGGACGCCGTCATTGTCGGCCGCTTTGTGGGCACCGAGGCGCTGGCCGCGGTCGGCGGCAGTACCAGCGTGCTGATCAACCTCCTGGTCAACCTTTTCGTCGGGATCTCCTCGGGCACCACGGTGGTGGTGGCCCAGCACTTCGGCGCGCAGAACCACGAGGCGGTCTCGCAGGCGGTACATACCTCCTTCGCTCTGGCCATCGTGGGCGGCGCGGGTCTGACGGTGCTCGGGATCGCGATTGCCCCGGCGGCGCTCGGCGCCATGGGCACCCCCGCCGACACGCTGGAGGGGTCGCTCACCTATATCCGGGTCTACTTTTTGGGGATCATCGCCTCGTTCATCTACAACGTCGGCTCGGGGATCCTGCGCGCGGTGGGCGACACCAAGCGCCCGCTCTACTTTTTGATCGTGGCCTGCCTGTGCAACATCGTTTTGGACGTCGTCTTCGTCGTCTTCCTGCGTCTGGGGGTGCTGGGGGTGGCGATCGCCACCCTGATCTCGCAGATTGTGAGTGCCGTACTGGTGGTCTTCGCGCTGCTCACCTCCACCCAGTCCTTCCATCTGTTTATCAAGCAGATCCGCTTTACCGGCCCCGTGCTGCGGCATGTCCTGAGCGTCGGGCTGCCCGCGGGGATCCAGTCCGATATGTACGCCATTTCGAACATCCTCATCCAGTTTTGCATCAACTCCTTCGGCACCAGCACCGTCGCCGCCTGGGCCGCCTTCGGCAAGGTGGACAGCCTGTACTGGATGATCAGCGGCGCCTTCGGGATCTCGATCACCACCTTCGTGGGGCAGAATTTCGGCGCGCGCAAGTATGATAGAATCAAGCGCAGCGTGCGGGTGTGCCTGGGGATGTCGTTCGGCACCACCGCGCTGATGAGCGTGCTGATGTGCCTGCTCTCCCGCTTCCTGCTGATGATGTTCACCGCCGACAGCGAGGTGCTGCGCATCGGGATGGAGATCATGTGGATCCAGGTGCCCTTCTACTTCACCTACGTGTGCATCGAGGTGCTTTCGGGCGCCATCCGCGGGACCGGCGACTCGCTGATCCCCATGCTGATGACCTGTACGGGCATCTGCGTCATGCGGGTGGTCTGGATCTTCTGCGTGCTCCCCTTCAGAAGGGAGCTGAGCACGGTGGTGGCCAGCTATCCCATCACCTGGGCGATCACCTCCCTGCTCTTCATCGCCTACTACCTGCAGGGGGGCTGGCTGCGCCGGCGCATAGCGAAGCAGGGGCCGGCGCATGAATAAGAAAACGCTGACCGGGAACGAGCTCAAGGCCGTCGCCATGATTGCCATGACCGCCGATCACGTCATAAGCGTCTTATATCCGGGCTATCCGGCAAACTGGTGGATCGTCCTGCTGCACATCATCGGCAGAATGGCGGCGCCCATCTTTTGGTTTTTTGTCGCCGAAGGCTACCATTACACGCACAACCAAAGAAAATACGCGGCGCGATTGCTCGCCTTCGCGGTTGTGGGTCATTTTGCTTATAATTTCGCCTTCGGCATCCCGTTCATCCCGTTTCAAACCTCCATATTCAATCAGACAAGCGTGATCTGGCCTTTGTTCTGGGGCCTGATCGCCCTCATCATCAATGACAGCGGCAAGCTGAAAAAGTGGCAAAAAACCCTTTTGATTCTGATCATCGCGGTGATCACCTTCTGCTCGGACTGGAGCTGTATCGCCGTACTGGCAATTCTGGAAATTGGAACAAACCGTGGGAATTTTAAAAGGCAGATGCTGGGCATGATGAGCTGGGTAGCGGTCTATGCCGTGGTCTATGCCGTTTTCATCAACCCGCTCTATGGCGCGATTCAGCTGTTCACGGCGCTGACGATCCCCCTGCTGGGCATGTATCATGGAGAACGCGGCAGCTGGAAGGGGATGAAATGGTTTTTCTACGCATATTATCCCCTTCATTTAATTGTCTGCGGATTGATCCGCATAGCGGCGCATGGAAACGTGGGCGTCATGATCGGCGGCCGGTAGCTTTCCCCGCCGGATCACCACCGAAGGAGGCTTCCTGTAATGAACGACTGCACCTTCCGCCTGGTAAGGAGCGAGGACGTCCCGGAAATCCTGTCCATCTATGCGCCGTATGTCCGGGACACGGCGGTCACCTTTGAATACGAGCCGCCCTCCCTGGCGGAGTTTCAAAGGCGGGTAGCGGATATTTTTGCCGAATACCCCTACGTCGTCTGCCGGTCCGGGCAGAGGGTGATTGGCTACGCCTACGCCCACCGGCACATGGAGCGGGCGGCGTACCAGTGGAACGCGGAGCTGTCCGTCTATCTCGACCGGAATTTCCACAGCTGCGGAATCGGCAGGCGGCTGTACGAAATTCTGATCGAAATCCTCAGGCTGCAAAATGTGAAAAACGTTTACGGCGGGGTCACCTCCCCCAACGAAAAGAGCGAACGGCTGCACGAAGCCCTCGGCTTTGCAAGGCTGGGGACGTATCACAATGCCGGCTACAAGTGCGGCGGGTGGCACGACGTGTCCTGGTTTGAAAAATCCATCGGCGAACACGGGGATGAGCCCGCCCCCTTCGCCCCCATTCAAACGCTCGACGACGCCCTGATCGAGAAAATATTGAGCGGGCGCGCCTGATCCTTCGCCGGGCCCGCCAGACCCAGCGAAAAGCCGTGGCCGCCCCTCCCTTTGGGAGGGGCGGCCACGGCTTTTATAGGGCTATTTAAACTGGTTGGTGCGCCCGTCGTATTCATAACCGATCCCGCGCAGGGTGTCGCGCAGGCGGCCCTCGTCAATGCCGCACTCCTCGCACAGCGCGCCGAGATTTGGATAATAATCCCGCAGCCTGGTGTTGATCACCCCCAGCAGGATCACCGGGTCCTTTGGCAGCTGCATGCGGATCACCTCCCCGTTTTATCCTGTGCCCGCCGGCGGGGTATTATGCTCTAAAACAGGCTCATCTGCCGCCCGAGCTCCAGCGCACGGCGGCGCACCTCGGCTTTCCCCCGCACGCAGGGCCCGTCGGGCAGGCGGGGTAAAAATTCGGACGGCTCGCCGCTGTAGAGGACGAGCAGCTCGTCCTTCGCCCGGGTCAGCCCCACATAGAAGAGCCGGCGCTCCTCCGCCATATCGCAGTCCTTCCCTTTTAAGGGCAGCAGGTCCTTCTGCGCTCCGCACAGGAAGACCACCGGGAATTCCAAGCCCTTGGCCCCGTGCAGGGTGGAAAGATGCACCGCGTCCGGGGCATAGGTCCGGCCGCCGCTGCGCACCACGTCGCTCTCCCGCCCAAGCGCGAGGTTTAAAAGGAAATCTTCCAGCGTCTCGTAGAGCACCGCCGTGTTCTGCAGCCGCTCGAGCGCGGGATCAAAGATTTCCCGGCTGCGGCACCACAGCTCGAGCAGCGCGTCCGGGCGGCCCTTTCCGATCAGGGGGGCGAAGCGGGCGATCAGCTCCGCCAGGGCGCCCCCCTCCTCCTCGCCCTGCAGCAGGAGCGCCAGGCGCTCGGGGGTTTGCTCGCCCATGCGGTAGCGCCCGATAATCCCGTCGGCGCCCATGTTCTCGGCACGCAGCCAGCCGCGCAGGGACAGCAGGTCGTGCGGTTCCCAAAGGTAGCGCAAAAAGTCCAGCACCCGGCGCACCGGCCGCTCGGCGAGCAGTCCGTCCCGCCCCGCGACGACATAGGGAATCCCCTCCTTTTGCAGGCATTCCTCGATCAAAGCGGCCTGGCGATGGGTGCGGTAGAGCACCCCGATGTCCGAAAAGCTCAGGTTCTCCCGGCTCTGTCCCTCCTTTGCGCCGTGCGCCTCGAGCATGTCCACGCCGCCGACCATCCGGCCGATCTCCTTGGCGATAAAGATCGCCTCGGAATAGGGATCCTCGGCCTTTAAAATGCGCACTTGCTCCCCGCTCTGGCGCTGCGGCCAAAGCCCGCGGGGCGGGCCGTCCGCCTCGATGAGCGGCAGTGCCGCGCCGAGAATCTCAGGGGTCGAGCGGTAGTTTTGGCGCAGCCGCACGGTGAGCGCGCCGGGGCGCTCCTGCAAAAAGCGCTCGAAGCAGCGCGCCGAGGAGCCGCGGAAGCCGTAGATCGACTGGTCCGGGTCCCCGATGGCAAAAATGCTCTTCGATTTCTGCCCCCAGCACTCGATCAGCCGGTACTGGGTGTCGCTGATGTCCTGGAACTCGTCGATCAGCAGATGGGTAAACCGGCTGTGCAGCTTCTTCGCCTGCCGCTCGTCCCCGAAGAGGGCCAGCGCGCGCAGCAGGATGTCGTCGTAATCCATCGCGCCGTACTGCGCGAGCGCGGCACAGTAGTCCTCAAAAACTCCGTCCGGCAGGGCATGCTTTTCCGGAAGGCCGTTTTTGCGCCGCGAGATGGCGTCGAGCAGGTCGCGGGCCTTCCCCTTGATCCCACGCGCCTTTAAAATGTCCTCCACGAGGGCGAGCGCGCCATATTCGTCCACCACCGCCGGGCGCTCTGTCTGTGGGATCAGCTCGAGCGAGATGGAATGGAAGGTGCCGATCTGCAAGGCGTTCGCCGCCCGCTTCCCGAGCGTCTTTTGCAGCCGCTGCCGCATCTCCCCGGCCGCCTTGTTGGTAAAGGTGACGGCGGTGATCTCAGAGGGCTTCGCCCCCCGCTGCCCGATCAGCTCAGCCACCCGCCCGACGAGGGTGCGCGTCTTCCCGGTTCCGGGCCCCGCGATCACTGCCACCGCGGGAGCGGCGCTCGCGGCCGCCTCATGCTGCTCGGCGCTGAGCCCCTCGGGCCCCGGCGCTTCCCTGGCTGCCGCTTCCTTTGCCGCCGGGCGCGGCTCCGGCGTGTACTCCCGTTTCTTTGGGGGCGCGGCGGCCTCCTCCCCGAAAAAGAAGAGCTGGCCGGTGAGCAGGCCGCGCTCGTGCTCGCTGAGGATCTGTACCCGTCCGTACTCCCCGTCGTAGCCGGGCCGCACCTCGACTTGCCCCGCGCGCAGGCGGCGCACCCCCTCGGCGACATAGCCGCCCGCGCACCGCTCGATCTCCCCGACCGGCGTCTCCCTCAGGATCTGAAACTCCGGCCCGAGCTGGCGCAGCAGGTAGTCATATTGCTTTTGCACCCGCACGCTGCCGCTGCCAAGGCCGGTGGAGGCCGCGATCACCTCGGGCAGCGGCACCAGGCTCTCGAAGGGCTTGGCCACGGCGGGACGGTACCCCTCGGGCCGGTCCGCCAGCTCCTCGACCCGGTGGAGCACCCCCACCGTGATCCTGCCGCCGCAGACCGGGCAGCGCCCGCCCTGCTCGCCGGTTTCGGCCGGGCGCAGGCAGACGCCGCATTTGCGGTGCCCGTCGTAATGGTACTTCCCCTCCTCGGGGAAAAATTCGATGGTGCCGTAAAAGCCCTCGTGCCGCTCGCCGCCGATCGCTTGCCGCAGCGCGGGGTAGCTCATGGAGCAGGTGAGCAGGTTGCATTCCCGCCCGAGCTTTTGCGGGGAGTGGGCGTCCGAATTGGAGACGAGCAGGTAACGGTCCAAAGCACTCAGCCTCCAGTTCATCGGCGGGTCGGAACTGAGCCCCGTCTCGAGCGCATGGATTTCTCCTGTCAGGTCCCCGAAGCATTCCTCGATGGTGTCAAAGCCCGAATAGGCCCCAAAGAGGGAGAAGTGCGGCGTCCAGATGTGCGCCGGGATAAAGACTGCCTCGGGGCAGACGTCCAGCGTGATTTCCAACAGGTCCCGGCTGCTCAGCCCCAGGATCGGCCGCCCGTCCGAATGCAGGTTGCCGATCGCCTCCAGCCTGTGCGAGAGGGACGCGGCCGCTTCCAGCGAGGGGAGCAGAATGAGGTTATGGACCTTGCGCACCCGCCCGCCCTGCTTATAGATCGAGCTGATCTCCCCGCTGACGACGAAGCGCGGCTCCTCCCCCTTGCCCGCGACCCCGGCCGGCAGGCGGTATTCCTCCCTCAGGGTATAGAGCCCCTCCTCGGCGGGGCGCAATTTTTCGTAAAGCTCCGCCCGCCAGCCCGGGTGGGTGAAGTCCCCGGTGCCCAAAAGGTGGATCCCCTTGCGCCGCGCGTGGCGATCCAGCGCCTCGGGCGCGCAGTCCCGGCTGGTGGCCCGCGCGTAGTGGGAGTGGATATGTAAATCTGCGATCAGCATTGTCTGGCTCCTTTCTTCCCGGAGGCGGGGCCCATGGGCTTACCGTCCTCCCGGCGGCCCCTTAAGCCTTCCGGGCGTTCATGCGGGCGATGATTTCTGCCACCACTTTTGTCTTGGCGTCGGCATAGTCCTGTACGTATTTCCAGGTTTTTTGGGCAAGCTCCCGCTTGGTGCGCGCGTAGAGGTCCCGGTCGGCAGGGTGGCTTCGCAGCCAGTCGCGAAAGGCGAGCATACGCTCCGCCTCCTCGCAGCCGAGCGAAAACACATGCAGGTTGACCGGAGGATTTGTGCCCTTAAACATCCTATGCCCGTACCAGTCCGGCTCCCGGATCCGGAAGATGTAGCCCGCGCGCTCGAGCAAGCCGGCATAGTCCTCCTCCCTGGCCGCGTTTTCGACCAGCAGCAGGATATCCAGGATCGGCTTCGCGCACAGTCCCGGCACCGACGTGGACCCCACATGTTCGACAGCGAGCGCACGCGGGCCCAGCGCGCCGCGAATTTTCTCCTCCTCGCGCCCGAACCCGGCGGGCCAGCTCTTGTCGTACTCGCACAGGCTGATCTGCCCGTTGTGCACCGTGGCGCCGCCGATGGTGACCTTGTTTAAATACTCCTCCGTGCTCACAGTTGCCCTCCCCCTTATCATGATTTTCCTATCTTCCATCTTAGCACACCGGAGAGCTTCGCACAATGCCGGAGCGCCGCCTTGACAAAAGGGCGGCGCATGATTAAAATGAAGGAAGTGCAAAGGGGCACGCAGGGAAAGCGCAGGCTTTCCGGCGTGCTCCTTTATTTTTTTGAAGGGGCGGGATGGATCGCAAACGCGCCGTGTATGATAACGCGGGAGAGGGGCAAACTTTCGACTATGAAGGCTCCCCCGCTAACCTGGCCGCCCGCAAAACAGCCGATAGAAAGGATTGATGAACCGTGAGCAGATTTTTAATCGACCGCTTTCAGGGGATGGAGGGCTACCAGCTCGGCGAGCAGCCCAAGGACCGGGAGTACATCAAGCTCAACGCCAACGAATCCCCTTTCCCGCCCTCGCCCCTGGTGCTCGCCTCGGTCACCGGGGAGCTCCAGCGCGCCCAGCGCCTCTACCCCGATCCGGCCTGCACCGAAATCCGCCGGGAGGTCGCAAGGCTCTACGGTCTGCCGATGGAAAAGATCTTTTGCGACGCGGGGTCGGATGTGATCCTCGGCTACGCCATCCAGGCCTTCGGCGGCAGGGGGCGCCCCGTCTGCTTCCCGGACGTGACCTACAACTTTTATAAGGTTTGCTGCCGCACCTTCGGCGTTCCCTTTCACGAGGTGCCGCTGCGCGAGGACTTTCAGCTCGCGGTCGAAGACTACCGGGGGCGCAGGGGCTGCGTCTTTATCCCCAATCCCAACGCCCCCACCGGCCTGACGCTGACCCTGGAGCAGATTGAGCGGCTGCTCGCGCAGGACCGCGACCGCCTGGTGCTGATCGACGAGGCCTACGTCGATTACGGCAACGAGAGCTGCATCCCCCTCACCGCGCAATATGACAACCTTCTGGTGGTGCGCACCCTCTCCAAGGCATATTCCCTGGCGGGCGCGCGCATCGGCTTCGCGGTGGGCAGCGAAGCGGTGATCAAAGACCTTAACGCGCTCAAGGATTCCTTCAACCCGGACAGCATTTCCACCCTCTCTCATGCGGCGGGGGCCGCCGCGCTGCGGGACCAGGCGTATATGCGCCGGTGCGTGGGCGCTGTGATGGAGACCCGCGACTGGCTCAAGGAGGAGCTGCGTGCGTTCGGGTTCACCCTGACCGACTCGCACACCAGTTTCCTGCTCGCCTCCCCCAAGGGGATCAGCGCGCCGGAGTACGCCAAAAAATTGCGCGAGCGGGGGATCCTCATCCGCTACTACCCCCAGCCGAGGATCGATGACTACGTGCGCATCTCGATCGGCAGCCGGGAGCAGATGGAGCACTTTTTACAGGCTACCAAGGAAATCCTCGCCGCGCTCTGACGGCAGGCCGGGGAAACCCCTTGATAGGGTTTCCCCACGCAAAAACCTCCCACAGGGAGCTTTTTGCTCCCCTTCCTGATCTTTGGGAGGATTTGCGGCCGCGGGTGTCAGTACCCCGGAAAAGACCGCGGGCGCCGCCCGCACCCGCTCAAGGGTTGTAAACCCTTGAGAATCCCAATCATTTTTGAAGAGAGGGGCCCGACGTCTTAAAAGGCGTCCGGGGAAGCGGCAGAGCTTTTCGGAATGAAAATTTTTTTCAGGTCCGAGAGGCGCGCCGCTCGCAGAGCGGGCATGCGCCCAACTGCCCTCTTTGGACTCCAAAGTCCGGATTGCGGAAAAGCGCGGTGGAAATTCCACCGCGCTTTTTTTGTGCGCAGCGTAAAGTGCCGTATTGTAAATGCTGATCGACCAAATGCGGGATGAAAATTGCCGCCTCGCATACCGGTTTCCCGCGCGAATTGGGAGCGGCAGCCTGCCGCCCTTTTTCACAGTGGGGACACAATTTCTTTGGGGCGAGTTTACAAGTGCCCGCCCAAGCTGGTATAGTATAGGCATGAGAGATCAAAGATAAATGAGGAAACGTTATGTCACTGTTTACATGCAACTTTTTCAGCAAAATCCTGATGACCCCCACCCGGGTCAACGTCTGCCTGCCCTCGTCGGGCAGCAGCGAAACGCTGACGCAAAGCCTCGATATGCTCTACGCCAAAAGGGAGCCCCTCCGGGCGCTCTACCTGCTGCACGGGATGAACGGGGACGAGAGCGCCTGGCTGCGCAAGACCAACGTCGAGCGCTACGCCCAGCGCCACAATCTCGCGCTCGTCATGCCGCACGGGGAGAACGGCTTTTACATTGACATGGCGCACGGCGCGCAGTGGTTTACTTATCTCACCGAGGAGCTCCCCCGCTTTATCGGCGCCTCCTTCCCGGTGTCCTCCCGGCGGGAGGACACCTATATCGCCGGGCTTTCGATGGGCGGCTACGGCGCCTTCAAGGCGGCGATGACCTATCCGCAGCGCTACGCCGCCTTCGGCTCCTTCTCGGGAGCGCTCGACATCGAGGCGGTGGCCGCCGCCGCAAAGGGGCAGGGGCTCGAGCGCCAGGCACAGGACGTCTTTGGCGGGAAGCCCATCGCCGGGAGCGAAAACGACCTCTTCGCGCTGACCGGGCGGGCGATGGCGTCCGGGAATAAACTCCCGCGCGCCTACCTGTCCTGCGGGGACGCGGACGAGGCCTGCTACTCGATGAACCTCAAGATGCGCTCCTTTTTGCTGGAGCGCTCCTACCCCCTCACCTGGTGCAAGGTGCCGGGCGGGCGGCACGACTGGGACGTATGGGAGGCGCAGATCCAGCGCTTCCTCGACTGGCTGGACCAATAAGGAGACGATATGCAACTGGACAAACAGACCTTTCAGCGGCTGCTGCTGTTGGTGGCCTTCGGAGTGGGGCTCTACTGGGGGCTGCAAAACCTCGACGACCTCGGCGCCTTTCTCGGGGTACTGCTGGGGCTGGTCATGCCCTTCCTCATCGGCGGATGCGTGGCCTTCATCCTCAACGTGCCGATGCGCGCCCTCGAACGGGCGCTCTTTGCGCGGTATGAAAAATCCAAATCGCGCCCCGGCCGGATCGCCTACAAGCTGCGCCGGCCGCTGAGCCTGGTACTCACCATTCTGCTGGTGCTGGGCGTCATCGCGGTGGTGCTCTTCCTCATCCTGCCCGAGGTGGGGCGCAGCCTCGGCATGCTCGCGGCGAATATCCCACCCTTCATCGAGCGGGCGACACAGCTCCTGCAGCAGTATTCCGACCAGGTCCCCCTGATTTCCTCCTGGCTCTCGTCGCTCGAGCTGGACTGGTCGGGAATCGTCAAAAGCACCTGGGATTTCCTGCAAAACGGGGCGGGCACCCTGCTCGGCTCGGTGATGGGGGCGGCGATGTCCATCCTGGGCGGGCTGCTCACCGCCGTATTGGCGGCCGTCTTCTCGGTCTATATCCTGCTGCAAAAGGAAAAGCTGGGTGCGCAGTGCAAAAAGCTGCTCTACGCCTTCCTGCCGCAGGAGCGCGCCGGCCAGACCCTTTCGATCGCGGCGCTCTCGAGCCGCACCTTCGCCAGCTTCCTCTCAGGGCAGTGCCTTGAGGCGGTGATTTTGGGCTGCCTCTTCTTCATCGCAATGAGCGTGCTGCGCTTCCCCTATGCGCTGATGATCAGCGTGCTGGTGGGCTTTACCGCGCTGATCCCCCTCTTCGGGGCCTTCATCGGCTGCGCGGTGGGCGCGTTCATGATTTTGATCATCGATCCCATGCGCGCGCTCTGGTTCGTCATTCTCTTCTTGGTACTCCAGCAGATCGAGGGGAACCTCATCTATCCCAAGGTGGTGGGCGGCTCGGTCGGGCTGCCCTCGATCTGGGTGCTGGTGGCGGTGACCATCGGCGGCAGCACCATGGGGATTGCGGGGATGCTGCTCTTCATCCCGCTTTGCTCGGTGCTCTACGCGCTGCTGCGCAGGACGGTCTATGAGCGGCTGCAAAAGAAGGAGGTCCCGCCCGGGGAATGGGAGTCCCCTCCGGGCGGCGGGACAAAGTGACGGGAAATCCCAACAATAATTGTGGAACCCGGTAGCTGTTCAAACCGGGGCGAAAGGTGTAAAATAAAGGAAAAGGGCCTTTGCCCCCGGTCAGGAGGAGTTTTGCACCTTGGCGGTCTGACAACCGCCATTTCGGCAAAGCCGAAGCCGGCGCGGCTCCCAGGAAAGGAATGGTCATAACAATGCTCGAACATGTGGACCTGCAACGAAAAATGACGAAGGTGGAATACCGCATGGACACCGACGTGCTCAAACGGGAGCTCGCCCTGCTGCAGCACACCCTCAAGGACAAGGGCCTCCCGGTGATCGTCCTGTTCGAGGGATGGGGCGCCGCGGGGAAGGGCAGCCTCATATCGGACATGATCCTCACGCTGGACCCGCGCAGCTATAAGGTGTTTTCCACTGTCTCCCCCACCGCCGAGGAGCGGCGCCGCCCCTGGCTGTGGCGGCACTGGTGCAGGATCCCCGAGCGCGGGCGGATCGCGGTGTTCGACCGCAGCTGGTATCCCGAAACCTCGATCGAGAGGATCGAGGGGAACCTCAGCGAGGCGCAGGCCAAGCGGCGGCTGGAGAGCGTCAACCGCTTTGAGCGGCAACTGACCGACGACGGATACCTGGTGATCAAGTTCTTTCTGCACATCTCGCAGAAGGAGCAGAAAAAGCGGCTCAAAAAGCTCTCCGAGTCCAAGGAGACCCAGTGGCGCGCCACCAGGCAGGACTGGGAGCGCAACGAAAAATACGAGGAATATTATAAGGTTTTCGACGAGATGCTCGAGGCCACCGACACCGAGTGCGCCCCCTGGCACCTCATCGGCTGCACCGACCGGCGCAGCGCGCTGAGCGAGGTCTACCACATCATGGTGGACTCGATTCGCCAGGCGCTGGCCGAAGGAGAGGAGAGGAAGGCGGCCGCGCCCAAGCAGGACGGAAAGATCGACCCCGGCCCCTTCTCGCTGGTGAAAATCCCCAGCCTGCGCGAGGTCAGCCTCGACAAGACGGCGCCGGAAAACTACAAGGAGCTGCTGAAGGAAAAGCAGGAGCACCTGCGCGCCATCCACAACCGCCTCTACTTACAGAAAGTCCCGGTGGTCATCGTCTACGAGGGCTGGGACGCCGCCGGCAAGGGCGGGAACATCAAGCGCCTGGCCGCGGCGCTCGACCCGCGCGGCTACGAGGTGGTCCCCATCGCCGCGCCCACCCCGACCGAGCTCAGTCACCACTACCTCTGGCGGTTCTGGGAAGGGGTGCCCAAGGACGGGCACGTCGCCATCTTCGACCGCAGCTGGTACGGCCGGCTGATGGTCGAGCGGATCGAGGGCTTCTGCACGCCGGAAGAATGGCACCGGGCTTACCGGGAGATCAACGAATTTGAAAAGGAGCTCTTCGACCGGGGCGCGATCCTCTTAAAATTCTGGATCCACATCGACAAGGACGAGCAGCTGCGCCGCTTCAACGACCGGGAGAACACCCCCGAGAAGCGCTGGAAGATCACCGACGAGGACTGGCGCAACCGCGAAAAGTGGGACCAGTACGAGATCGCGGTAGACGATATGCTGCGCTACACCTCCACCGACTTCGCCCCCTGGACCATCGTGGAGTCCCAAGACAAGAAGCTCGCCCGGCTCAAGACCCTGGATACCGTGATCGCCGCGGCGGAAAACCGGTTGTAAACCGCTATATAAGAAATAAGGGCTGGAACCCCCCGGGGTTCCAGCCCTTTTATTTTGAATAGACCGGGAGCGCTACCGCTTGCGCGCCCTGCCGCCCAGCCGGTCGAGCAGGCCGCGCAGCCGGCCGCCGAAGGCCTGCGGCTGGCCCTCCTCCTCAAAGGGGGCGGCGAAGTACTCCTGCAGGTATATCTGGCTCTCCAGCGCCGCCTCGTCCCCTGTGCGCGGGGGCTTGACGTAGCTCCCGTCCGGGAGCATATCCCAGGCCTTGACGTTGTCCCGCCGGAACGCGTCGAGGATTTCCAGCACCCGCGCGCGCAGGTCGGGGGAGCGCACCCCGGCGAAAACCTCCACCCGCCGGTGGGTGTTGCGGTTGAGTAGGTCGCCCGACCCGATGTAGATCTGCTGCCGGGACCCCCTGCCGAAGACGAAGATGCGCGAGTGCTCGAGATACCGGCCCACCACGCTGCGAACCGTCAGGAGGTCGGTGTAGCCCTCCACCCCCGGGCGGATGCAGCAGATCCCGCGGATGAACAGCTCGATCTGCACCCCGGCTCTTGAGGCCTCGACGAGCTTCTCCATGACCTCCATGCAGTTGAGGGAATTGACCTTGATCCCGACGTAGCCCTCGCCCTCCGCCTTCTGGATGGCGATCTCCTCGTCGATGGCGCAGAGCACCTTGTCGAGGTAGCAGTTCGGCGCGGCCCAGAGGGTGCGGGTGCGCTCGACCGTCTCGCCCATGCACAGGGCGCCGAAGATGTCGTTTGCGTCCTGCCCGACCGTCTCGTCCGAGGTGATCAGGCACAGGTCGGTGTACAGCTCGGCGGTCTTTTCGTTGTAGTTGCCGGTGCCAATCTGGGTCAGGTGGGTGATCTTGCCGTGCACCTTGCGGGTGATGAGACAGAGCTTGGCGTGCACCTTGTAGTCGCTGAGCCCATAGATCACGGTGCACCCGGCGTCCTCGAGGAGCTTGGCGTAGTCGATGTTGCTCTGCTCGTCGAAGCGCGCGCGCAGCTCAAGCACACAGAGCACCTCCTTGCCCCGCTCGGCCGCCGCGCAGAGCGCCGAGGCGATCCGGCTGCGGTTGGCCAGGCGGTAGAGGGAAATCTTGACCGAAACCACCGTCGGGTCCTCCGCCGCGGCGTAGAGCAGGTCGATGAAGGGCTTCATGCTCTGGAAGGGGTAGGAGAGCAGCACATCGTGCTCGGTACAGTATTTGATGGCGTCCCGCTTGGAAAAATCGATCGGCAGCGAGGGGCGCAGCTCGCGAAAGCTCAGGTCCTTGCGGGAAAGGTTGAGGTTCCCGGGCAGCGAGAAGCCGAAGGAGAAGTCCAGCGGAATCGCGCTGACCATGATGTGGTCGGACGCGATACCCAGCCGCTTGCACAGATGCCGGCGCAGCCGCTCGCTGGGGGCCTGCGCCAGCTGGGCGCGCACGATCGAGAGGCGCCGGCGCTTTTTTAAGAGCTCCTGCATGATCCCGCGGAAGTCCACGTCGTAGTCGAACAGCCCCTCGTTGACCGAGATGTCGGCGTTGCGGGTGACCCGCAGGATGTTCTTCTCCACGATCTCATACTTCGAGTAGAGCTTCTGCGCGAAGTGGCAGACGATGTCGGCGGTGAAGACCACCTTCTGGCGGTTGTCCACGCTGAACACAAAATACTGCGGCAGGTGGGAAACCGGGACAATCCCGAGCTTGATCACCTCATCCTTGGTGGCGAACAGGGAGATGACATACTGCTCCTTGCTCTTCAAAAAGGGGAAGGGGTGGTGCCGGTCGATAATCTGCGGGGAGAGCAGGGGCAGGATGTCCTCCAAAAAATACTTCTGGGCGATCAGCTCCTCGACCTGGTTGATCCTGTGCACGTCAACCAGGTCCACCCCCAGCTCCTTGAGCTGCTGGCGGATCACCCCATAGGCGCTCTCGCACAGCGGCGCGAAGGAGGCCACCTTCTCGATGATGGCTGCAATCTGCTCGTCGGCGTTCATCCCGGTCTTGTCGTCCGTCTTCTGCGCGTCGAGCAGGCTCTGGTCGGTCAGCGACCCGACCCGCACCATGAAAAATTCGTCGAGGTTGGAAAAATAGATCGCCTCGAACTTCAGCCGCTCGAAGAGGGGGACTGCGTCGTCGAGCGACTCGAGCAGCACCCGCTTATTGAATTCCAGCCAGCTGAGCTCCCGGTTGACAAAGAGGGCTTTCGGCAGTGCCGTGCCCATCATATCGTCCATGAGAAAAGCCTCCCCTGCGCCTGGCGCAACCGTGTTACCAGTATTATACCAGCATCCCTGTCCGGGAACAAGCGCTCACGGGCCGTTTTCGCCGGAGAATTCCCAAGCGGGCGTAAAGCGGCGGTAAAAACCGCAACCGGCTGTAGACATGTGTTGATATTAGGTTTGGTAAGCCGCTCCTTGCCGAAATAACCAAAAAGGATCCCTACACTTTTTCAGTGTAGGGATCCTTCGCCTTATTATACCAAATAAGGCGCACTTGACTTAGGTCGATAAACGGAAAGTAACAGATCGCTGTATCACACGTCCTCTGTCAGTTCAAATCCTCTTCAATAAGGATACAAACAGATTCTTCTTCCTTTTTTTGGCCCGTTATAGTATAATTGTGTTATGCAACTGAACGCTATCCCAGTGTCAAAAAGGAGGACATCATGAAGAAGTCCAAGGTCTATTTTACCAACCTTCGCACCCGCGAAGGGCACAATCTCCTGCAGAAGCTGGAGCAACTCGTCAAGGAGGCGGGGATCGAGCAGATCGACTTTGAAAACAAATTTACCGCTATCAAAATCCATTTTGGCGAGATCGGCAACCTTGCCTATCTGCGCCCGAACTATTCCCGGGTTCTGGTGGACCTTGTCAAGGCGCACGGCGGAAAGCCCTTCCTCACCGATTGCAACACCCTCTACGTCGGCCAGCGCAAGAACGCGCTGGACCACATGGACACCGCCTATCAAAACGGCTATAACCCCTTTGCCACCGGCTGTCACGTCATCATTGCCGACGGGCTCAAGGGGACCGACGAGGAGTTGGTGCCAATCAGTGGCGAATATGTCAAGGAGGCCAAGATCGGCCGGGCGATCATGGACGCGGATGTGTTCATCTCGCTGAACCACTTTAAGGGCCACGAGGCGACCGGTTTCGGCGGCGCGCTCAAAAATATCGGAATGGGCTGCGGCTCCCGCGCGGGCAAGATGGAGATGCACTCCTCCGAAAAGCCCTTCGTGGACCGGGAGCTCTGCATCTCCTGCGGCGCCTGCAAAAAGAGCTGCGCGCACGACGCCATCTCCTTCCCGCAGAAGAAGGCCCAGATCGACCACGACAGGTGCGTGGGCTGCGGAAGGTGTATCGGTGTCTGCCCGGCCGACGCGGTACAGCCGATGAACGACGAGACCAACGACATTCTCAACAAGAAGATCGCCGAATACACCCTCGCGGTGCTCAAGGGCCGTCCGAACTTCCATGTCAGCCTGGTCATCGACGTTTCCCCCTTCTGCGACTGCTATGAGCTCAACGACCTGCCGATCATCCCGGACGTGGGGATACTCGCCTCCTTCGACCCGGTGGCGCTCGACCGCGCCTGCGTGGACCTGTGCAACCAGCAGCCGGTGATCGAGGGGAGCTACCTGGGGGAACGCCCGCACGAGCACGACCGCTTCTGCTGCACCCATCCCGAGACCAACTGGCAGGTGGGGCTGGACTACGCCGAGCAGATCGGTCTGGGCACCCAGGACTACGAGTTGATCGAAATCTAATGTGCAAAAAGAAGCGCCGGAGTTTCCGGCGCTTCTTTTCATGAGTGCTTAATCCTTTTCGTTTTCCAGCTGCAGGTTAAGCTGGCGCACTATTTCGGGCGGGAATTGGGAGCGCGCGCAGGTCTCCTCCACGCTCAGTCCCATCCTGAGAAAGCGCTTGACGACGAATTCCATGCTCTCGCCGATCTCGACGATGTGTTTGTCCAGGTCATAAAACCGGAAGGTCCTCTGGCCCCAGGGACATTCCTGCAGCCCGTGCAGCAGCTCGATTCCGGGATAAGCCTTCACCTTCTCAAAAATCTTTTCGATCTCGTCCTCCTCGAAGTAGATCTCGGTGTTGTGGGAGCGGACCACCCGGCTGGCCGGGTCGAGCCCCACCAGCTCGCAAAAGCCCTCCTGAAACGTGAGTCCCCGCTCGAAGGACAGATTGGTGCCAAAGTCGAACATTACCTTCTGGCCCAGCACCTCTTCATAAAACTTACGTGCGCGGCGAATGTCCTCCACCGCGAACAGCGCACCCTGATACAGCATATCTCTACCATTCCTTTCCCGGAAGCGATCAGCCTCCCCGTTATCATTAGGATACCCCAAATTGGGAACCCGGAATTGTAAAAAAGCGACACGCAAGCAAAAAAGGGCGTTCCGGCAAAGCCGGAACGCCCTTTTTAATATTTAGTCCTCGATGATCATATGGTTGTTGATCAGGTCGGCCAGCGCGCTGTGGTTGTTGTCTGCCACCACCAGCTGGGCCTGGGCCTTGATGTCGTCCGGGGCGTTGGCCGGGGCCACGCCGAAGCCGGATTCCAGGATCATGCTCAGGTCGTTGTAGAAGTCCCCGATGACCGCCATATCCTCCAGCTTGTAACCGAGGTTGTCCGCGATCCACTTGAGGGTGTCCCCCTTGGAGATGTCCGCCGGCAGGATTTCGAGGTAATAGGGCGCGGAAAAGACGCAGGAGAACCCGTCGCTGCCGATTTCCTCGGCGATGGCCCGTTCAACCTCTTTGAGCTGGGCATTCTCGCCGTAGACCAGCAGCTTCATGCAGTCCCGGCTGCGCTCCTCGAAGGAGCGGTAGACGTGCTCCTGCTTCTCGTTGGTGATGTAGTGGTCGATCACACAGTCGCGGTTGAGCAGCTGGATCGGCCCTTCGCAGTAAACCTCGACGCAGGCGGTCGGGCAGACGCGGATCGCCAGCCTCCCCAGCCGTTCGACCAGATCGTAGTCAAGGCAGTTCTGGTGCAGGAATTTCTTCCCCTCGAAGTCGTAAACGGCGGCGCCGTTGTAGAGGATGGAGGGCATGTTGAGCGGAGCGCCCTTCAGCAGGGGCTTGGCGATGAGCTCGCTTCTCCCGGTGGCGACGGCGAACTTTCCTCCCGCGTCGATATACCGCTTGATGGCGGCGACATTCTCATCCGAGATATCCTTGGTGTCGGTCAGCAGGGTTCCGTCCATGTCGGCGTACAAATAGGGTTTGAGCAGTTTGCTCATTGGTACCAGCCCTTTCCTCGATAAATTTCAGTCCGTGTTTTATTATACGACACCGCCCGCCTTCTTTCAATCCGTAGATTGACCAATTGTAAGGGGGCCCGGGCGCTTGCTTTGTATGGATTATCACGCTATAATATTTGAATGACCTCCCGGCGCTCGCCGGGAGGAATTGTATCAACATTGCGAGGTGCCGACACCCATGTCCAACAGCAATTCGCTCCTCACCCTGCGCAAGGGGCTTTACGACGGGCTGCCCATCTGCCTGGGATACCTGTCCGTCTCCTTCACCTTCGGCATGATGGCGACCGAGAACGGGCTGCCCGCCTGGGTCGCGCTGCTGATCTCCATGACCAACCTGACCTCGGCCGGGCAGTTTGCAGGCCTTGCGCTGATCGTTTCAGGCGGTCTATATCTGGAAGTCGCCGTGACCACCTTTGTCATCAACATCCGCTATATGCTCATGTCCCTCTCCCTCTCGCAGAAGCTCGACCCCAGGATGAGCACCTGGAAGCGCTGCGTGCTGGCCTTCGGCAACACCGACGAAATTTTCGCGGTGGCCATGCAGCAGCAAGGGGAGGTAAACGCCCAATACCTCACCGGGTTGATCCTAACCCCCTATTTCGGCTGGGCGGCGGGCACCCTGCTGGGCGCGACCGCCACCGGCTTTCTGCCCGCTTCGGTGCGCAGCGCGCTGGGGATCGCCATCTATGGGATGTTTCTCGCCATCATCGTGCCTCCGGCGCGAAAGCTGCGCCCAGTGGCCGTCACCGTCGCGCTGGCGGCGGCGGTCAGCTGCGTGTTCCGCTACACCCCGCTGCTGCGAAACCTTTCCGCCGGCTGGGTGATCATCATCTGCGCCCTGATCGCCGCGGGCTTCGCGGCGCTGCGCTACCCGGTGGACGACGCCGAGGGAGAGGAGGGCGCCTCATGAATCTCACAAGAGTTCTGGTCTGCGTCGCCATCATGGCGGGTGTAACCTATCTGGTGCGCATGCTGCCGCTGGCGATTTTTCGTAAAAAGATCCGCAACCGGTTTGTCATCTCGTTCCTCTCCTACGTGCCCTATGCGGTGCTTGCGGCGATGACTTTACCAGACATCCTATACTCCACCGCCTCCATGCTCTCCGCGCTGGCGGGTCTGATTACCGCGGTGCTTCTGGCCCAACGGGGAAAGGGATTGCTGACCGTTGCGCTGGGCGCGGTGGCGATGGTTTTTCTCGCTGAGCGCCTGCTCCCATTGGCGGGATTATTAAATATGTAAGCAGCATAAAAAAGAGTTCCAAGGGGGCGACGCCTCCTTGGCGGGTGCGGGCGGAGCCCGCGACCTTTCCTAGGTCGCTGGTACTCACGGCTACAAATCCTCTTAAAGATCAGGAAGGGGAGCAAAAAGCTCCCAGTGGGAGGTTTTTGCGTGGGGGAACCCTATCAAGGGGTTCCCCCAAAGCGGCGGCGGGGCGCCGCACCCAATTCGCGGCGGCAGGGTGCCGCTTGCCTATTCGCGGCGGCGGGGCGCCGCTTGCCTATTCGCGGCGGCGGGGCGCCGCTACCTATTCGCGCTCTCTACTTTCGTGGAGGGCGCAAATTTTTTTGCACGCGCTGGAAGTTTTTAAAAAAGCTCTTGACTTCCTGTCGCCACTAGAATATAATTGTCGTAGCAACAGGAAGGAGGTGAGTAGGTCGCAAAAGAAGACAGGACGTCCTGTGTCGCCTGATTCCAAACATACAATGTTTCGTGTTCGGCTTGGTGATGATTCGCTCGTCAAATTGGAAGAATGTGCCAAGGCATTAAAAACAACAAAATCGGACATTGTACGCAGGGGAATCGATACGATACACGACAGCCTCAAAAAATGAAGGAAGCGGCGCACATCTTCCAATAGCCACCGCTTCCCCCGCACACAGCCCCCGAAAGGAAGACTGCGTAAATATTTTACCATACGCGGTTTCTCCTTTCAAGGGGCGTGTGCCGAAAGGAGCAGAATGATGAAAAGTGCATTAGAAGAATTGGCCCACAGCAATTTTTTCTCCGAAAACTACAAATTTAAAGATGACTCCCTCTATGCGCATGCTTTTTTTAAAAACAATGAAAAGGAAAAGAAGCTGCGCAGCCACCTGGACGAGGAGCAAATCCGGCTCCTGAACGAGTATTGCGACACGCAAAGCGATCTCGAAGAGCTGGATGACACGGACAATTTTATCTATGGCTTCACCTTCGGCGTGCGCATGATGATCGAGGTGTTCCAGGACAGCAGTCCCATCACCGGCGCAAGGATTCTGGACGATTAGCAAACAGCCGCTGCGGGAGCTCCCGCAGCGGCTGAACTTTTCTGCTGTTTGAAGAGAACTTTTTGGGAACCCCCTCTTGGGGGTTCCCTCTCGAACCTCCACTGGAGGTTCGATTCACCCTCCCCGCGCTTAGTAGTCTTGCAGGACGCGGGCTGAGCACTTCCGGACCCATATGCCGGTTTCTTTCGCGAATCGGGAGCGGCGGCTCGCCGTCCCCGCGCTTCGCTGGCGCTGAAGGTCGCGGGCTCTGCCCGCACCCGCCAAGAGGGCGTCGCCCCCTTGGAACCCTCTTATTCAGGACGCGGGCTGAATATTGCCGCCTTGTAAAGGAGTCCTTTCGCGAATTGGGAGCGGCACCCTGCCGCCGCGGGCCGAGCATGGCCGCCTCGCACGCTAGTCCTTTCGCGTATAGGGGGCGGCACCCTGCCGCCGCTATTTGCTCAGCAGCCAGATGACCTCGGACTCGTGGCGCTTGGGCCGGTCCATCAGCGCACGGATCGCGTCCTTGGGCGACTTGCCTTCGTAGAGCACCTTGTACACCTCGGTGATGATGGGCATCTCCACCCCGGTGCGCTGCGCAAGATCGTAGGCGGTCTTGGCGCATTTGTAGCCTTCGACCGTCATGCCGATCTCCTCGATCGCCTGCCCGGCGCTCTTCCCCTGCCCAATCAAAATGCCCGCACGGCGGTTGCGCGAGTGCATACTGGTGCAGGTGACGATCAAATCGCCGATCCCCGAGAGACCCGCAAAGGTCTCGGTCTTGGCCCCCATCGCCACCCCGAGCCGGGCGATTTCGGTGATCCCCCGCGTCATCAGCGCGGCCTTGGGATTGTCCCCCAGCCCCAGCCCGTCGCTGGCGCCTGCCGCCAGGGCGATGATGTTCTTGAGCGCGCCGCCGAGCTGCACCCCCGTCACGTCGTCGTTGACGTAGATGCGAAGGCTCGGGTTCATCAGCGTGTCCTGCACGAATTCCGCGGCCGCACGCACCTTCGAGGCCGCCACCACGGTGGTGGGCATGAAGCGCGCGATTTCCTCCGCGTGGGAGGGCCCGGAAATGATGACGTTGTGATTCTTCGGCAGCTCCTCGTCCATCACCTGGGAGAAGGTTTTAAGCGTGCCGTCCTCCAGCCCCTTGGAGACGCAGGCGACCACCGCGCCCTCGCGCAGGTGCCCGCCGAGCTTCCCGGCGGTGGAGCGCACCGCGAAGGAGGGCGTCGCAATGATGGCGAGCTCGCACTCGCCCGCACGGCTAAGGTCGCTGGTCAGCTCGACCGTGGGCGGGATCTTCGCCCCCGGCAGCAGCCTCTTGTGCTCGCCGTCACGGCGGATGTCCGAAAGCTCCTCCTCAAAGGGGGAGTAGAGAACCGTCTTGTGCCCCATCTTTTCACACATGATGCTCAGCGCACAGCCAAAGCCGCCCGAGCCCAGAATCATAATCGTCGCCAAAGCGCCACCCCTTTCTATTGTTTCTTTTTGTCCTGACCGAACCGGTATTCCGTCCCGCTCAAAAGCCGCTTGATGTTCGCCCGGTGCATGTAGAGCACCACCCCCGCCAGCGCCACCGAGAAGACGGTGTCCAGGATGAAGGGGCGCCGCTGCAGGATATGCACCACGCAGGTTACGATGGGATAAAGGATCGCGCCCGTCACCGAGGCGAGGGAGACGATCCGGGTAAAATAGAGCAGCGGCAGCTCAAGCAGCACGATGATGGCGAAAGAAAGCGGACTGAGCGTCAGCACCACACCGAGGCCGGTCAGCACCCCTTTTCCGCCCTTAAAGCCAAAATAAAGCGGGAACAGATGTCCCAGCAGGGCGGCTGCGCCCGCGGCGTAGCCCGCATCGA
The DNA here is from genome assembly GCF_900169495.1 of Provencibacterium massiliense. Taxonomy (NCBI): domain Bacteria; kingdom Bacillati; phylum Bacillota; class Clostridia; order Eubacteriales; family Oscillospiraceae; genus Provencibacterium; species Provencibacterium massiliense. Next base: position 1,766,061 of record NZ_FWCH01000012.1, read on the forward strand.
AGAGGGTCACTCCCATCAGGGAGAAGATCAGCCGCCCGATGAAGACGGCGCAGACCCCCTTGCAGAAGTCACCCACGCCGACCATCACCGCATATTTTTTCCCGTAAGTACGCAGGATATTGGTCATCCCGGCGTTTTTGCTGCCGTAATTGCGGATGTCCTCGCCCTTAAAAAGCCGGCTCACCATGATGGAGAAATTGAGGCTCCCCAAAAGGTACCCTTCCACCAGGCAGATTGCCGAAGCCAAAATCGTGATCAACCGTCACGCCCCCTTGTGCGTCTCTCTTCTTAACAAAATACTGTTTTTATTTTACCAGCCTTGGCCGCCAAACGCAACCCCGCGCCCACATACAAAAACGGACCCCGGGAGCCTGTCCCGGGGCCCGTATTGCATCATACGAAAGAAACGGAAGGATTATTCCCCCCGCTCACGCACCACCATGCGCACCGGGGTGCCGGTCAGGCCGAAGGTCTGCCGGATCTGGTTTTCCAGATACCGCTGGTAGGAGAAGTGGAACAGATCGGCGCGGTTGACAAAGCACACGAAGGTCGGCGGCCGGGTGGACGCCTGGGTCATGTAATAAATCTTCAGCCGCTTACCCTTGTCCGAGGGGGGCTGCATGCGCGCGGTGGCCACGGCCAGCACGTCGTTGAGCGCGCCGGTGGTGATCCGCATGGCGTTCTGCCCGTTGACGTGGTTGATCTGCTCGAACATGCTTTTTAGGCGCTGCCCGGTCAGCGCCGAGATGAAGACGAAGGGCACGTAGGACATGAAGGAAAAGTCCTCCTGCAAATCCTTGGTAAAATTCTGCATCGTCTTGTCGTCCTTCTCGACGGCGTCCCACTTGTTGACCGCCACCACGCACCCCTTGCCCTGGTCGTGCGCGTAGCCGGCGATCTTCGAGTCCTGCTCGGTGAAGCCCACCGTACCGTCGATGACGATCACCGCCACGTCGCAGCGGTCCACCGCCATATAGGCGCGCAGCACGCTGTAGCGCTCGACCGCCTCCTCCACCTTGGCCTTGCGGCGGATCCCCGCCGTGTCGATGAAGACGTACTTCCCGAACTCGTTTTCCACCACCGTGTCGGTGGCGTCCCGGGTGGTCCCGGCAATGTCCGAAACGATCATCCGCTCGCTGCCCGCGATCTTGTTGATCAGCGAGCTCTTGCCCACGTTGGGCTTGCCGATGACCGCCACCTTGACGTACTCCTCGTCGTAGTCCTCCCGGTGCTCGAAGTCGATGTGCTCGTAGCAGGCGTCCAGCAGGTCGCCGGTGCCGTGCCCGTGGGTGGAAGACACCCCGATCGGGTCGCCCAGGCCGAGGTTATAGAACTCGTAAAACTCGGGCGGTGGGTTGCCCAGGGTGTCGCATTTGTTGACGCAGAGCACCACCGGCTTGCCGCTCTTTTGCAGCATGGCGGCCACATCCGCGTCCGAGGCGGTCACGCCCGAGCGCAGGTCGCACACCAGCACGATCACATCCGCGCTGTCGATGGCCAGCTGCGCCTGGAAGCGCATCTGCTTTAAAATCACGTCGTCGGCCCGCGGCTCGATCCCGCCGGTGTCCACCAGCATGACCTCCTTGCCCCGCCATTCGCACTCGGCGTAGAGGCGGTCCCTGGTCACGCCGGGGGTGTCGTCCACGATGGCCATCCGCTTGCCGCACAGCTTATTGAACAGGGTGCTCTTGCCGACGTTCGGCCGCCCCACGATTGCGATCAATGGTTTGGACATAAATATCACTCCTTGTTTGAAAGTTTACTTCCAAACTATCCTTCCCTTGCTAGTATGAGCGCGTCGAGCAGCTCGTATCCGTCGTTTGGCACGGTGCGCACCGGCACGCCGAGGGCCTCCTCCAGCTGCCCGACCGTCACGTCGTCGAGGAAGCGGTCCTGCTCGTGGCGCAGCATGACCTGCGGCAGCAGCAGCTCCTCGCCGAGCGCCTTGCCGCCGAGCTGGCGCATGAGGTCCTGCCCGGTCAAAAGCCCGGCCACGGTGACCGTGTGCCCGAAAAAGTCGTTGACCACTTTATGCACATGCACCCGCAGCCCGGCGACTTTCTCCTGTGCGGCGGCGGCCAGGGCGGCGATCAGCGGATAGGCGGCCTCCCCGGTGGCGATCGAGACGGCGCGCTCCCGCGCGAGCGACGGCGGGTTTTCCAGCGCCTCGAAAAATTCGTGCTCGAGCAGCGGCAGCAGCCCCACTCCGTTGTCGAGCTGGGGGAACTCGCCGTAATATTCGTAGGGCGGCAGCTCGTACCCCGCCGCGAGGAAGAACTCGTCCGCCGGATAGACCAGCCGCTCGCCCCGCTCGCGCAGCCACCGCTCGCCATATTCATGAACGGTGGCGATCACCTCGCGCGCGCCCTCCCTGGTGTAGGGGCTCAGCTCGGGCAGCCCCTCGCGGTAGCGCGTCAGCCCGACCGGGACCACCGCGATGGATTCGAGCTGCGGGAAAAGCGCGCCCAGCTCCTCGATCGAGCGGCGCAGCTCGTCCCCGTCGTTGATCCCGGGACAGAGCACCAGCTGGGTGTTGAGCTTGATCCCGCCCGCCGCGAGCTTTGGCAGATAGCTCAGCACGTTCCCGGCATTGGGGTTTTTCATCATCTTCACGCGCAGCGACGGGTTCATGGTGTGGACCGAAACGTTGATCGGACTGATGCGCATGCGGATAATCCGCTCGATCTCCTCGAGGGACATGTTGGTGAGCGTCACATAGTTGCCGAAGAGGAAGGAGAGGCGCTCGTCGTCGTCCTTGAAGTAGAGCGTTTCGCGCATCCCCTTCGGCGTCTGGTCGACAAAGCAGAAGATGCACTTGTTTTTGCAGGTATGCTTGCGGTCCATGAGGTAGGTCTCGAACTGGAGCCCCAGGTCCTCATATTCCTCCTTACGCACCCGCACCTTCCTCTCCCGCCCGTTTTGGCAGGCAAGGCCGATCTGCAGCAGGGAGTCGGTCATATAAAAGCGGTAGTCGAGCACGTCGCCTATGAGATGGCCGTTGATCGAAACGATTTTATCCCCCGCTTCTATCCTGTGCCGCTCGGCGATGGAGCCTTCGTCCACCCCGGTCACCGTGACCGCCATACGCGCCCTCCTCTCTGCCCTTCTTACATTACCTTTCCCCGGTGTTGCAAAAAAAATAGAGGCGGAAGCTTCATGTTCCCCCTCTATTCCATCGATCATCGAAAGCTGTTCGCTTACGCCTCTTTGGAAATGACTTCTCTTCCTTTATAGTAGCCGCAGTTCAAGCAAACCTTGTGGGGAGCCTTCAGCTCGCCGCACTGGGTGCACTTGGAAAAAGCGGGCATGGGGAGTTTCCAAACGTTCGAACGTCTTTTGTCTCTGCGGGCTCTCGATACCTTTCTCTTTGGTACTGCCATGTCAGCACCTCCTTATATTAATTGTGTATGTGTTACCGGTTGGGGATGGGACCGTATCATTGCTCGAGCAGATCCTGCAGCGCGCTCAGCCTCGGGTCGACCGACGGCTTCTTACAGCCGCAGGCTCCGTGGTTGAGATTGGCGCCACAGCACTCGCACAGCCCCCTGCAATCCTCGCTGCATACGTTCTTGCTTGGTAGCTCAAGAACGACGTCAGCATACACCAGCTCGTCCAGGTTGACGAGCCCGTCCGGGACGACGAGATATTCGTCGTTTTCCTCGCCGGAGAGCCCCTTGACCACCACCTGCTCGCGCCGAAAGGCCATTTCCCGGGAAACGGGTTCCAGGCACCGGTCGCAGACCGTGTCGATCCGATACCGCGCCTCGTACTGCAGCGACACGACGCCCGCCGTGTTGACTGCCCGCCCTTCGACCTCCACCGGTTTTTGCAGGATGTGCCGGCCAAAAAACTCCACCTGCGAAAGGTCGAGAAGGTGACTGAAGGGGACCTCCCCGCCCTCGTCCTCGAACAGATGCGTTAAATCCAGGATCAATCAGGACACCTCTTTTCCCCGCTCAGAGGCATACGCCGCCGTTTTTACGACTTCGTCAGAAATCAAAAAACGGCAGAAAACGCCCTCTTTCAGACGTCACAGAACCATTATAAGGATCGCCCGGCGGTTTGTCAAGAGTTTTGCCGTTTTTAAAAAAATAATTCAGTGGTCGAAAACCCGCAGTACCAGGTGCTCTTCCCCCACCCGCCAGACCGCCGGGTCGAAGCCCTGCATGGTGTCAAAGGAGTTGAAGCTCGAGAGGCTGGAGAACGCCGTGGTGCCCGCCGGGTTTGCCGCGGACTGGCCGACGGCGTAATTTGCGCCGCGCCCGGTCATCCAGTAGCAGCTTTCAAAAGAATCGCCCCCTTGCCCCACCAGTCCTCCGGTGCCGTCCGACACGGTGGGCGCGTGATAGGACATACTGGAGGGAACGGCAAAGCAGCGGGTCATCGAGGAGCCCCCGTACATGGTGGCGATCCCTCCGGTGCGATGCCCGCCGTTCCGGGTGGAGCGCAGGGTGCCGCCCACCGCATAACAGTCGGTGATTGCTGCAGACGAAAAGGCGACCAGTCCGCCCGCGTCGTCATTAGCGGTCACGGTTCCGGTGTCGGCATAGCAGCGGGAAATGGTGGAAAGCTCGTCCGAGGTATTGTTGCCGGCGAGCGGCGCGCCCCGCCCAGTGGAATAGGAAGAATAGATGTCGTAGTTTTCGATCCCCAGGTTTTGAATTTCCGCGCCGGAGAGCTGCCCGAAGAGCGCCGCAAACTCCTGTGCGGTATTCACCGTCAGGTTGCGCACCACGTATCCTCCCCCGTCGTAAACGCCGGAGAACACGCCGATGGGCGTGAAGCTTTGCCCTTGCAGGTCGATGTCCCGCACCTGCAAAAAATGCTCTGACAGGTGCAGCCGCACATGATCCAGTTGTTCGGGAGTCGCCACGATAAACGGGCTCGCCGCCGTCCCATCCCCGGCGAGGAAGCCGCCCGCCGAGACCATGTGCTGCGCGCCGCTGCCGCAGGTCTGGGCGGTCCCGGTGGTGAAGGCTTTGACCTGCTCACCTGGGCGGTCCAGCCCCTCCCGCCCGGGTTCGGGCAGCGCCTGCACCCGCAAGGTATAGGTGTGCGGCGCCACCGGGTCGTAGGCAAAGGGGAGATATAGCTTCACCTGCGCCCCGGGGGTGAGCCGCGCCTCCCCGTAGGAGGCGAGCGGCGCGCCCGACGCGCTCTCCCCATCGTAAATTTCAAACTGGTACCGTCCGGTGCGCGCACTCGCCGTAAAGGGGATGTTGACCCCGTAGGCGGCAGCCTCCCCCGCGCTCGGCGCAAGGGAGACCGTACTCCCCGCCGCACGCGCGCCCAGCGACAATAGAATCAGCAAACACGCCGCGATTACACCCTGTTTCATTTAAAAATCCCCCTATTAAATTGTCCGCAAGCAACCCTATCTTGCGGCCTTCCTTCCAGGGGGAAGGCAGGAAAAAGGGCGGCTTCCCTTGAAAAGCCGCCCAAAAACTGGTATAATGATGGCACATCCAGCAGAATATTCGCGCAGACTGCGAAAAATAGTCAAAAAGATGACCGCAAGATAGGGTTGCTTGCGGTCATTTTTGTGTTTTTGTCCCGCCGCCAAAAACGTGCGGGAACCGCAAAAAGAGCCAGGGGCAGCCCGCCAGCGCAAAAAAGATGGTGGCCGCATAGCGCAAAATGGTCATCCCCTCTCCCGATGGGAGCAGGATTTTTAGGAGTAGGTGGCAGCCGCCCACCATCAGGGACCCGAGCAGGAGGCGCAGCAGCTTCGCGTGCCCCGGCACATCCGTGCGAAACGGCAACCGGCGGTGCACCAGCGGCATGGCGACGAGAAAGCCCAGCATGCAGCCGGCGGCAACATAGAAGTCGTGCCCGGGCGAAATCAGCAGGATGGGCAGGAACGTCAGCGCGGTGAGGAGATAAAGCCGCTGCCGGGGCACACGCGCAAAGAGCCAGCGCGCCAGGAAGGGGACCAGCACGCCCAGGACCAATCCCGCCAGCACATCCTTGGGATAGTGCACCCCGAGATAGACCCTTGAGAGCCCCACCAGCAGGATCAGCAGGGCGAAAGCAATTTGCGGCCCCCGCCTTTTCAGATACATCCCAAGGCCGGTATAGAGGGTAGCGGCCGACTGGGTATGCCCGCTTGGGAAGGAGTGCCCGGTGGCGGTGTGCACCCGCAGCGAGCGCACCCCCTCCTCCCCGATCGGGCGGGGGGCCTGCACGATATCCTTGACGGCGTTGCCCAGCAGCAGGGAGCTGCACAGGCAGTAGCCGAGAAATTCCCCCGCCTCGCGGTCCACCGTCCAGTAGAGGCCCAGGAAGATCAGGACGCTGGGGACCGGCTCGCCGAGTATGGTCAGCAGCTGGAACAGAAGATCCAGCGCCGGCGTTGCGATGGACTGAAGCTGACGAATGAGTTCTAGTTCCAAAGGCCTCCCCCGCTTTACAGCCCCAGCAGGCGCTGGGCGTTCTGATAAAATATCATATCCTTCTGTACGCTGCTTATGTGCAGCGAATCAATAAAGCGGTAGGTGGCGCTGCTCGCCTGCCAGGGGCAGTCGCTGCCGAACAGGATATTCTGGGCCCCGTGGCGGGAGATGATCCGCTCGGCCTGCGCGGGCGAAAGGTAGCCGGCGGTGAAGGCGGTATCAAAGTAGACCCGCTTTCCGCAGAGGTACTGCTCCACCTCGTCCCAGCGCTCCATCGAGCCCATGTGCGCGCAGACCATGGTGAGCTGCGGCAGGTCGCGCAGCACCCGGGCGATCTTTTGCGGGGTGGCGTGGATGTGGTCGGGCGAGATGGCGTCGAAGCCGGTGTGGAAGACGCAGACCAGCCCGAGCTCGGCAATCCGCTCGTAGATGGGGTAGAGCCGCCGCTCGTCGATCTCAAAGCCCTGGTAGTCCGGGTGCAGCTTGACACCGCGCAGTCCGGCCCCTTTGATCCTCTCCAGCTCCTCGAGGGCGCACTCGCTCTCGAAGTGGACGCTGCCGAAGGGAATCAGCGGGTCGTGGTTACAGGAGATGGCAAAATTGTTGACATTCGTCTGCTGCCGGGGGTTGGTTGCGATGTTCAGGACCACCGCCCGATCCACCTCCCACTCGCGCAGCTTTTGGAGCGTAAAGTCCTTGGTCCCGTCGGTCTCGGGGGCCAGTCCGCTGGCCGCGGCCAGGCGGGCGATCGCCTTCTCGGCCAGTGCGTCGGGGAACATATGGATATGGAAATCGATCAGCATGAGGGCGCCTCCAACGAAATTTCTGTCCTTTATAATAACGCAATTATTATAGCATGAAGGCCCCGGGGATGCAAAAGCGGCCCGCACTCCAACTCCCGGAGTGCGGACCGCTTTTCTCAGCCGCGCGCGCCCGCGCGCTCGATCTCTTCAAAGAGCGCGCCGTATTCCTCGGGGGAGAAGTCCTCCCCGTTATACTCCACCGTGTACCGCGCCAGGTCCTTGGCTGCGGCGGTGAGCTGTGCGGTTGGCAGCCAGGCGCGCTCGCACAAAAATTCGGCGAAGCCCAGGCTGTACCCCGCCAGGTCGCAGATGTATTGCGTGCGCGCGCGTTCCTCCTCGACGTGCTGCCGCGCCGAAGCCCGCCGGTCGATGTATCCCCCGCAATAATACGCGAACACCGCGGCGAATGCCGTGATAAAAATGATCCATAGCAGTTCCACTGTCAGGGCCCCCTTTTTTGCCTTTCGTACTACCATTATATTTTTATAGGGCCGGATCGGTTCCAAACAAATATTTTTCGCGCGTTTTCCCCGTTTTGGGAGGCCTAGCAAAGGCAGGCGGATTTTGATTCATAAAAGTGGCGGTTTTGGGAAAACTTCTGTTAGCTCTTTCGTAATGGAGGTTTTTCTAAATGGAATCGAGCAGAATCAAAACCCTAAAGGTTGCGATCATCATCCTACTCAATATCGTGATGCTGGGCCTGGTCTCCCAGGCGATCAATCAGGGCCGCGTGCGCGCCGCAGAAAACGATTTCTCCCAGGAGGCCGCGCAGGTCTACTCCCAGCGCGGCTCGACCGGGGACGAGGTGCGCAAAATTCAGCAGCGCCTCAAGGACTGGGGTTATTTCTTTGACGAGGTCAACGGCACCTACGGCCCGAAGACCGAGGAGGCGGTACGCTACTTCCAGCGGCAGAACGGCCTGTCGGTCGACGGAATCGCGGGCAGCGCCACCCTCGCGGCGCTCGGCCTGCCCTCCGGCTCCGCCTCGGGCGGCTCCTCCGGCGGAGTCACCAACGACGCCGACTACCAGCTCCTCGCGCGGATCATCTCGGCCGAGGCGCGCGGCGAGCCCTACACCGGCCAGGTCGCGGTGGGCGCGGTGGTCTTAAACCGGGTGGAGCATCCCTCCTTCCCCGATTCGGTGGCGGGCGTGGTCTATCAGCCCGGCGCCTTCACCGCCATCACCGACGGGCAGATCAACGAGCCGATCTCCGAATCCGCCTACCGTGCGGCCAAGGACGCCCTCAACGGCTGGGACCCCTCGGGCGGCGCGATCTACTACTTCAACCCCGACAAGACCTCGAACAAGTGGATGCGTACCCGCCCGGTCATCCTGCGCATCGGCAACCACCTCTTCTGCAGCTAACGGCAGCGGGGCGCTGCAGCCGATTCGCGGCAGCGGGCGCTGCGGCCTATACGCGAACGACCAGGGTGCAGCCGGCCATGCTCAGCCCGCGGTGGCGGGGCGCCACGCCCTATACGCGAACGACCAGAGTGCAGGCCGGCCATGCTCAGCCCGCGGTGGCAGGGCTCCACGCCCTATACGCGAACGACCAGGGTGCAGCCGGCCATGCTCAGCCCGCGGTGGCGGGGCGCCACGCCCTATACGCGAACGACCAGGGTGCAGGCCGGCCATGCTCAGCCCGCGGTGGCGGGCCGCCACGCCCTATACGCGAACGACCAGGGTGCAGGCCGGCCATGCTCAGCCCGCGGTGGCGGGGCGCCACGCCCTATACGTGAACGACTAGGGTGCTAAGCGGCCATGCTCAGCCCGCGAAAGAGGCACAAACCGCCGCCGGCGTTCTCGCGGGAAAGGGCCCCCGAAGGGGGTGCAATCGTTGTTGCCATCAGTCGCCTGCGCGGGCAAAAAGCCCCGCTCCCAAAAACGGAGCGGGGCTTCGCACATGCGGCGGGCACAAAACGTGTATAGTCCGCGCGCGGCCGCGCGGGGAGGTAATTAAAAGGAGGGGGAATCCCCCTCCTTTTGCGTCTTTTCCGTCCTCTTTTCCACGTGGAAAAGAGGACTCGGGGAGCGGGGCGGACAGCCCCGCAGCGGCATTGCCGTCCGCGGCAAAAGAAGAAGGCGGGGCACCCTGCCCTGAAGCGGCACTTATTCGATCCCCAATAATCCCATCAGCTCACCGCAAAGCTGCTCGCAGGCGGAATCCGCCTCCATCGGCAGGCCGCCAATGCAGCAGTCGAGCGCCCGGCGAAGCGGGGCAGGGTCGCGCAGTCCAAGATTGTTCAGAGCCCACTCGCCGCCGCCCGCCTTGGAGAGAAGCAATTCTTCCCGCTCGAAGGCGAGGGTACGGCAGAGGTTGAGCAGCACGCTGGCCGCGTCGCCGCCGAGCTCTTCGCGCGAAGCGCGCAGGTCCAAATAAACGCTCTCCCGGTAGAGCCCGTCCGGCACCGGGGCGAATATTTCGTCCGGCGGCGGGCCGAAGAGGGCCTTGCCCCGCTCGCGCGCCACCCTGAAATGGGTGGGCAGGTCGGGGTCGGTCCGCCCGACCGTTATGCAGAGCCGCAACGGATCGCTCTCGCACAGCCCCCGCCACATCGGGGAATAGTGCAGCTCAAAGGGCATATCCAGTACCGGCCTTTGGCAGACGGATGCCAGCACGACGCTCATCTCGATCCCCTTTTTCGGTCCCTGCGGCGAGAGGGCACAGAGGAACCCCAGAAGCCGCAGCTTCTCGCAGATATGTGGCGGCCGGTCCACCACCGCCAGGAAATCCAGGTCGCTGCGCCCGGGATGAAATCCTCCCAGCGCGGCCGACCCGTGCAGGTAGAGCCCGCAGAGCTTCCTCCCCAGCACCGCCCGGTACTCCCTTGTGATTTGATCCAGCAGCTCCTGCAGCTCCAATTTCGTCAACTCCCAAAGGGCGCCCACGCGGGGAATTCCCCGCGCGGGCGCCGGTTTCTTTTATCGCTCGTTTCTGTGCACGGTAAAAATGATATGCGGCATCTCCATCCCGTAATAGTGCTTGACGAAGGTGCGCTCCGGTTTCATCCCCATCCGCCGGGCCACCGCCTGGGAGGAGAGGTTATTGTCCCGGATGATCGAGCATACCCGTTCCTGCCCAAGCACATCGAAGGCGTAGTCCCGGCAGGCGATGGCCGCCTCGGCGGCATACCCCTTATGCCAGTAGACGCGGTTTAAAAGATACCCAATCTCCAGCTCGTCTTCCCGGTCGGTCTCCTGCCAGGAGAGGCCGCACTGGCCGATCAGCCTGCCGCTCTCCTTCAAAATCACCGCCCAGGGGCTGTAACCGAATTTTTCCTGGCGCGCGATCTGGCGCTCCAGCCACTCGCGCGCCTCCCAGTCCGGCAGAGCGTGCTCATAGGCGTACATCGCCTGCGGGTCCTGCAAAATCTCGCACAGGGCCTCGTAATCGTCCAGGGTGTGGGGCCGCAGCAGCAGCCGTTCGGTCTCGATCATGCCGCTCCTCCTCTCATGCTGTCAAGGCTGCGGCCTATTCGGCGCGCAGGAAGGCGCCAAAGCCGAGGTAGGCGTCGTAGATATCGGTCTTGGAGACCACCTCGAAGGGGGAGTGCATGGAGAGCACCGGGATCCCGATGTCCACCGTATCCACATCCAGGGCCGACACGAATTTTGCCACCGTGCCGCCGCCGCCGAGGTCCACCCGGCCCATCTCACCGACCTGCCAATGGATTTTGGCGTCGTCGAAGATGCCGCGCACCTTGCCCATGAACTCGGCCGAGGCGTCGTTGGTACCGCCCTTGCCGCCGCTGCCGGTATACTTGGTGACCACCACGCCGCCGTTCAGGAAACAGGCGTTGCGCTTGTCGCTCACATCCGCGAAGGTCGGGTCGAACGAGGCGTTCACGTCGGCCGACAGGCACATCGAATGGTGCAGAACGGTGCGCGCTTCCACCCCATGCGGGGCCGCCAGGTCGGCGATGAAATAGCGCAGGAAGGAGGAATTTAGCCCCGTGTTCCCGTCGCTGCCGACCTCCTCCTTGTCCGCGAACACCACCAGTGCGGTGTAATCGGGGACCTCTTCCAAGTCGAGCAGCGCCATCAGCGAGGTGTAGGCGCAGACCCGGTCATCGTGGCCATAGGCGCCGATCATGCTGCGGTCCAGCCCCAGGTCGCGCGCCGGGAAGGCCGGCACGCAGCACAGCTCGGCCGAGAGGAAGTCCTCCTCCACCAGCCCATATTTTTGAAACAGAAGGTTTAAAAGGTTGAGCTTGACCTTCTCGCTCACCTTGTCGTCCTTAAAGGGCCGCGAGCCGATCAGGATGTTGAGCTCCTCCCCCTTGAGCCCCTGGGAGAGGGGGCGCTTGTTCTGCTCCTGGGAAAGGTGGGGCAGCAGGTCGGTGATGCAGAAGATCGGGTCGTCCTCCTCCTCGCCGATGCGCACCGGCAGCAGGGTGCCGTCCCGCTTTACGACGGCCCCGTGCAGCGAGAGGGGGATCGCGCCCCACTGGTATTTCTTGATCCCGCCGTAGTAGTGGGTCTTGAAGTACCCGAGCTTCCCGTCCTCATAGAGCGGGCGGGGCTTTAAATCCACCCGCGGGGAATCGACGTGGGAGGCCAGAATCTTGACCCCGTCCGAGAGCGGGCGCTTCCCGATCACGGCGGCGATCAGCGCCTTGCCGCGGTTGTTGTAGTAAACCTTATCCCCGGTTTTGTATTTCTTTCCCGGCTCGAAAGCGCGGTATCCGCGCTCCTCCAGCACCGAGACGGCAAACTCCACCGCCTCGCGCTCCATCTTGGCGTAGTCCAGAAACGCCTTATAGGCTTCGCAGAAGCCGTCCGCCTTGGCGAGCTCCTGCTCGCTCATCTCCTCGCCCGCGTTCTTGACCTCATAGCAGAGCTTTTCCTGCAAAAGCTCTCCCTTGGTTTTTTCCGGCATAATAGAACCTCCCAATCTATCAAAAGTATAAATTAATAATATTATTCCAAATCGTATAAATCCTGATAAATCTTACGGGTCTCGTTTACCCGCTCGACATACCAGCGGGTATCGCTGAAGGGGATTTCCTTGAGGGTCTGCCCGTCGTCTGAAAACTCCTCATCCGCCAGCCACCCGTTGACGCTCCCCCGCCCCGCGTGATAGGCGCACAGCGCCAGGTCATACGAGCCGAACTCGTCGTAGAGGTAGCGCAGCAAAAAGGTCCCGCAGCGCACGTTGAGCGCCGGGTCGAAGATGACCTCGTCGTAGTCCATCTCCTCCTCGCCCATGCGGTAGAGCACCCAGTCGAAGGTGTCCTTGGTAATCTGCATGAGCCCGCGCGCATCGTCCTCGCTGACCGCCCGCGGATCGAAGCGGCTCTCGGTATGGACCACCGCAAAGACGAAGGAGGGCGGCAGGGAATACTCCCTGCTGTACGACTCGATCACGCCCCGGTACTCCATCGGATAGCGCGCGTTGTAATATTTCTGCAGCCCGAAGCTGAGCAGCAGCCCGCAGGCGGCGATCACCACCACCACGATCACGGTATAAAAAAAGTATTTAGACGTTTGCCGTTTCATGGATTCCATCCTGCGCCGGGCAGACCTGGGCGAGAATCTCGTCGACATAGCCGAGCAGCTCGGCCTGCGTCCCGCTGTTCTCGACCACGAAGTCGGCCCGCTTTTTATAGAAGCCGTCGCTGTGCTGGCTCTTGATCCGGTTCCTCGCATCCGGCTCGGGCAGCGCGTCCCGCGCCATGATCCGGCGCAGGCGCGCCTCCTCGGGGGCGAGCACCGCGATCACGGCGTCGCAAAGCTTATCCGCCCCCGCCTCGTAGAGGGTTGGCGCGTCGAGCACCAGGAGCGGCACCGCCGCCTCGCGGTAGCTTCCGACCGTCTCCTCGATCTGGCGCATGATGTGCGGATAGGTGATCTCATTGAGCCGGCGCAGCCGCCGCTTGTCGGAAAAGACCACCGAGCCCAGCTTGCGGCGGTTGAGCTCGCCGTTGTGGTCGATCACATCGCACCCGAATTCCAGCACCAAATCTCCCAGGCAGCTTTTCGAATTGTCGATCACCTCGCGCGCGAGCAGATCGCAGTCGATCACCGGCACGCCCCGCGCGCGCAGCGCGTCGCAGACGGTGGTCTTGCCGGCGCCCGTCTGGCCGGTCAGCCCCAATACATAGCTCATAGCTTGATCACATCGAACGCCGCAGCCCGCACCATCCGGTTGTAGACGGCCAGCCCCACACCCTGCGGCGCGGGACAGTGGGCAAACACCGTTCCAGCTCCTTTCTCATCGAGTTCGCGCAGCGCCGAAAAGAGGCGGTGCGCGATGGTCAGCGGCTCGCTCTCCTTCCCCAGCACGATAGCCGGGACCGAGAGCGCGCCCTCCTCCCCCGCAAAGCAGAGGGCGTAAGTCCCCTCGCCCGCGCGGGCGTTGACATAGTCTGAAAATTCTTTCCCGCCGCCGAGCAGCAGGCGCACCTTCGCCTTGGGCGCGTAGTGGCGGTACTTCATCCCCGGCGCGCTCACCCGGCTTTCGGGGTCGGCCTGCCCGCGCACCGCCTGGTCCATCTCCACCTCGCCGAGCACCGCGCAAAGCTGCTCATAGGTGACCGCCCCCGGGCGCAGCAGGCGGGGCGTCGCCCCCGCCAGCGAGACCACGGTGGATTCCACCCCGACCTCGCACTCGCCCCCGTCCACGATGGCGTCCACCCGGCCCCAGAGGTCCTCGATACAGTGCCGCGCGCTGGTGGTGCTGGGCCGCCCCGAGCGATTGGCCGACGGGGCCGCCAGCGGCAGCCCGCTCTCCTCGATCACCCGGCGGATGATCTCCCCCGACGGCATGCGGATCCCGACGGTATCCAGCCCCGCGCTGGTGGCGGCGGGGATTTTATCGCTTTTCGGGAGCACCATGGTCAGCGGGCCCGGCCAAAAGTGCCCGGCCAGCCGCCGGGCCCCTTCCGGAAAGGCGGTGACCAGCTCCTCGATCATCGCAAGATCACTGATGTGCACAATCAGGGGATTGTCCTGCGGGCGGCCCTTGGCCGCAAATATTTTGGCGACGGCGCGCTCATCCAGGGCGTTGGCCGCCAGGCCGTAAACCGTCTCGGTGGGAAGGGCCACGATCCCGCCGCGGCGCAATATCTCGCAGACGGCGCAGAGCTCCCCGGATTCTATCCTGTCCGCCTTCCAGTCAAACATACGGGTATCCAAGCAAAATCCTCTTTTCCAAAAAAGGTCTACTGCGCCTCGGTCTGCTCCTTGAGCTTTTCGGCCTGGTCGAAGGTGATCAGCGCGTCGATCAGCTCGGGCAGATCGCCGTTTAGCACCTGCTCGAGCTTGTAGAGCGTCAGCCCGATGCGGTGGTCGGTCACCCGCCCCTGCGGGTAGTTGTAGGTGCGGATCCGCTCGCTGCGGTCCCCGGTGCCGACTTGCAGCTTGCGCTGCGAGGCGATGGCGTCGTTTTGCTTTTGCTGCTCCTGCTCGTAGAGGCGGGAGCGCAGGATCTTCATCGCCTTGTCCTTGTTCTTGTGCTGGCTGCGCTCGTCCTGGCACTCCACCACCAGCCCGGTGGGCAGATGGGTGATGCGGATCGCGCTCTCGGTCTTGTTGACATGCTGCCCGCCCGCGCCCGAGGCGCGGTAGGTGTCGATCTGCAAATCCCCGGGGCTGATGTCCACCTCGACGTCCTCCACCTCGGGCAGCACCGCCACCGTCACGGTGGAGGTGTGGATCCGCCCGGCGCTCTCTGTTTCGGGGACGCGCTGCACCCGGTGCACCCCGCTTTCAAACTTCAGCCGGGAATAGGCGCCCTCCCCCTCGATCGAGAAGCTGACCTCCTTGAAGCCGCCGAGCTCGGTCGGGTTGGCGGACAAAATCTCCCACTTCCAGCCCTGGCTCTCGGCGTACATGGTGTACATGCGCATGAGGGAATTGGCGAACAGGGCGCTTTCCTCGCCGCCCGCGCCGCCGCGGATCTCGATGATGACGCTCTTGTCGTCGTTCGGATCGCTGGGCAACAGCAGGATTTTGAGCTCCTCGGCAAAGCGTTCGGTCTTTTCGCGGTTTTCGGCGTACTCCGCCTCCACCATCTCGCGAAAGTCCTTGTCCAGCCCGCCCTCCTCGAGCAGGGCGCGCGCCTCCTCGGCGTCGGCTTTCGCTTTTTTGTATTCCAGATACTTCTCCACAATCGGGGTCAGGCGCTTGTGCTCCTTCATCAGGTCGCGGTAGCGCAGGTTGTCGCTGACCACATAGGGGTCCATGAGCTGGCGGCCCACTTCTTCATACCGCTCGACCACGCCTTCCAACTGATCAAACATTCTGTTTCCTCCGTTACTCTGTAAACTTAATGAAATCAAAAAACGGGGGCGGCGCTACCCCTCGTCCTGATGGATGATCTTCTTGATGTTTTTTTCGCATTTGCTGCGCGCGACCATCACCTGCCGGCCGCACCCCACGCAGCGCAGCTTGAAATCCATCCCGCTGCGCAGAACCTCGAAGCGGTTCTCCCCGCAAGGGTGGTTTTTCTTCATGACCAGGGTGTCCCCCACCCGCACATCCATCCTCGCTTCCTCCTTCGTGTGAGTCCAGTCAGAGTCTAAAATCTATTATATCAGATGCCCCGCATGCCGCGCAACGATAACCCAAACTATTTTCCCCAAAAATTCCTGCGGCACCCGTCCACAAGTCGGGGCCAAGATTTACGAATAGTATTATTCGAATAAAATATCAGGTTTTTAACCCTTTCCACCGGGTTTTCCACAATGAATCGGGAAAACCGCATGATTTGTGTGGAAAGGAAGGTGGAAAAGGTGAAAAACCCGCACGTTCAGCGGCTTTGCCAAAGCGGTGGATATTTCCCCGCAGGAGCGGAAAACTAGAACAAATAAGGGAAACGGAGTGATGGTTTACCATGGAAAACCTGATCGAGCTGCGCCGGCTGTGCAAAACCTACGACAGCGGCGAGGCCGAGGTGGAGGCGCTGCACGATGTGGATCTGTCGATTGGCGAGGGGGAATTCGTCTCGATCGTGGGGCAGTCCGGCTCGGGCAAGAGCACCTTAATGAACATTATGGGCTGCCTGGACCTGCCCTCGAGCGGGAGCTACCTGCTCGGCGGGGTGGATATCGCCCGCTCGACGGATGAGCGGCTCTCGGACATCCGAAACCGGCAGATCGGCTTTATCTTCCAGGGCTTCAACCTGATCGACTCGCTGAGCGCCCTGGAAAACGTCGAGCTGCCGCTGATCTACCGCCGCCTGCCCCGCGCGGCCCGCGAGCGCCTGGCCCGCGAGGCGCTCCAAAGGGTGGGGCTTTCCCACCGCATGCACCACCGTCCCGGCCAGATGAGCGGCGGGCAGCAGCAGCGGGTGGCCATCGCCCGGGCGGTCGCCGCGGCCCCGGCGCTGATTTTAGCCGACGAGCCGACCGGCAACCTCGATACCCAGTCGGGCGAGCAGGTGATCGACATCCTGCGTGCCCTGCATGAGGAAGGGCGCACCATCGTGCTGATCACCCACGACCCGGGCCTGGCCGGACGCACCGGACGGGTCATCCGCCTGCGCGACGGGCATATCGTTTCGGATACCGCCCGGCATCGCAGCGCCTAAGTCACGGTCAGCGGTTGCTAACAGCCCGGCAGGATGCTATAATTTGATCAGAAGGTTCCCTTACACCGCCAAAGCCTTATAGAAAGAGGGAGATTTTATGATCAAGGCAGCCATTGTCGGATACGGCAACATCGGAAAGGCCGTTTTGGAGGCCGTCAGCCAGGCGAAGGACTTCGAGCTCTGCGGCATCGTGCGCCGCTCGGCGCTCAACCCCCCGCCCGCGCTCGAGGGGCTCGAGGTGGTGGACGACATCCAGAAGCTCAAAGAGAAGCCGGATGTGGCCATCCTCTGCGTGCCCACCCGCTCGGTCGAGGCCATCGCGAAAGACTACCTCTCCTTGGGGATTTCCACCGTGGACAGCTTCGACATCCACTCGAAAATCCCGGCGCTGCACCAGTCGCTCGAGGCCGCCGCCAAGGAGCACGGCAGGGTGGCCGTCATGTCGGCCGGCTGGGACCCGGGCACCGACTCGGTGATCCGCGCCATTCTGCTCGCCTGCGCGCCCAAGGGGCTGACCTATACCAACTTCGGCCCCGGCATGAGCATGGGCCACACCGTCGCCATCAAGGCGATCGAGGGGGTACGGGATGCGCTGTCGGTCACCGTGCCGGTGGGCAGCGGCATGCACCGGCGCATGTGCTACGTCGAGCTCGAGGACGGCTATGACCCCGAGCACATCAAGCGCCGGATCAAGGAGGACGACTACTTCAAGAAGGATGAAACCCACGTCAAATTCGTGCGCAGTGTGGACGACATCCGGGATTCCGGCCACGGCGTGCTGCTCGAGCGCAAGGGCGTGTCCGGCGTGACCCCCAACCAGCGCTTCGAGTTTCGGATGTCCATCAACAACCCGGCCCTCACCGCGCAGGTGATGGTCTCCAGCGCCCGGGCGGCCGTGCGCCAGCAGCCGGGCTGCTACACCCTCATCGAGATCCCGCCGGTGGACCTGCTCCCCGGCGAGCGGGAGGAGCACATCAAGCACCTGGTCTAAGGAATAAAAAGCGCTGTGGAAGTTTCCACAGCGCTTTTTTGGTGTGTGCAAAAACAGGGTTCCAAGGGGGCGACGCCCCCTTGGCAGGTGTCCAGCGGGCAGAGCCTGCTGGGCGCTCCCCGCAGGGAGCGAAATCCTCAGCGTCAGCGAGCGGCAAGCTGCCGCTCCCGATTCGCGGCGGCAGGGTGCCGCCCCCGATTCGCGAAAGAGACCACGTATGGGGCCGGAAGCGTCCAGCCCGCGTCCTGCAAGACTTCTAAGCGCGGGGAGGGGAGGCCGAGCTTCCAGTGGAAGCTCGGCCGGGGAACCCCCAAGAGGGGGTTCCCCAAATCGGCAAACCGCTGCTTGCAAAGTTTAAGGAAAATTTTGTCGAAAAAACATAGACTTTTGATATACAATTGTGCTATAGTTTTGTATATCAAAAGGAGGTGAATATTTGGCATGTCCCAAAATGGGCCGTCCCACTGATAACCCCAAAGACAAAGCACTTTTTATTCGTTTAGACAACGAAAGCTACGAAGTGTTAGAGGCTTACTGTGAGCAGGAACAAGTGAAAAAAGCAGAAGCGGCAAGGCGCGGGATTAAAAAGTTAAAGGACGACCTCAAAAAATGAAGGAAGCGGCGCCACTCCATCAAAGAAACGCACCGCTTCCCCCGCACACAGCCCCCGAAAGGAAAACTGCGTAAATATTTTACCATACGCGGTTTCTCCTTTCAAGGGGCGTGTGCCGAAAGGAGCAGAATGATGAAAAGTGCATTAGAAGAATTGGCCCACAGCAATTTTTTCTCCGAAAACTACAAATTTAAAGATGACTCCCTCTATGCGCATGCTTTTTTTAAAAACAATGAAAAGGAAAAGAAGCTGCGCAGCCACCTGGACGAGGAGCAAATCCGGCTCCTGAACGAGTATTGCGACACGCAAAGCGATCTCGAAGAGCTGGATGACACGGACAATTTTATCTATGGCTTCACCTTCGGCGTGCGCATGATGATCGAGGTGTTCCAGGACAGCAGTCCCATCACCGGCGCAAGGATTCTGGACGATTAGCAAACAGCCGCTGCGGGAGCTCCCGCAGCGGCTGAACTTTTCTGCTGTTTGAAGAGATCGTTTTTGAGGGAACCCCCTCTTGGGGTTTCCCTCTCGAACCTCCACTGGAGGTTCGATTCACCCTCCTCGCGCTTCGCTGGCGCTGAAGGTCGCGGGCTCTGCCCGCACCCGCCAAGAGGGCGTCGCCCCCTTGGAACCCTCTTATTCAGGACGCGGGCTGAATATTGCCGCCTTGTAAAGGAGTCCTTTCGCGAATTGGGAGCGGCACCCTGCCGCCGCGGGCTGAGCACAGCCGCCTCGCACGCTAGTCCTTTCGCGTATAGGGGGTGGCGGCTCGCCACCG
Source organism: Provencibacterium massiliense (assembly GCF_900169495.1). Classification (NCBI taxonomy): domain Bacteria; kingdom Bacillati; phylum Bacillota; class Clostridia; order Eubacteriales; family Oscillospiraceae; genus Provencibacterium; species Provencibacterium massiliense. The sequence goes on from NZ_FWCH01000012.1 coordinate 1,785,171, forward strand.
CCGCCTCTTATTCCTCGGGCTCGTCAAACTTGAGTTTTTCGGGCGTGTAGCGCTTGATGGCCGCATCGTTGAAGGTCACCTGCACGTCCTTCGACTGCTCGAGCAGGTACTCGTCAAACTCGTCCTTCTTCATCTCCTGCAGCAGCTTGGCGTGGTTGCCTTCAAAGTCGGAGCGGTCGTCCGCCAGCGGATCGACCTTCACCGCCACATAATAGGAGGTGCTGTCCGAAAAGAGCTTTACCTCGCCGATGGGTGCGGAGAACATCTCCTTTACGAAGTCGGAGGAGGGGGAAAGCGAGGTCTCCTTGATGATGGCGTCGTGCATGCCGGGGGTGTGCTCGTGGGGCGCGGTGCCGCCGTTTTGCTCGGTCTCGTACTCTGCAATCAGGTCGTTCATGTCCTCGCCCGCCTTGGCGCGCTCAAAGTAGGAATTGGCCTTTTCCTCGACCTTGGCTTTCTCCTCGTCCGGGAGCATCTCCATCTTGCTCTGGTCGAAGAACGCGAAGGGAATATACCGCACGCGCGCACGGGTGGAGACATAGTAGTCCTCGATCTCGCTGTCGCCGACGGTGCGCTCGCCGCCCTCGCCGTATAAATCGAAGAAGAGCATGTCCGATTTGTAGAGATTCTGGTTGAGCGTCGAGACCGCCTGCTTGGAAATCCCGTTTCTCTCGTAGAATTCCTGCGAATACTCCCAGAGGTAGTCAGTGTTCTTGACGATATTCTGCTCGGTGTCTTCGCTGAAGGTGAGCCCCTTCTCATTAAAGAGCTTTTCGATGGTGTAGAACTGCTTGACGTATTCCACAGCCCGCTCGGTGATGAACTGGCTGCCGGTTTTCCCGTCGATCTGCGCCTTCATCACATCCTTGGGAGAGGTGACCCCGTCGGGCGCCTTGTCGAGCGCATCGTAATACGCGTCGATCTCGGAAAGGATGTACACCCCGGCGCTCATTTTGTTGCCCTCATGCTCCGCGACCCAGCTGGTATCCGCCCCGCAGGCCGCCAGGGAAAAGACCATGGCCGCACTCATCAGCAGGGCTGCCGCCCTGGTTTTACACTTCATATAAAACTGTCCTCCTAATCGTGATGGTAACTGATTTATTATACACCGTAACATCCCGGCTGTCTACCACATTTTGTGAACAAGCCCCATATCTCCCTTGACTTCGCCAAGCCTTATCGGTATAATAGTATCGGCAGTTTTGTAGGGAAACATACCATGCTACTGTGGCTCAATGGCAGAGCAGCTCACTCGTAATGAGCAGGTTGTCGGTTCGATTCCGACCAGTAGCTCCAGCGGCGGGCCGCCGCACCCGATTCGCGCTCCTCACGAAAGTGGGGAGCGCGATTTGTTTGGCACGCGCCTCGACCGGTGCAGCTACTCCTTTGGCTCCTTGCTTTTATAGCCTTCGCCCCAGCGATACATCGCGTCCAAAATCGGCTTGAGGCTATAGCCGGTCTCGGTCAGTGTGTACTCCACCCGCGGCGGCACCTCGGCGTAGACCTTGCGGGTGAGCAGTCCGCTTTGCTCCATCTCGCGCAGCTGGGCGGTCAGCACCTTCTGGGTCACGTGGCCGATGGATTTGCGCAGCTCCCCGAAGCGCTTGGTCCCCGCCAACAAATCGCGCAGGATCAGCACCTTCCACTTGTCACCGATCAGCGTCAGGGTGGTTTCCACCGGACAGGCGGGCAGGTCCTTGGTCTCGGGCATGGCAGCCTCCTCCTTTTATTTCAGATAGCCTCATTATAGCTGGGATGGCATTCCGATGCAAGCCGCAATCCCTGTAAACATCCAACGGTATCTTTTGGGTAACTATCGCACAAAAAAGTGCTTACTTTACAATTCGGCCCCGGCGCATTACCATAAGGGTGTAGAGAGGCGGCGCCACACACACATGCCGAATTGGAGGTAACATCATGAACGAAGTCATCAAATTTTTAACCGATAACCCGGTCCAGTACCTGGCCACCGTCGGCCGGGACGGCAAGGCCAAGTGCCGTCCCTTCATGTTCGCGGGCGAGCAGGACGGAAAGCTGTGGTTCTGCACCAACAACCAAAAGGATGTATACAAGGATATGCAGCAAAACCCTTACGTCGAGGTCTCGGTCTCCAGCCCGGCCTTCGCCTGGATCCGCCTCGCCGGCAAGGCGGTGTTCCAGAACAACCGCGCCGTCAAGGAGATGTGCCTGCAAAACCCCATCGTCAAGGGGCAGTACGGCGAGGCCCAAAACCCCATCTTCGAGGTGTTCTATCTCGAGGGCGCCCACGCCGTCATCGCCGACTTTTCCGGCGAGCCGCCCAAGGAATACGACCTGTAAAACCTCCCGATCCGAGACTGACAGCCCGCCGGCCGCCCCGGGGGCTGTCGGTTTTTCTGACGGGCCTATTTTATTAGGAGGGTGTGTGATAAAATGACAGCAAGGGACTATTTGCAGATTTTGCAGCGCGACATCCATTCCACCGTCTGCGCGACGGTGGACGGGGAGGGCCTGCCCTGTACCTGCGTCATCGACATGATGCTCTCGGACGAAAGCGGCCTCTATTTTCTCACCGCGCGGGGCAAGTCCTTTTACCGGCGGCTGACGGCAAATCCTTATGTGGCAATCAGCGGGATGAAGGGATCGGGCACCCTCTCCACCCTGGCCGTCTCGGTGCGGGGCGCGGTGAAAAACATCGGCCGGGAGAAGCTGGACGAAATTTTTCATGAGAACCCCTACATGGCGAAAATCTATCCCAGCGAAGAGAGCCGCCGGGCGCTGGAAGTGTTCCATCTCTATCGCGGCGAGGGCGAATACTTCGACCTCTCCCAGCTGCCGCCCCTGCGGGAAGCCTTTTCCTTCGGCGGGCAGCAGACGAGCGGCAGCGGCTACCGGATCGACCCGCAGCGGTGCATCGGCTGTGGGGCCTGCCGGGAAATCTGCCCCGTCGGCTGCATTGCGGACGCCCTGCCCCGCGCCATCGACCCCAGCCACTGCATCCACTGCGGCAACTGCGCCGAGGTCTGCCCGGTGCGGGCGGTCGAGCGGCTGGGATAACCCGCAGTTTTTCGCGGAGAACCAGCGTGAAGCGTCCGGAAAGGAATGGTCATGCTATGGACCGATTGGAACAGATCCGTTATTTGATCGACATCCTGCTCTTCGAGCTGCCGCAATACCGCAAGCAGGCGGCCCGCTGCTCGCAGGACGAAGATTCCCAGCGCCGCTTGCTGCGCGGCCTGATGAACCTGCGCCCCCCGCTGCCGCTGCGCAGCGACTTTCTGGCGGTGCAGGACCAGCTGCTCATCGCGGAGCGCCAGGCGCGCGGGGTGGTGGAAGCCGGCGCTCTGCCCGCCTGCGCGCGCGGCCCCCGGATGTCCCTCTGGCAGGGGGACATCACCCGCCTTGGGGCCGGCGCCATCATCAACGCGGCCAACAGCGCCCTGCTGGGCTGCTTTTTTCCCTGCCACGGGTGCATTGACAACGCCATCCACTCGGCGGCGGGGCTCCAGCTGCGCGACGAATGCAGCCGGATCATGGCCGCCCAAGGACATCCCGAGCCCACCGGACGCGCCAAGCTGACGGCGGGCTACAACCTCCCTGCCCGGCATGTCCTGCACACCGTCGGGCCGATCGTACGCGGCCCGCTGCGGCAGAAGGACTGCGAGCTGCTCGCTTCCTGCTACCGCGCCTGTCTCTCCCTCGCGGCGGAGCACGGCCTCTCGAGCGTGGCGTTCTGCTGCATTTCCACCGGGGAGTTCCATTTCCCAAACGACAAAGCCGCCGCCATCGCCGTCGAAACCGTGGAAGGATTCCTGCGGCAGACCGGCGGCGGACTGAAGGTGATTTTCAATGTTTTCAAAGATGAAGATTACGCCCTCTACCGCGCCCTGCTCGGAGCAGATCGACCGGCTGCGCACGGCGATCTGTGAGGCGCGGGCCATCGTCGTCGGCGCGGGCAGCGGGCTTTCGACCTCGGCGGGGCTTTGCTACAGCGGGCCGCGCTTTGAGGAGCACTTTGGCGATTTCATCGCGCGGTACCATTACTCCGACATGTACTCGGCGGGCTTCTACCCCTATGGGACCCCCGAGGAATACTGGGCCTACTGGAGCCGCCACATCTATTACAACCGCTATGACGCGCCGGTGGGCGAGCCATATCACAATCTGCTCCAGCTGCTCGAGGGGCGGGACTATTTTGTCATCACCACCAACGTGGACCACTGCTTCCAGCGCGCCGGGTTTGACAAGCAGCGCCTGTTCTACACCCAGGGGGACTACGGGCTCTGGCAGTGCTCCCTGCCCTGCCACCAGAAGACCTATGACAACGAGGAGGCGGTGCGCCGCATGCTCGCCGGGCAGCGGGACATGCGCATCCCATCCGAATTGATTCCCCGCTGTCCCGTCTGCGGGCGGCCGATGTCGATGAACCTGCGCTGCGACTTCACCTTTGTGGAGGACGCGGGATGGCACGCGGCCCATGGGCGGTACGAGGAATTCCTGCGCAACAGGCAACAGGAGAAGCTACTTTATCTCGAGCTGGGGGTGGGCGGCAACACCCCGGGGATCATCAAATACCCCTTCTGGCAGCTGACCGCCCAAAATCCAAGCGCCGCCTACGCCTGCCTGAACCTCACCGACGCCCAGGCGCCAAAGGAAATCCTGCCGCGCGCGATCTGCATCGAGCAGGACATCGGCGAGGTACTCTCGCTTTTATAGCCTCTCAGGCCTGACAGCGCGGACAGTAGCAGCTGCTGCGCCCCGAGAGGATGATCCGCTCGATGGGCGCGCCGCAGCGGGGGCAGGGCTGCCCCTGCCGGCCGTACATGGCGAAGGAGGGCCCGTCGCGGTACTCCCTGCCTTGTAAGGCCAGGTACTGCTCCGACGTTATCCGGTCGTTTTCGATCCCCTGGTGCAGGATATGGGGGATCGCCTTCTCCAGCCGCCGCCACTCCTCCTGACCGAGCGTACATGCCGCGCGGGCGGGGAGAATCCCTGCGGCGAAGAGGATTTCGTCGGCGTAGATGTTGCCGATCCCCGCCACCACGCCCTGGTCGAGCAGGCATTCCTTGATCGCCCGGCGGCGGGTTTGCAGCGCCTCTTGCAGGTAGCCGGCGCAAAACGCCGGGCCGAAGGGTTCGGGCCCAAGCCTTTCGATCCCGCTGTAGCTGTCCTCTTCCCCGGACTCGAGCAGCCAGAAGCGCCCAAAGCGCCGCACGTCGATGTAGCGCAGCTCCCCGCCGCCCTCCAGCCCGAGCACCAGGTGGGTGTGCTTCTCTTTCGGATAATCGGACGGGGTCGCCAGCAGTTGGCCGGTCATGCGCAGGTGGAGGATCAGCCTGCCGCCGCCCTCCAGCTCGAACAGCAAAAACTTCCCCCGGCGATCCATCCCCATAATTTTCTTCCCGGTCAGCACGTCGGTAAACCGCCGCGCGCCGGGATGGGCCACCACCTCGGGCCGGACGAGCTGTACCGCCGCAATGCGGCGGCCGCACAGCTGCGGCGCGAGGATTCTTTTTATGGTTTCAACCTCAGGCAGTTCCGGCATATGAAACCCTTCCTTTCAAATGTTGTGGTTGGATCGCCTCCCATTGTGGTACAATAGCAGCAGAAAGCTGCAAAGGAGGACGCGACATGGTACTGTCGGACGGCACCATCCGCTCGCTGCTGCAAAACGGGGAGCTCGGCATCTCCCCCCTGACGCCCGGCCAGGTCCAGCCCGCCAGCGTGGACATCCGGTTGGGGGACACCTATGGAATCGTGGAGGACGGGAGCGAGGGGGTGCTGCGGCTGGATCAAAGGATCCATTATAAAACGATCCGGGCCGAGCGCTATCTGCTGCTCCCGGGTCAGTTTGTGCTGGCAAGCACCATGGAGTATATCAAGCTCCCCGGCGACATGACCGCCTTTGTCGAGGGGCGCAGCTCGGTCGGGCGGCTGGGGCTCTTCATCCAGAACGCAGGCTGGGTGGACCCGGGCTTCGAGGGGGAGATCACCCTCGAGCTCTTCAACGCCAACCGCTGCGCCATCGAGCTGCGCGCCGGGCGGCGGATCGGCCAGCTGGTGTTCGCGAGATTGGACGCCCGCGCTCAAAACGCCTACCGCGGAAAGTACCAGGGCCAGCGCGGCGCGACCGGCTCACGCATTTTTTTGGACGGCGAGCTTCGATTAGGCGACATTTAAAAGGGAGGTCATCGTATGGAACATTTTCGCTCGTATTCCGCCGTATTCCCGATCCTGCTTTGCACCCGGGACGGGCAGCGGCAGATCCTGCTCCACCGCAGGGAGAACACCGGCTTCATGGACGGGAAATGGGATTTTGCCGGCAGCGGGCACGTCGACGAGGGGGAGACCGCTAAAATGGCCGTCGCCCGGGAATGTAAAGAGGAGCTGGGGATCGAGGTCGCGCTGCAGGACGTGCAGTTTCGCCACCTTTCCCACCGCGCCAGCGCCGGCGGGCGCACCTACTACGACATCTACTTCGAGGTCCTGCGCTATGACGGCGCGCCCGAAATCAGGGAGCCGCAGAAGTCCTCGGCGCTCTGCTGGTTCGATCTCGATTCGCTGCCGCCGGACATGATCCCGGTGCGCAGGGAGGCCCTGTTTCAGGTGCTGTCCGGTTGCCCCTACAGCGAGAGTCTCGAATAATTCTTTAGGAGGTCATCGTATGAATTTTATCACCGAACCCGAGCGGATCTGGCTGCCCGGCGAGGACGGCAAAGTCCTCGCCGAGGTCACCTTCCCCCTGGATGAACGCGGCGTCGCGCAGATCGACCACACCTTTGTGGACGGGTCGCTGCGCGGGCAGGGCGTGGCCGGACAGCTGCTGCAGGCGCTGGCGGCGCATCTCAGAAGTGAAGGGATCAAGGCCTCCCCCGTCTGTTCCTACGCTCTGTCATGGTTTCAAAAGCACCCGGACCAGCAGGACCTGCTGGCCTAGCTTTTCTGATCCCCGATCTTTTCAAGCAGCATAGGCGCCATCGCGCAGGCGAGGATCACCGCCGTCACGCCCGCCGCCAGCTTCCCGGCGATCATGGCCGGGATCATCCCCGGGGAAACCCCGGCGGTAAAGCCGAGATGGTCCCCGATCACGCAGGAGGCGCTGACCAAAAAGGCGATGTTGATCAGCTTGCTGCGCGGGTCCATCTTCTCGATCAGCCCGAAGGTCGCGATGCCGTTGGCCAGGGATGCCACCATTCCGGCGCAGCCGCTTTCGTCGAGCCCGAGCTTCCTGCCCAAGATGCCGAGGGCTTTGGAAAAGTGCCGGGTGATAAATTCCACCATCGGGAAGGCGCCGATCAGCACGATCGCGATCAGCCCGACGATCTGCAGCGCCTCGATCAGGGGCGACACGCCCGAATCGCCCGGCTCGACCATCTGCCAAAGGAGCGGAAAGCGCAGTCCGGTTTCATATTGCAGCACCGCGGCGGCGAGCGACAGGGTAATCAGCGCGGTCAGCCCCTTGCCGAAGATGGTGAACCCCCGCAGCATGGCCATCGGCTTTTTCCACAGTCCCAGGATGATGAGTAGGGCGATCAGCAGCACCGGCAGCAGATTTTTGAGCATGGAAACAAATCCGATCGGGTAGCCGGTGAACAGCATGACCGCCCAGCCGGCGAGCATCCCAATGGGGATGGTGACCATCCCGACCATGATGCCGTAGGCAAAATAGGGCCTGTCCTCCTTTTTGAGGATGCCGAGTCCGATGGGCACGCTCCCCACAATGGTGCAGCCGAGCATCGAGCCGAGCAATATCCCCGAAAACTGGCCGATGGCCTCGTCCGGGCCCGCCAGCTGCATGGCCAGCGGATACCCGCCCATGTCGCAGGCGAGCAGCGTCCCGCCGAACATGGCGGGGCTCGCCCCGAAGAATTGATAGACGGGGGTGAGCACCGGTTCGAGCAGCTGGCGCAGGATGGGGGTGAGCACCAGCATCCCGATCATGGCCAGCGAGAGCGGGCCCATCGCCTTGAAGCCCTCTTCAAACTTTTCCCCGTAGCCATGGCGGTTTTTGCGAATGCGGTCCACCGCGCCGACGAGCATGAAAATCATGGTCACCGACAGGATAACTGTGTGGATCGAGATTGATGAGACGTACTGCTGAAGCGATTGCACAAAAACTTCCATTTTCACATTCCTTTCCCCAGTGTGGCACTCTTTTTATTATATCACAACGTGCCGCGCACGCGGCAAATAACAAATACTTTTATTGTTCCGGCCGGGCCGCGCCAAATTCTTTTGGCGCGGCTTTTTCATATCGCTTTTATGGCGGGGAAGAATAATTTACAAAAGCGTTCTTGCATCCCTTTCCAATAGATGGTACAATCTGTTAAATCAATCGATAAAGGAATGATTCATACTATGAAAAAACTCTCAGCCGGCAAAATTGCCCTGATCGCGGTACTGCTGGTTTTGGTGGTGCTCGTCGTCTCGGTATTTTCCGGCTATAACTCGCTCGTGACCATGCGGGAAAACGTCACCGGACAGCAGGCGAATATCCAGACCCAGCTGCAGCGCCGCAACGACCTGATCCCCAACCTGGTCAATACCGTCAAGGGGTATGCCGCCCACGAAAAGGAGGTATTCGACGCCGTATCGGATGCGCGCGCCAGGCTCGCGGGCGCCGGCGGCGACATGCAGGAGCTGGCCGACGCCGACGCCGCCATGCAGAGTGCGCTCAGCCGCCTTTTGATGGTGGTGGAAAACTATCCCGACTTAAAGGCCAACACCCAGTACACCGCCCTGATGGACGAGCTGGCCGGAACCGAGAACCGGATCGCGGTGGCCCGCAAGGACTATAACGACGTGGTGCAGTCGTATAACCGCAAGCTGCGCACCTTCCCCACCGTGCTCTACGCCGGGATGCTCGGCTTCTCGCAGGCGGACTACTTCGAGGCGGCCGAGGGCGCCGAAACGCCGCCCACCGTGGACTTTGGAGCGTAAACGATGAAACGTATCCGACGAACGCTTCTCCTCCTGCCCGAGCTGCTGCTCCTCTCGCTGACAGCTCACGCCTTTGAGCTCGAAGCGCCGACCCAGTACTTCTATGCCGCCGACTATGCCGACGTGCTGGAAAGCGAGCACGAACAGTATTACGTCGACCAGGGGGCGGCGTTGCAGGAAGCCACCGGCGCGCAGATCGTGGTGGCGAGCGTCCCCTCCCTGCACGAGCGCACGGTGGAGGAGTACGCCAACACGTTGTTCCGTTCCTGGGGGATCGGCGACAGCGAAAAAAACAACGGCCTGCTCATCCTGCTGGCACCCAACGAGCGGCAGATCCGGGTGGAGGTGGGCTACGGCCTGGAGGGCGCGCTCAACGATTCCAAGGTCACCCGTTATATGGACGAATACGCCGTGCCTTATCTCGCGCAGGACCAGTTCGACGAGGGGATTTATAACCTTTATAACGCCCTGCTCCCCGCGGTTTATGAGGAATACGGCATGACCCCGCCCGAGAGTGTACAGTCCGCCGTGGCGGCAGAGGGGGACGATTCCTCTCCCATGGATTTTATTATTGCGCTGGTCCTTGTGGCGCTGGTCTTCGGCGTCTTTTTTAGGCGCCGGCGGCATTTCGGCGGCCACTGGGGCGGCGGATTCTATGGGGGCGGGGGCTTCCATGGAGGTGGCTTTGGCGGCGGGTTCTCCGGCGGAGGGGGCGGCGGCTTTTCCGGAGGGGGCGGCGGCTTTTCCGGAGGGGGCGGCTCCTCGGGCGGAGGCGGCGGTTCCCGCGGGTTTTAACCCCCAGGCGCTGGCAGAATGAAACAAAAGAAAAAGACCCATAGCATAGGCAGCTATGGGTCTTTTTTTCGTCTGTTCGCGGGGAAAACCCCGNGACCGGCCACGTCCTTCCGGGACGGGAGGGGCTGGACCGGGAGGCGGGGGTGGACACGCCCCTCGCCATCCCGCCGAGCTGCGGGTGTCCGGCCGGGACGGCGGGCGCGTTCTACGTGGGGAAGGGCACCGCCGCGTCGCCATATCTTGTGTCGAGCGCCGCACAGCTGCAGCATATCAACAGCCCAAACCATCTCGGCAAAGGGCAATCCTTCTTACAAGTGCGGGACATCGACGTCGAGGCCGAGCAGGGCACCAGCCTCTGGACCCCCATCGGCAACTACAGCGCCCCATTCAGCGGGCAATACGATGGGGACGGCCATTGGGTGCGAAACTTCAGTGTGGACACCCCCCGTTCCGCCGGGCTGTTCGGCTACATCAATCACTCCACGATCCAGCGCCTGGCAATCGAGACGCCCTATTCCGTCGTTGGCACCACTCTCGATGATGAAACCGCCCGATTCTGCGGCGGGCTGGTCGGAGAGTGGCGCATGTCTGTTACGCTCTCCCAGTGCTATGCAAACGTTTCCGTAAGCGGCTCCTGTGCGGGAGTCCTGCTGGGCGTTGGGCAGCAAAGCACCGTTATCCGCGACTGTGCGGCATATGGAAAGGCGGACGCCGCCATACAGGCGGGAGGCGTGGCAGCCAACATCATTGGAGCGGTGGAGCGCTGTTACGGAATTTGCGCCGTTTCCGGTTCCTCCCTAGAAACCGGAGGGCTGGTCGGGCGGCCAAATATCAACGCCAGCAGCACCTTGACGGACTGCCGCTGGTTTGACGGCCCTCAAACGGCATATTCCAGCAACTATGGGGACAATCCTGTCGTTGCCAACGTCCAGCGCTACCCCCTCACCGCCGCCAACCTCTCGAACCCAGCCAACTTCCCGGCGAGCTTCGGCTTGAACGATCCGAGCGGCCTGTGGGAAATGGGCGACGTGTGGTACTACAACCACAAGGACGGCAAGCCCGGCGAGCGGGTGCACGTCACTGCCCCCAAGCTCAAGATTTTTACCTTTCAGGAATAAAATCCGAAAGGGGGACGCGAAGAGTTTTCTCTTCGCGTCCCCCTTTTTTCTATTGCCGGGCACGGCCGCGGCAATAGAAATGGCCGTGTCCCTAGCCCGCCAGGAGAATTTTATAAGGCTGCTCTTCGATTTTATATTTCTTTCGTCCTCAAACCGGCGTGCGGAGCTCGAACTCCTGATAGAACACCCCCAGCTTGCCGTGGTAGCCCGGCTTCCAGGGCTTGTTGCGCCCGCAGTAGTGGACGATCACCGTGTTTTTTCGCACCCACTCCAGGTCGACCCTGACGTTCTGCGGGTTGAGGTTATAAAAGCGGTAATATCTGTCGCTGAGGTTGAAGACCAGGGAATTGAGCTCGATGATCCGTTTGCCGTAGAGGACGTTGATCACGTCCTGATCGGGCAGCAGCAGCTTCTGGCGGTTTTCCCCGATGTAGCGAAGGACCTCCCCTATGTCTTGCTGCTGCCGCAGAGCGTCGAGGTTCATCAGGAGCACGCCCGAGTTTACATAGGCGCTCTCGTGCGGCAGGTCGAGGCGCAGCTCGTTGAGCCGCCGGAAGGTGCGGTGCAGGTGGGAGCAGGCGGCGAAGAAGGATTCGCCCATCTCCATCTCCCACAGCGGGCGCAGGCTCCCCAGCACCACCAAATCCGGGTCGAGATAGATCACCCGCGGAATCTCTGCCGGCAGGAACTGCGCGGCAAAGAGCCGGTAGTACATCTCGCGCGGGTAGCGCTCCTCGACCGGGGCCCCCGCGAGCATGCCGTCCGAGATTTTTATATCGTGCACCCCGCAGCTGCCCGGGCGCAGCCGCCCGCGCAGATAGTGCAAGTCCCCCTCGCTCAGCGAGCTGTTCATCACATGCACCTCAAAGCGGCTGTGCGGGTCGCTGGTTGTGAGCGATGTGAGCATCACCAGCAGCTGCCGCAGGTATCCCCGGTCCAGCGTCACCAGAATGTGAATCGGCTCCTTCAACGGTCAATCACTCCCTGTTCAGAATTTCCATAAACTCCTCGCCGGTGATGGTCTCCTTCTCCAGCAGGTATCTTGCCAGCTCGTGCAGCTTTTGGACGTTCTCCTTGAGGATTCCCCTCGCCTTTTCGTGCGCCTGGCGGATCAGGGAGAGCACCTCGCCGTCGATCCTTGAGGCGGTCTCGCCCGAACAGATCAGAGAGCTGTCCCCGCCCAGGTATTCGTTATGCACCGTTTCGAGCGCCATCATGTCGAAGCTCTCGCTCATCCCGTAGCGGGTGACCATGGTGCGGGCGATCCGGGTGGCCTGCTCGATGTCGTTCGAGGCGCCCGAGGTAAAGGTGCCGAAGATCAGCTCCTCGGCCGCCCGGCCGCCGGTGAGGGTGGCGATCTTGTTCTGCGCCTCCTCGCGGGTCATCAGCACCCGCTCCTCCTCATCCACCTGCATGGTGTAGCCCAGCGCCCCCGAGGTGCGCGGCACGATGGTGATCTTGTGCACCGGCGCCGACTCGGTCTGCCTGGCCGCCACCAGCGCGTGGCCGATCTCGTGGTAGGCCACGATCTCCTTCTCGCGCTGGCTGATCACCGCGCCCTTGCGCTGATAGCCGGCGATGACCACCTCGACCGATTCCTCCAGATCGCTCTGGTTCACCAGCGTCCTTCCCAGCTTGACCGCGCGCAGCGCAGCCTCGTTGACGATATTGGCCAGCTCCGCTCCCGACGCGCCGCTGGTGGCCCGCGCAATGGAGCCCATGTCGATGTTTTCCTCCATCTTCACATCCTTGGCGTGCACCCGCAGAATCGCTTCCCGCCCGGCCAGGTCGGGCAGCTCGACCGGGATGCGCCGGTCAAACCGCCCGGGGCGCAGCAGCGCCTTGTCCAGCGAATCGGGACGGTTGGTGGCCGCCAGGATCACGACCCCCTTTTTGCCGTCGAAGCCGTCCATCTCGGTGAGCAGCTGGTTGAGCGTCTGCTCGCGCTCGTCGTTGCCGCCCATAGCGCCGCTGTCCCGCTTCTTGCCGATGGTGTCGATCTCGTCGATGAAGACGATACACGGCGCCTTTTCCTGCGCCTGCTTGAAGAGGTCGCGCACCTTGGCGGCCCCCATGCCCACAAACATCTCCACGAACTCCGAGCCGGAGATCGAAAAGAAGGGGACACTCGCCTCCCCCGCCACCGCCTGGGCCAGCAGGGTCTTGCCGGTTCCGGGCGGGCCGACGAGCAGGGCGCCTTTCGGCATGCTCGCGCCGATGGCGGCGTACTTATCGGGGTTGTGGAGGAAATCGACGATCTCCTGCAGCGCCTCCTTGGCCTCGTCCTCCCCGGCCACGTCGGCAAAGGTCTTGCCGGTCTGGGCCTGCACGTAGATTTTGGCGTTGCTCTTGCCGAACTGCATGGCGTTCGGGCCGCTCATCCGCTTTTTCATGAACCGCATCAGCAGGAAGCTGGGCAGGATCAGGATCACCAGCGGCAGGATCCAGGTGAGCAGGAAGTTCATCAAAGGCGAATTTTTCTTCGGGATCACCTGGCTGAACTTTACGTCCCCCCGCGCGTGCAGCCGCTCGACGAGCTGCGGGTCCTCCATCTTCCCGGTGATGTACAGCGCTTCCTTGCCTTCCTCCCCCTTTGCGGCAAAGGCGATCTGGTTCTCCTGGATCTCCACCGTGGTCACGTTCCCCGCATCCACCTGGTCCAGGAAGGTTCCGTAGTCCACCTGGGTCACCTGCGCGCGCATCAGGATCGGGAATACAAAGGCGTTGAGCGCCATGAGCACCAGCAGTACGACCATATAGTAAAAAATGAGCGGCTTTTTCGGAGTCTTTTGTTCCTTCATTTTTCATTCCCCTTCTCTTCGTCTGTATCTATGCCCCGCTCCAGCAGGGAGACAAAGACCTCAAAGCCCTTGATGATCTGTTCCATCTCCTCGCCGCTGGGGTTCATCCGTCCCATCACCCGGCAGTCGATCCGCTCCTCGAGCCGGTCGGCCAGCGCGCGGCCCTCTGCCGTCAGCTCAAGGCGCACCACCCGCTCGTCGCTCCCGTCGCGCCTGCGCTGCAGGTAGCCCTCCCGCTCGAGCTTTTTGCACAGCGGCGAGATATTCCCGCTGGCCATCAAAAGAGCGCGGCCCAGCTCCCCCACCGTGCAGGGGCGCTCCCGCAGCTCGACCAGGGCGCGCATCTGCACCGCCGTCAGCCCGCAGGGCTCGCAGCACCTTCGCAGCTGCTCTTCAAAATTCCCCTTGATCCTGCGGGAGAGCGCCAAAAGCTCCCGGCGAAACTGCAAAGCGTCCACTTTCGCTTTCCCCCTTATATTATCTATTAATTATAGATTATATGGAAAATAGTATCCGGCGCATGGCTTTTTTGTAAACGTTCGGTGAATCCTTGAAAAATCCCCCTTCGCTTGGTATACTGATAAGGAATTTTTTGCAAGGGGGGCACGGTATGTACCGGTACGTGGTCTTTGATGTGGACGGCACCATCCTCGATTCGGAGGAAGCGAATATGGTCTCCTTTCAGCGCGCGGCCGAGGAGATGCTGGGCAGGAAGCTGCGGTATGAGGATCTGGCCTTCTCGCTCGGGATGCTCGACGAGGAGGCCTATCCCATGATCGGGATCACCGATCTGGAGCAGGCCCTGCGGCTGCGCAACCGCTATTACGCCGAGCTGCTGCACACCGTGCGGGTGTTCGACGGGATCTGTGAGGTGCTCGAATCGCTGAGGGAATGCGGCATTTGCCCCGGGATCGTCACCTGCCGCACCGGCGGTGAGCTGCGCCGCGCCCTCGCCCCCTTCGAGGGGCTTTACGACTGCTTCGGCGTGCTCTCCACCGCCGAGCTCACCGCGCGCCACAAGCCCGACCCCGAGCCGATGGAAAAATACCTCGAGCTGTCGGGGGCCGACCCGCGGGAGGTGCTCTACATCGGGGACACCGAGCAGGACCTGCGCTGCGCCGCCGGCGCGGGGGTGGACTTCGCGCTGGCGCTCTGGGGCGCTTACACCACCGCGGGCTGCGAGGGGGCCGCTTATTTCCTGCGCGAGCCGCGGGAAATCCTTTCCCTGGTGGGCGGGGAGGTGAAGGCATGACGCTGCAGGTCCTTGCCGCCGGGCTGAGCGTCTGCAAGGTTTCGGACCTCTCGGGGGTGGACCTTTCCGGTGAACTGTGCTTTTTGGGGAAGACGGACCGGGAGCTCTCACTGGTCTGCCCCACAGACAGGGTCCCGGATAGCACCCTGGCGCGGGAGGACGGCTGGCGCGCCTTGCGGGTGGCGGGCGCCCTCGACTTTTCCCTGGTCGGGGTGCTCGCGGGGATCGCCGGGGTGCTGGCAAGGAACGGGATTTCCATCTTTGCCCTGTCCACCTACGACACCGACTACGTCCTCACGAAAGAGGAACAGTTTGATCGGGCCCTCGCCGCGCTGCGGCAGGCGGGGTATGACGTGGAATAGCGAAAAATAGCGGGAGGGGAACCGAAACCGGTTCCCCTCCCGCTGCCTGTACGCCGACTTATACCCAGCCCGGCTTTGGGGCGGGCGGATTTGCCACAGCCCGCCCGCCGCCGGGATGGCGGCGGACGGATATATCCACCGCGGCGCGCTGCGCCGCAGACTGGCCGATGGGTCCTATGCTTCTATCATATGCGGCGGCGTGAAAGGTGTTCCCCTATTCCTCCAGTTGAGCCCGTCCCAGGTAGAGCTTGCCGATCGAGCTGAGATACCAGCCGGTGAGCTTCGGAGAGGAGAGCACGGTCTGAACATTGTACTGGATGGGGATGATATAGCCGTCCTCCATCAGCAGCTCCTCGGCCTGATAGAAGGCGTCGTACCGCTCGGCGCCGGTGGAGGCGAGCGCCTTTTCCATCAAAGCGTCGAACGCCTCATTTTGATACATGTTGCCCGACTGGGGGTTGGGCGCGCCGCCGACCGTCATGAACATGTCCAGGAAGGTCTGCGGATCGCGGTAGTCCCCGGTCCAGCCGTGGCGGGCGAGGGCCTGGTAGTTGCCGGAGTTGCGGGTGTCCTGGAAGACCGCCCATTCCTGGTTGACCAGCTTGACCGAGAGGCCGAGGTTCTGCTTTAACATTTCCTGTACCGCCTCGGCGATGGCCTTGTGCTTGTCGTCGGTGTTATAAAGGATTTCCAGAGTCCCGATCCCCTCGCCGTTCGGATAACCCGCCTCGGCCAGCAGCGCCTGGGCCTGGGCGGCCTGGGCGGTGGGCGCGAGGTAATAGTCCCCGGCGGTTTCACGGAAATCCCGGCCCTGATCATCCGTGAGCCCGGGCGGGATATAGCCCATGGCGGGCGTCTGTCCGCCGCGGGTCACCATGTCGCAGATGGCCTGCCGGTCGATTGCCATGCTGATCGCCTTGCGCACCCGCACATCTTTCAGCGCCTCGATTGGGGTGTTCTGGTTGATGACGTAGAAATAGGTGCTGATGTAGGGCAGCACCTCGAGCTCTCCCGAGGCGATCAGCCCGGGGATTTCCTCGGTGGGGGCCTTGTCCGTCCACTGGATCTCCCCCGCCTTGAAGGAGGTCAGGATGGTGGAGGCGTCCACGATCATCCGGCAGAGCACATGGTCGAGCTTGGTATTTTCGGCGTCCCAGTAATAGGGGTTCTTGGAGAGCACCAGGTGGGAGCCGAGCTTATAGTCGGTGAGGTAGAACGGGCCGTTCGAGACGGCCTTCTTCGGGTCCTTGGCCCAGAGCCCGCTCTCATCCACCACGTCCTCCCGCTCGGGGGCGAGCGTCGGGAAGCAGACCAGCTCCTCGAAATAGTCGCAGGGCCCGGCCAGGGTGACCTCAAGCGTGCGCTCGTCGAGCGCGCGCACCCCAAGCTCCTCGGCGGGCTTTTCCCCCTTGGTGATCTCCTGCGCGTTTTGGATCGGATAGAGGAAGTAGGCATACTCCGAGGCGGTCTTCGGGTCCACGGTGCGCCGCCAGGAAAAGACGTAGTCCTGAGCGCGCACCGGTTGCCCGTCCGACCACTTCGCGCCCTCGCGCAGGGTGAAGGTCCAGGTGAGCCCGTCGTCCGAGACGGCGTAGTGCTCGGCGGTGGCGGGCTCGGGGCCGTTGCCGAAGTCGCGCAGCAGTCCCTCGAAGGTGTTGGTAATCACGTTGTTCCCGTCCGACGCCGAGTTGAGGCTGGGGTCCAGGGTCTTGGGGTCGGCGCCGAGATTAATCTTGGCGACCGTGCCCTCGAGCTTTTGCGAGGGCGCACCGCTCCCCGACGGGGCCGAAGAGGCGCCAGACGAGGAGCCGTTCCCCTCCTCCTTCCGGCCGCAGGCGGCCATGGATACGCAGAGAACCAGCGCCAGAAGCAAAGAGCCGATTCGTTTCATAGACAGCATCATTCCTTTCCCGGAAATACACTTTTTCTTAGTATTTCTGGGAGGCGGCCTAATTATCCCCTAGCGGAAGAGATGGCAGGCGACCTGCCGCTCATCCGAAATGTTTTGCAGCCTCGGTTCCACCTCGGCGCAGACCTTCATCGCATGGGGACAACGGGTGCGAAACGGGCAGCCGCTGGGCGGGTTGAGCGGGGAGGGCACGTCGCCCTGCAGCACAATCCGCTCCTTTTTCGCCTTGGGGTTCGGGACCGGGATGGCCGAGAGCAGGGCTTTCGTATAGGGGTGCTGCGGGTCGTGGTAGAGCTGGTCGCTCTGCCCGAGCTCGACGAGCTTGCCGAGGTACATCACCCCGATCCTGGTGGAAATATGCTTGACCATCGACAGGTCGTGGGCAATGAAGAGATAGGTGAGCGCAAACTCCTCCTGCAAATCCTCGAGCATATTGACCACCTGTGCCTGGATCGAGACGTCCAGCGCCGAGATCGGCTCGTCGCAGACGATGAAGCGCGGTCGCACCGCCAGCGCCCGGGCGATCCCGATGCGCTGGCGCTGCCCGCCGGAAAATTCGTGGGGGTAACGGCTGGCATATTCGGGTTTCAGTCCCACCCTCTCGAGCAGGGAGCGCACCTGCTCCTCGCGCTCCTTGCCCGACGCGAGATGGTGGATGTCCAGCGGCTCGGACACGATATCCCCCACCGTCATGCGCGAATCGAGCGAGGCGTAGGGGTCCTGAAAGATCATCTGCATCTTGCGCCGGTAGGGCAGCAGCTCCCGCCCCGAGAGGTTGGTGATGTCGGCGCCCTCAAAGATAATCCTGCCGTCGGTCGGCTCGTACAGGCGCAGCACGGTGCGCCCGGTGGTGGACTTTCCACAGCCCGACTCGCCGACCAGCCCCAGCGTCTCGCCGGGGAGGAGGGTGAAGGAAACGTCGTCCACCGCCTTGATCACCCGCTGATTCCCGCCGAGGAAGCCGCCGCCCGCCACGAAATATTTTTTCAGGTGCTCAACCTTTAAAATCGGCTCGCTCATCCTTTTGCCCCCTCTTTTCTGATCTCGGGCACCCGCGGCGCCGCCTCGTCCAGCAGCCAGCAGCGGGACTGGTGGCCCTCCTCGACCTCATAGAGCGGCGGCAGCCGCTGCTCGCAGATGTGCATGGCAAAGCGGCACCGCCCGCTGAAGGGGCAGCCGCGCGGCGGATTCAGCAGATCGGGCGGGCTGCCCGGGATAGGCTGCAGCCGCTCGCGGGTTTCCTTCGTCGGATCGGGCACCGACTGCAGAAGTCCCAGGGTGTAGGGATTGCGCGGGTCGAAAAAGATTTTTTCCACCGGCGCCTGTTCCATGATCATCCCGCCGTACATCACGATCACCCGCTCGCAGCTCTCGGCGATCACCCCCAAATCGTGGGTGATCAGAATGATCGAGGTGCCCAGACGCTCGCGTACCTCCCCGATCAGCTCGAGCACCTGGGCCTGGATGGTCACATCCAGCGCGGTGGTGGGCTCGTCGGCGATCAGCAGCCCGGGGTCACAGGAGAGGGCCATCGCGATCAGAGCGCGCTGGCGCATGCCGCCCGAAAATTCGTGCGGATAATTATGAAAGCGCTCCTCGGGCGAGGGGATCCCCACCAGGGAGAGCATCTTGATTGCGGCCTCCTTCGCCTGCCGGCGGTCCAGGGGGCGGTGCTGCCGGATCACCTCGACCATCTGGCTGCCGACGGTATAGACCGGGTTTAAGGAGGTCATCGGGTCCTGGAAGACCATCGAAATCTCGTTCCCCCGGACCTGCTGCATCTCCCGCTCGCCCAGCGGCACCAGGTCGCGGCCCCGGAAGTGCACCGCGCCCCCGGTGATCCGCCCGGGGTGGGAAAGCAGCTTCATCACCGACATGCAGGTGACGCTCTTCCCGCTGCCCGATTCCCCGACCAGCCCCAGGATTTCGCCCTTCTTTAGGCTGAAACTGACGTCCCGCACCGCCTGCACCTCGCCCACATGGGTAAAGAAGGAGGCGCGCAGGTGGTCCACCTGCAACAAATTATCCGACACTCCTACCTCTCCTTTCCTCACTGGCGTTGGCGCGGGTCAAGCGCATCGCGCAGCCCGTCCCCCACGAAGTTGAAGGCGAACATGGTCAGCGCGATGGCCACCGACGGCACGATCAGCAGATACGGATAGCTGCGGATCCCTCCCAGCGCGTCGTTGGCCAGCGTCCCCCAGGAGGCGGCGGGAGCCGCGACCCCCAGCCCCACAAAGCTCAGGAAGGATTCGGTGAAGATGGCCTGGGGGATGCTCATCATCATCGAAACCACGATCGGCCCCATCGCATTGGGGATCAGGTGCCTGAAAATGATCCGGCTCTTGGGCGCGCCCAGGGCCTTGGCGGCCAGCACGAATTCCTGCTCCTTGAGGCTCATCACCTGCCCGCGCACCTGGCGCGCCATCGGCAGCCAGTAAACCAGCGAGATCGTGAGGATCACGATCCCCACGTCGCTGCGGTTGGTGACCACCATCAAGAGGATGACGATCAGCATGAGGGGGATCGAGTTCAAGAGGTCGACAATGCGCATCATCACGTTATCCACCGTCCCGCCCTCATACCCCGAGACGCCGCCGTAGGCCACCCCCACGAGCATGGTGATCAGCGCGGAAACGATCCCCACCAAGAGCGAGATCCGCCCGCCGTAGAGGGTGCGCGCCAACACGTCCCGCCCGAGCTTATCGGTCCCCAGCAGGTTGGAGCGGTTGAGGACGGTTTTGCTCCCACCCATCACCTTGCTGCCGTTTAGGTAGAGCTCGTACTTTTTGGTGCTGCCGGCCTCGCGCGCCATGCTGTAATCGAGGGTGACTTCATTCCCGTCCACCTCGAAAACCTTGCGCCGGCCGATGGTGTCATTCTTCAGCAGAGCCGCGGGCCCGAGCACCTCGCCCTTATCGGTCACCCGGATGATCTGATAGAGGCTCTCCTGCACATAGATTTTGCTGCCCTGCCCGAGATCGGTCACCCGCAGGATGGGCGGGATATTGCCGAGCGCCAGATTCTGGTCGGAATAGCTGTGAGAGCTCAGAACCGGCCCCACGAGGGCCAGCAGCAGGATTAGCACGATCAGGCAGAGCCCCACGAGTGCCAGCTTGTTTTTGCGAAACCGCCGCCAGACGTCCTTCCAATAGGTTAGGCTCTCCCGCGGTTGCTCCCCGGCGCCGGCGCCCGAGCGGTCCACGAATTCCCAGAGGTTTTGCATAAGAATGACCATTCCTTTCCGGACGTTTCGGTTAATCCTGAAGTTTTATTCTCGGGTCGATCAGCGCATAGGCCACGTCGACCAGGAAGACCATCACCACATAGAGCGCGGCGAAGAACAGGGTGGTTCCCATGATAACGGTGTAATCGCGGTTGTTGATGCTTTCCACGAAGTATTTTCCCATCCCGGGCACGGCGAAAATTTTCTCCACCACGAACGAGCCGGTGATGATCGCGGCAAAGGTGGAGCCGAGATAGGTCACCACCGGGATCAGTGCGTTTTTGAGTGCGTGGCGAAAGACGATCCTCCCCCGCGGCAGGCCGTTGGCCCTGGCCGTGCGGATATAGTCCATGCTGGTCACGTCCAGCATGGACGAGCGGGTGAGACGGGTGACAAAGGCCATCGAGAAGCCGCCCAGCGCCAGCACCGGGCCGATATAGGAGCGCCAGCCATAGAGGCCCCCCGGCGGCAGCCAGCCCAGCCGTTCGCCGAAGACATAGAGGATAAAGGAGCCGATCACAAAGCTGGGCACCGCGATCCCCAGCGTGGTCAGGAAAGAGATCAGGTAGTCCGGCCACCGGCCCCTTTTCAGCGCCGCGAGCACCCCGAGCGGGATCCCGATGACGATCACCAGCAGGATCGCCCAAAAGCCCAGGGCGGCCGAGACCGGGAAGGCGTTCCTGATCATGTCGTTGACCCGCACTCCGAGCATTTGGATCGAGGTGCCGAGGTCCAGATGGAGCAGGTCTCCCATGTAGTCGAGGTATTGCTGCCAGAGCGGGGCATCCATATTATATTTTTCCCGCAGCAGCGCCTCGATTTCAGGCGAGAGGGTCCGCTCGCGGGTGAACGGGCTGCCAGGTATGAAGCGAAGCAGGAAAAAAACCGCCGTCGCCAATAAAAACAAGGTCAGCAGCATGGACAGCAGGCGTTTTAGTATATATCGAAGCATATCGTTTTCCCTCCATGGGAGTTATTTTTGACCTGCAGGGGCCCAAATAAACCACTTCGCTCAAAACCCTGAAAAAATGAGGGCAAAGGTGCCATTTCCTTCCTGAACCTGCCTGGGATGTCCGGACGCAATATGAATCAATTGCATGGAAGAAGGCATGCTGTAAAACTACAGCATGCCTTCTTTGTTTCTATAACGAAAAACCCGGCCCTGGAGAGTGGGCCGGGTTTATCATTTAGTTAGCTTGTAATCTTAATCTTTCGATTAATTACTTGGAAGCCTTCTTGAACGCAACAGCGCCAGCAGCGACCAGGGAGACTACAGCCATAGCAGCGGCAGCGCCGACCATGTCGTTAGCGCCGGTGCCCGGGTTGGTCTTGTCGCCATCGGTGGGCTCTTCGGTCTCTTCGTCAGAAGAGGTCTCGCCGTCCTTGGAGATGGTGCCTTCCTCGTACTCTTCCTCAGCCACGATGTAGGTGCCAAGAACCTTGGTCTCGAACGCCCAACCGTCGCTATCGTACTCAGCGTCAACCTTGGTCACGTCGCCGGTCTTCTTGTTGTACTCGTAGAGCACAGAGCCGGAGTCAGCGTCGATCACAACTTTGACCTTGGAGGCAAACTTCGGGTTGGCAATGAAGTCATAGCAGTCAACGTCAACGTCGCCGAAGAAATCAACGATCTCATCGATGTCGTCGTCAACCAGTCTCATGTTCTCATAGTCGGTGCCGTAGTTGCCCTTGAAGTACACGTCAACATAGTCGTTGGCGCGGATTCTGGACTCGTCGCCGATCACTTCGTCGAAGTTGTAAACAACACCGTTGGATTTGCTGTTGGTGTAATTGGTGTCTTCCTCGAACTCCTGGATGCGGGAGTAGGCAACAGCCTCGTCATGCTTGATAACGATGGTGATGTCCTTATCGTTGTCAACGCCTTTGAGCAGCTTGTTCTGGCCACCGACACTCTCAAACTTCGCCTCACCAATGGTAAGATCAAGCTCTACCTCATAGTCCTCAAACTCGAAGGTGCGCAGTCCAGCGTTGCCCTTCAGGGTCAGAACAGGAGCATAGTAGGTCTTGTTTGCAACCGGATCCTGATAGTAGATGCCGTCATTCTTCTTCACAGAAGCAGTGATATTCTTGGTGTTGACATGAGCATCAATATCGGTGATTCTCAGATAGTTGCTACCAGCGAAGTCAGGATAAATGGTGATTTTTGCCTCGTTGCCAGCCTCGTCCTCATCGGTGCCCGCATCATCGGGACCATAGGTTACGAGGTACGGAGCGCCGTCCTCAAATTCGGCATTGTCATCGTCCATACCGACGCTGATGCCATAAGCAGTGCCGTTCTTCTTACCGTTCTTGCTAATGGTGCCAGCAAACGCAACAGAAGCGGTGCCGAGAACCATCGCAGCAGCAAGCACTGAAGCCAGTACTTTTTTCATTGGAATTTCCTCCTCTTAATTGTTACTTTAAAATCGCTAAGTCAAGGGCGGCTCTCCATTCCTGCCCTTGCCATGACCCTAGTATAACCGATGGAGGAATAAATTGCAATAGGTTTTTGAAATTTTTTTGTAATTATTTTGTTACCCATTTCCTTGCTGGTTTTCTCCGCATAAACATGCCGTTTTCCAAGGATATTATCCAGCATTTTTTCTATCCATTCCTGTTTTATTTTCGTTTTGCGTAACAAAATTATCCATAGATTACAAAGACGCAACTGCCTTGCACGACGAAAAACCCGGCCCTGGAGAGTGGGCCGGGTTTGATTCGTTTTAAACCGTTCTGATTACCAGAGATCGATTCTTATTTGGAAGCCTTCTTGAGGGAGATCGCGCCAGCAGCGACCAGGGAGACGACCGCCATGGCAGCGGCAGCGCCGACCATGTCGTTGGCACCGGTGCCGGGGTTCTGCTTGTCGCTGTCGGTGGGCTCCTTCTCATCCTCGGAAGAGGAGGACTCGTCCTTGGACACATTGCCTTCCTCGTACTCCTCCTCAGCCACGATGTAGGTGCCGAGGGTCTTGGTCTCGAACGCCCAGCCATTGCTCTCGTACTCAGCGTCGACACGGGTCACATCGCCGGTCTTCTTGTTGTACTCGTAGAGCACAGAGCTCTCGTCGGCGTCGATGACAACCTTGACGTTGGAAGCGAATTTCGGGGTAGCGACGAAGTCATAGCAGTCAACATCGACGTCGCCGAAGAACTCAACGATCTCGGAGATATCGTCGTCAACCAGTCTCATGTTCTCGTAGTCGGTACCGTAGTTGCCCTTGAAGTACACGTCGACATAGTCGTTGGCACGGATTCTGGACTCCTCGCCGATGACCTCGTCGAAGTTGTAGACAACGCCGTTGTTCTTGTTGTTGGTGTAGTTGGTGTCCTCCTGGAACTCCTGGATGCGGGAGTAAGCGGCAGCCTCGTCGTGACGGACGGTGACGGTGATGTCCTTCTCGTTCTCAACGCCCTTGACCAGCTTCTTGGAGGTCTGATCAAATTTCGCGTCGCCGATGGTGATGTCCAGCTCAACCTCGTAGTCCTCGAACTCAAAGTTGCGCACGCCGGCGTTGCCCTTCAGGGTCAGGACCGGAGCGTTGTACTGCTTGTTGTTGTCGTTGACATCCTTGTACTCGATACCGTCGTTCTTCTTGACAGAAGCGGTCACGTTTCTGGTGTTGACGTGAGCCTTGATATCAGAGATTCTCTGATACACATTGTTGACAGCGTCGGAGTAGGGCTCGATCACGATCTCAGCCTTATTACCGGCGGTGTCCTCATCGGTGCCCGCATTGTCGGGACCGTAGGTCACCAGGAACGGCGCGCCGTCCTCGAAAGTGGAATTGTCGTCGTCCTTGCTGACGGTCAGGGAGTACCCGTGGGTGCTACCGGACTTTTTCTGGATGGTGCCCGCGAAGGCAATCGAAGCCGTACCCATAATCATGGTGGCGGCCAGTACTGTAGAAAGTACTTTCTTCATTGGAATTTCCTCCTCTTAAGGTTTTACTTTAAAATCAATCTCGGTTCGGGTGGCTCTCCATTTCCTACCCTTGCCGTGACTATAGTATAGCGTATCTGGTTTCAAATTGCAAGAGGTTTTGATACTTTTTTGTAATTAATTTGTTACCGTTTATTTTTGCTTATAATCCGCACAATTAAGCCGTTTATCTGCAATACTTTCTTTTTATACACCATAGGAATATTCTGGTTTTTTTGGAATTTTGGTTACAAAAACTCTAAAAAATTACAATTTGTAACCTGCAATGCGCTAGAAATCCCGCCGCTTTATCCAGGGACAATCGGATATCGATTCTTATGGCCGTCCTACTGGCACATCCACTTTTATTGCTGCGCCCCACAATAAAAAAACCACCGGCATATGCCGGTGGTTTCATGATTGTCTATTCTTGCGCTCAGCTGCGGCGGCGCTTGCGGTAGTTATGGTAGAAGAGCAACCCGGCCACCACGATCACCGAAATCACCAGCAGCACCGAGGCCACGCCCATATAGTCGTTGGAGCCGGTGGACGGGTTTTGGATCTTGTTGGCGTTATCGGCATCGCCGGAGGGCGGAATCTTCTCTGTCTCTTCTTCGCTGCTGCTCGAGTCGGAATTCAGATCGTCCGGACCCTTATATTCCTCGTCCGCCACAAAGTAGGTGCCAAGCTGGCGGGTGGAGAAATACCACTGCCCATTGTCGTAGCCGGCGTTGATCTCAGAAACCTTATTGTTTTTGAACTCATATAAATAGGTATCGGGGTCCGCCTCGATCGCGACCTGCACCTTGGAGCCCGGCCGGGGTGAGCCAAGGAATTTATAATAGTTCACGTTGGTATTGAAGTAGAAATCGTCCACCCGGCTGATCGCATCGGTGGAAATCCCCAAGTTGACCAGCTCGTCGTCGCCGTAGTCGCCGCGGAAGTAGACGTCTACGTCGTCGCTGCAGCGGATGCGCACCGTCTCGTCGATGTCCTCGATAAACTTAAAGACGCAGCCCTTCTTCTCCGAGATGGTATAGTTGGTATCGTCCTCCACCTCGCAGATGCGGGAGTAGGCAATCGCCTCGTCGCCGTAGATGGTGATGGTGACGTCCTCTACATTATAAGTGCGTCCGTCCGCGACGTTGTAGTCGCCGATCTCGAGGTCGATCTCCACCTCGTAGTCCTCCCAGTCGAGGTCCCGCACACCGGCGTTGCCCTTGATGGTGACGACCGGCGGGTTCGGGCTCATGCCGTCGTAGATCTTGGAGGATACCTTGACGTTTTTGGAATTGGCATGGGTGCTGATTTTGGTGATCCGCTGGCCGCTGGCCGGCTCGATCTCGATCTTCACCTTGCTCGCCGCGTTCTCCTCGTCGGTGGCAGCCCCGTTGTCCGGCCCATAGGTGACCAGATAGGGCGCGCCGCTGCGGTATTCGGCATTGTCATCCCGGCTGCTGACAATCAGCGAGAAACCGGAAATATGGTTGCTGCGCTCGATGTCCGCCGCAAATCCGACCGTAGCCAAGCCGAGGGCCATTGCCGCCGCCAGCAGGATTGATAACGTCTTTTTCATATGTCTCCTCCCCCTTCGGACCCTTTTAAGCTCCTCACAAGGTACAATATTCTATTTATAGTATATCCGCAGTTGACAAATTTTGCAAGGAAAATAATGGTTTTGTGCGCTCGCAAGCCAGGCGGACGGCGACCCGCTTTGGCGCTCTCCACCAGCAATTGGGCTTCCGTTTCAGGCCCGTCCACAGAATATGGTGGAAGCGGCAAAAAAATGACAAGTTGGTGACAAAATCGGCGTATCCGCGCAGAAGAAGGGCCGCAGCTTTACTGCGGTCCTTCTTCAAAAAACAGTGTATGAACCTGTCTGAGGGGGTAGGTTCAGCGCGCGGCCTTGCGGTAAGCAGCCAGCCCGGCGGCGCAGAGGGAGCCAATGCCCAGCAGGACGGCCAGGGCCGGGCTGCCAGCGGCGCCGGTGCCGGGGTTCGTCTTCTCGGAATCGCTCACCGAATCGACATCGTCGTACTCGGTGTCATCCGTGCTGTCCTCATCGGCAGTGGAAGTGGAGAGCATGGACTCGTCGATCTCCTCGTCGGTCACGATGTAGGTGCCCAGCGTCTTGGTCTCGAAGATCCAGTTGCCGTCGTACTCGGCGTCGACCAGGGTCAGATCGCCGGTCTTCTTATTATATTCGTAAATATAGGCCTCGGTACCCGCCTTAATCTCGACCTCGACCGCGCTCGCAAATTTCGGGCTGGCGATAAAGTCATAGTAATCGACATAGAGATCGCTCAGCGCCTTGTCGATTTCGCTGATCGAGTCGGTCACCACCCGCAGGTTCTCATAGTCGGTGCCGTAATTGCCGTTAAAGTAGAGATCGATGTCGTCGTCCACCCGGATGCGGGTTTCCTCGTCGATATACTCGTCAAACTCGAAAATGCATCCCAGCGACTTGGTAATGGTGTAGGTCTCGTCGCTCTCCACCTCGCGGGAGGGGGAATAGGCGGTCAACTCCTCGCCATAGATGGTGATGGTCACATCGTATTCATCCCCCGTGGCGTCGTCCTCCAGAGTGATATCCAGGTCGAGCTCGTAATCCTCCAGCTCGAATACCCGCACGCCCGCCTTACCCTTGATGGTGAGCACGCCGGGGTCGCTGACCGTACCGTCGTTCTTCTTGTAGCTCGCCGAGATGTTGCTGGTGTTCACCGAAACGTCCACGTCGGTGATTTCATACCCGCTCTCGGGAATGATTGCGATCTCCGCTTCCTTCATGCTGTCGGTACCGTAGGTATAGATTTCCGGCGCGCCGTCCGAGTACTCCGCATTGTCATCCCCCGGGCCCACGGTCAGGGAATAGCCCGAGACGCTGGAGCTGCTCTTGCTGATAGACGCGGCCGAAGCGCTCAGTACGCTGCCCAACAGCAGGCATCCGGCCAATAAGGTTGCCATTACTTTTTTCATTGTGGAGATTCCTCCTCTTTCTTCTTTAAAATCATTTTCCGGCGGGGAGAGGTTTGGGACTCTCCCGAATCCATTTCCAGGATACCCGGGGAACGTGACCGTTTCGTGTTCTTGCGCTGAAAGAAACGAGGAAAATAAATGAAAAAATGTAGCGAGCCGCCACTCCCGATACGAGGCGGCGGCAGGCTGCCGCTCCCAATTCGCGAAAGGACTAGCGTGCGAGGCGGCAATATTCAGCCCGCGTCCTGAATAAGAGGGTTCCAAGGGGGCGACGCCCTCTTGGCGGGTGCGGGCAGAGCCCGCGACCTTCAGCGCCAGCGAAGCGCGGGGAGGGGAGGCAAACCTTCCAGTGGAAGGTTTGACGGGGAACCCCCAAGAGGGGGTTCCCTCAAAAACGATCTCTTCAAACAACGGAAAAGTTCAGCCGCTGCGGGAGCTCCCGCAGCGGCTGACTGCTAATTGTCGAACATTCCTACTCCCATAATAGGGCTTTGCTCTTCGAACACCTCGATTGCCATACGCATACCGATCTTAAATCCACAAATGAAATCGTCGATGCCGTTGAGCCCGTCTGTTTCATTGTGCTGGACGGCGTATTCCTCCAGGAGCCGGGACTGCTCCGGGGAAAGAAGGGCCTCCAGTTCGTCTCGTTTTTCGCCCAGGACGTGTATAGACTCGGCGTAGGGGGAGCCGGGGCTGAATTTCCTGGCCAAGGGGTTGAGGTCTCCGTTTGCAAAGTGCTCCAATATACTTTTCATAATTCTACTCCTTTCAGCACACGCCCCTTGAAAGAAGAAATTACGTATGGTAAAATATTTACGCAGTTTTCCTTTCGGAGGCTGTGTGCGGGGGAAGCGGTGTTCCTTGTGAGGGGTGTGCCGCTTCCTTCATTTTTTGAGGCTTTTGTAAACAAGATCAATCCCCTCACGAACAACGTCCGATTTTGTTGTGCTCAACGCCTCGGCAGATTCTTCAAGTTTCTTTATACTTTCGTCGTCGAGTCGTACACGGAACATCGTCGATTTGGGGTTGTTCGTTGGACGCCCCATTTTTTTCTGTTCGCTGATATGATTCCCCTCCTTTCGTAGCGACAATAGTATTATATGATACGTAGCAACAAAAGTCAAGGTTTTTTTAAAAAAATTTCCAGCGCGTGCAGAAAAATTTGCGCCCTCCACGAAAGTAGAGAGCGCGAATAGGCAAGCGGCGCCCCGCCGCTTTGGGGGAACCCCTTGATAGGGTTCCCCCACGCAAAAACCTCCCACTGGGAGCTTTTTGCTCCCCTTCCTGATCTTTGGGAGGATTTGTAGCCGTGAGCGCCAGCAACCCAGGAAAGGTCGCGGGCTCCGCCCGCACCCGCCAAGGAGGCGTCGCCCCCTTGGAACCCCATTATTTTATATCACAGAAAAACGCGGCGGAAGTATCCGCCGCGTTTTTATCTGTTTTTCGCCGCTCGCATTCAGGACGCGGGCTGAGCACTCCCGCTTTGCACGCTGATTCCTTCGCGTATTGGGAGCGGCAGCCTGCCGCCTGCCGCTAGTTGAAAGCCTTCTTGTAGACTTCCTCGATCTCGGTAACCAGCGGGTAGCGCGGGTTGGCAGTGGTGCACTGGTCCTCGAAGGCGCGATAGCTGAGCTTCTCGAGCCCCGCCATGAAGACAGCCTCGTCCACGCCGCATTCCCGGATGGACATCGGACAATCAATCTCCTTCATCAGGGCGCGTACCGCGTCGGCCAAGGCCTTGACGCCCTCCTCGGTGGTGTTAAACTTGAGCCCGAGGTGCTTGGCGATCTTGGCATATTTCTTGTCGGCCACGAATTTGCCGTATTTCGGCCAGGTAGCGAATTTGGTGGGCTTGGAGCCGTTGTACTCGATCACATTGGGCAGCAGCACCGCGTTGGCCAGGCCGTGCGGGATGTGGTACTCGCCGCCGAGCTTGTGGGCCATCGAGTGGTTGAGCCCAAGGAACGCGTTGGTGAAGGCCATACCGGCGATGCAGGAGGCGTTGTGCATCTTCTCCCTGGCTTCCTCGTCGGTGTTGCCATTCTTATAAGCGCGCGGCAGGTACTCGAAGACCATCTCGATCGCCTGCATGGCAAGGCCGTCGGTGTAGTCCGAGGAAAGGATCGAAACATAAGCCTCGATCGCGTGGGTCAGCACGTCCAGGCCGGTGTAGCAGGTCGCGCTCTTGGGCAGGGACATGACGAACTGCGGGTCGATGATCGCGACATCCGGGGTGAGCTCGTAGTCGGCCAGCGGGTACTTGACGTTCCCGTTCTCCTTGTCGGTGATGACCGAGAAGGAGGTGACCTCACTGCCGGTACCCGAGGTGGTCGGGATACAGACCATCTTGGCCTTGTCGCCCAGGTGCGGGAAGTGATAGGTTCTCTTGCGGATGTCGAGGAACTTTAAGCGCAGGCCGTCGAAGTCGGTATCGGGATGCTCATAGAAGAGCCACATACCCTTGGCCGCGTCCATGGCCGAGCCGCCGCCCAGTGCAATGATCACATCCGGCTGGAAGGCGTTCATCGCCTGTACGCCCTTCATGATGGTGGCGACCGACGGATCGGGCTCGACCTCGGAGAAGATTTCAGCGTGGCAGTATTCGGAGCGCTTTCTGAGGTAATAGAGGATTTTATCGACGTTCCCGAGCTTGACCATCATCGGGTCGGTGACGATGAAGGCGCGGGAGATGTCGGGCATCTTCTCAAGATACTGGATGGAATCTTTCTCGAAGTAGATCTTCGGCGGAATCTTGAACCACTGCATATTGACTCTCCTCTTGGCGATGCGCTTTTTGTTGATCAGGTTGACGGAGGACACGTTGGAGGTGGTGGAGTTGTGTCCGAACGAACCGCAGCCGAGGGTCAGGGACGGGGTGTTGGTGTTGTAGATGTCGCCGATGGCGCCCTGGGAGGACGGAGAGTTGGCGATCACGCGCCCGACCTTCATCTCCTCGCCGTAGGCGTGGCAGAGCTCTTCGTCGTTGGAATGGATGACCGCGCTGTGCCCAAGGCCGCCGAATTCGAGCATCTTCTTGGCCTTCTCAAAGCCTTCCTTGGCATCCTTGACCACGAAATAGGCCAGAACCGGGGAGAGCTTCTCGCGGGAGAGCGGGTAATCCGGGCCCACGTCGTCCAGCTTGGCGAGCAGGATCTTGGTGCCTTCCGGAACCTTGACGCCCGCCTGCTCAGCGATCCACCAGGCCGGCTGGCCGACCACGACGGGGTTGACCGACTGCTTCTGGGCGTTGATGA
The DNA here is from genome assembly GCF_900169495.1 of Provencibacterium massiliense. Taxonomy (NCBI): domain Bacteria; kingdom Bacillati; phylum Bacillota; class Clostridia; order Eubacteriales; family Oscillospiraceae; genus Provencibacterium; species Provencibacterium massiliense. The sequence goes on from NZ_FWCH01000012.1 coordinate 1,815,707, forward strand.
CGTAATCGGAAACCTTCTTGATCTCGTCGCCCTTGAGGAAATAGCAGCCGTAGTAGGTCATGATCTTCTCAAACTGCGGCGCGATCTCCTTGTCGACGATGGCCGCCTGCTCGGAGGCGCAGATCATGCCGTTGTCGAAGGTCTTGGAGAGGATCAGGTCGTTGCAGGCGCGCTCGACGTCCACATTCTTGTTGATGTAGCAGGGCACGTTGCCGGGGCCGACGCCGAGCGCCGGCTTGCCGCAGGAGTAGGCGCTCTTGACCATGCCGGAGCCGCCGGTGGCCAGAATCATCGAAACGCCGGGATGGTTCATCAAAGCGCTGGTCGCCTCGATCGAGGGGTACTCGATCCACTGGATGCACCCTTCCGGGGCGCCGTGGGCGATGGCCGCATCCCGCAGGATCTTGGCCGCCTCGACCGAGCATTTCTGCGCGGAGGGGTGGAAGCCGAAGATGATCGGGTTGCGGGTCTTAATGCAGATCAGGGATTTGAACATGGTGGTGGAGGTCGGGTTGGTAACCGGGGTGACGCCCGCGACCACGCCGACCGGCTCGGCTACCTCGACGTAGCCCTCCATCTCGTTCTCGTCCACGATCCCGACGGTCTTCTGATATTTAATGGAATGCCAGATGTATTCGGTGGCGAAGATGTTTTTGATGACCTTGTCCTCGAACACGCCGCGGCCGGTCTCGTCCACCGCCATCTTGGCCAGGTTCTGGTGGTTGTCCAGCCCCGCGAGCGCCATCGCATGGACGATCTCATCGATCTGCTCCTGCGTCATGTGCATGAACGCCTCGAGCGCCTTGTTCGCGTTTGCCACCAGCTTGTCAATCATCGGGCCGGTTTCAACGGGAGCCTGGTTTTTCTTTTCTGCCATTTCTCTTCGTTCCTTTCTCAATCAATCTTGGGTTTATCTTGCGGCCTAAAGGTTCGGAATTACAATGATTGTTAATTCTTTAACAACAATATATCATGCTCCAGCCTGCATGTCAAGTGTATTCGTTAAAAAATTATCAAGAAATTTGCACCTTTTTTACTGCCGGATCCTGCTGGTCTTAGTGTACCATATTTTTCGCTCAAAAACAGGGGGCATCCGCTGTTTTTTTGATCGTTTTCCCGGGCCCGTTTGTCCGGTGCCGCCCCGTATAGTACAACCCATATACTTATATATAAGTAATCAGAGAAAAGGGGAAATCGGATATGTACTCGGCCTTGATATTGCTCTCTCTTTGCAACCTTTTATATTTTGCCCTGCACGTCACCGGCAGCGGCTCCTTCCCCCGTACCCTCAGCGCCAAGGAGGAGCGGGAATACCTGCTACGCGCGCGGGAGGGGGACACCGAGGCGAAGAATCAGCTCATCGAGCACAACCTGCGCCTAGTGGCGCACATCATCAAAAAGTACTACTCCAACTTCAAAGACCAGGACGACCTGATCTCGATCGGCACGATCGGGCTGATCAAGGCGGTCTCCACCTTCGACTGCGAGAAGGGGACCAAATTCGCGACTTACGCGAGCCGGTGCATCGAAAATGAGATTTTGATGCACTTCCGCGGGCGGCGCAAGTTCGCGCAGGACGTCTTCATCAACGACCCGATCGACACCGACAAGGACGGCAACTCGCTGACCTTCCAGGACATCATGACCGACGACAGCAACATCTATGACGAGATCGACCTGCGGATTAAATCCGAACAGCTGCACACCTTCATCGCGCAAAACCTCGCCCCGCGGGAGCGGGAGATCATCTACCTGCGCTACGGATTGCGCGGCCAGAAGCCGCTGACCCAGCGGGAGGTGGCCGATAAGCTGGGAATTTCGCGCTCCTATGTATCGCGCATCGAGAAAAAGGCGATCGGCACCCTGAAAAAGCTGTTTGAAAGCAAGACGGCTATCTAGGGAAAGGGCGGGACCGGAAATCCGGCCCTGCCCTTCATTTACATTTATTTCCCGCCGGGCGCCTTGGTGCCCATCAGGTCATAGTAATTACTAAAATATTCCGGGCTCTCCTCCCGGCCGATCACCGGCGGCAGCAGCGCCGCGATCACCTGGGCGGGGAGCATCTGCTCGAAGGGGGTGAAGTCCTCGTCCTCCACGCTGAGCAGGCTGAGGTTGCGCCCCTCCCCCAGGTCCTCGCCGAGGGAGACGACAAAGTTGTGCTCGGTGCCGTTTTTCTGAAATTCAATGAGGCGCAGCATCCGGTCGTGCTGCTCCCCGCGGCTGAGCAGCATGAGGGTGTAGAGCTCCTCGTCCAGCAGGTCGTCCGGCCCGTGGAGGTATTCCTCAAACTCGTAGCCCATCGCCGGATAGCGCACCGTCTCCACCAGCTTGAGCGCGCTCTCGGCCGCGATGGCGCTGGCCACGCCCTTGCCGATGATGGTAATCTTCTTCATCTGCTTGAGCTCCTCGAGGTTGCGCTCGTACCACGCGCGGGTGCGCCGGACGTTTTCCGGCATGGCCCGCACCTCCCGCTCAATTTTGAGGATATAGTCGTTGTAGCGCTCGGGTGCGATTGTGCCGGCCGCCTGCCCCGCCTCGAGCGCCAGCACATAGAGCGAAAGCACCGTGGCGTAGTAGCCCATCGTCTTGGCGCCGTTGTCCTCCTCGCCGCAGGCGATCAGGCAGCTCGCACCGCACTTGTCGTTTAAGACGCAGGCCTCCTGCGCACTCAGCGCCACCCAGGGGTAATCGCAGAAGCGCTCGACCGCGGCGGTGGTGTTGGTTGAGGAGCCGCCCTGGGAAACGGCGATAAAGATCGGATTGGTCTTCCTGACGGTCTCTTCGCCGGGGGCGAGGGTGGGAGTAAAGATTGTCACCTCGGTATCGAGCACCTTCTCCATAAAGCGGCAGGCGCTGGCACAGGCGTTGTAGGAGGTGCCGCAGCCGCATAGATAGATCCGGTCGGGCCTTTTCTGCATAAAGAGGTCCACAAAGGCTTTTGCATGCTCTTTTCGGGTGTGCAGGATGTTTTCCATTGCCTTGGGCGACTGGCTGATGTAGCCGTACATTTTCATTCCCATGACGATTGCCCCTTTCCCTGATGTTGCTCCCATTCTAGCATGAATTCTCCCTCCGCACAAGGTGTGGCGAATTGAATTACCGCGCAATCTATGGTATACTGTTTCTGTTTATACAGGAGCTGTTAAAAGGAAGGAATTTACGAGGTATGGATATTCAAGAGCTGAACGTCTCCCCCGAGATACGAAGTGCCGTCGAGGCGATGGGCTTTGAGGAGCTGACCGAAATTCAGGAGAAGGCGATCCCCGTCCTGATGGAGGGGCACGACGTCATCGCCAAGGCGCCCACCGGCACCGGCAAGACCTGCGCCTTCGGCATCCCGCTGATTGAAAAACTCGATCCCCAGGCGCGCGGCCCGCAGGGACTGGTGCTCTGCCCCACCCGCGAGCTGTGCACCCAGATCAGCAACGACCTGCGCGCTCTCTCCAAGTTCCTGGAGGGGGTGCAAGTCGTCTCGGTCTACGGCGGCCAGCCCATTGGAAAGCAGATTAGCGCCCTCAAGCAGTCCCCCATGGTGGTGGTCGCCACCCCGGGCCGGCTGCTCGATCATCTCAGCCGGCGCACCGTGCAGCTTAACAATATCCGCATGGTGGTGCTCGACGAGGCGGACGAGATGCTCGACATGGGCTTCATGAAGGATGTGCGCAAAATCCTCGACCGGCTGCCCAAGGGCCGCCAGATGGCCATGTTCTCGGCCACCATCTCCCGCGAGGTGATGGACATCTCCTGGCTCTACCAGCGCGACGAGGTCGAGCTGACGGTAAAGCCCGTGGAGGCGAGCAAGCCCAAGATCAAGCAGTACTCCATCCAGAGCACCGGCAGCCAGAAGCTGCGGGACCTGGTGACCATCTTAAAGGCGCGCCCCTTCCTGCGGGCGATGATTTTCTGCAACACCAAGTACACCACCGCGCGCCTGTGCGAGCAGCTGGGCGGCTTCGGCTTTTCCTGCGACAGCCTGCACGGCGACAAGACCCAGCAGGACCGCAACAAGATCATGGCCGCCTTCCGGGACGGCGGCTTTCAGATCCTGGTGGCCACCGACGTGGCGGCGCGCGGGATCGACATCAGCGATGTGGACGTGGTGATCAGCTACGAGGTGCCGCTGGAAAACGAATACTACCTGCACCGCATCGGACGCACCGGTCGGGCCAAGCGGGAGGGCACCTCCTACGTCTTCTATTCCCTGGACGAAGCAAAGCATCTCAAGGAAATCATCAAGTACACCCGCTCCGAGGTGATCCCCCTGACCGTCACCGAGCAGGGCGAGCTGATCGAGGGCGGCCAGCCGGACGCGCAGGAAGTCTGACCCCGGCAATCAACAATATTGTAGAGGAGTCTTTTTATGAAAAATCCGATTGTGACCATTGAAATGGAGAGCGGCGGCAAGATCGTCGCCGAGCTCTATCCCGAGATCGCGCCCAACACCGTCAACAACTTCATCTCCCTGGTGCGCAAAGGCTTTTACGACGGCACCATCTTCCACCGGGTCATCCCCGGCTTCATGATCCAGGGCGGCGACCCCGAGGGCACCGGGATGGGCGGCCCCGGCTACTGTATAGCCGGCGAGTTCTCCCAAAACGGCTTCCAAAACGCTCTGGCCCACGAGAAGGGCGTCCTCTCGATGGCTAGGGCGATGAACCCGGACAGCGCGGGCAGCCAGTTCTTCATCATGGTGGCGCGCGCGCCCCATCTCGACGGGCAGTACGCCGCCTTCGGCAAGGTGACCGACGGGATCGAGGAGGCCGAACGGATCGTCTCGGTCAAGCGCAATCATTCCGACAGGCCGCTGGCCGAAGAGGTGATGAAAAAAGTCACCGTCGAAACCTTCGGCGAAGAGTATCCCGAGCCGCAGAAGGCGTAGGGCTTACAAATTATAAACATGCGAAAGGGGGACGCCTTCTATGAAGGCGTCCCCCGCTTTGTTTTTTGTTCTACGCCCCCAGATAGGCCTTCTTGATCTCGCTGTTGCCCATCAGCTCCTTGGCGTCGCCCTCCATGACCACCCGCCCGGTCTCCAGCACATAGGCGCGGTTGGCGATCGAAAGGGCCATCTTGGCGTTCTGCTCGACAAGCAGCACCGTCACCCCCGAGGCGTTGACCTCCCCGATGATGGCGAAAATTTCCTTGACCAGCAGGGGCGACAGGCCCATCGACGGCTCGTCCATCAGCAGGATCTTGGGCCTTGACATCAGCGCCCGGCCGATGGCGAGCATCTGCTGCTCGCCGCCGCTGAGGGTCCCCGCCACCTGGCGGTAGCGCTCCTTGAGGCGGGGGAAGCGGCCGTAGACGTCCTCGATGGACTGCTGCACCTCGGCGCGCTCGCGCCGGGTATAGGCGCCCATCTCCAGGTTCTCGGCCACCGTCATCTCGGCGAAGATGCGCCGCCCCTCCGGGACGTGCGCGAGCCCCAGCCCCACGATCTTGGGCGCTTGCATGGCCAGCAGGTTCTGCCCGTCCAGGGTGACCTCGCCGCTGGCGGCCTTCTTGAGCCCGGTGATGGTGGACAGGGTGGTGGTCTTCCCGGCACCGTTGGCGCCGATTAAAGAGACGATCTCCCCCTCGTTGACCTCCAGGCTCACGTCGTGGATGGCATGGATCGCCCCATAGGAGACGTTGAGATTTTTGACCTTTAACATATGCGCTCCTCCTATTCCCCGAGATAGGCCCCGATGACCTTGGGATTGTTGGCGACCTCGGCAGGCGTGCCGGTGGCGATGATCTGGCCGTAGTCGATGACGATGATCCGCTCGCAGATCTTCATCACCAGGCTCATGTCGTGCTCGATGAGGATGATCGAAATCCCGAAGCGCTCCCGGATGGTGGCGATGGCGTTCATCAGCTCCATCGTCTCGGTGGGGTTCATGCCGGCGGCCGGCTCGTCGAGCAGCAGCACCTTCGCGCCGGTCGCCAGGGCTCTGGCGATCTCCAGCTTGCGCTGCTGGCCGTAGGGCAGGTTCTTGGCGGTGTTCTGCGCGAGGTCCTCCATATTAAAGACCCGCAGCAGCTCGCGCGCCTTCCCGTCGATCCCGTCCTCCTCCTTCCAGAAGGAGGGCAGGCGCAGCATCCCGCCGAAGACCGAATATTTCATATGCTGGTTGAAGGCGACCTTGACGTTCTCGATCACCGTCATGTCCTTGAAGAGCCGGATGTTCTGGAAGGTGCGCGCGATCCCGGCCTTGACCATCTGATGGGGCTTCTTGCCGGCCATCGACTTGCCGTCGAGGTAGACCGAGCCCTCGGTGGGCTGGTAAACTCCGGTGAGGAGGTTGAAAATGGTGGTTTTGCCCGCGCCGTTCGGGCCGATCAGGCCGACGAGCTCGTGCTCGCCGATCTCGGCGTTAAAGTCGGTGACCGCCTTGAGCCCGCCGAAGGTGATGCCCAGATGGTCGGCCTTGAGTACCGCTTTGCTCATTGCGCGCCGCCTCCCTTCACGCCGCCTGCCGCGGCGGGCTTCTTCTTCCCGGTGAAACGGGCAACCGTCCCCGAGAGGGAAAATTCATACTTGCCCAGCAGCCCTGTTGGCCGAAAGAGCATGACGCAGATGAGCACGATCGAATAGGCGAGCATGCGGTAGTTTGAGAAGCTGCGCAGCGCCTCGGGCAGCACGGTGAGCACCGAGGCCGAGATCACCGAGCCGGTGATCGAGCCCATGCCGCCGAGCACCACCATGATGAGGATTTCGACCGAGCGGTTGAAGTCGTACTTGGCCGGGTCGATGACCCCGAGGTGATGGGCGTAGAGCCCGCCGGCAACCCCGGCGATGAAGGCCGCGAGCACGAAGGCCAGCAGCTTATAATAGGTGGTGTTGATCCCCGAGGCCTCGGCCGCAATCTCGTCCTCGCGGATGGCGATGACCGCTCTTCCGTGCCGCGAGCGGGCGAAGGCGAAGGAGATGAAGATGGCCGCCGCCGCGATGAAGAAGGCATAGGGCAGCATCCCGGCCGGGTTCTTGCGGTTGGCGATGGCCTGGATTCCGCTGAGGCCCATCGCCCCGCCGGTAATCTTCAGGTTGTTGGCCACCACCCGGATGATCTCCCCGAAGCCCAGGGTGATGATCGCCAGGTAATCCCCTCGCAGCCGCAGCGCCGGAACGCCGATGACCACCCCGAAGACGGCAGACATCAGCCCCGCGAGCACCAGCCCGATGGGGAAGGACACGCTGATCGGCAGGGCGCTGCTCTTGGTGAAGAGGGCGCAGGCGTAGGCGCCCACCAGCATGAAGCCCGCATGGCCGAGCACCAGCTGGCCGAGCACGCCGGTCACGAGATTCAGGCTGACCGCCAGGGTGACGTTGATACAGACCAGCGAAATCAGGTCAGCGTAATAGCGGTTGACCGTACCGCTCGAAACCAAAAAGTAGAGCGCCGCGAAGAGCAGCAGGACCAAGACCAGGTTGACGGCGTAGCTGGCCGCCGCCTTTTTATGACTGTTTTTCATACCGTCACACCTTCTCCTTCACATTTTTCCCAAGTAGGCCGGTGGGCTTTAAGAGCAGCACCACGATCAGGATGCCGAAGACCACCGCGTCGGTCAGGTTGGAGGAAATGTAGGATTTGGTCCAGCTCTCGGCCACGCCGAGTATGTACCCGCCGAGCATGGCGCCGGGGATCGAGCCGATCCCGCCGAGCACCGCCGCCACGAAGGCCTTGAGCCCCAGCAGGTTGCCCATCACCGGCTTTAACTGCGGATAGGTGTTGCAGTAGAGCACCGCGCCCACCGCCGCGAGCGCCGAGCCGACGGCGAAGGTGAAGGCGACGGTATGGTTGGTGTTGATCCCCATCAGCATGGCCGCGCCCGCGTCCTCGCTGGTGGCGCGCATGGCCTTGCCCATGCGGGACTTGTTGACCAGCAGGTGCAGCCCGATCATCATCAGCACCGAGACGACGATGTTGATGATGGTGGACGAGGCGATCTGCAGGCTCCCGATGGTGATGGGCGGGAAGGCGAACATCTGCGGCACGCTCTTGGCGTCCGAGCCGAAGATCAGCTGGAAGAGGTTTTGCAGGAAGATGCTTACCCCGATCGCGGTGATCAGCAGCGAGATGCGCGGCGCGCCGTGATTGAGGAGCCGCCGGTAGGCGATCCGCTCGATGAGCACCCCGGCCAGCGCGCAGAAGAGCACCGACCCGATGACCGCCATCCAGAGGGGCAGCCCCATGGTTACCATCATCAGCAATACGACATAGCCGCCCACCATGATAATGTCGCCGTGGGCGAAGTTGATCAGCTTGACGATGCCATACACCATGCTGTATCCCAGGGCGATGAGCGCGTAGATGCTGCCGAGCCCCAGCCCGTTGAGCGTTTGCGTCATGAATACGTTCATACTCGCACCTTCCATTTCCTAAGTTTCTCTCTGCAAAGAAAGGACAACCCCATTATAAACGATAAGTGCCCTATAATGCAACAACCGAAAAGAGGGGGCTGGCCCCCTCTTTTCGGCGTCGCGGACCGGCTATTGAAATTTAGGTCCTATTCGTTACATCTTGTAGTTTTCGACGAACTTGTAAGCCCCGTCGGCCACGGTGGTGATGATCGCCTCGCGCACCGGGTTGTTGCTCTCGTCGAAGGTGGTGGTACCGGTCAGGCCCGCGTAGTTGGTCTCGCCCAGGGCGGCGATGATCGCGTCCGGATCGGTGGAGCCGGCCTTGTTGATGGCCGCGGCCATGATCTGCATGGCGTCGTAGCCGAGCACCGCGAACATGTTCGCCTCGAGGCCGTAGGTCTCCTTATAGGTCGCAAGGAAGGACTGCAGGTTCTCGTCGGTGCTCTCGGCGGAATACTGGCTGCAGAAGTAAACGTCCTTGAGCGCGTCCACGTTGGAGGCGTCGATCTTCTCGAGCACGCCGTCCCAGCCGTCGGCGCCGAGCATTTTGCTCGTGAGTCCCAGGTTCTTGGCCTGCACCGCGATCAGCGCGACATCCTGGTAATAGACCGGGATCATCAGCACGTCGGGATTCTTCTCCTTGATGGTGGTCAGCTGGGAGTTGAAGTCCGGGGTGCCGGTCTGGTAGCCTTCCTTGGCCACGATCTCGAGGCCGTTTTCCTTCGCATAGGCCTCGAAGGCGTCGGCGATGCCGGTGGAATAGGGGTCGCCGTTGTCAAAGAGGATGGCTGCGGTCTTGGCGCCGAGCTTGTTGATGGCGTAGCTGGCCATCAGCTGCCCCTGGAAGGGGTCGATGAAGCAGGCGCGGAAGACGTTCGGACGGCCCTGGGTGATCCCTTCGGCGGTGCCGGAGGCGGTGATCATCGGCAGGTTGTCGTCCAGCGCGCGCTGGGCGACCGCCTCGGTGGGCTTGCTGGTGACGTCGCCGACCAGCGCAACCACGCCGTCGTCGTTGACCAGCTTGTTGTAGGCGTTGACCGCCTCGTTGGCGTCGCCCTTCTCGTCGTAGCAGATGTACTCGACCTGCTTGCCGAGCACGCCGCCCGCGGCGTTGATGTCCGCGACAGCCAGCTTGACCGCGTTGTCCACCGCGGTGCCGTACTGGGACACGTCGCCGGTCAGGGGCGCAAGGCCGCCGATCTTGATGGTCTCGCCGTCCGCGGTGGGCGCGGCGTCATCCTCCTCGGGGGGTTCCTCGGGCGCCGCGGCGTCCTCGGACGAGGCGGGCTCCCCACCCGGGGCGCTGCTCTCGGTCGAAGAGCTGGAGGAGCAGGCGCTCATCGAAACGAGCATGGCCGCCGCCAGCAAAGTAGCTAACATTCTTTTCATGAATTCGTACCTCCTGTTTGTAGCTTTTACTCTGGATCAATTCCTGTTTGAAAGCATACCGTCATATTCTGGGGCCGCTTTAACACAGTACAGCCCTGAATATACCCTTCATTATAGTGCAATTTTCACAAGAACGCAATGTGATTTTTGACAGAAGATAGGGACAAATTTTGAACGGTTTTTAGACATTCACATAAATTTTACAAATTCTCCCCTAGCTTTTCCCTTTTTCGGCCGCCAGAATCCGGCAGCCGTGCTTTTTAGGGGCAGATGTGGTATCATAGAAACAAAGTCAAAAAGGAGTGATTGTCCATGCCGACCCCTCACAACAGCGCCGAAAACGGAATGATCGCCAAAACGGTCCTGATGCCCGGCGACCCGCTGCGCGCGAAGTACATCGCCGAAACCTACCTGGAAAACCCGGTGCTCTTCAGCTCGGTGCGCGGGATGCTCGGCTACACCGGCTCCTACCGCGGGCGCACCCTGTCGGTGATGGGCTCGGGGATGGGGATGCCGAGCATCGGGATCTATTCCTACGAGCTCTACAGCCAGTATGGGGTGGAGAACATCATCCGCATCGGAAGCGCCGGCTCCTACTGCGAGGAAGCCAGGATTTACGACGTGGTCCTCGCCACCGCCGCCTTCAGCGAGTCCTCCTTCGCCCGGGTGCAAAGCGGCTATCAGGAGCCCTTCACCTACCCCGACAAGGGGCTCTGCGAGCGGCTGCGCCAGAGCGCCGGGCATCTCGGGATTCCCCTGATCGAGGGCGTGGTGCATTCGAGCGACGTCTTCTACCGGGAGGACAGGACCCCCTATTATCAGCGCCTGCACGACGAGCAGGGATGCCTCTGCGTCGAGATGGAGTCCTTCGCCCTCTTCCACAACGCTTCGGTGCTCCACAAAAACGCCGCCTGTCTTTTGACCATCTCGGACTCCTTCGTCTCCCACGAGGAGACCAGCGCCGAGGAGCGGCAGACCTCGTTCACCGCGATGATGCAGGTCGCCCTCGAAGCCGTGGAGGAAAACTGATGGACCCGCGCGAATTGATCCTCTCGGCCATCGCGGCCCGGGAACATTCCTACTGCCCCTATTCCGGCTTTGCGGTGGGGGCTGCCCTGCTGGGCGAAAGCGGGAAAATCTACGGCGGCTGCAACATCGAAAGCTGCAGCTACTCGCCCACCAACTGCGCCGAACGCACCGCCCTGTATAAAGCCGTGAGCGAGGGGGAGCGCCGCTTTCTGGCGCTGGCGGTGGTGGGCGGCAAGCAGCGCGGCGCGCTGCAGGAGACCGCGCCCTGCGGGGTCTGCCGGCAGATGCTCTATGAATTCTGCCCGCCCGGCATGCCGGTCTTTCTCGCCGTCAGCGAAACGGACTATACGAAAACGACCCTCGGGGAACTGCTTCCCCGAGGGTTCGCCCCCGACATGCTCGATTAACCGATGTCGATCCCCAAAAACTGCTTGACCAGGATACCGATCACGAACGAAATGGCCGCGACCGAGAGGCTGATCAGCGCCATCTCGCCGAAGCGGCGCAGGAAGGGCTGCCCTTTGGCCACCGAGATATAGTAGTTGAAGAACAGGATGATCAGGATCACCGCGGCGAGCATGGTGATCAGCGCCGGGACATAGAGGCTCACCGGGAAGAGCAGGTAGGGCAGCACCAGGATGGCCACCGTGATCAGGTAGGCGACCCCGGTGTAAAGGCTGGATTTCAGGGCGTTCGGGTTGCCGTCGCTGCGCTCGGCCAGGTAGTTGGAGGCCGCCATCGACAGGGTGGCCGACACGCCGGTGATGATCCCGGACAGGGCGACCAGGCGGGTATTCATCATGGCGAAGGTCATGCCCGCGATGGTGCCGGTCAGCTCCACAAGGGCATCGTTGAGCCCGAGGACCATCGCCCCCACATATTGCAGCCGCTCCTCGTCGAGCATATTGATGAGCTCCTTCTCGTGCGCGTGCTCCTCGAGCGCCATGCGCGCCGCCTCGGGCACCTCGCGGCTCAGCCGGTCGTATTCGGCGCCGCTGAGCTCCTCGTCCTTCTGGATGAGCTTGAGCACAAAGGTAAAGCCCATGATGACGCTCACCAGGTTGTACCAGAAAAGTTTGAGCGCACTGTGCCGGACCGTCTTTTTGGTATAGCGCTGCCAGACCGCCGCGTGCTCGGTCTCCTCGGCGCTCATCCGCTCGAGGATGGCCTTGTTTTTGGGGTCCTTCTCCCGCTTTGCCATCGCGCGGTAGATGAGGCTGCCGGTCACCTCGTCGCGCTGGGCACGCTCGAGCTGCGAAAGGGTTGCCGCTGATAGGTTCTCCATTGTAATTCCTCCTCTTTGCCGATAACTGTTTTTATTATAGCACATTCCCCTGGCAATTGGCCATGATAGACGCCCATACGGAAAGGATGATGAAAGTGATCCGAAAAGCCGAGGCACGCGACCTTGCTGCCGTCTTGGAGCTGGCGGCGCTGCTCTGGCCCGGGCACTCCGGAGAGGAGCTGGCCGAAGAGTTCGGGGAGCTGATCTCAGACCCGAAAGCAGCCGTCTTCCTCGCCTTCCAGGCGGGGCAGGCCGTGGGCTTTGCCCAGTGCCAGCTGCGGCAGGACTATGTCGAGGGGACCGACAGCAGCCCGGTGGGCTACCTCGAGGGCATTTACGTGCGCGAGGCGCACCGCGGCCGGGGGCTGGCGCGCGAGCTGGTGAGGCATTGCGAGGACTTCGCGCGCGCCCGGGGCTGCCGCCAGTTCGCCAGCGACTGCACGCTGTCCAATACGCAGAGTCTGCGCTTTCATCTGGCGACCGGCTTTCGCGAGGCGGGCCGGATCATCTGTTTTGTCAAGGAGCTGTGAAGCCGAACGGCAGCACAAAAAATGAGGCCGCCCGATGGGCGGCCTCATTCTATTTACAATCTTATTGATTGTTCATCTTGGCGAAGCACTCGCTGCAGTAGACCGGACGGTCCTCACGGGGCTTGAAGGGAACCTTCGCCTCGCCGCCGCAGCCGGCGCAGGTGGCGGTGAACATCTCTCTCTCACGCTTGCTGTTCTTGCGGGCATCGCGGCAGGCTTTGCAGCGCTGGGGCTCGTTCTCGAAGCCTCTCTCCGCATAGAACTCCTGCTCCCCGGCGGTGAACACGAACTCGGAGCCACACTCTTTGCATACTAAGGTCTTGTCTTCGTACATTTTCTTTACCTCACTTAGATCGATTGGATTTGCCACTCCTAGTCCGTATTGCCATTGTGGAACAATTGCTCTGCGTCAGGTAGGGCACTTACTATCAGAAGCCTTTCGGCCGCTAACTGAATTGGGTCAGGCGCGGTCTAACGGAACTGGGTCCATACCGCCCTTAGCTTTCGTCTCACTCGTTGCAACGCATTGTCTACCGATTTTTGCGGGATCCCGAAATGCGCCGCAATTTGCGCGTAGGAGCAGCCGCGAAGATAGAGCCTTAATGCTTCGTTCTCAAATGCTGACAAAAGGGATGTGATCTCTCTTCCCCGGTGGCGCATCTCCTCGTTTTCGATGAGCACCTCCTCGGGAAGAGGGGCGCTTTGGGCCGTTAGGCCCTCCTGCTCATCCAACGGCAGGCTGCCGACGTTCGCACGGCGCTTGCTGGCGTTCATCGCGCCCAGGGCGGAGAGCATTTTCGAGACGATACACCGTTTGGAGTAGAGATGAAAGGGTACCTGTTTTTGCGGGTCGAACCGGCGGGTCGCCTCGATGAGCCCGAGCATACCCTCCTGCGCCAGGTCCTCCGGCTCGATGGCCGGACCGGCGTATCGTCCCGCCAGGGAGCGGCAGACCGGAATATACCGGCTGCACAGGCAGCCGAACGCTTGCTCGTCCCCGCCGTGGATCAGGCGGACCAATTCTTCATCGGAATATGAGACATACTCCGCAAACTCGGAACTACCGTTCATGCCAACCCTCAAACTACCCGTTGATACCCTCATATCATATAGTAAAAATGTTCCGTTGTCAATCATTTTCCAAAACTTTGTCCCCTAAATATCGCCGAAAACATGCGGTTTGCCCGCCAAAGGAAACCGGGCCACTATATCTGGTGGCCCGGATACGTTTTTATGCCTTTTTACCACAAGGGAAATCCCGTCAGCGGGTGACATCCCGCAGCCATTTGTCGCCGCTGAGCCTCCACAAGGCAATCCCGCACTTGAAAATTTCATCGCATTTGAGCGCCAGGAAGACGATCCAGGCGGGCAGGTGGAAGACCAGCCCCAGCAGCGAGCCGATGGGCGCGGACAGGGTCCACAGGAAGATGACGTCCGCCACCATGACGAACTTCCCGTCCCCGCCGCCGCGCAGGATCCCCATCATGCTGGTGGATGCGAAGGACTGGAAGAAGACGATGATCGCCATCGAGAACATGATCTGCATGGCGATTTCTTTGGTCTCGTCGCTGACGCTGTAGAGCGAGACCACGAAGGGCCGTGCCAGGATGGTGACGGCACAGGCGCAGGCGCCCAGCACGACGCTCAGCGCCATGAACTTGTGCGCGCGCTGGCGGGTCAGCTCGAGGTCGCCCATCCCGGCGGTGTTCCCGGTGATAACCGCCGCCGAGGAGCTCACGCCGAAGATGACCACCGTCACCAGGTTGTTGAGCACGGTGGAAATGCTGTTGGCCGCGACGTATATCGTGCCCATCCGGCCCACGATGACCGCGATGAGAGACGCGCCGCAGCTCCAGAGGATCTCGTTGCACATCACCGGCATAACGTAGCTTTTAAAGTCGGGCAGCAGGCTCTTATCAAAGCTGAGCAGCTCGCGCGGCTTGAGCCTCAACTTCTTTTCAAACCCGAAGAGGTACACCACGGCGACCACCATCTCGCAGAAGCGGGCGATCGAGGTCGCGATCGCGGCGCCGGCCACACCCAGGCGCGGGGCGCCGAGGTTGCCGAAGATGAAGACCCAGTTGAAGAAGACGTTGACCACCAGCGAGGTGGTGTAGACCACGATCGAGATGCGCACCGTCTGCAGCGCGCGCAGCATCATGGTCGTGGGACAGGCAATGGCGTAGAAGAAGAAGGAAACGCCGACGATCCGCAGATATTTGCTTCCCTCCAGGATGACCGCCGGGTCCTCGGTAAAGATCGAAAGCAGGAACTCCGGCGCAAACCACGCCATACAGGCAAAGATCAGCGCGAGGAAGAAGTCGATCTTATAGGTGATCGCAAAAATCCTTTTGATGGTCTTGGTATCGCCCTTGCCCCAGTACTGGGCGATCAGGATGTTCGCCCCGTTGGCCAGGCCGAAGTTGGTGATCATGAAGATGAAGAACACCTGGTTCCCCAGTGCCGAAGCGGAGATGGCCACCTCCCCCAGCCTTCCGAGCATCAGGGTGTCCATCATTCCCACCAGGAAGGTGATCAGGTTCTGTAGTGCCAGCGGCAGTGCGATTTTGAGAATCAGTTTGAAAAATTCCTTGTCCTTTCCTTTCGCCATATACGCCTCCCCTTTCTTACCTTATTATATAAGCCCGCCTTAACGGGATTTTAACAGTACGGATTCCATTGTATCCGCTGCCACGGGGGAAAGTCAAGGGGGGAAAATAAATTTTCTTTAGCGTTTTAATGGGAGAAATCAAAAAGCAACAAAAAAAGACCTATAGCAATCCCAGCTACCGGTCCTCTGTGCGCAAAAATCCATGGTTATTTTCTGGTTGGGGGTTGTTTCTCCGTCCCTTTACTCCAATTATATCCTGTTTTTCCGCTTTCTGCAAGCAAAACCGGCCAAAAAACCGCGCCACCCCCGGAAGCCGTGACCCCCAGTTGGGATTACTAACGGTCTTTTGTACGCATGATCCCGAGGAGGATAAGGCAGATGAAAAAACTTCGCACCGCGCTCTCCGCACTGATCCTGTTGGCCTGTGCGCTCGCGTTGAGCGCCAACGCGCAGGGAGCCGCCTTTGAACGCAATCCAAACGGCGCCGGCTGGGGGATCAGCGTGCCCTTCACCCCAGACAGCCGGGCGAAGGACTACACCTTCGAGCTCTATCTCGGCTCCTCGGCCGCCGACGCGCTGCCCGAAAACCTGCTGGACAGGAGGGAGGGCGTCACCGCCTCTCCGGTGTTCCTGGAGGCCTACGGCTTCGATCCCTCGATTCCCGGGGCCGTCCTCTGGCTACGGGTGAGCGCCAGCGTGGACCCCCGGCGTCAGGGGCTGGATACCCCCGGCATGCGGGAGCAGAAAATCACCCTTTCGGGCGGCTGCGGCTGCACCGGGCTGTCCTCCTATGAGCAGCCCTTCTACTACGGCGACGGCACCGAAAAGAACCCCTTTTTGGTGAGCACGCCACAGCAGCTCCAGCACCTGAACAATGGCCGGCACCTACAGAAAGGGCAGTATTTTCTGCAGACCTGCGACATCGACCTTCGTGGTTACGACAGCGACGGGGACCCCGCCAACGGCAACTGGAGGCCGATCGGCTACACCGTCTATCCCTACGACTCCGGTTATTTCACCGGGCACTACGACGGGAACGGCCATCTGGTGCAAAACATGTCCTTTCATCTGACCCTGGAAGAGAACACCGCCGGGTTGTTTGGGGCCATTCAAAACAGCACCGTCAAAAATCTCGGGGTGGCCAGCGGGGAGACCCTTTCCGCCAGCGACATCGGCGGACTGGTGGGTGCGGCGACCAACTCCAAAATTTCCTGTTGTTATACCGATGTGGAAATTTCAGGAAGCATTACCGCACCCATCTGCGGTTCGATGGCAGGCTCGCTCTTTTCTTCCACTATGGAAAACTGCTACAGCCTGGGCGAAATATCGCTTTCCCAGTATGCAGGCGGGCTGGTGGGAGTGCTCTGGGACGGGCCGAACACCGTGCGCTGCTGCTACTCCCTCTCCGCTCTCCAGGGGGCCACCGCGGCCGGCGGGATCGCCGGGCTCCAGCGGGGAAGCTACACCATGGACGGCTGCTACTGGCTGGCTGGGCCCCTTTACGCAGAGGGGTCGGGTGGCGTGACCCCAAGCGGGAACTACCGCCTCGCTTCCCTCTCCGACTTTGAGAGCGGCGAGCCGTTTCCCGGCTGGGACACCGGCGTTTGGCAGTTCGAGGCGGGCAAGGCCCCGCAGCTGCGCGTCTTCCTGCGCTGAGCTTGCATACACGCCCCAAACCCCGTATAATAGGTGCAGAACCAATTTATGATGATAAGGAGCGTTCGCCATGGCGCAACTGAGCTGTACCTTCTTTTCCGAGGTCCTGGGGACAGAGACCAACCTCTGTATCGTCCTGCCCGACCCCAAAAACTTCCCCGGCGTCTCTTCGCCGAAGTTTCAGACCCTGACCCTACTGCACGGCTTCTCAGACAACCAGTCCGACTGGCTGCGCAAATCTTCTGCCGAGCGCTATGCCTGCGACCGGTGCCTGGCGCTGGTGCTCCCCTTCGCGGACAAGAGCTTCTACACCGACATGGCCTATGGGGACCGCTGGTGGACCTATATCAGCGAGGAGCTGCCGGCGGTGGCGCGCGCCTATTTCCCCCTGTCCGCGCGGCGGGAGGACAATTTCGTCGCCGGGAATTCAATGGGCGGCTACGGCGCCTTCAAGCTGGCGCTGCGCCATCCCGAGCGGTATGCGGCGGCGGTCAGCTTCTCGGGGGCGCTGGACATGGCCACGGTCGCCCACTTCGGCGCGGAGCAGATGGAGGGGATGGCCCCGCCCTTTTCGCTGGTGTTCGGGGACCTCGATTCGGTCGGGGGGAGTGAAAACGACCTGCTGCATCTGCTGCGCGCGAATGCCGCGGCAAAAAACAACCTGCCCGCCTTGCAGATGTACTGCGGGCGGCAGGATTTCCTGCTGGAGGCCAACCACCGTTTCAAGGCCCTGGCCGACGGGCTTGGGGTGCCCTGCGGCTACGTCGAGGAGGAGGGCGACCACGACTGGCCCTATTGGGACCGCTGGCTGCGCCAGGCGCTCGACTGGCTGCCGCTGCGGGGCGCGCCCGTCGAGGGGTGACAACAACGCTGGCGTCTCCACGCCTTTCCGGCTGTGACAAAGCAGGCCGCACCCGATGGGTGCGGCCTGCTTCTTGTATTTATTTACCGGCCTTGCTTACTTGCCGAACTTGGTGACAAACTCTTTCTGGACATCCTGCATGGTGGTGGTGACGTCCGCGTTCTCGAGCAGGACCTTGGCGACGGCATTCTTGTTGGTCTCATACGCCTCGGCAAAGTTCTCGGTGTAGTTGACCTGCGGGATGCGCCCGCCGATGTCCTTGAACATGCCCAGCACGTTCTGGCCGCCGAAATAATCGTCGGTCGCGTTGAAGTCGTCCAGCTCGAACGCCGGGACGTAGGACGGGTAGAGCGCAACCTCCAGGCCCTTGCTGACGTTCTCAAGATCGGTCAGGGTGTACTCGGCAAAGGCGATGGCCGCCTCGACATTCTGGGTGGAAGCCGGGATCGCCAGGACCGAGCCGCCGTTGCTGGCTTCGCCGGTGGTGGATTCGCTGTACTGCGGCATATCCATCACGCCCCACTTACCGCTGTCTTCCGGCGAGAGGTCCTTGATGGTACCGGCCATCCAGATGCCGTCCGGCACGGAGGCAACCTTGCCCTCCTTGATAGAGGTCACATAGTCGTCCCAGCTGGTGTCGTTGACGGTGATGCCCGCATCGTAAATCTTCTTGGTCATCTCCATCGCGCCGATCGACTCGGGGGTATCCATGCAGGAGTTGCCCGCGTCGTCAAAGTAGAACTTGTTCTGCTGCATGAGCATGATGCGGTAGATGTGGTCGCGCCTGGAGGTGGCCAGCGGAACCATCGCGACGCCCTCGTTGGCGGCGGTGATCTTCTTGCCCGCCTCGATGAACTGATCCCAGGTCTTGATCTCCTCGGGGTTCACGCCGGCGTTCTCATAGAAGTCCCGGCGGTAGAACATCATGCAGGGGGCCGCGTCCCACGGATAGGCCACGATCTTGCCGCGGCTGTCGGTCGCCTCGGCCAGCTTGATGGGCAGCCAATCGTCCTTGTTGATCCTCTCGGTCAGGTCGACGAAGCTGTCGGGGAACTTGTTGGCGAACTTGGGCATCTGCTCGCCCTCGATGGTCACCAGGTCCGGCAGGCCGGAGCCGGAAGCCAGAGAGGTGGTCAGCTTGTTGTAGACCTGGTCGGTCCCCATCTCCTCGCACTGGATGTTGAGATCGGGGTTCTGCTCCATGAAGGTCTCGCTCACTTCGCTTAAGAAGTTGAGCGCAACGTCCCAGCTCCAGATGAGCAGGTCGCCCGACAGGGCGCCGGTTGCCTCAGCCCCGCCCTCTTCGGCCGGCGCCGAGCTCTCCCCGGCGGGAGCCTGCGACTCGGGAGCCGAGCTCTCGGCGGACTTTCCGCCTGAGCATGCCGCCATGGACAGGGCCATGGCGCCGGCGAGCATGGAAGCCAATATGCGCTTTTTCATGTGTTTTCCTCCTTTAATTGTATATCCGTTATACTGGAAAGCCGCGCCCGGGTTTTCCCGGGAAACGGGTCCAATCCGTACCGAAAGGGGCTACTCCTTGATCGCCCCGCCCATGATCCCCGCCACGAACTGCTTCTGGAAAATCAAGAATATCGCCATGATTGGCAGGGTGGTGATCGAGGCCATCAGCATGATCACCCCATAGTCGCGCCGCCACTGGTTGCCCTCGAGCATCGAGAGCGCCACCGGGAAGGTGTACATATCCTTGGTGCTCAGGATGATCAGCGGCCACATGAAGCTGTTCCAGACGCTCATGAACATGTAGATCCCCAGCGCCCCCAGCGCCGGCTTCATGTTCGGCATGACGATCCGCCCGAAAATCTGGAACTCGTTGCACCCGTCCAACCTGGCCGCCTCGAGCATGGCGGTCGGGAAGGCGATGAAGTTCTGCCGCATGAGGAAGATCCCGAAGGCGTTTGCCAGCGGCGGTAGGATGACCGCCTGGTAGCTGTTCGCCCAGCCGATGTTGGTCATCAGGGTGAACAGCGGGATGTACATGGCCTCCATCGGGATCATCATGGTCATCATGATGACCGCAAAGAAGATCCCACGGCCCTTAAACTGATACTTGACCAGCGCGTAGCCCGCCATCGAGTCGATGAGGATGACCAGCGCGGTGAAGGTGACCGAGACGAAGAGGGAGTTTATAAAGACCCGCACGCAGTCGATCTTCTTGCTCAGCGTCGCCAGGTTGCTCATCAGGCTGCTGCCGAACATCAGCGTCGGCGGGGCGGCGAGGATCTCGTGGTTGGTGTTGGTCGCCGAAACGAACATGAAGTAAAACGGGAAGAGGGAGACGACGACCGCTATGATCAAAAAGAGGTAGGTAATCACCCTCGGAATCACTTTTTTAGCCATCAGTCTTCACCTCCGTTGGTGAACTTGAATTGCAGGAAGGAGAGGATCCCGATCACCAGCACCAGCACATAGCTGATCGCCGCGGCATAGCCGAACTTGAAGTAGCGGAAGCCCGAGTTGTAGAGGTAATGCCCCACCGTGATGGTCGCGTTGTCCGGCCCGCCGTTGGTTAAAATAAAGGACTCGTCGAACATCTGCAGGGTGCCGATGGTCGAGGTGATCGAGACGAAGAGGATGATCGACTTCATCATCGGCACGGTGATGTACCAGAACTTCTTCCAGGCACCCGCGCCGTCGATGTCGGCCGACTCATAGAGCTCGAGCGGGATGGCCTGCAGCCCGGCGATCATGATGATCATATTGTAGCCGGTCCAGCGCCAGGTGATCCCGGCGATGATGGTGAACCGGGCGCCCCAGGCGGTGTTGAGCCAGTCGATCTTATCGACCCCGAACATGCTCAGCATATAGTTGATCATGCCGTACTCGGTGTTGAAGAGGAGCTTGAAGATCAGCGCGTAGGCGACCAGCGCGGTGATCGAGGGCAGGAAGAGGGACATCCGAAAGAGGGTGCGCCCCTTTAAAAACTTCTGGTCCAGCAGGGTGGCGAAGGTGAGCGAAAGGACCACCATCGCCGGGACCTGGATGATCAGATAGATACAGGTGTTGCCCAGCGCCTGCCAGAAGATCGGGTCGCCCATCAGGGTCTTGTAGTTGTCCAGAGCCACGAAGGAATATTCCCCCATGTCGAAGGTCTGGAACGAAAGGATCAGCGAGCTGATCACGGGATAGACCATGAAGGCGCCGAAAACCAGGATGGCCGGCAGCAGGAAATAGTAGGGCGCGGTCTTTATACTCAGCTTGAAGTGGCTGAAAAACCCCGCCTTCGGCTTTGGCGGCCTGGTCTGCGCGTTTGTCTCTTTGGAAGTTGCGGTCTGCGTGCTCAAAAGTTTTCCCTCCTTTGTCTGCTTGGGGAGCCGGCGCGCTACAGCGCGGCGCGCGCGGCCTCTGCCCTGTCGACGATCCCTTCGCTTTCGCAGCCGAAGAGCTGCCAGCAAAATGCGAAGGGTTCGGGGCGCAGGGTGTGCTGCTCGAGCGCCCCCGGGCCCCAGCTCGCACTGCCCAGCCCCTGCTGGGCGAAGTCAAGCTGCAGGTGAATATCGCTCTGCGGCCAGAGCTCGTCGGTGTGCCTGGCCTCGGTAAGCTGCTCCATCGAGTAGTGCAGGGCGCTGAAGCTGAGCGGTTCCTTGCCCACCGCGCACAGCCCCTGCCTGCCGTCCGAAAGATAGACCCAGCGCACGTCGGCGCGGGAGCCGCACTCCTGGGGCACGACGTAGGGGAAATACAGGTCCTTGACGCTGCTCTGATAGAGCCCCACCGGACAGCCGAGCTTGTTGTCGCGGTAGCATTCCCCTGGCCCCCGGCCGTACCAGCTCACCTTTTCGAGCGCTTCGTCGAGCACGAAGCGCATCCCGATCCGGGGCAGAGTGCTCGGCAGCTTGCCGCGCGGGGTACCCTGCGTCTCGATTCGCACCCCGCCGTCCGGGGTGACGGTGTAGTACACCGAAAGGTCGATCTGCCAGTCCATCACGAAGGGGGCGTAGCATTTCTGCACCCGCACCGTCGCGCGTTCCCCGTCGCAATCCACCTCGACCTCCTTGACCACGTTGGTCAGGCGGGGCAGAATGAACTGGTCCCATTCGGCGCGCAGGTTGATGTCGTTGTCAATCGGGGCGCGGTAGAAGTTAAAATCCAGCCCCCGGCCGATCATCTCCCGCCCGCCGCAGCGGTAAGAGGTGAGCGACCCCTTGCAGGCCGAGAAGGTGATGATCGCCTGCCCGGCGGTGACCGTAATGGTGTCGCCCTCCACCGCAAGCTCCACCTGGCCCGCCGCCTTTTGCGCCGCGCGCGGCGCCTGCTTGGCGGCCAAGAACTGCTCGTGCGCCACCTCGTCCCCCGGCTCGCTCCACTCGGGGGGCTCGCGGTAGGCGACGCTGATGTCGCAAAACACTTCCCGCCCGCCGGCGAGGGAGGCCGGCTCTCCCGGCTCATGCAGCCGGACTTTTCTGCTCTCGCCCGGGGCGATCCCGCCGATCCCGAGCTCCCGCTCGAAATAGCGCTTCCCGGCCGATTGTACCGTGCAGACGGCGCGAAGGTGGTCGAGGGTGCTGAAATCGTAACGGTTTTCCACCGTGACCTCCCCGCTCTCAGGAGAATAATCGTAGAACGCCACCGGCTCGAGCACCTTTTTGAGCATACTCAGCCCCGGGGTGGGGGTGCGGTCGGCCTTTAAGAGGCCGTCGGCGCAGAAGTTCAGGTTGTTCGGCCAGTCGCCGTAGTCCCCGCCGTAGGTCTGTACCCCCTCGCGGCGGATCGACTGGTCGATCCACTCCCAGACGAAGCCCCCCTGCAGCCTCGGATATTTGCGGAACAGCTCCCAATACTCCTGCAGGCCGCCCGGCCCGTTGCCCATCGCGTGGGCATACTCGCACATCACATGGGGCTTACAGAGGTCCTCCCGGCGCCCGAGCTCCTCGAGGCGCGCATGGGTGGTGTACATGCTGGAATACATGTCGGCCGCCTCGGCCCCGCGGTCCTCCTCGTAGTGGACCAGCCGGGTGGGGTCGTATCCCTTGATCCAGCGGTAGCAGGCCTTGAAGTTGCAGCCAAAGCCGGATTCATTGCCCAACGACCAGAAGACGATGGACGGGTGGTTCTTGTCCCGCAGCACCATGCGCCGGCAGCGGTCGAGATAGCTCTCCTCCCAGGCGGGATTGTCGCTGATCAGCTTCATGTTGCCGATGATCTGCACCTGGTTGCACTCGAGGTCGGCCTCGTCGACGACGTAAAAGCCCATCCGGTCGCACAGGTCGTAAAAGTCGGGATGGTTCGGATAGTGGGAGGAGCGCACGGCGTTGACGTTGTTGCGCTTCATCAGACGCAGGTCTTTTACCATGTGCTCTTTGGTGATGGCGCGGCCCAGGTCCTGGTCCCAGTCGTGGCGGTTGACGCCCCGGAACTTTAGCGCCGCGCCGTTTATGTAGATCAGGCCGTTTTTGAGCTCCACACGCTTGAAGCCCACCTTCTGGGAGTAAAACTCCACACTCTCCCCGGTCGGGGTGCACAGCCCGATGAGCAGGTCGTAGAGATGGGGATCCTCGGCGCTCCAGGGGCGCACCTGCTTAAACTCCTTACGGAAGGCGGCTTCGCCCTCCCCCGGGGCGAGGGCTCGTTCCTCCTCATAGAGGCACTTCCCGTCCTCCAGCAGCTTGACCTGTACCCTGCAGCCCTGCGGCGCTTCGGTGTGGTCCTCGACGGTGAGCGCCAGCGAGAAGGCCCCGCTTCGCAAATCGCCCTGCAGCACGGCGTCGGCCTTGTAATCGCTCAGGTGGAGGCGCGGGCGGGTGATCAGCGACACGTCGCGGATGATGCCGGCCAGCCACCACATATCCTGGTTTTCCAGGTAGCTGCCGTCCGAGAACTGGTAGACGCGCAGCGCCAGCTCGTTTTTCCCCTCGTGCACCAGGGCGGTGACGTCGAACTCGCTGGTGCAGCGGCTCCCCTGCGAGTAGCCGGCCGGCTGCCCGTTGACCCAGAGGTGGAAGGCGCTCTCCACGCCGTCGAAGCGCAGCAGCACCTCCCGCGAGAGGTCCTCCACCGTAAAGAAATGCCGGTAGAGCCCGGTCGGGTTCTCGGCCTGGAGCACCGGCGGCTCCTGGATCGGGAAGACCGAGGTCGCGTCGGTGTAGTGCGGGCGGCCGTGCCCGTGCAGCTGCCAGTGCGCCGGGACCGGGATGGTCCCCCAGGCGCTGTCGTCGTAGCCCGGCCGGTAAAAATCTTCATCCGAGGCGAAGGGGGTCTCGAGGTACTTAAACTTCCATTCGCCGTTTAAAAGGGTATAGCTTCCGGACTGGGCGCGCTCGTATTCCAGCGCCATCTTTTCACTGCGGTAGCCCACATAGAAGGGGCGGGGCGCCAGCCGGGAACGCTGCAGCACATCGCGGTTGCACCAGTCGCAGCTGGTTAAGTCAAATACCTTTTTCATGGGGTTCCTCCCTGTTATGAGAAATTTAGAGGTTGGCCGCCTGGGCCCGCGGCAGCGCGCCGCCGCAGCTCTGGCGAATCTTCAGGGTGTTGGGGACCACGATCTTGATCCCGACCTCCCTGCCGGTGTGGATGCGTTCCTCGATGGTGCGCACCGCCATGCGGCCCATCAGGTCGTTGTGGATCTTGGCGGTGGTCAGCGCCGGGGTCATGAACTGGGCCATGGGGTTGTCGTTGCAGCCGACGATCGCCACCTGCTGCGGCACCTTGATCCCATGCTCGCGCAGCGCCTTGATCGCCCCGATCGCCATCGAATCGTTCTCCACAAAGAAGGCTCTGGGCAGCTTCCCCGCGGCGACGGCCCGCTCCATCAGCTCGTGGCCGGTGGAGCACTCCACCTTTCCGTCCACATAGATATATTCCGGATGGAAGCACCCGCGCAGCTTCATGATCTCCTCAAAATACTTTTCACGCAGGTCCAGAATCGGGCAGCGGTTGCGGTTGTCGTAATCCGTCCCGCCGATGTAGCCGACCTCCTCATAGCCCAGCGAGAAGAGGTAGCCCAGCGTGCGCTCCATCAGGTCCCGGAAGTCGGGCACCACATAGTCCGCGCCGGGGAAGTCGGGCAGGAAATCGACAAACACCACCGGACGGCGGCTGATCTGTACCTGCTCCTCGAGCTCGCGGCTCCAGCTGTCGGTACTGCCGATGACGATGATCCCGTCATATTCGCTCAGCTTTTTCGGCGGGTCCTGCCCCGGCGGGCAGAAATACTCCTTCACCCGCAGGCCACGGCTCTTCGCCTCGTCCTTGACGTTGGTGCGCACGGTGAGATAATACGGGTCCCCGATCTCCTGCAGCTCGTCATAAAGCAAAAGCACCTGCAGGCGCAGCTCGCTCTCCTGCTCCTTGGCGCGCTCGGAGACGTGATATTCCAGCTCCTGCGCCGCGGAGAGGACCTTCTGCTTGGTGGCGTTGGAAATGGAAAAGCTCTCGTCATGGTTGAGTACCCGTGAGACGGTCGCCAGCGATACGCCAGCCTGCTGCGCAATATCCTTAAGTCTGGCCATCCCTCCGCCTCCTTTTAAAAATTTTAGTAAAATTTATGCTTTAGTTTACTAAAAAATATCATTTTACCTCGTAAATGTCAATAGATTTTTTCTTTTTCATTTGTCTTTTTTATGACAAATCGATCAGAAACTTGACAATATCAAGGGTAATATAGTACGGTATGGAAAAGACCGGCCATGAACTCGAACTAAAATCTTACTAAAATTTTATCTTGATGACGGAGGGGATACAGATGGAAAAACGCCTGCGCTGGGGAATCCTTGGGACCGGGGTGGTAGCCGGCGAGCTGACCGAGGCGCTGCAATTTACCGGGGCCCCGGTGACGATGGTAGCCTCGCGCAATCCGGAGAAGGCAAAGAAATTTGCGAAGAAATACGGAATCCCCCACGCCGCCCAAAGCTACGAGGAGGTGGCGCGCAGCGGCGAGGTGGATATTTGTTACATCGCGCTGCCGCACAACCTGCACGCCGGGATGTGCGCGCTCTGCCTGGGAGAAGGCAAGCATGTGCTTTGCGAAAAGCCTTTTACGGTGACGGCCGCCGAGGCGCGCGCGGTGTTCGAGGCTGCGCGGGCGGCGAACCGTTTTATTATGGAAGCGGCATGGTGCCGGTTCCACCCGCTGCTGCTGGAGGTACTCGATGCGGTGCGCGGCGGGCTGATCGGCGAGGTCGGGGCCATGAAAGCGGACTTTGGGATTGACGACGTGCTGCAAAACCCCAATCACCGGCTGCTCGACCCTGACCTGGCGGGCGGTGCGCTGCTGGACGGGGGCTTTTACCCGGTGACGCTCGCCTGCATGCTGTTTGGCAGCAGCCCGCAGAGAGTTCAAAGCAGCCGCACGCTCAGCGAACGCGGGGTGGATCTCTATACCAGTGCGATCCTCGACTATCCCGGCGGCAGGCAGGCTTTGCTTTACGCGAGCATTGTGCATGAAATCCCGGACAACGCATACCTATACGGCTCGAAGGGGTATGTGGAGCTGGAAAACTTTTTTTACTGCCGGCGTGCGACGGCGCATTTGCGGGACGGCAGCGTGCGGGTATTCGAGCGGCAGTTCGAGTGCGACGGGTACGAGTACGAAACCCGGCATGTGGAGGCATGTATTGAACAGGGTCTGACGCAAAGTCCCATCCTGCCCTGGGAGGAGACGCTGCAGGTGCTGGAAATTCTGCAGCAGGCTGCCGCCTCCGATTCGCGGCGGCAGGTTGCCGCCCCCGATACGCGAAAGGACTAGGTTGCAACGCGGAAATGCTCAGCCCGCGCTCTGAATGAGAGCAAAGAGAAGAACAAATAAAAAAACGCGGTGGAAAAATCCACCGCGTTTTTCTGTACTGTTCAAAAATGGGGTTCCAAGGGGGCAACGCCCCTTTGGTGAGGAGTTTGAGGGCGAGGAGCCCTCATAAAAGACGCAAAGGCGCGGGGAGGGGAGGCCGAGCTTCCAGTGGAAGGTCGGACGGGGAACCCCCAAGAGGGGGTTCCCCAACACAGTATTTATTTTTTAAGGGGGGATTATATCCCCTTAAAAAATAAAATGGTAGTCTTTATACTAATTTCTATTGAAGAATGTATATTATTCTACTTTTCACTACCCCGTCTTACTTTATCTTTTTCTGTATGCGCTTCTCATATTTTTAGGATATTATAGGGGCATCAAGGAGGGGAAACGATGAGCCCGGTTACCAGCCCGTTAAAAGAAAAAGTCAGCATCACATTGGACAGCGATGTTGTAGATAAAATTACCCAATACGCCCGTATGGACGGAAGGAACTTTTCGCAGTACATAAATTTTGTTCTTATGCGGCACATCCGTGCAGTGGAGAAAAGACAGAATGAAAAGAAAACCCTTTAGGCTCTATGGCTCCTACGTCGCCGTCCTGCTCGAGCTCTTGGCCCTGCTCAGGGGCTGTACCATTCAGATTGAAAAGGAGGTATCCCCTTGCGTGCTTACCGCCCGGGAGACGATTGCGGACGCATCGTCTTTAACCCCGACGAGATCATGCGCAAACGCGGCCTCACCGATGCCGGGCTCTGCCGCCGCGCCCAAATCCGCCCCGAACAGCTCCGCCGTTACCGCCAGAACAAAATAAAATTCGTGACCCTCGATGTGGCCGAACGCCTCTGCTTCGCACTGGAATGTCAGTTTACCGACATTTTCCACTACCTCCCGCCCGCCGGGGAGGGTTCCGCTGCTGGAGAGGGTTCCGCCGCCGGGGAGGGTTCCGCCGCCGGGGAGGGTTCCGCCGCCGGGGAGCAGGCTTTTTAGGGGAACCCCCTCTTGGGGGTTCCCCCTCGGCCCTCCACTGGAGGCCCGATTCCCCCTCCCCGCGCTTCGCTGCGCTTTAAGTCCGTGGAGCGCTGCCCCACACCCCGCTCAAGGGTCAGGAACCCTTGAGAATCCCTTTATACAGAACGCGGGCTGAGCACTTCTGCTTTGGATCTAGTTCTTTCGCGTATAGGGAGCGGCGGCCCGCCGCTTGGAAACCCGTTTTACACGCAACAGAAAAACGCGGTGGACTTCTCCACCGCGTTTTTATTTGTTCTTTGCCGCGCTCGCATTCACAGCGCGGGCTGGGCTTTGCCGCCCTGCGAACGAGTTCTTTCACGAATCGGCAGCAGCGGTTTTTGATTCATTCCTTAGTAGTGCCGGAACCGGTCGTTTTGGTTCATCTGGCGCTTCCAGTTTTTTCGGGTCGCGGCGTACTGCCGGTTCTGCTTCATCCGCTGGATGAAGCCGGGTCCGAAGAAAATGAAGAAATTGATCAGCGACGCGAGCGCCGCCGCACGGGTGCTCCAGTTCCCGAAAACCAGCGCCAGCCCGAACAGCACCCAATCCACATAGGCCAGCCACTTGACCTTCACCGGGATCAGATAAAAGAGCATCAGCCGCTCCTCCGGGAAAAGCTGCGCAAAGGCCAAAAACAACGACAGGTTGAGATAGGTGTTGTCCGCGTAGCCGCTGAGCAGCGCCGCAATGATCGCCCCGACCATCCCAAACAGGTAGTAGACGTTGAACTCGAACGAGCCCCATTCGTTTTCCAGCGCGCTGCCCACAAAATAGTAAAAATACAGGGTGAACGCCAGGCCGATGACCGAGGTCGCCGGCGGGATGAAAATAAAGGTCACCAGCCGCCAGACCTGCCCGCTGAGCAGCGTGGGCAGGGATAGCCCCAGATAGGACACGAGCGGCACCCCGAAGATATATGTCATGGCATAGACGCAGAGCATGGTCAGCACCACATAGAGCATCAGGTTCGGGATGCAAAACCTGCCGTATTTGCGCTCCAGCTTATACAGCCATTTCATGGGCGGCACTTCCTTCCTTATGGTAGGTTTATCCAAACCGGGGCCGGGTTATTCATCTTTGGGGGAAATTTTACTTGGGATAGCTCGTAAAGCAGAGGTTCATGTCCACATTCCCCTTGATCCCGTCCACCTTGCCCTTGCTGGTGTATTGCAGCATCTGGAACTTATAGGGGAAGAAGGGTCGCTTGTAATACTGGGCCACCCACTTGTCATATTTGGTCAGGCTGCCCATGTTGATCTCGGTGACGAAATATTTGGTATAGGTGTAAATCATCGGCCGGTAGCCGCCCTGCTCGATCCGCTCGCAGAATGCCTTGGCGACCTGGGTCGCCTTGGAAGCGGTCAGACTGCGGGTGCGTGCGCTGGCGGAGGGGGCGTCCTCGATGTCGAAGACCACCGGATAGTCGATGTCGTAGCCCTTGATGTTGTCGAGCACGAACTCGGCCTCCTCCACCGCTTCCTTGGTGGTGATGGCCTGGGAGTAGAAATAGACCCCGACCTTGATCCCGTTGGCGGTGGCGTTCTTGATGTTGCGCTTAAACTGATCGTCGAGCATGATCTTTCCGGTGCCGTAGCCGCGGTAGCCCACCCGGATCATGGCGAACTTGACCCCGTCGTTTTTGACCTTCTTCCAGTCGATGGTCCCCTGGTGGGTCGAAACGTCGATCCCCTTGAGCGCGCGGGAAGCGCCGTCGCGCACGTACTTGACCTCGTTGTTGTCCTTATAAACCAGGTTGTCCCAGTCGTAGACGTTGCGCGAAAGGTTCGGGTCGAGGGAGATGAACTGGAACTTGTTCCCGCTCTTAAAGACGAACCGGTCGTCGTAGAAGCGCTGGATCAGCTCGATGGGCAGCTTGTACTTGACCGCATAGTCCTCAAACTGCGACAGGGAGATGGTGGACTTGTTGCGGATGACCTTGAGGAAGTCGTCGGATACGTTGTCGATCTCCTTGGCGTATTCCTTGATCTTCGCCACCGAGAAGGTGTCGCCGTCCCGGCCGCCGGAGCCGGCGTTCCCGGAGGACTTGACGTTGATTTTGGGCGACGCGCTGCTCGATGAGCCGCTGTCCTTGATCTGAACCTTCTTGGAGCTCGACGAGCCGTTCTTGATATTGATTTTGGGCTCGGACGAGGAGGAATTTTTGTCGCGCACATTGAATGTCTGCTGGCCCGGCTTGGGGTCGTTGACATTGAGTGCATAGGCCGTCGTTGTCAGGGGCGCCATCAGGGAAAGGGCCGCCGCGGCGCTCATCACGAAAGAGAGGATGCGGTGTTTCATCTGTGCCATCATGGTACTCCTTTTTGGGTTTGGTTGCTGGGCGTACGTACCCTCTTATTCTAGCGTATTTTGTCATATTTTTAAAGGGGTAGGAAGATGTTTACAAAAAGTTTGCGAATTAAGGCACCATATGGTCAATTTATTGAGCATATGCAAATCACACTCTCTGTGCTGCGATAAAACAAACGGAAACCAGAAGAGGGCGAGGAGCGCGATTAGCGCTCCTCGCCCTCTCAGCCCAAAAGCCAAGCGTCATGTTTTTTGGGGAACCCCCTCTTGGGGGGGGCCCCGTCCCCGCGCTTCGCTGGCGCTAAAGAGTTTCGCTCCCTGCGGGGAGCGCCCAGCAGGCTCCGCCCGCTGGACACCTGCCAGAAGGGTACAGCGCCATCGGCGCCGTTCGCCCCCTTGGAACCCCCTCGTTCAGAGCGCGGGCTAAACACAGCCGTCGCGCATGCAAGCTCCTTCGTGAATAGGGAGCAGCGGCCCGCTGCCGCGGGCTGAGCATGGCCGCCTTGTACCCTAGTCCTTGCGCGAATCGGCAGCAGCGCCCCGCTGCCGCTGCTGCCGACAAGCCTCGATCTGACGCAGGCGCTCCTTTACCCGCGCTTCGCTCCCCTGCTCGGTGGGCTGGTAGTACTTGCGCCCCTGCAGGCTGTCCGGCAGGCACTGCATGTCGGTCAGCTTGTCCTCGGTGTCGTGTGCGTACTGGTACCCTTCGCCGTAGTGCAGCTCCTTCATCAGCCGCGTGGGCGCGTTGCGGATCTGCAGCGGCACCGGCTCGGCGAGCATCTTGGCCGCATCCCCCTTGGCCTTTCCATAGGCGACATAGAGGGAATTGGACTTGGGCGCCAGCGAGAGGTAGGTCACAATATGGGTCAGGATCACGTCGCACTCGGGCATGCCGATGAAGTGGCAGGCCTGGTAGGCGGATACCGCCAGCTGCAGCGCGCGGCTGTCCGCCATCCCCACGTCCTCGCTCGCAAAGCGCACCAGCCGCCGCGCCACGTAGAGCGGGTCCTCCCCCGCCTCGAGCATGCGCGCCAGCCAGTAGATGGCCGCGTCCGGGTCGGAATTGCGCATTGACTTGTGCAGCGCCGAAATGAGGTTGTAGTGCTCCTCCCCGTTCTTGTCGTAAAGAAGGGATTTCTTGCTGATGCACTGCTCGAGCGTTTCGCGCTTTACCACGGTGCGTTCGCCCTCCCGCTCGCCGTTAAGGACCACCATCTCCAGGGTGCTCAGCGCAACCCGCGCATCCCCGTTGGCAAAGGCGGCGATCATGGAAAGCAGCTCGGGCGCAATTTCGATCTGTTGCTTGCCGAAGCCGCGCTCGTCCCGCAGGGCGTTTTGCAGCAGCTCGGTGAGCTCCTCGCCGCTCAGCGCCTGCAACACGAACACCTTGCAGCGGGAGAGCAGCGCCGAGTTGATCTCGAAGGACGGATTCTCGGTGGTGGCGCCGATCAGGACGATCGATCCCTTTTCCACGAAGGGCAGGAAGGCGTCCTGCTGGGCCTTGTTGAAGCGGTGGATCTCGTCCACGAAGAGAATCGTCTTCTCCCCCAGCATCCGGCTCTTCTCCGCTTGGTTCATCACCTCCCGGATCTCCTTGATCCCGCTGGTGACCGCGCTGAAGTCGATGAACTGCGCCTTGGTTTTGTTGGCGATGATCCGCGCAAGGGTGGTCTTTCCCACCCCGGGCGGCCCCCAGAAGATCATTGAAGAGACCATGTCCCCCTCGATCAGCTGGCGCAGCACCTTTCCTTCCCCAAGCAGGTGCCGCTGCCCGACGAACTCCTCGAGATTGCGCGGACGCAGCCGGCTGGCCAGGGGGCTCGCCGCCGGGGATTCAAATAAGGATTGCTGTTTCATCGCTTCACCGCCTTTTTAATCTGCATTCTTTTATACCATTATAGCACAACCGGACGCCGTCCATAACAGTGATCACAGCGCTGTCACGATATTATTCGCATGCCGTCAACATTTTACTGTACCACTTCCGGAAAGTCGAATACCAGTGGAAAAGCAGACAATCATTTATATGTAATTTTATACAAATTACTAATTGATTTTATACAATTTTTTGTCTATTCTTAAGCTAATAACTGAAAGGGATGTGTTGCACATGCAGGATATTAAGCTTAATTTGGAGGAATTCGAGGAGCTCGTCCAGCCCCAACCTCCTGGAACCGGACCTTGTATTAATATTCACTCAAGCGGAAACATCTCTCTAAATGCAAAACTTTTGGAGAAACTACATACCCGGGAACTGCGCGTTCTCGTCAGTCATGATAGGGAAATGATCCTCTTGGATGAAAAGGGGGAGTCAACTTTCCGATTTCCCAAAGGAGGCTCGGTGAAGGCGGTCGATTTTACTCGTAGCCTTGTCGAACAGGGTATTTCCTTACCTGCACGCTACGAGGTGATATGGAGCGAAAAGAACCAACTCTGGATGGGCACTTGGCAACGCCCTCTCAAAGCTCCGGATCCAGCTAAGCTAGCTCAAAAGCTTGGTGGCAGGACCCGCAGAAAGGCAGCCAAATGAAACAGAGAAAGCACATACCGTCCGGCCTCGTACAGGAGGGAATGCATTTTGTCGAAGGGGTCTGCCGGCTCTACGACGGCTGCCTGGAATGGGAGGACTGTCTGATGGAGGGCTGGAAAGGCTTTGTCTTTGCTTTCCACTCCTACCCCGCCCATGAGGGGAGCTACGAATTCTGGGAATACGCCTTCTTCTGTGTGCGCGACCACGTTCTGTTGGCCAAACGGGAATACAACCGCTGCAAGCGCCCTGAAAGCGGTTTTTCTTTGGATTATATTCCGCCGGACCGGGATGAGCCGGTCATCGGGCGGCTGGCCGCCGTACAGGGGGACTTTGTAAATTCCGTCATGCTGCGCGACTATCTCTCCCATCTGGGTTTCCGGGAAAAGCGGGTCGCCTGGGCCTATATTAACCGGTACACCGATGCGGAGATCATGGACTATTATCAACTCGACCGCCAGAGCCTGACTGACATCCGCCGCTGCCTTCGTGTGAAAATGGAGCAGTATCAGGCGAGCTGAAATTTTTTGAGAGCGCGAAAAAGCACCGTCGTTCGAGGAGTACATAAAAAAGTTTACAGGCAGCAGATAGAATCTGCTGCCTGTAAACGATAAAGGGCACGGAACAGTTTCTGGCCGCCCTTCCACGGGTGTTTTTTCTATTGCCGTCTGCCAGACGCGTGGCACAAGGGAGGATAATTAGCGCATTGTTCGACTCTAGCCATTCAAGCCGATGAATCAATTTTCGCTAGAAGAAATTCGTCGTCTGGACAACACCTGCTAATATTATAGCCAGAGAGTATTTTTGTCAATCGTCCATGTCGAAATACCCGTAAACTTTCGCGTGTAAACGGGGGAAAGAAAAAATCCTCATCCACCCCACAAAGGGACAAATGAAGATTTTGTTGGTGGGAGAGGATGGATTCGAACCATCGAAGTCGATGACAACAGATTTACAGTCTGCCCCCTTTGGCCACTCGGGAACTCTCCCATATTCAATTGGACGGCCTGTCCAGCCAGAAAGTGGAGCTGGTGGACGGACTTGAACCCCCGACCTGCTGATTACAAATCAGCTGCTCTACCAACTGAGCTACACCAGCATATCATGGTTTCATCGCCGCAGAAGGTCGATCTCCGTCCAGCGACGTATAATATGATAGCATACACAAAAAAATAAGTCAATACAAATTCTTCTATTTTCTTCCCTGTTTTTCTCGGTATGGCAGGTCCTCTCCCGGCCCGCCGGCCGGCGGGCCGGGAGGCGGCCATCAATAATAGAAGCGGACAAATTTGATGTTGTAGAAATCGCACGCGAGGATGTCGTCGGTTTCGGTTTCATTGATCAGGATATAGTTTGCCCCGACCTCGAGCAAGATACCCGTGCGATCCACAATGGTACTGGTTCCCACTAAAAATTCCACCGTCACCTTGCGCCCGATCTGGGTGCGCAGATAGCCGTTGAGATACATCAGGTTCTCCACCGTCAGCGGCATGGGCTGGTTCATCGGGGTAATGGGCGTGCTGCTCTGCAGCATGGCGGTGGACTGGGGAACCATCCCGCCCTGCGCCAGGGTTTGCCCGCCCGCCATTCCCTGGAAGGCGCCGATGTTCGAGGTCGAGGGTACCGGCGCCGCGCCGGCATAGGTATCGCCCGCCAGCGGCGGGAGGTTCAGCGCGCGCACACACTCGGGCGTGACGCAGGGCGTAATGGGGTATCCGGTAAAGGTTTGCTGTGGCATAGAGGTAGTTTGGTCCATCTTATTCTCCATCGGCCGCGGCCTTATGTAACGCATGCCGCCGCGGCCGCCGCCTCTTGACGGCGGGCGGCCCGCCGAAATAGGCACCGTCAGGTGCTGGCATATTTTTCTGTTGGAACGTAAAAACAGTGCTGGTTGATCCGGTTGTGGATCACCCCGGCCCCGCCGGGCGGGAAATAGTTTGCGCACCGGGGGCTGTAGGGGTTATAAAAGAAGAGGGAATTGTCGACCCCCTGCATGGTGTTGCCGCCCAGCGCCCAGTCGGCGATCGCGTAATGGATTTCCTGCGGGTCCATGTTCCAGACGTTCTGCGAATTGTAACGCCCCGCGAGCACATCCTTCATACAATTGAACTGTCCCTGCTGTTCGATAATATTGCGGACGTTTCCGCCCTGGCTGATCCTGAAAAATTCTCCGTACGGCACGGTGGCGCGGTTCATTACCACCGCCGCCACCGCCGCCATACCGTTATCCCCTTCGCCGCCCGCCTCGCACTGCAGCAGCCGGGCAAACAGCTCCCGGGTATCGTATGGCATGTTTCCTCACCCTTTTCGGCGGGCTTCGCCCGCTACGATATGTATTCCTGACCGGAGCCCGGTCGAGGCTCCGGTCTATCCTATGACGCATGGGAAAGGCTGTTGCCTTGTCCGCAAGGCGGGCCGGCAGCCGGTATTTTATTGCAGTGCATACAAAAAAACGAAAAAGCAGCGCCGCCCTCCCGGTTTTTGAGAGGGCGGCGCAATTTCGCCTGATCGAAATTTTTTAGCGGCAAGCCGCCGCAAACACACATACAGCCGGTTCCGGGGCCGTCCATGGGCAGCCCGGACCGGTATGGATTCTCCCGGTCAGAGCGGCATTCCGGATGCGCGGTGGAAAACCCGTTTGTCCCGATACATCTCACTGTCCGCCCGGCAGTAGGTCGCATAGATCGTCTCGCCCTGCGTTTCATCGTGCAGCGCGCAGCCCATCGCCGCCGACAGCTCGCTCACACAGTCCTTCCGGGAACGCTCGAATTCCTGGCGCACCCGCTCCATAAAGAAGTCCAGCCGCTCGCGGGTGGCGTCCTTGATCAGAACCACGAATTCGTCCCCGCCGATCCGGTAGAGCACCTCCCCGCCCTGTGCGGCGCGCCGCAGGGCGCCGGCCGCCGCCTGGATATAGAGGTCCCCCGCATGGTGGCCCAGCGTGTCGTTGACCGACTTTAGCCCGTTGAGATCCATCACAACCACGCCGTAGCCGCTCCCCTCGCCACGGGCAATCATGTTTTCGATGTCCACGTCGTAGGCGTTGCGGTTCTTCAGCTGGGTGAGCTGGTCGGTATTGGCCATGTCCTGGAAGGTGGGGTTGGAGACCCGCCGGAAGAACACCAGCGCCAGCCCCGCCGAAACCAAGCAGGCAAACAGCACGATCAGCGGGGTGGCCAGCCGGAGATTGCGGTAGGTGTTATACTGGTGCTCGGCCTCGAACTCGATCCCCAGCACCCCGACCACCCGCTCCCCGTCATGGATCGGGACGTAGGTGATGAAAATCTTCCCCCAGTCGGTCTTCTTGATATTGTCCGGGAGGACCACCTCACCGTCCAGCGCGCGCTGCATGTCCCCCTTGATCTCCGGCTCGATCGGATCGCCGGCAAAGCGGAAATCCTCCGCATCCGAGGGCAGCCCGTCCACCACATAGATGAACTCGCCCGCCTCGTTCTGCTTGGCGGTATAGAGGTAACGCACCCCGGTGGTCGCCCGCAGGTCGGCCAACAGCTGCTTGGTCTGCTGGTAGGAGGGCTTCTGCTGGTCCTCTCGCGTGTTGATCTCGGTGAAGGTGGACTTGTCCAGCGTCTGGTCCAGATAGCCGTAGATCGACTCCACCCGCTCGTTCAGGGTGCCGATCATATCGTCGTAGGCGAAGCGGTAATAAAAAAAGGAAATGAGCATGCTGGAAACCAGCACGATCGCCGCCGTGAAGAAGGTGACCTGCAAATCCACCCGCCGCAGACGCAGACGTTTCATCCCGCTCACCTCCCTGCTCTGCTTTCTGTCATTATACTACAGGGCGAAATAAAAAGCTATCGTCTTCCCGCCTGATTTTTGCCGGCCGGGCTCCCCGCCTTGTGCGCGCCGGCGGGATATGGTACACTCAAGCCAAAAAGCAGGAAAGAAGAGAGAAGTATGGATATATCCTTTCCGACGCCGGAGGGCCGGTTCAATTACCGGGTCTGCGCGGTCATCCCGCAGGACGGGAGGCTGCTGGTGATGAAGGACGAAACCAGTCCCTATTCCTACCTCCCGGGCGGGCGGGTCACCCTGCACGAGCAGGCGCGGGACGCCCTGCTGCGGGAGCTGCGCGAGGAGCTTATGGTCACTGCGCATATCGTACGCCCGCTTTGGATCAACGAGGCCTTCTTCACCGAGGAGGTCAGCGGCGAGCGCTACCATGAGCTGTGCCTGTATTTCCTGGTGGACGTTTCCGGCACCGGGCTGCTCGACCGGGGGGAGCGCTTCGTCACGACCGAGGGGGGCGCGCACCGGTTCGCCTTTTCCTGGCTGCCGTTCCAGCAGCTGAGGGATTGCTGCCTCTACCCCGAATTCATCAAGGAGGAAATCTTTCATCTGCCCGGCACTCTCACGCTGAACATCGAGGACCGGCGTCCCCAGCACCCGGGCCGCTAAACCGTCAGCCGCTGCGGCAGCGCCCCCTCCAATATTAAGAGCCGCTCCTTGATCCCCAGGCCGCCGGCATAGCCGGTCAGGCTCCCGTCCTTCCCGATCACCCGGTGGCAGGGGATGATGATCCCGATGGGGTTGCGGTGGTTGGCCATCCCGACCGCCCGCGAGGCGCCCGGCCTGCCCAGGCGCGCGGCGATCCCGCCATAGGTGCAGGTCTCGCCGTAGGGGATCTTTAAAAGCTGTGCCCAGACCGCCTGCTCGAAGGGGGTGCCCCCCGGCGCGAGCGGCAGCTCGAAGCGGCGGCGCTCCCCCGCCAGGTACTCGGTGAGCTGGCCGTGCGCCTTTTGCAGCAGGGGCGTTTCCTCCCGCGCGGCACCCTGCGGCAGGCCGCCGCCGAATGAGAGGCGGGTGAGCGCCTCCCCATTTTCGGCCAGGGTGAGTTCGCCAAGTTCCGTCTGATAAGTCCAAGCCTTTTGCATGGCTGCCGCCTCCTTTTTCTTTATCCTATCATAAAACAGCGGCAAAAGCGATGGTTTTCGCTGGCAACGCGCAAGATTATGCGGTATGATGGTACAAGGAATTTCCTCTGTCCCCCGCGATTCAACCGGTGGTTGATGGAATTCTCAACCGATGGTTTCAAAAATCGGCGCCGATACAACCTTTGATCCATTCCCCGGGCGGATTGTTTGCGTTAAACTAAGGACAACAGGAAGCGCAACTTGTTGGAACATGAGAAACCTACCGCGCCGTTTGGCGCCAATTAGATTTGGAGGAGACATTGACCATGGAATATACCATTGGAAAGAAGATCGCACAATACCGCAAGGACAAGGGCCTGACCCAGGACGAGCTGGCCGAGCTGCTGGGCGTTTCGGCCCAGGCGGTCTCCAAGTGGGAGAACGACCTCTCCTGCCCGGACATCCTGCTGCTGCCCAAGCTCGCCGAGCTGTTCGACACCACGGTGGACGACCTGCTGCACACCGCGCCCAAGCCCGAAACCAGCCTGCAGCCCGTCGAGGGACGCAAGAACCTGGACGACATGCTCTTCAAGGTGGTGGTGAACACCGTCGCCGGGGACCATGTGCGGGTCAACCTGCCCCTGCCGCTGATCAAGATCGCGCTGGAGATGGGCACCCAGATTCCGCAGTTCGCGGGCAGCGAGGCGCTGCGCTCGCTGGACATCGGGCAGCTGCTCCTGATGGTCGAAAAAGGGGTCATCGGCAAACTGGTCGAGGTGGAGGCCGCCAACGGGGACCTGGTCGAGATCGTGGTGGAGTAGTTTCGCTCCTTTGCCGCCAACGGCGGCAATTTCGCAAAGCGAAACTGGAACGAAACGTCCAGAGAGGAAAGTGTCATTATGAAAATCCTGATCCGCCATAAGGGCGCCCCGCCCATCCACCTGCGCTTTCCCACCCGGATGCTCGTCAACCGGCCCTTGGCGAGGCTGCTGATCCAGCAGATCGAGCGGGAAACCAAAACCAATCTCGGCGCCATCGGTGCCCAGGACCTGGACCGGCTGATCGACGAGGTCCTGCGGCTCAAGAAAAAATATCCCCACCTCGATCTGGTGGACGTGACCAGCCGGGATGGGGACATTGTTCAGATCAGCTTATGAAGCCCTGCAGCGCCGCAGCGTCTGCTCGAGCAGGATTCCCAGATAGGCGCTGAGCGAAGGCCCGTCGGTGATCAGGGTGACGCGGGGCGCGCCGCCCTGGCGCTCGATGAGCAAGGCCTTGCACAGCGGCCCATATAAATTTTTCCTGATTCCACGGATGACCACAACAAATACTCCCTTTCATTCTGTCACCCGGCACGGCACAAGCGGTTTTGCGGCGCATGCACGCTTGTTTTAGGTGGGCAAGCGTGGTATAATATTTACGCCGTATCTGCCTTTGGGCGGTGCCGGTTTGTGTGTAGGAAGCGGTGTTGTCTTTGTGGGAGAGCGCCGCTTCCTTCATTTTTTATCCGACTTGTCCAACTTTGCATATACTTCGTATATGCCCTCTCGAACAATGTCAGACTTCGACTTTCCAGTCACCTTGCAGCAATACTCTAGAATCTCCTTGTCCTCTTTTGTTAGACGGATTTCCGTTCTTTCTTGCTTTGGGTTAGCACTGGGAGGTCGTCCTATTCTCGGGCTCAAGTCATCACCTCACTTATTGCCGTACATTTACAATAGTTTATGTACGGATAAAAGTCAATACCTATTTTTCATATTTTAATAAAACTTTCGGCGCGGGTTAAGCAAATCGCGCCCCCCACTTTCGTGAGAAGCGCGAATCGGGTGCGGCGGCCCGCCGCTGGTGCCGGTAGTCGGGGTCGAACCGACACGGTATCGCTACCGCGGGATTTTGAGTCCCGTGCGTCTGCCAATTCCGCCATACCGGCTGATACCTTTCTATTATACAAAAAAAATCCGGACAGCGCAAGCCCCTTGTGCCGAATGCGGGGGCATTGCCATTTTCCCCGCAACAGAGTAAAATGGGCGCAGCACCATGGAAAGGAACTTACAAATGGAAAGATTCCCTGTTTTAAAAACGCAGCGCCTGCTGCTGCGCGAATTCCATGAAGACGACGCGCAGGCCCTGTTCGAGATTTTGAGCGACGTGCAGGTCAACCGGTTTTTGCCGATGTTCCCGCTCGCAAGTCTCCCGCAGGCAAAAGCATACCTAAAAGAGCATTACCTGGGCAACCCGGACGGCTGGCACTACGCCGTCTGCCTGCGGGAGGAGGGCGCGCCGGTCGGCTACCTGCATGTGAGCGGGCAGGACAGCCACGACCTCGGTTACGGGCTGCATAAGGACTACTGGCACCGCGGGATCATGACCGAGGCCTGCCGCGCGGTGGTGGAGATGCTAAAGTGCACGGACCTCCCCTACATCACGGCGACCCACGACGTCAACAATCCCCGCAGCGGCGCCATCATGCGAAAGCTCGGCATGACCTACCGCTATTCCTATGTGGAGCAGTGGCAGCCCAAAAACTTCCCCGTGACCTTCCGGATGTACCAGCTCAACCTGGACGGGCGGGAGGGGCGGGTCTACCGAAAATACTGGGAGCAGTACCCGGAGCACTTCATCGAAGAAAACCTGTAAAAAGCCCGGCGCAGAGATTCTGCGCCGGGCCTCTTTTATCTGTTTGCCCGTCAGATCGGCTGGATCTCCGGGAAGTCGTCCGACTGGTTGAGGTCGTCGGGCAGCTCCTGGTGATACTCGATCTTGGGTTTTTCGGGGTCGAAGTCGTCGTCCCCGCGCAGGTTCGGGTTCTTCTCGTCCCGCTTGGAGAGGATCAGGTAGAAGGTCGGGATCAGCACCAGCGTGAGGATGGTCGAGGCGCTCAGGCCCCCGATGACCACCATCGCCATGCCGCGCATCATCTCGCCGTTGCTCCCGAGTCCGACCGCCAGCGGCACCATGCCGAGCACGGTGGTCAGAGTGGTCATCAGGATCGGGCGCAGACGGGAGCGTCCCGCCTTGATCAGGGCGTTGCGCACCTTCATGCCGCCCTCGCGCAGCTGGTTGGTATAATCGATGAGCACGATGGCGTTGTTGACCACGATGCCCACGAGCATGATGAAGCCCATCAGGCTGGTCATGCTGATGGTGGTCCGGGTCAGCAGCAATCCCAGGAAGGCGCCGATCAGCGAGAAGGGCACCGAAATCATGACCATCAGAGAGAAGCGCATCGACTCGAACTGGATCGCCATGACCACGAAGACCAAGAAGATCGCCGTGCCGAGCGCCGCGAAGATGGCTGAAAACTCCTCGGCCATCTGCTCGTTCTGGCCGCCCATGTAGTGGTCCACGCCCTCGGGCAGCTGCATACCCATGGCCGCGGTGGTCACCTCGTTGTTGATCTTGGCCGCGTTCTTGGTGGTGGTCTGCGCGGTGATCGACACGGTGTACTGGTTGTTGTGCCGGGTGATCATCTGCGGGCTGTTGGAATACTCGATGGTGGCGATGTCCAGCAGCGGCACCTGCGCGCCCGAGGGGGCAGTCAGGTTGATCGCCCCAAGGTCCCCGACCGTCTGGTAGGTGTCCTCGGGGAACTCGACCCAGATGTCATAGTCGTGGTCGCCCATGCGGATGTTGGTGACGTTCTTGCCGCTGATCATGCTGTTTAGGGTTCCCATGACCTGGACCGGGGTGAGGCCGACCGCGCCGGATTTGACCGGATCGACCACGATCTCGGCCTGCGGGCTGCCGTCCGAGAGGCTGGAGGTGACGGTCACAACGCCCGGGTTCTGGTACATCAGCTCCTTGACCTGGCCGGCCGCATCCTGAAGCTTGTCGCGGTCGTTGCCGATCAGGTTGACCACCACCGTGTCGGTCCCGCCCATGGACATCATGCTGGCGGCCGAGACCTGCACGTCGCAGTTGAGATAGTCCTTGGTTTCTTGGCGCAGCTCGTCGACGATGTCATAGGTGGACATCTTGCGCTCGTCCTTCAGGTAAATCGAGAAGGAGGCCGCGCCTTCGCCGCCGCCGTCCGAACCGGAGACCATATACCGGTCCACGTCGGGGTACTGCCCGATGAGGCCCTCGACCCGGCTGATAATCTTGCTGGTCTCCTCGAGCTTGAGGCCGGGACGGGTGGAGATGCTGATACTGATCTGGCCGCTGTCGGTGCTGGGCATGAGCTCCACACCGATAAAGGGCACCAGCATGAAGGAGACCACCAGCAGCACGACCGCCACGAGCACGACCAGCTTCTTGTGCCCGAGGGATTTCTTGATGAGGACGGCGTACTTCTGCTCAACCTTGCGCAGCGCGCGGTTGACCAGTGCGTCCTTCTTTTCCACAGGTTTAAACTTTAAGAAGAGCAGCGGCACCAAAGTCAGCGCCGAAATCAGCGAGGCGGTCAGCGCAAAGACGATGGTGAAACCGACGTCCTTGAAGAGCTGCCCGGACATGCCCTGCATGAGCGCGATGGGCAGGAAGACCACGACGGTGGTCAGGGTGGAGGCCGTGACCGCGCTGGCCACGATCCCCGCGCCCTCGAGCGCCGCGTCCTTGAAGGTGCGGTGCTCGTCGCGCTTTTTAAAGCAGCTGTCCAGCACGACGATCGCGTTGTCCACCATCATGCCGACGCCGATGGTGAGCCCTCCCAGGGAGAGCATGTTGAAGGTCATGCCCGAGAAGGACATGATGATCAGGGTGACCAGCACCGAGGTCGGCATCGAGGTGCCGACGATCAGCGACGCCTTGATGTCGCCCAGGAAGAGGTAGAGCACCACCATCGAGATCGCGATGGCCAGGATCATCGACTCGATGACCCCCCACAGGGAGTTCCAGATCTCGTCGCTCTGGTTGAAGATGACGTCGAGCTGGATCGCCTTGTCCTTCTGGTTGATCTGCTCAACCTGGCGGATCACCGCGCCGGTGACCGCGTTGGTGGACGCGCTCGCGCGCTTGGTCAGGCTCATGCTCACCGCATCCCGGCCGTTGTAGCGGCTGACGCTGTCCGACTTCTTCTGCGTCTGGCTGACGGTGGCGATGTCCGAAAGGTGGATGATGTCCCCGCTTTTCAGGGTCAGAGGCAGCTTTGCGAGCGCCTCGGGGCTCGGATAGCTCACCCCGCCGCGCAGGCTCAGCGACAGGCTGCCCTGGTCGGCCGAGCCGACCGGCAGCGAGAAGTCGGAGCTGGCCACCATGCTGCAAACCGTGGACATATCCAGTCCGTACTGCCGCAGCTTCTGCTCGTCGAGCCGGACCTGCACGTAGCTCTCCTGCCCGCCGTAGACGTTTACCTCGGCCACGCCGGTGATCTTCTCAAAGTCGGGCACGATGTTGTCGTTCAGGTAGTTGAGCAGGTCGACGTCCCCCGTCTGCTCGACCGCCAGCTGGATGACCGGCATGGAATCCATGGTCATCTCGATGATGGTCGGGGCGGTGGTCACCTCGTCGGGCAGGCCGTTTTCCGCCATATCCAGCTTCTTCTGCAGGTCGGTGTGGGCCACGTCCATATCGGTGCCGTACTCCATCTCCAGGATCAGCAGGGACATATTCTCCATCGAGCGGGAATCGACGTTCTTGAGCCCTGACAGGGTGGAGACCGAGCTCTCCAGCTCCTTGGTCACCAGGTCCTGGACCTCCTCCGGGCCCGCGCCGGGATAGATGGTGGTGACGATGAACATCGGCATCTCCATGTTCGGCGTCAGCTCGAGCGGCGTGCCGATCAAGGAGGATACGCCGAACACCACCAGGGTGATGATACAAACCAAAATTGAAACAGGACGTTTTAATGCAATCTTTGTCAAATTACGCATACGAGGTTAACCCTCCTGACCCGGGGCTTCCCCGGCCTGGGAGGAGCTCTCCCCGGCTTCGCTCTGGGCCTCCCCCTGCGGGGCCGCCGGCCCCTGGGGGCTGTCTGCGCCCTCGGACCCGACTTGTTTCACCTTGGTCCCGTCGACCAGAGTGGCATTCCAGCTGTCGATCACCAGGTCCTCGGTGCTGATCCCCGAGAGCACCTCGATGGTTTCGTCGTTGGTGATCCCGGTCTCCACCGGGGTCTTCCTGGCGGTCCCTTCGGCGGTCAGCACATAGACGAAGGTCTCCCCGCCGTCGTGATAGATGCAGTCCACCGGCAGGAGCACCGCCTCCTTGGCCTTGGCGGTGGGCGCGGTCACCTTGACCGAAATGCCGCTGTACAGCTCGCCCGGGTCGGCGTCGATGCGCGCCTTGCAGGGGAACAGGCCGCTCTGCTCGTCGAGGCGGGAGCCCACCTCGACCACCGAGCCGGTATAGGTCCTGCCGCCGTTCTCAATCGTTACCTGGTCGCCGACCGTCATGTGCTCCAGGGCGCTGGCGGGCACGCCGAACTTGACCACCATGATCTCCTTGTTGGAAACCACGTAGGCCGGGCTGGTGGGGGCGGTCTGTCCGTGGTCCTCCACGCTTTTCAGCTCGATCACCCCGTCGATGGGGGAGGTCACCTTGGTATACTCCATCTGCTTCATGGCCGCATCCAGCCCCGCCTTGGCGCTGGCCAAAGTGGCGTCCACGATGTTCTCGGTCTCGGGAATGGCCAGCTCCTCGGTGATGCGCGCCGATTCCTCGGCGGTCTCCATGGCGGTGGCCGCGTTGCGCAGGGCGGTGCGCAGGTTCTTGAGCGTCGGGTCGTCCCCATCCTTGGTCGCCCGCCACTGGGCCTTGACCGTCTCATAGGTGGATTTCAGCTTGGCGTAGTCGGTCTGGGCCGAGGCGAGCTGCTCCTTGAGGCTCTGCAGCTCCTTGCTGCTGCCCACGCTCGCCGCCTGCTTGACGGCCGCCTGCAGCCGGGCGACGTAATCCTCCATCTCGTCGACCTCGTCCTGCAGATCGTCCATATCGTCCTCCAGCTTGTCGAGGCTGGTGTCCTCATTGTAGGTATCCAGGTTGTCCAGCGCCGTCTTATAGCCGTTCTTGGCCTGGGAGAAGCTCGAGGAGCTCTGCAGCTTCTGGCTGGCGATCCCGCTGCCCTTGGTGCTCTC
The DNA here is from genome assembly GCF_900169495.1 of Provencibacterium massiliense. Lineage (NCBI taxonomy): Bacteria > Bacillati > Bacillota > Clostridia > Eubacteriales > Oscillospiraceae > Provencibacterium > Provencibacterium massiliense. Next base: position 1,859,891 of record NZ_FWCH01000012.1, read on the forward strand.
GGCCTGGGCGACCTGCAGGTTATAGGCCGCCTGGGCGGTCTGCACCTGGGTCTGCACGTCGGACGGGTCGATCTCGTAGAGCAGGTCGCCCTTCCTGACGGTGTCGCCCACCTTGAAGTAGGTGGTCAGCACCGTGCCGGCCATCTTGGGGAAGATGTTGACCGACTCGTCGGGCTGGACCTTCCCGATAAATTCGGTGGTGACCTCCAGATCGCCCACCTGCGGGTTCAGCGCGCTGACGCGGATTTCATCCTCGGCCTCGGCCTGCGCCGGCACAGCCGGGGCCTTGCTTCCCATCATCCCCACGCCGATTGCCGCGAGGATCACCACTGCGGCGCAGCCAAGGACAATCAAAATCTTTTTCTTGTTCTTTTTCACCGTTATGTACCCCTTTTAGCTAAATTCATAATCTGTTGCGAAAACTGCGTCTTTGCCGTCATTCCACCCGGTAAAGGCCCTGTGCATGTAAAAGGGCGGGCCTTCTAACAATAAAAAACGAATATGGGAAATTCGTGATGGAACCGTGAACAATTTAAAAACTTCACTTTTCGGTATCCTGTCTGCCGATGACCACGGCCGGCTGCCCTTCGAGAATCTGGTCGAGCAGCGTGCGGTAATACCGCCACTTGCTTAAATACAGTTCGTTACGGCTTCGCCCCGCCTCGGTCAGCCGGTAATAGCGCCGGTTGCGCCCCTGGCAGGCCATGTCATAGGTCTCCAGCAGCCCCTCCCGGCGCAGGCGCCGCAGGATCGGATAGAGCGTCGATTCGGAAATCTCCATCAGCGCCTTGATCCCGTTGGTCAGCTCATAGCCGTAGCTGTCCTGCCGCGCCAGAATCGCCAGCACGCAGGCCTCCAGCATCATGGACCCTATTAGCTGCAAAATCCCGCCCCCTTCTTGATCCTATCATTTTATCTATATTATAAGCTGTATAATATTATTACTCAGTCAATACTGTTTTGTCAATGACATTCTCACACATTTTCACCATTTCCCCGACAAAAAAACCATACAATCTGCCCAGAGGCGCGAGGGCAGGTTCCGCGCTCCGCCCTACAGGCAGGCCCCATTTTTATTTCCCCGCGCAAAAGAACAAAAAAGGAACGCTGCAAAGCTTTGCAGCGTTCCTTTTTTGTTCATTATTCAGCTTGTCCGGGACAGGATTAGTCCTCTTTCGGAGCGCCGACCGGGCAGACCCCGGCGCAAGCGCCGCAGGAAATGCAGGTCTCCGCATCGATCACATACTTGCCATCGCCCTCGGAAATCGCGTTAACCGGGCACTCGGGCTCGCAGGCGCCGCAGCTGATGCACTCGTCAGAAATTTTATATGCCATTGGTGATACACCTCCATTAAAAATACTACAGTCATTTTACCATAACATCCCGAAAAATCAAGTGGTATTGCCCATCCTTTACAGAAAGTTTACCCCGGTTTCCCACGTCCTAATCCACTTTTTTAAAAGGCTTTTTCTCAGCCGCGGCTTCTGCTGCATACCGTTTTTCCAAGCAGGACACGCACGCGGCGAATCAAAAAAGACCCGTAGTAACCTTGTCTGGCGGTCATTTCCATGTGAAAAACCACGTTTCAATTAGAACGGGCTTCTTTCCACCCGTTTATTTTTCCTAATTATATCCTGTTTTTCCGCTTTCTGCAAGAGAAAACCACATTTCTGCCGGGGCCGCTCCCTCCCCGATGACCGGCAGACAAGGTTACTAACGGTTTTTTCCGTACCTATTTCCGAAGGAGGACAGAACAGATGAAAAAACTTCGCACCGCGCTCCCCGCGCTGATCCTGTTGGCCTGTGCGCTCGCGTTGAGCGCCAACGCGCAGGGAGCCGCCTTTGAACGCAATCCAAACGGCACCGGCTGGGGGATCAGCGTGCCCTTCACCCCGGACAGCCGGGCGGACTACACCTTCGAGCTCTATCTCGGCTCCTCGGCGACGGACGCGCTGCCCGAAAACCTGCTGGACAGGAAGGAAGGCGTCACCGCCTCTCCGGTGTTCCTGGAGGCCTACGGCTTCGATCCCTCGATTCCCGGGACCGTCCTCTGGCTGCGGGTGAGCGCCAGCGTGGACCCGTGCCGTCAGGGGCTGGACACCCCCGGCATGCGGGAGCAGAAAATCACCCTTTCGGGCGGCTGCGGCTGCACCGGGCTGTCAACCTACGAGCAGCCCTTCTACTACGGCGACGGCACCGAAAGGAACCCCTTTTTGGTGAGCACACCGCAGCAGCTCCAGCACCTGAACAATGGCCGGCACCTACAGAAAGGGCAGTATTTCCTGCAGACCTGCGACATCGACCTTCGTGGTTACGACAGCGATAGCGACCCTTCCAACGGCAACTGGAAGCCGGTCGGCTACACGACCTATCCCAGCTATGCCAGCCCCTTTACCGGGCATTATGACGGGAACGGCCATCTGGTCAAGAACATGTCCTTTCATCTGACCCTGGAAGAGAACACCGCCGGGGTGTTTGGGGCAATTCAAAGCAGCACCATCGAAAATCTCGGGGTGGTCAGCGGGGAGATCCTCACCGACAGCGACATCGGGGGTGTGGTGGGGACGGCCATCAACTCGCACATCGCCTGCTGCTACGCCGATGTGAACATCACGGGCAGCACAAGCGACCCGATGGGCGGTCCCGTAGTAAGCACACTCTATGACTCGACGATCGAGAACTGCTGCGGCCGGGGCAACATTTCGAGCTCCGTTGCCTCCGGCGGAATTGCCGGGGCATTTTGGGGCGGCACAAATACCATCCGCAACTGCTATTCCCTTGCCACGCTTCAGAGCACCCGTTTTACCGGCGGCATCGTGGCCCGCCTGAACACGGGCCTTTCCTACACCATGGACGGCTGCTACTGGCTGGCCGGGCCCCTTTACGCAGAGGGGTCGGGTGGCGTGACCCCGAGCGGGAACTACCGCCTCGCTTCCCTCTCCGACTTTGAGAGCGGCGAGCTCTTCCCCGGCTGGGACACCGACGTGTGGCAGTTCGAGGCGGGCAAGGCCCCGCAGCTGCGCGTCTTCCTGCGCTGAGGCCGCGGTGCGCACACCGGCGGGCCCGCAAGCCCTCCCGCACGAAAGAACCCGGCGGGCCGCAGATCAATCTGCGGCCCGCCGGGTTTTCCATAAATACGCTATTTTCTTATTTGCAGGCCTCTTCGACCGCAACCGCGCAGGCGACGGTGGCGCCGACCATCGGGTTGTTGCCCATCCCGATCAGGCCCATCATCTCGACGTGCGCCGGGACGGAGGAGGAGCCGGCGAACTGCGCGTCGCCGTGCATGCGGCCCATCGAGTCGGTCAGGCCGTAAGAAGCCGGGCCGGCCGCCATGTTGTCCGGGTGCAGGGTGCGCCCGGTACCGCCGCCCGAGGCCACCGAGAAGTACTTGACGCCGTTCTCGTAGGACCACTTCTTATAGGTGCCCGCGACCAGGTGCTGGAAGCGGGTCGGGTTGGTGGAGTTGCCGGTGATCGAAACGTCGACCTTCTCGAGCTTCATGATCGCCACGCCCTCGAGCACGTCGTTCGCGCCGTAGACGCGCACCTTGGCCTTCTCGCCGTCCGAGAACGCGACCTCGCGCACGATCTTGATCTCGCCGGTCTTGAAGTCGTAGTCGGTCTCGACATAGGTGAAGCCGTTGATCCGGGAGATGATGTAAGCGGCGTCCTTGCCCAGGCCGTTTAAGATGACGCGCAGCGGCTCCTTGCGGGCCTTGTTCGCGTTGCGGGCGATGCCGATCGCACCCTCGGCCGCGGCGAAGGACTCGTGCCCGGCCAGGAAGCAGAAGCACTTGGTCTCATCTCTGAGCAGCATGGCGCCCAGGTTCCCGTGGCCCTTGCCCACGTCCCGCTGCTCGGCGACCGAGCCGGGGATACAGAACGCCTGCAGGCCGATTCCGATCGCCTCGGCGGCGTCGGCGGCTTTCGAGGCCCCCTTCTTGAGGGCGACCGCGGTGCCCAGGGTATAGGCCCAGACCGCGTTCTCAAACGCGATGGGCTGCACGCCCTTGACGATGGTCTCCACGTCGATCCCCTTGGATTTGCAGAGGTCCCGCGCCGCCTCGAGCGACTCCAGGCCGTATTCTTTTAAGCATGCCTCGATTTTAGGCATTCTTCTCTCTTTACCTTCAAACTGTGCCATTGCGAAATCCCTCCCTTTCTCTTATTCTTCACGCGGGTCGATGTACTTAGGAGCATTCTCGTAACGGCCGTATGTACCGACGTTCTTCTCGAACGCAGTCTTCGGGTCAACGCCGTGTCTCATATCCTCCAACATCTTTCCGACTTTTACGAACTTGTAGCCGATGGCCTCGCCGTTCTCGTCCACCGCCACGCTCAGGATGTAGCCCTCGGCCAGCTCCAAGTAGCGCACGCCCTTGAGCCCGGTGGAGAAGATGGTGCCCACCTGGGAGCGCAGGCCCTTGCCCAGGTCCTCGAGCGAGGCGCCGATGGGAAGGCCGTCCTCGGAGAAGGCGGTCTGGCTGCGCCCGTAAACGAGCTGCTTGAAGATCTCGCGCATGGCAACGTTGATCGCGTCGCAGACCAGGTCGGTATTGAGCGCCTCGAGCAGGGTCTTCCCGGGGAGGATCTCGCCCGCCATCGCCGCCGAATGGGTCATGCCCGAGCAGCCGAGCGTCTCGACGAGCGCCTCCTCGATGATGCCGTTTTTCACGTTCAGGGTCAGCTTACAAGCGCCCTGCTGCGGTGCGCACCAGCCGATGCCGTGCGAAAGGCCGGAAATGTCGCTGATCTGGTATGCCTTGACCCATCTGCCCTCTTCGGGGATGGGAGCGGGTCCGTGGTGCGGGCCCTTGGTGAGAGTGCACATGCTCTCAACTTCGTGAGAATAGTTCATATTCCTTCTGGCTCCTTTCAACAAATGTCCTACCCGACCGACGCGGGAAATCCATTGTACAAGGCTATTATAATATGCGGGGGCCCAATTTACAAGACGTGAGGTTGTCAAAACATTGACAAATCCATGAATTTTTGCACCCTTCTTTTTGTCCGAAACCCGCAGGCGGGGCGGGGCGGTTGAATAAGCGCGCAAAACATGGTAAATTAATAAGAAGTCAGAGTGTGTGAAAAGGGGTGGAGTGCCGATGGAGCCGACCGAAGAACTGCTGCGCGCCCTGTTCCAGGAGGCGGGGCTCAGCGAGTACGGGACGTGCGACTTCGATCCCGCCCTTTGCCGTCTGCCCTCCCGCAAGCGGCTGCCGCCGGGGGCCCGCTCCCTGGTGATGGCGGCCGTCCCCTACTATGTGGGGCGCTTCCCCCACCGCAACGTTTCCCGCTACGCGATGGTGCAGGACTACCACACGGTGAGCGGCGCGCTGCTCGAAAGGGTATCTCTGCGGCTGCGCAAGGCCTTCCCCGGGGAGCAGTTCCTGGCACTGGTGGACGCCTCCCCCATCGACGAGGTCGAGGCCGGCAGGCGGGCGGGGCTGGGGGTGCGTGGGCTGCACGGCCAGCTCATAAACGAAACCTACGGGTCATATATTTTTATCGGAGCGATCGTCTCCACAGTGCGCTTTCCCCCGTCCCGCCCGAAGGAGGGCGGCTGCCTGCGCTGCGGACGCTGCCTTGCCGCCTGCCCCACCGGGGCGCTGAATGATCAGGGCCTTGTGCGCGGGCGCTGCCGCTCCCACCTGACCCAGAAAAAGAAGCTCACGGACCCCGAAGAGAGGGCGCAAATCGCGGCGGGCGGGATGGCCTGGGGGTGCGACATCTGCACCGACTGCTGCCCGATGAACCGGGGGAAGGCCTACAGCGGCATCCCGGATTTCTACCGGAATATCTGCGCCGTGGTGCGCGATACTAACCTTGACGCGATGATCGCCGACCGCGCCTACGCCTACAAGGGCCAGGCGGTTTTGCGGCGAAACCTGGGCCTGATCGAACATTCAGCGGCGCCTGACGCCCACCGATAAAGGAGACGACAAGTTGGAAATCATCAAAGCCGAGCAGTACCCCGAATTCGAGGAGTTTGTCAGCCGCCATTCCCAGGGCGGCTTTACCCAGTCCCCCCGCTGGCGGCTGGTCAAAAACAACTGGGGATGGGAGGGGATCGTCTCCCGCGCGCCCGACGGTTCGGTCAAAGGCGCCTGCGGGGTGCTGGTGCAGCAGATTCCGGCGCTGCACACCAGCTTCCTCTACGCCCCGCGCGGCCCGGTGTGCGATCCCCACGATACCGAAACGCTGCGCGACCTCAAGGAAGGGGCCGACGCGCTGGCCGGGCGCTACCACGCCCACACCTTTAAATGGGACCCGGACGTCTTCGCTTCGGACGAAGGATTCCTCTCGGCCATGCGGGAGCTGGGCTTTTCCCGCCTGGCCGGGCCCACCGGCTTCGAGACCATCCAGTGCCGCTTCAACTACCGGCTCTATCTGCAGGGGCGCAGCGAAGAGGCGCTCTTCATGAACCTGACCCAGAAGACCCGCTACAACGTGCGCCTGGCCCGGAAGAAGGGGGTCGAGATCCGGGTGGTCGAAAAGGAAGAGCGTCCGGCGCTGATGGACGACTTTATGCGGATCATGCGCACCACCGGCGAGCGGGACGGCTTTTCCACCCGCCCGAAGGAATACTTTGAACGGATGCTCGACGCGCTGGGGGAAAACGTGCGCCTCTACATGGCCTTCTATGAGGGACAGCCGATTTCCGGGGCGATTACCACCAACTATGCCGGCAAGACCTGCTACGTCTACGGCGCGTCGGACAACGTCTACCGCAATGTGATGCCAAACTACCTCATCCAGTGGGAGATGATCCGCTGGGCGATCGAGACCGGCTGCACGGTCTACGACTTCCAGGGGGTGTCCGGCGTGCTGGACGAGGAGGACCATCTCTACGGGCTCTACCGCTTCAAGCGGGGCTTTAACGGCCAGCTCGACGAGCTGGCTGGCGAATTCGACTATGTGTACCATCCTGCCGTCAAGGCGATGGTGGATAAGGCCATCGAGGCGCGCAGCGCCGCAGTGAAGCTCAAAAACAAGCTGACAGAAAAAAAGGACTGACCGCTATGGATACTCCCCTTTATCAGGCGCTCGGTGAGCAGATGGCCACCGGGCGCTCCCGTTTTCACATGCCGGGGCACAAGGGGGTGCTCCCCGCCCCGCTGGAGCGCTGCGCGCCCTACGACTTCACCGAAGTTCCCCTGACCGACAGCCTCTATGAAGCCGACGGGGCGCTGCGCGAGCTGGAGGAGCGCTTTTCCCGCCTCTATGGTACGGCGCACAGCCTCCTCTCGGCCGGGGGGAGCACCCTTTGCATCCAGACCATGCTCTCCCTCGCCGCCGCGGGCGGGGAGCTCCTCTGCGAGCGGGGGGTGCACACCAGCGCGGTCAGCGCCATGGGGCTTTTGGGGATCGGGCCGCACTGGCTCTTTCCAGACCATACCCGGTATGGCATCCCGCTGCCTCTCACCCCGGCGCAGGTCGAGGCGGGGCTTTGCGCGCACCCGCAGGTGCAGGCCGTCTACATCACCTCCCCGACCTATTACGGGTTCCTGGCGGACGTCGCGGGGATTGCAGAGGTCTGCCACCGCCATCAGAAGCCATTGCTGGTGGACGGCGCGCACGGCGCGCACCTGCCCTTTATGGGACAGGCCCTCCACCCCATTGCGCAGGGCGCGGACCTTTGCTGCGACAGCTTACACAAGATGCTCCCCGCCCTGACCGGGGCGGCACTGCTCCACCTGCGGGAGGAGCGCTTCTTTCGTCAGGCAAAGGTGCGCATGTCCTGGTTCGGCTCGACCTCGCCGAGCTATCTGATCCTGCTCTCGATGGACCTATGCTGCGGCCAGCTGGAAGGGGAGCTCCCCCGGCGGCTGCAAGCGGCGGCCGGGCGGCTCGCGGATCTAATGCAAACGGGCGCGGCGCGCGGGGTCCCGTTTATCGGGGGAGCGGGGTGCGACCCGCTGCGCCTGACCCTGCCGCTGCGCCCGCTCGGGATGGCGGCGGGGGAGATGCTCGGCCTGCTCTACGCTCAGAAGATCGAGCCCGAGCTCTGTTCCCCCCTCGGCGCGGTGCTGCTGGCCGGGGCCGACACCGCCGGGGAGGACTGGCAGCGGCTGCAATGCCTGCTCGGCGCGCTGCCCGCCGGGGAGGACGGGGAGGCCGAAGAGGCGCCTTTGGCCTTCCATGCGCCGCCGCGCCGCCTCTCCATCCGGGAGGCCATGCTGAAGGAGAGCGAAGCACTGCCGCCTGAAAGCGCCGCCGGGCGGGTGGCCGCGGCGATGGTCACCCCCTGCCCGCCGGGAATCCCGGTCGTCATGCCCGGGGAAATTTTGGATGACGAGGCGATTTTCCTGCTAAAAAGCTATGGCATAACGGCGGTCAATGTGGTAAAATAAAGCCATACAGAGGGGATTGCCTCTTTGTACGGACTTGATTTTCGACAAACGGGAGGTTTTGTTATGAAACTGATATTCGCGATCGTTTCCAACGACGACAGCGCAAAGGTATCCTCCGCGCTCACCAAGGCGAAGTTTTCGGTCACCAAGCTGGCCACCACCGGCGGCTTCCTGCTCTCGGGCAACACCACCTTCATCATCGGTACCGACGATGAAAAGGTGCAGGAGGTCATCGAGATCATCGGCAAGCACTCCAAGAAGCGCACCCAGATGATCCCCTCCTCCGCCTCCTACGGCGTGGGGATGTACGCCTCCTACCCGGTGGAAGTCACCGTCGGCGGCGCGACCATCTTCGTCATCAACGTCGAGCAGTTCGAAAAGCTGTAACCCATGCTGCTTGACGCCCTCCTTTCCAATGAACAAAACAAGGCGGCGCTCGTCCGGCTCGGCGCGGACGGGCGCTTGCCGCATGCCATCATCCTGGAGGGTGAACGCGGCAGCGGCCGCTTCACCCTGGCACGGCTGATTTCGGCCATGGCGGTCTGCCGCCGCAGCGGCGCGGGCTGCGGGGAATGTCCCGACTGCAAAATGGCGCTCGAGGGGCAGCACCCGGACGTCGAGGTCTTCGCGAAGAGCGGCGGGCAGGGGACGCTGACCATCAAGAGCCTGCGCACCATCAACCAGTCGGTCGCCACCCCGCCCAACCAGGGCCGGCGGCGGGTGGTCATCCTGCGGGACATCCAGGACATCGCCCAGGCGCGCACCCTCAACACCCTGCTCAAGGTGATCGAGGAGCCGCCCGAATACCTGATGTTCATCATCACGGTGGACAACCGGGAGAACCTGCTGCCCACCATCCTTTCGCGCTGCCTGCTGCTGCGCATGGAGCTCCCATCGCCCGAGGAATGTGCGGGACGGGTCCAGGAGCTGCTGAAGGGCGGTGCGGATGCCCAGGAAGCCGGGCGCTCCGAAGAAGCGCTCCGCATGGCGCGGCTCTGCGGCGGGAACATCGGGCGCACGGCGCAGCTCCTCTCCGACACGCCCGAAGCCAGGGTGATGGCCGACGCGCTCGCGCTTTCCAAAGCCCTCATCGGGCACGAGCGCTACGCGGTGCTGCGGCTTTTGCAGCGCTACGAGCGGGACCGCGTCGGCTACCGCGAGCTGCTTTGCGATCTGCGGGTGGTCTTTTCCCAGCTTGTGGAACAAAAATACCAGCCGCAGGATGAAGAGCTGTCCGCTCTTTCCCAGCGTCTTACGGCATTGCAGGGGATCAAAATCCTTGATATAATAGATGACATGAGCCGCACGGGGCAGTTTAACCTCAACCTCCCGCTCACCCTCACCCGGCTGGGCGCGCGGCTCACCGGAGCGGTCCTCGGCTGAGGGCACCGGTAGTAAAGTTAGGAGAACAAGATGGCAAAGGTAATCGGCGTACGCTTTAAAAGCGTCGGCAAGGTATATTATTTCGATCCGCTGCACTACGACGTGCCGCTGGGCGGCTACGTGATCGTGGAGACCGCCCGCGGGGTGGAGTGCGGCCAGGTGGCGATGAGCATCCGGGAGATCCCGGACGAGAAGATCGTCAAGCCCCTAAAGCCGCTGATCCGCGCGGCCAACGAGGAGGATCTCAAGCGGGTTGAGCAGAACCGCCAAAACGAAGAGAAGGCGGCCAAGGTCGCGCTGGAGAAAATCCAGAAGCACAAGCTCGACATGAAGCTGGTGGACGTGGAGTACACCTTCGACAACAACAAAATCCTTTTCTATTTCACCGCCGACGGGCGGGTCGACTTCCGGGAGCTGGTCAAGGACCTGGCCTCGGTCTTCCGCACCCGGATCGAGCTGCGGCAGATCGGCGTGCGGGATGAGGCCAAGATGCTTGGGGGTCTGGGAATCTGCGGGCGGCCGTTCTGCTGCAACAGCTTTTTGGGCGAGTTCCAGCCGGTCTCGATCAAGATGGCCAAGGAGCAAGGCCTTTCCTTAAACCCCACCAAGATTTCCGGCACCTGCGGGCGGCTGATGTGCTGCCTCAAATACGAGCAGGAGGCCTATGAGGATCTATTGAGGATCACCCCGAAGGTGGGGAGCGTGGTTTCCACCAAGGACGGACGCGGCGTGGTCAGCGAGGTGAGCCTTCTGACCGGCGAGCTCAAGGTGATGCTGGACAAAAACGCCGACCATGTGCCGGTGCCCTTTAACCGCAAGGATGTGCGGGTGCTCGGCCCCCGGCCGGGGAATGAAGGCAAGGAGCGGCCAAAGGAGAAAGAGCAAAAGGAAGGCCGCCCGCCCCGCGAGGGCAGGCAGAGGGAGGACAAAGCTCCCCGGGAGGATAAGCCCGCCGGAGAGGACAAGCCCGTCCGGGAGGGCGAGGCGCGGGAGAGGCCGCCCAGGGGCGGCAGGCCCCGCAGGGAGCGCCCGCCCCGCGAGGAGCGGCAGGCGTCCGCCGAGCGGCCGCAAGCGCCGCGCGAATAATTGGATTCAAAAAGGGGCGGGACCGAAGGGATATCCTTCGGTCCCGCCCTTTTGAATTGTGTCAACCGGGGATGCTCGAGGAGGAGAGGGGGATCATCTCCCCGGAGGAGGCCTCGGCCGCCTCGCTCTGCACGATCATGCCGGCCGGCTCGGCCTCGGAGGAAGCGAAGTCCTCGTCCTCCTCGGCGGGCGCCGCGTCGTCGAGATAGCGCTCGTACATCTCCTCGAAGCGCTCCCTGGCGTTCCCGGCCAGCTCGCTGACCTTGTCATACTGCTCCTCGGTGCTCTCGTCGCCCCGGTCGAGGTCGATCACCGTGCGGTACTTTTCCTCCTGCCCAACCAGCTCCAGATAGTTGTTCAGCAGGGAGGACAGGGTGTCTATGTCGAATATTTCGGAATGCAGCGGGAAGAGCTGCCCGCGCAGCTTCTGCTGGTACCGCTCCACGATCCCGTCGACCTCCTGGTAGAAGTTCTCGGTCGGGTAAACGTCCACCTGAGTCATCATCCGCGCGCTGGCCGTCTCCAGCTCGGAGCCGAAGGCGGCGATCCCGGCGTCGTACTTCTGATAGAGCGCCTGGCGGCTCTCGGAGCGGTCGCCCCCGGACTCATATTCGGTGTTCTCCTCCCACTCCCGGTCGTCGTAGTAGGAGCGGTTGGCAAACCGTACGCTGTCATTGTAGTAGACATAGTAGGGCCTCCCGGTGGTCTCGACCGCCACGCGCTCGGGCACCCGCAAAATAACGGTGGTCTGCGCCATTCTGCGCAGGCTGCGCCGCAGCAGGTAGGAGGAGGTGTCCGGGTCAAAGAAGGAGTCGTCCCCGATGCGCACCGTGACCACCTGCGAGCTGCCGATGGTCTCCTCGCGGGGTGTGATGGTGTACTCCTTCGCCATCACGCCCTCAACACGCAGGTAGCTGTTGTCGTCCTCCGACTGCTCGACGAGAATTTGATAGTAGTCGCCCGGGAAGTCGATCCGGATCGCATCGGCCTCCTCGAAGGAATAAACCTCGCTGGCATTGAAAAATTGGCTGAATATCTTGTCCCCGTTCGTCAGGAAATCCTTGACGGCCAGCGGGGCCGCCACCACACAGACCAGCATGCTGGCGATCAGGACAAAGACGGATATAATCGTTACCTTTTTAAGCATCGGCCTGTTCCTCCTCTTCATAGTCCTCCTCGTCCCCCTGCACCGAGGGCTCCTCCCCATAGGGTAGGCCGCCGTAGCCGCCGCCCTCTTTGCGCGCGGCGCTGTTGCGGGCCTGATAAGCGGGATTGCGCGCGGAGTTCGGGTTCCTTTGCCGCCCGAAGCAGCTGCGCACCAGCCGCACGATCCAGCGGATCAGGTAGATGATGAGGCAGATCGAAAGCACCGCCCCCGCCAGGCAAAGCAGGATCCCGAAGACCCCCAGCGCCACGAAGCTGCCGGGAAGGGAAACCGTGCCCACCGCCAGGGAGGCCAGCATGAACGCCGCGGCCACCGCGCCGAACACCAGCGCGCCGAACACCATCACCAGCGCCACCCCAATCCCGAGCACTGCGGCGACAAGCCCGGCGATCAGGGCGAGCCCGGCGGGGATGAGCAGGGCGCACACCGGCAGGGCCAAAAGGCAGAGCAGGATGATCAGCAGGGTCTTGATAATACTGATGTCCGAGGCGCGCTGTGCGCTCGCCTTCTCCACTTTTTTCGGGGGCTCTTCCCCTTCGGGCGCCGGCTGTGGTGCGGCGTACCCGTCCGGCTCCATAGGCTTCTCCAAAAAGGACTTGATCTTCTCGATCAGCCGGTTCCAGTAATAGCGCAGGCCATGCCGCTCCTGCGGCGCCTCCTCCTCGTTTTCACTGAGGATCTGCTCGGCCACCATGGAGGGGATCCCCAGGTTGACCGAAATCTCCTCCTCCGTCTTCCCTTCGCTCTTTCCGGCCTCGAAGTACTCGGAATAGTCGCGAAGGATCTCGTTTATCTCACGCGGCGGCAGCTTCCCCTTCAGGGAAAACTCCAGCTGGCTGATATATTCCGCTCTGTTCATAAATCTTCACCCCTCAATAATATTCCCACGATCTCTGAAAACTCGAACCAATCCTTTTTCAGCGCCTGCAAAAACTCTCGCCCTTGGTCGGTGATGGCATAATACTTTCTGGCGGGCCCGCTCGAGCTCTCCCGCAGATAGGTGCGAAAATAGTTTTCGCTCGTCAGCCTGCGCAGGATCGGATAGACCGTTCCCTCGCCGATCTCGGTGTACCGGGCGATGGACTGCACAATTTCATAGCCGTACATGTCCCGCCGGTCAATCAGCGCCAGAATGCACATCTCGATCACGCCCTTGCGAAACTGGGTGTTCAAACAGCTCCCTCCATTCTGCCATGGGTTAGCGTCTCCCGGGGAGACGTGGAACCTTCTGTGTCCCTATCATAGCACACTACTTTGCAATACACAATACCTTTTTTAAAAAAATACTGAAAAATTATACGAAGAGTGGGGAAAACCCATCTCGGGGTTTTCCCCCTCGCGCTGCGCGCGATTCACCCTTTCCCCTTTTTTGAAAGCAAAAGACCGCGGAGGCTTTGCCTCCAAACCTCCACGCAAGGAGCAAGGCCCCTTGCGAATCCCGTTTTGGGCCGCAGTTTTCTGGGTGGGCAATTTTTTCAGCCTCAGTTTTCCGGACTCAAATCGAACAGCTCGATCGCCGCCTGCCGGTCCAGGTTGCGGATATGGTGCCGGTGCTTCTTTTCGGAATAGGAGTAGATCAGCAGGTCGCACTTTTTGTCCAGCGACTGGATGGGGCTTTGGCGCAGGCAGACGTAGGCGATCCGGCTGCGGGGGATGACCACGGTATGCAGGTAATACCCCTCGGAGTAGTGCAGGGTGTAGTGCTCCCCATCCCTGGCGATGCCGGCGGAAAAGTAGTCGATCAGGCGCACAATCAAAAACCAATAGGCCGGGAAGCAGAGCATGAATCCGACCCAGCCGATGAAGGAACCCCAATCCGGAAAGATCCACCGCAGCAGCAATGTCGCTCCCGGGATCAGCACGCAGCCCCAGGAGGGGTCGCCGATAAATTTGAAGAGGGCGCCGGGATTGTGCCAGACCTGGCGCGGCTGTGCGACGAACTCGGGAAAGAACATCCCCAGCGTCTTGCCCACGTCCCGGGTGCGCACGGCGGGGACAACGCTCGAAACATCCTCCTTGCGCTTGGCGTAGCCCACCGCGCTGATGTGCACCGAGCAAAAGCGCAGCAGGAAGCTGAGCACACTCTGGCGGATGTCCAGGTAGTTAATCTGGTCCACCGAGACCGAGTAATCCCGGTTGGTGAAGATCCCGCCGCTGACCTGCACGCAGTCCGCCCGGCGGCGCAGGCAGAAATTCTTATGCCGGATAAAGTTGATGGTGAACGCGATCAGCCAGCCGAAGAGCAGCAGATAGCCCAGCGCCGCCGCCGCGGGCGGAAGGCCGAAGGCCAGCAGCTGGGTGATGTGCTCGAAGGTACCGTAGAGCCGGTCGCTAAATTCGTTGCCCAGCAGCTGTCCGGTCTGGGAAATCAGGGTGGAGAGGAAGAACACCCCGGCAAACGAGCTCGACGAAAAGGCGGCCAGCGCCGCCACATAGAGGCTGCGGGGCCGGTACTGGCGGGTGAGCCTGCCTTCCTCCAGCTCCTTTTTGCGCACGCCGAGGATCCGCTCGGCCTCGCCCTGGCCCACAAAGAGGGAGAAGTCCTCCTGGTCGCTCGGTCCGGCCAGGGTGTCCGCGCGCAGCCGCACCACATGCAGCCACCGCAGATAGAACGGGCGGACCACCGACAGGGTGGAGATCTTTTCCATCGGGATGAACATCCGCTTGCGAAAAAGCACCCCGCGTGCAAAGTAGAGCCCCTTCTTATCACACGAATAAAAGCAGAAGACCCACTGCAGCGTTGAGAGCCCCAGGATCAGCGAGAGGACCAGGATGTCCGCCCAGGCGCCGGCGAGCCAGGCGGCAAAGCCGCCGCCCAGTGCGGTAGCGAAGCCGCGCACCAGCGGGATGACCAGCAGCGCGAGGAAGCGGCGCAGGTTGTGGATCACCATATAGGGGTGGGGCCTGTGGCGGGTATCGCTCACCGGCGCTCCCCCCTCTCCCCCTCCAGCAGCCGCTCGCAGAGGGCGCGCGCGTTTGCCGCCTCCAGGCAGGGCAGGACGATCACCCCGCCCGCCCCGGCCACATAGACCGAGGCGAGCCCGAGCAGGCGTTGCAGCGGCCCGGCGACCGAGGAGACATGCTGGACATTCCCAAGATCGATCGCCTTGAGCCGGTTATAAAACACCCCGCAGTGCACCGCCAAGCTGCCCCCATGGACCCGGTAGCCCAACCGCTGGTACTTGATGGGGTAATAGAGCAAAAACAGCCCCAGAAAGACGCTCACCCACAAAACGGTGAGCGCCGCGCTCCATATCTTTGCGCCGGGGAAAAAGAGGGCGACCAGGAAGGGGCAGGGCAGCGCGCACAGGCACAGGCGCACCCGCCACAGCAGCAGCGCGCGCCGGCCGATCTTCTTTTCCATCCGCTTTTCCTCCTTTTCACCCGGTTATTCTTCGACCTGTTTCATGGTCAGGCTGATCCGCCCGCGCTTTTGGTCCACCTCGAGCACCCGCACCCTGACCACGTCCCCGACGCTCACCACGTCCAGCGGGTGCCGCACGTACCGCTCGCTCAGCTGCGAGACATGCACCAGCCCATCCTGGTGCACCCCGATGTCCACAAAGGCGCCGAAGTCGATGACGTTGCGCACCGTCCCGGTGAGGACCATGCCGGGGGAAAGGTCCTTCATGTCCATCACACCGGTGCGAAGCAGCGGCGGCGGCAGGCTCTCGCGCAGGTCCCGCCCCGGCTTTTGCAGCTCGGACACAATGTCGCGCAGGGTGGGCTCCCCCACCCCAAGGCGGCGGCAGAGTTCTTCGCTCCCGAGGCGCTCCACCCGCCCGGCGAGGTCCGGAAGCCCCCCGGCGCGCAGGTCGTCCTCCCCGCAGCCGCACAGGGTCAAAAGCCCCTTCGCCGCCTCGTAGCTCTCGGGGTGGACGGCGGTGTTGTCCAAAACGTTCTCGCCCCCCGGGATGCGCAGAAAGCCCGCGCACTGCTCGAAGGCCTTCTTCCCGAGCTTTGGCACCGCGAGCAGCTGCCGCCGGGAGTGAAACCCGCCGTTTTCCTCCCGGTAGGAAACAATGTTTTTGGCAAGCGCCCCGCCGATCCCGGCGACGTAGCCCAGAAGGGAATGCGAGGCGGTGTTGAGGTCCACCCCCACGCTGTTGACGCAGTCCTCAACCACCCCGTGCAGGCTCTCGGCGAGCTCGCGCTGCGGCATGTCGTGCTGATACTGCCCCACCCCGATGGCCTTGGGGTCGATCTTGACCAGCTCGGCCAGCGGGTCCTGTAACCGCCTTGCGATCGAAACGGCGCTGCGCAGCGACACGTCGTACTGGGGGAACTCCTCGGCCGCGAGCTTGGAAGCGGAATAGACCGAGGCGCCCGCCTCGCTGACCACCGCGTAGGAGAGCGCACGTTCGGGCAGGGAGGCGATCAGCCCGCTGATAAACTGTTCGGCCTCGCCGGTGGCGGTACCGTTGCCGATCGAGATCACCTGCACCCCGTGGCGGGCGATCAGCCCTTTTAGAATGTTGGCCGCTTCTTCTTTTTTATTCTGCGGCGGGGTGGGATAGACCACCGCCGTGTCCAGAACCTTGCCGGTGGCGTCCACCACCGCGATCTTGCATCCCGTGCGGTAGGCCGGGTCCAGCCCCAGCACCACCTTCCCCTTTAAGGGCGGCCCCAGCAGCAGCTGGCGCAAATTCTTGGAAAATACCTTGATCGCCTCAGCCGCCGCCTGCCCGGTGAGCAGGGCGCGTGCCTCCCGCTCCAGGGAGGGGAAGAGCAGCCGCCGGTAGCCGTCCTGCGCCGCGGTGCGGCAGTACTCCTCGCAGGGGGAACGCCCCTTGATCAGCGCGCGGTAGAGGATGTCCAGCGCCGGCTCCTCCTCGAGCTCAAGCGAGACCTTTAGGAAACCCTCCCTCTCCCCGCGGTCAATCGCCAGCACCCGGTGGGAGGGCAGCTTCTGGATCGGCTCGCAGAAATCGTAGTAGAGGGTGTAGACGCTCTCCTTTTCTTTGTCCCCCACGCTGCGCAGCTTGCCTCTCGTTTGCAGCAGCCGGCGCAGCCTGCCGCGCACCGCCGCATCGTCCGACACCTGCTCGGCGAGGATGTCCAGCGCCCCCGCCAGCGCCGCCCCGGCGTCGGGCAGATCGCGCCCGGGGTCCACATACAGCAGCGCCTCCTGCTTCGGGTCCCGGCAGCCGGGACGCTGCGCCTGCAAAAAGTCCGCCAAGGGTTCCAGCCCCCGCTCTCTAGCGACCGAAGCGCGGGTCTTGCGCTTGGGGCGGTAGGGGCGGTAAATATCATCGAGCTCGGCCAGGGTCGCGGCCGCCCCAATGGCGGCCGAAAGCTCCCCGGTCAGCTTGCCCTGCTCCTCGATTTTCTCGCGCACCTCCTGTGCGCGTGCGCTCAGTGTCCGCAGATAGCGCAGCCGCTCATACAGGTCACGCAGGGCCCCGTCGTCCAGCGAGCCGGTGGCCTCCTTGCGGTAGCGGGCGATGAAGGGGATGGTGTTCCCCGCATCGATTAGGCCGACGGCGGCCTCGACCTGGGGTGCGCGCAGGTGCAGCTCTCTAGACAGCTGTGCGATCAAATCCATGAACATGTCCTCTTTCCGGTTCCACCTCGGTGGAAAGCCTTATCCTTGTAACACCCTGTTATTATAACACAAAGGGCGGCCTATCAAAAGACTTGATAGGCCGCCTGCAAAAAGGTGCGCACTTTCAACAAGAAACAGAGTTCCCAAGGGGGCAAACGGCGCCGATGGCGCCGTACCCCTCTGGCGGGGAGTTTGAGGGCAAGGAGCCCTCATAAATCGTAAAAAGCGTAGGAGAGGGGAATCAAAGCGTCCAGTGGACGGTTTGAGGGGAGAACCCCAAGAGGGGTTCTCCCGCCTTTCCTCTGTCGACAAACTGAGGCGGCCTGTCAAAAGACTTGACAGGCCGCCCCGAAAAACAGATTCCTTAGTAAAGCGGTTTAATGTCCTTCCCCTCGAGCAGGTTCTGGCAGTTTTGCAGGATGGTGTCCGCATAGCCCGCCTTGGTGAAGAATTCTCCGTCCCCGTCGTTGAAGAGGAAGGCCTTGCGGGTCGGGCCCGCGATCAGCTGCACGGTGTTGTGCTCCCGGCTGGCGTCGCGGTAGGCGTATTCGATGGCCAGCAGGATGGCCGCATCCTCCGCCGGCTTCTCCTCGGTGTACTCCTCCGCCGGGATCCCGATCAGGGTCTGATAGAGGGAGCGGAAGAGCTTGGTGTCCACCTCCTGCCCGTTGCAGGTGACCTTGAGCTCATCCCCCTCGCCGCTCATCTCGTAGACGTAGGAGCTCGTCGGGGTGGAGACGGTGAGGGTTTTGATGTCGTCGATGAAGGGGGTGAACAGCAGCGTCGAGATGAAATCGCCATAGCTCATCTCATACCACGGCAGGCCGGAAACCGCAATCTGGTAGACGAGCGGGGTGCCCTCCTTGAGCAGGTAGGCGTTCCCCTCGGCGTCCGGCGCGCTCAGGCGCAGGTTCACCTTGTGCTCGCTCTCCTCCAAATCCTTATAGGTGAATTCGGCGGTGGAGTAGGGTTCGTCGAGGCCGTACTCCTTCATCTGCTCAGGCGTCGGCTCATAGGCCACGATGGCGTCGGCGGTGATGGTCATCAGGTTGGTGAGCGCGTCGGTCCCCTTGTCCGAATCGACCGGGCGCACCTTGGGCGAGGTCATGGTGTACATGGTCAGGCCGTAATTGGCCAGCTCGCTCTCGGCCCCCTCCTCAGCGTCGACAATCTGCATGACCACCGGCTCGCTGCGAAAGCTCCCCCCCAGCGTCACCTTGTCGGGATAGACGATGTTGCCGGTCTGCTGGTAGTTTTCGTCCGGCTGGTTGGTCACCGTCTTGTCCACGAACTCGAAGACGCTCTTCTTGAAGTTCTGCACCTCGGAGGTGGAAAACAGGTAAACGGTGTCCTTGTCCGGGGTCTTGCCGTAGGTGCCGTTGTTCCCCGGCGCGTCGTCGCCCAGCAGCAGGGTGAAGCTGCTGCCGTCGGTGTACTTGGCGCTGACCGTGGCCGAGGGGCTTTGCAGCCCGTAGGTGCCGAGGTCCTCGGGCGACTCGCTCACGGTGGAGGTGGCGCTCAAGGTGGCCATCCGCTTCAGGGCGGTGCCCGCCAGGGTGTTGAGGGGGGCTTCCTGGACCTCGGGGATTTCGTACTGGCTGTCCCCGAGGTTCTTGATGGTGAAGCTGCCCTCCCCGTTTTCGATGGTGACGGTGTCCACATCGTATTCGGTTTTTTCCACGAGGGCCACCGCGGTGGACTCGCTCGAGGAGCTTTCCTCCCCCTCGGGCTCATACTGCATGAGGAAGTAGAGCGCCCCGCCGAGCACGGCGGCGAATACGATACAGACAACGAGAATGATAATTTGTTTTTTCATGGGCCCCTCCGTTATTTATGGCGGCGGCGCAGCCAGATGACGAGGCCGGCGACGATGATCAGGATCGGAATGACGTAGACGAGCACCGCCGAGATGATATTGGCCTGCAGCTGATTGATCCCCAGCTCGCTGCCGCCCAGCTCCTTGGGCGCCACGGTGATCACGTCGGAGCGCTCGGTTAAGGTGTTGAGCATGTTCATGACGTATTCGGCGTTGGCGACCGATTTGCTGTTTAAGACCACGCTCTCGAACGCCGAAACCGCCGAGAAGGCAAAGACGTTGGAGGAAAGCGGCTCGTTCCCCTCATAGCGGGTATAGGTCGAGCGCAGCAGCGCGGGAACCGCGCCGAGGTCGCCCTGCGCGGGCTGCCAGTCCTCGGCCGCGTCCACCGGGCGCACGCAGGCGCTCTCGGAGTATTGCAGCAGGGTGGTCACCTTGCGCCCGCTCTGGGTCTCGTACAGCGCCTCGAGCGGACGGCCGAAGGGCATGGACACCTTGACGCCGCCCGTGATGTCGTCCTGGTATTCGTCCGCCACGTATTCCACGGTGCAGAAGAAGGGGTTGTAATTGAAGACCTTGTTCTGGTCAGTCTCGAGCACCGCGCCCATGCCGGCCCCAATGCCCCAGTCCGCGAGGAACGCGTCGAGGTTCGGGGTCTCCACCGGCTTCTGGGCGTCGGCGGCGTAGATCAGGGATTTTCCGTACTCCTGGTTATTTTCCAGCCACTTATCCAGCTTGTCGAGCATCTCGGCGTCCGGGTCGCGGCCGGGCGCCAGCAGGAAGGCGACGTCGGCCGTCGGGTCCACGTCCTCGGTGGAGAGGTTCTGGGTGACGACCTCGAAGTTGTTCTGCTCGAGCAGCTCCTGCAGCGCCGGCAGCTCGGTCTCGTCGTGGCCGGTGAGGATGCTCACCCTTACCAGCGCATCGCTGGTGACCCCCATGATGGCCGAGGTCATCATCTGCTCAGCCTTGGAGGACTGGATGGTTTGCTGGCCGGTATACTGGTTATAGTTGATGTTGAACATGTCGTACATCGAGATCTTGCGGGTTTTTCCGCCGCAATCCACCACGATGTCGTTGTAGTTGAGCGTCAGGTCCGGATAGCTGGCCGCGAAGGTCGGGTCGGACACGATGTCCACATACTTGATCGTGATGTTCTTGTTGTACTTGGCGTACTGGTCGATCACGTTCTTGACCTGGGAGGAATAGATGTCCCCCCCGCTCTCGAGCTGCTTCTCGTTGGCCAGCACGGTGATGGTGATCGGCTTCTCGATCTCCTTGACAAAATTGGCGCTCGCCTCGGAAAGCTCGAAGGCGTGGTTTTGGGTCAGGTCGATGTTCATCGGGAACTTGTCCACCAGCACCGAGGCCAGCACGTTGACGATAATGACGGCCGCCAGGAAAATCACCGAGATCAGGGTAGAGACGGTTCCGTATTTAAAGCGCTTGGACGTAAATGCTTTTTTCATATCCATATTCATCCACCCCTTCCTCAGCTCCATCTTCTTTTTTCAAACACGCGCACCGTGAAAAAGATAAACACGACGCACACACTCAAAAAGAAGATGACATCGGCAAAATTGAGCACCCCGACCGTAAAGCTCTGGTAACGGCTGGTGAAGGATATCCCCGAGATAACGCTCTGCAACAGCGGGCTTTGCACCACCGAGGTCAGCGCCTCGACGAGCATCAGGGCAAACCCTACCGCGAAGCCGCCCACCGCCGCGATGACCTGGTTCTCGGTCAGCGAGGAGATGAAGGTGCCGATGGCGATCAGCGCGGCGCCCAGCAGCAGCAGGCCGATGAAGTGCCCGAAGATGACCGCCCAATCCGGCGGGGTGAAGGCCGCGATGATGACCCCGAAGACCAGGGTGATGGCGATCCCGATGAAGTAGACGAACAGGGCCGCCAGGTATTTGCCCAGCACCAGCGAAAGCAGGCTGATGGGCGCGGTGAGCAGCGCTTGGTCGGTCTTGTATTTCTTGTCCTCACTGAGCAGTCGCATGGTGAGGATCGGGATCAGGAACATCGAAATGGTGAACAGGTAGCTGAACACATAGGAGAGGTTGGTGCTGTTGGAGAGCAGCGCGGTGCCGAAGAAGTAAAAGCTCGCCAGCGCGTAGAACACCGCGATGTAGATATAAGCGATCGGGGAGGTGAAATAGCTTCTCAGCTCCCGGCGGAAAATTGCGAACATTACGCTTCACCTCCGTTTTCTTCTGCGCCCGCGTCCCCGTCGAGGGAGTCCGCCAGCTCGTGCGCACTCTTAGAGAGCTCCTCCTGCCCCGCCTCGTCCTGCATCGCGATACCCGGCTTGTCGTCCGAGGTCAGCGAGAGGAAGATGTCCTCGAGCGACAGCTCGCTCGAGCGCAGCGCCAGGATCGGCCAGCCGCGGTCCGCGAGCCTCTTAAACATCTCGCGGCGCACGTCGGCCTCGGGCTCGGCCTCGAGGGAATATTCATAGGCGCTGCCCTCGCGCACGCCGAGCTTCTGCACCTCGACCATCGAGGGCAGGCCGCACAGCAGCTGGTAAACGCCGTCCTCCGGCCCGTCTACGCGCACGGTGAGCTTGTGGTCGGTGCTCATGGCATGGGAGAGGTTGTCCGGGGTGTCGTCCGCGACCAGCTTGCCCTTATTGATCACGATGACCCGCTCGCAGACCGCCTGCACCTCGGGCAGGATGTGGGAGGAAAGGATGACGGTGTGCTTCTCCCCCAGCTTCTTGATCAGCCCGCGGATCTCGATGATCTGCTTGGGGTCGAGCCCCACGGTGGGCTCGTCCAGGATCAGCAGGTCGGGGTTTCCGAGCAGTGCCTGCGCCAGGCCCACGCGCTGACGGTAGCCCTTGGAGAGGTTCTTGATGATCCTCTGGTACACGTCGGTGATCTTGACCAGCTCGCAGATTTCGGCGATGTGCGCCTTCTTGGGGAGCTTGCACTTCTTGAGGTCGAACATGAAATCCAGGTATTCCCGCACCGTCATGTCCAGATAGAGCGGCGGATGCTCGGGCAGGTAGCCGATCTTGGCCTTGGCCTTGATCGGGTCGCCCAGTATGTCATGCCCGTCCACCGTGACCGTCCCCTCGCTCGAGGAGAGGTACCCGGTGATGATGTTCATGGTCGTGGATTTCCCCGCGCCGTTCGGGCCCAGGAATCCGAGGATTTCACCGCGGTTGACGGTGAAGGTGATGTCGTCGACAGCACGCTTCTCGCCATATGCCTTGGTGAGGTTTTTGACCTCTAGCATTCTTGTTTTACCTCCTACAAATATACATTCTGTATATTTTATAATGGATTCTACCAAATCCATAAACCAACCATACAAATGATAGCAAATGCTTTCCAGTGATTTGTTACCAAACCTTAAAAAAAATAAAGAAAATGAGGCGCCAAAATTTACAATTCGTGTAGGTTATCCAATCTGCGCGGGGGCCGGTTGTGGGTTTTGCCCACCTGCGCCGAAGAGCCGCAGAAAGTTTTCCCCGAGGATCAGCCGGTTTTGGCCCTCGGAAAGCCCCAGCGCCAGAAAGCGCCGCAGCTCCTCGCGCGGGTCGAAGAGCGGATAGTCGCTGCCAAAGAGGAACCGCTCGTAGCCGAAGCGCTCAAAAAAGGCGATCACACGCTCCCGCGGCAGCGCGAAGAGGGCGGAGCTGGTGTCGAAGCAGAGCCCCTCGCTCGGACGCAGCATGATGGATTCGTCCCAGCGCCGGTAGCCGCCCAGGTGGGCCGCGATGATGGGGCAGCGGGGAAACCGGTCCAGCACCCGCTGCAGCCGCGCAGGGGAAGAGTGGTCCAGCCGGTCGTCCCCGCAGTGGATCAGCACCGGGAAATGATGCGCGGTGCAGTACGCATAAAGCGGATCGAGCCGGGGATCGTCCATATCAAACTGCTGATAATCGGGATGGATCTTCACCCCATGCAGCCCATTCTTTTGGCACTGCGCCAGTATGGCGGGGATGTCCTCGCACCCGGCATGGATGGCGCAAAGCCCAACGAAGCGCCCGTCCGCCGCCTGGCAGCTCTCGGAAATAAAGCGGTTGAGCGCCGGCACCAGCCGCGGTTCATAGGCCGCCGAGCAGACCAGCGAGCGCTCGATCCCGAGCTCCTCCTGCAGCCGCAGCAGGTAGCCCACCGTGCCGGCCTCCCCGGGCTGGGCGAGGCGGTCGTCCATCCGATAGAAGGTCGCGATCTGGCGCAGGGCTTTTTGCGCGATCTTGTCAGGGTAGATATGCGTATGTGCGTCGATGATCCGGTACATGCTCTCGTCTCTTTTCTCGGCCCTGTCCAAACAGGCGCAACAGTACTATTATACACATTTTATGGGCAATTGCAAAACAAAACCGAGGTATACCCCGGTCCTGGGCGGGATATACCTCAGAAAAATCCTATTTTTTATGCCGCTTGGCGGGCTTTTCGCCCTTCCCTTCGTTTGGCCGCGCGCCGCCCTTCTGCACATCCGCCTCCTGCGGCGCCTGCTCATGCGCACCGTCCGACTGTCCGTCTCCGGCCGCTGCAGCCGCCGGCTCTTCCTCCCCGGCGGGCTCATTCGCCCCCTCATTCTGCGCTTGTGCGGCGCGGGGCTCCGGCGTGGCGGCCTTGGTCATCGCTTTTGCGGAGCGGTCCAGCCGCTCGGCGATCCTGCCGAAAATCTGATGTTCGCGCTCGATCAGGGCTTCCTTGACCCTGAACTCGCACAGCGAGCCGTCCTCCTTTTGGCGCACGCGCATAAGGAGCGCGGCGAAGAGGCTGGTCAGCGGCACGCACAGCAGCAGCCCGCACAGCCCCGCGAAGAGGCGCAGCAGCTCGGTGGAAACCCTTTCGTCGCTGATGATCCGCTCATAGGGCATGCCGCCCATGCGCAGCAGCAGGATGAACCCGGCCGCCCAGCCGATCGAGGAGAAGGCGAGGGTGGTCACCACCGGGGAGATGGCGCCGCCTCCGGCACGCATCCCGGCGCCGAACACGCTCTTAAAGTCGCGCAGCTGCCCTTCCCGCGGCTCGGCCCCCAGCGCGGCGGTGCGGCAGACCACCAGAATGGCCCCGACCGAGGAGAGCATGACCAGCGTGCAGAGCGCCCCGCCAAGGTCGATTGCCGCCCCACCGCTGTAGTAGCGGCGCAGCATATCGAGGCTTGCGATCCCCGACAGGCGCAGCAGCCAGTCGGTAAGGCCCACCAGCGCGCCCGCCGCGAGCAGGGCGCAAAGCGCGCCCAGGAGCGCGGCCAGGGTATGATATTTGATCCCATAGAGGATCCAGACACACAAAATCAGGATCAGCGCACAGCAAAGCGCCCCAGCCAGCAGCGGCTGCATGCCGCCCAGCAACAGCGGCACCAGAACGAAGAGCACCGTACACAGCGAGAGCCCTACCGCAAAGACCAGCTTAAGCCCGGCTTTTCGCTTGCAGACCACGATCAACGCCGCCGCGGCCAGCACGCCCGCGATCAGCAGCACCGGCGTGCGGTAAAAGTCGCTGAAGCTCGCCCGGATCGCGCCCGCGTCGTCCCGGTAAAGGGTCAAAAAGACCCGGTCCTCCACCGCCACCGGACGCAGGAACCGGGCGGTCGTCGGGCCCATCGTCTGGGTGCAGAGCACACTGGTGCCGGCATACGGCCCGCGCAGGAGCCTGGCCTCGAACACCCGGGTCTCTTCGCTCTTCTGCGGGAAGAGGTCGGCGGCGATCCCGTCGTCCTCCACGATCGAAACCACCTTCGCCAGGATCGGCTCGCTGAAGCCCTCATCGAGCCCATAGAGCTCCCCAAGGCCGGTGGGCGGGGCCTCATAGACCGCGTAGTCCCCAGGCGCCGCCATGTCCGGGGTGGCGCTGTTTTCCGCCGGCGCCGCCTCGGCGCCGGCGCCGAGGGTGAGCGCAAGGGCGAGCGCAAGGCTAAAGAGCAGGGTACCGATGTGCTTCATGCAAACCTCCATTTCTCACCGGGCGCAGGCCGGCGATCACAAAGCAAGCCCGCAGCGCGGCGTATTTTTCCCGCTTCGGGCCCGGGCTAGCGCCCGGTCAATACCTATTATTATAGGTGCGTTTCCCACAATAGTCAACAAAAGCCCGCAAATTCCCCCTCCCGCAAACCCGCACAGCGTCAAGGGCCGCGGTGGGATAAGATTCCCACCGCGGCCCCTAATCTTCTCGCGGCCTCGCTATTTGGTCAGGGTGCCGGTATCGCTTTTGATCAGCTTGAGGATCTGCTCCTCGGCGCCGGTGTCGGCATTGACGTAAACGAGCATCTCGTCCCCACCGCTCCCGGTGCCGTAAAACTCGTAGGCCAGCACCTCATGGAGCCCCGAGGTGGGGATCAGCGCCAGCTTGTTCTGGCGCACGGTGAGGTTCTGGCTGACCGACTTCTGCGCCTCCTCGGCGCTGAGCTTCGGGGTTCCCAGTTCCCGCTCGCGGTGGTTGGTGATATAGCCGCGCGCGTCGAAGGAGACCACCGAGCCGTCGTCCAGCGCCACCCCCACCTTGACGAGGTCGGTGTAGCAGGTCACGCCGTCCTGGTAATAGGCAAAATTGATGGTCATGATGTTGTTGGACTTCTCATAATAGGTCTTGCGAAGTGACTTCAGCCCCAGCTTGTCGAGGTAGGCCGCCGCGCTTTGCAGGGCCTTATCGTCTTCGATCTTCACTTCCCCTGGGATCCGCCCGTCCACCATATAGTTGAGCAGCCCGCCGTTCTTGGTGACCGAGACCGACTTCTGGCCCGACTGGAAGTTGTAGCAGGGCATCTTGGAAGCCTCGTCCGCCATGTCCTCCAGCGTGTCCGCCGCGACCCCGGCCGCCTTGGCCGCCAGGGAGCGGGCCTGCTCGCGGGTGACCATCGCCTTATGCTTTGTCAGCTCGGGCTCCCGCTCGAGGATATGGTCGGAGAAAGGCCCGTCGTAGATCAACTTCGGGTACCCGGAAAACTCGTCGGACATCTCCTTAAAGCCGGCGGTCTCCACCTGCGCCGCCGGATCGTCCTCGCCCTCGGCGGGCTGATCCGCCCCGTTGCCCACCTGCTGCGCCTCGGCCTGGATCTGCTCGAGCGTCAGCTGGCCCTGGCGCAGCTGCCGCTCGATCCCGGCGAGCTGGTCATTCAGCGTGTAGGCGTAGTCCCGCAGCTTTTTGAAATTTTCCTTTTCCTCGTCGGTGATCTGCTGGTTCTGCTGCACCTTGCGGGTCAGGGCCATCGAGTAGTCCCCCACCTGGGCGAGGAACTTGTAGGTGTTGCCCAGCTCAAACTGCGAGACCGGCAGCGAGGAGAGGGAGGCCTTGGCCGCGCTGGAATCCTTCCACAGCGTGGCGGAAAGTCCCGTCATCTGCGCCGGGGTCCCGGCATACATCCCCTTGTCTAAAGAGACCGAAATGTTCGATACGAAGTCTGCCGCGTCCTGCAGGGAACGCATATAGGTGTATTCCAACTGGCGGCGGTAGAGGTTGCGCTCGTAGCTGGCGTTGGCCGCAAAGGCGACCAGAACCACCGCGGCCGCCGAAATAAACGACGCCAGCCGCACACTGTTTCTTTTGGAAAGCTCGCTCATAAAGGTCCGTCCTTTCAACCAATGTCCCACCGGCCGTATGAGCCGGTTCATCTGGATGTGGTTAGGATTCCCCCCAAAAACAAAATTTATGTAAATATTATCGGGTCGAGGTTTGAAAAATCCGCCGGGATGCGGTATAATAAGCACGATTATAATAGGATAGTATAGCATAAATTAACTAAAAGTAATTTTAATATTAAAATTGCCTTTCTGTAATATCAAAGGAGTTGTTCGCCATGCAGCCCTCCCGCGCGGCCCCAAAAGAGGCGGCCCGCCCCATCTATCTGGACAACGCCGCGACCACTTGTACCGATGGGCGGGTCGCAAGCCTGATCCATGAAATGCTCTGCGAGGAATACGGCAACCCTTCCTCGCTGCACAATATGGGCCTGCGCGCCGAGCGGCGGGTGGCGGCGGCGCGGCGGCAGGTTGCCTCCCTCGCCGGCTGCAGGGAGGAGGAGGTCTGTTTCACCTCCGGCGCGACCGAGGCGAACAACCTCGCCCTGATCGGCGCCGCGCGCGCCAAGGCGCGGCGGGGGCGTCGGATCGTCACCTCACAAATTGAGCACGCCTCGGTTCTCTCTGCGCTGGACTCGCTCGCCGCCGACGGCTTTGATATCGTCAAAATACCGCCCCGTTCCGACGGCACGGTGGACCCCGAGGCCTTCGCCGAAGCGGTGGACGAAGGGACCGTGCTCGCATCCTGCATGCTGGTCAACAACGAGACCGGGGCGCTGTGCGACGTTGCGGACATCGCGAGCCGCTGCAAGGCCAAAAACCCCCAGCTGCTCTTCCACTGCGACGGGGTGCAGGCGCTGGGCAAGGTACCCTTTTCCTTTAAGAAGCTGCCGGTGGATTTGATGAGCTTCAGCGGCCACAAGCTCTTCGCTCCCAAGGGGATCGGGGCGCTGGTGGTAAAGAAGGGGGTGCGCCTGCTGCCTCTGCTTTACGGCGGCAAGCAGCAGGGCGGCCTTCGCCCGGGGACTGAGAACACCGCCTATATCGCTGGGATGGGGCTGGCCTGCGAGCTGGCGCGGCAGGAATTTTCCGCCCGCCTGGCGCAGATGGAACGCCTGCATGATCATTTGCTGAAAAAAATCGCGGAGACCCCGCAGCTTTGCAGCAATTCCCCCTTAAAATGCGCACCTAATATTGTAAACCTCTCGGTGCCGGGAATCCGCAGCGAGACCATGCTCCATTTTTTGGAGGGGCGCGGAATTTACGTTTCGAGCGCCTCGGCCTGCACCAAGGGGGCCAAAAGCCATGTGCTCGCCGCCATGGGGCTGCCCGACCGCCTCGTCGACAGCGCGCTGCGCCTGAGCTTTTCCCCCGACACCACCGAGGAGGACCTCGACTTGACCATTGCCGCCCTCTGCGAGGGGGCAAGCTCCCTGGCGCGGGCCTGACGGCGCCAGTCGATTCATGAAATCAACCGGGCAGGAGGAACCCCTTTGAAAGAAATATTGCTGCTCAAGGAGGGCGAGATCGCCCTCAAGGGACAGAACCGGTCCTCGTTCGAGGACCTGCTGATCAAAAACGCCAAGCGGCGGCTGCGCGCGCTCGGGCCCTTTTCCTATTTCAAGGCCCAGTCCACCATCTACGTCACCCCCGAGGACGACGGGATCGACATGGACGAGGCCTTCGAGGTAGCGGGCAGGGTGTTCGGCGTGGCGGCCTACTGCCGCGCCTGCGTCGTCGAAAAGGACTACGGAGCCATCTGCGAAGCGGCGCGGGAGTATCTGGCCCCCGCCCTGCGCGCGGTCAAGACCTTCAAGGTCGAGGCCAAGCGCTCGGACAAAAGCTTCCCCATGCGCTCGCCTGAAATCTGCCGGGAGCTGGGCGGCTTTCTGCTGGAGAGCTTCCCGCATCTTCGGGTGGATGTGCAGAACCCCGACGTGGTGGTGATCGCGGAAATCCGCGAGCGGGGGGCCTACCTGCACGCCGGACAGCTGCCGGGGGCGGGAGGGATCCCGGTCGGGAGCTCGGGGCGTGCCGGGCTGCTCATCTCGGGCGGGATCGATTCCCCGGTCGCTGGCTACATGATGGCCAAGCGGGGCTTGGAGCTTTCGGCCATCCACTTTGAAAGCCCGCCCTACACCAGCGAGCGGGCCCGGGAAAAGGTGATGGCCCTGCTGCAAAAGCTGGTGCCCTACTGCGGGCGGATCAAGTGTTATGTGGTGCCCTTCACCAAAATCCAGGAGGAGATCCGCAAAAACTGCCCCGAGGACCTGTTCACCATCATCATGCGCCGGTATATGATGCGCCTGTCCGACCGGATCGCCAAAGAGGGCGGCCTCTCGGCCCTGGTCACCGGCGAGAGCCTGGGGCAGGTGGCCAGCCAGACCATGCTCGCCATGGCCTGCACCGGCGCCGTGACCGACCTGCCCATCTTCCGGCCGGTCATCGGGATGGACAAAAACGAGATCGTCGCCATCGCCCGCAAAATCGACACCTTCGAGACCTCGATTTTGCCGTACGAGGACTGCTGCACCGTCTTCACCCCGCGGCATCCGCGCACGAGGCCGAAGCTGGAGATGGTCGAGCAGGCCGAGCAGGCGCTGCAGGGCGGGGCGCTCGTCGAGGAGGCCTTCGCCGCCACCGAAACGGTCTGGATACGGGAACTATAAGACACCATGGCACAGACAGATAGATAAAAAAGTTTAAGGGAAGTTACTCCACATTCACGAGGAGGTGCATGGCGCAATGATCGCTGAAATTATCGGTGTGGGCACAGGCCCTATGCTGCGCGACATCGTCAACGCGGATTCGCAGATGTTATCCCGGGAGCTCTCGCTGCTCGGGATCGAGGTGCGTTATCAAAGCGCGGTTGGCGCGAGCAAGCAGGGACTGCAGCAGGCGATGGCCGAGGCGCTGCGGCGCAGCGATGTGATCATCACGACCGGCGGGCTCGGTATGGAGCCCACCGATTTTACCAAGAAAACCATCTGTAAGGGGCTGGGGATCCCGCTCGAGCTGCACCCGGAATCCTTCGCGCGGGTGCGCGCCTACTACGAGGCGGCGGGGTGTCCCATGCCGCCCGAGGCGCAGGAGCAGGCCAATCTGCCCCAGGGGAGCGTTGTCTTCCCCAACAACACCGGCCTGGCGCCAGGGTGCGCCATCTCAGCGGGGGACCAGTGTATCATCATGCTGCCCGGACCTCCGGACGAGATCGTCCCGATGTTTCTCGACTACGTCTACGCCTATCTCGCGGGCTTCACCCAGGCGGTGGTGGTCAGCCGCACGGCGCGCATCTTCGGGCTGCCCGACCACCAGGTGGAGCAGATGCTCGGCGACCTGATGGGCAGCCGCAATCCCGTGGCGGTGGTTTACCAGTGCTGCGGCGAGGTGCTGGTGCACGTTTCGGCGCGGGCCAACACCAAGGCCCAGGCGGCCAACATGTGCACCCCGCTGCTCAAGGAGGTCGTGAACCGCCTGGGCGACTATGTCTATGGGATCGACATCTCCTCTCTGCAGCAGGCGGTCGTCACCCACTTAAAGCAGAAGGGGCTTCACATTGCGGTGGCCGAGGCCTGCTCGGGCACGCCCCTGACCCAGAAGCTGAATATGGTGCCGGGCGCCGGCGCGGTCTTCGAGTTCGGCGTTTCGGCCTATGCCAATCGGGTCAAGCACGAGGTGCTTAAAGTCCCGGAAAAGCTGATCAAGAAGTTCGGCGCGGTCAGCGACCAGGTGGCGGTACATATGGCCTGCGGCGCGATGGACGCGGGCAGCGCCGACATCGGCGTGGCGGTCACCGGGGTGATGGGCCCGCAGGCCGATGGGGGGCGCCCGGTCGGGCTCGTCTACATCGCGGTCTGCAACAAGGACAGCGTGGTGGTGCGCAAGCTGAGCCTTTCGCCTGAGCGCAGCCCGGCCGAGCTGCAGGATCAGGCGGCCATGCACGCGCTCAACCTGGTGCGCCTGATCCTCGACTACGACCCCGAGCCCTATCCCGGGGCGGTCCCGCTGGGCGCGGCGCTCAAGGGGAAGGCCGAGCTCTGCGACGAGGCGGCAGGAGCCGCCGCGGCCGTCATCCCCGAGGCGGGGCGGCGCGCCAAGGGCGCCAGAAAGGCGGCCGGACCGGGACGGCGCCGCTGGTACCATGTCATCCTCCCCTGCAAGGGGGACGGCGCCTTCGACGTGATCCGCAAGCTGCTCGTGATCGTCTTTTTGGGAGTGTTCGTGGGCTCGAGCATCTATATCGGCAGCTACTACTACGAGCGCTTTGCCACCAAGAGCCTCTACCAGTCCCTGGCCGACCTGATCGACAGCGGCAAGGACCCCGGCGACGTGGACGGCTATCCCGAGGAGTACCAGCCGAAATTCGCCGCCTACTGGGAGCAGAACCGCGATTTTAAAGGATGGCTTTCGATCGACGGCACCCAGGTCAACTACCCGGTGGTCCAGGCCGCCGACAACGACTATTACCTGCGCCGCGACTTCGAGCGCAAGGACAACCAGCACGGCGTGCCCTTCCTCGACTATGAGGTCGAGCTCGATCCGCAGAGCGACAACGCGATCATCTACGGCCACAACATGAAGGACGGCCAGATGTTCGGCGAGCTGCTGGGCTATAAGGATGTGGAGTACCTCAAGGAGCATCCCATCATCCACTTCGACAACGTTTACGAAAACGCCGATTATAAGGTGGCGGCGGTCTTCCTGGCCAGCACTGAGCAGGACCACGGGCCGAAATTCCGCTATGAGCAGTTCGTCAACGCGGCGAGCGACGAGGAATTCATGGACTTCGTCGACCAGATCCAGATGCGCTCGATGATCAACACCGGGGTGGATATCGAAGAGGGCGACAAGCTCTTGACCCTTTCCACCTGTTCCTACGAATTCTGGGAGGCCCGCTTCGTGGTGGTCGGACGCAAGGTGCGCGACGACGAGGACAGCGAGGTGGACACCTCCAAGATCGAGGTCAATCCCGAGCCGTTGATGCCCGACGTGTACTACGAAGTCACCAAGAGCCAGAAGCCCGCCAAATATGAGGGGATGGGCGCCTGGGCTCCCTCGAACAGCAAATCCCGCACCACCCCCACCAGCGGCGGGGTGATCAGCGGCACCGAGGGCGGCGCGGCCGGGCCCGCCGGGCCGGTGGCCGCGCA
This sequence comes from Provencibacterium massiliense, assembly GCF_900169495.1. Lineage (NCBI taxonomy): Bacteria > Bacillati > Bacillota > Clostridia > Eubacteriales > Oscillospiraceae > Provencibacterium > Provencibacterium massiliense. Next base: position 1,891,879 of record NZ_FWCH01000012.1, read on the forward strand.
GGACCCGAGCTCCTCGTCCAAGGATGAGGAGGAATCCAGCTCCTCCAAGGAGGAGTCGAGTTCCTCCAAGGAAGAGAGCTCCTCCTCGGCCGCCAGCAGCTCGTCCAAGGCAGAAAGCTCCTCCTCGGTGGTGAGCAGCTCCTCCAAGGCACAGAGCTCCTCCTCGGCGGTGAGCAGCTCCTCCAAAGCCAGCAGCTCGTCCAAGGCACAGAGTTCCTCGACCCCCGACCTTAAGCTCAGCAATTCGTCCTCCTCCAAGGATGACGAGGACGAATCCAGCAGCAGCGGCGTGACCCCGCGTCTCAACGTGAAGGGCACCAGCGCCGGCAAGAGCTCGTCGTCGGAGGATGAGGACGACGAGGACGAGGACAACTGGTGGGACGACAACGAGGATGATGAGGACGACGATGAAGACAAGTGGTGGGACGATTTCGACGTCTACACCTACGATGCGGACGACGACATCACCGTGCAGGTGAACGGCAAGGACTACAAGGCCCCGGCCGAAGAGGTGATCGGGCGGATCGTCCTGGCCGAGATGGGCAAGAGCTTTGACACCGAGGCGCTCAAGGCCCAGGCGGTCGCGGCCTTCACCTACATCAACTACTACGGCTCCCGCGGGCAGAAGGCGTCGGTGACGCTGGACAAGAACGCCAGCATCCCCTCCAAGATCAAAAACGCGGTCGAGGAGGTCATCGGGGAGCAGATCCTCTACGACGGCAAGCCGATCAACGCGGTCTACTTCGCCTCCTCGGCGGGGGCGACCAACAACGCCGAGGACGTCTGGGGCTCGGAGGTGGAATACCTCAAGAGCGTGGACAGCGACGAGGACGTGCCCGAGAAGATCGTGCGGATCAAGCGCACCACCATGAGGGAGCTGTTGGACAAGCAGGGGATCAGCACCAAGAAGATGGACGACGAGGACGAGTGGTTCGACGATTTCAAGATGTGCGACAACGACCTCTACGTCGACACCCTCAAGGTCTGCGGAAAGAAGAAGACCGGGCGTTGGGTGCGTGAAACCCTGCTGAGCATGAAGATCCCGTCCACCGCCTTCGAGGTGTATTACGACAGCTCGGACAAGGTGTTCGAGTTCACCTGCTACGGCAACGGTCACGGCGTGGGCATGAGCCAGATGGGCGCGCAGGAGATGGCCGAGGACGGCGACAGCTACCGCGACATCCTGCGGCATTACTATTCCGGCTGCCGGGTGCGGTAACGAATTACGGTAACATTAAAACGGGGAGCGGCGAAGCCGCTCCCCGTTTTCCACCGGTGCGCCTGTTTTCAGTTAAGAATTCCCGAATCCATCAGCCCCTTCGCCACCTGCTGCATCTTGCCCCGCGCCCGCGCCAGGGTGCGGGAGACACTGGGGGGACTGACCCCCAGCATCCTGGCGATCTCCTTGACCTTCATCCCGTCCAGGTAATAGCAGAGCACCACCTGCCGCTGCCGCTCGGTGACATAGTCGCGCAGGATCAGAGAAAGCAGGGTTTTATACTTCTGGCGCGCCGCGCGGTTGTCCTCCCCCTCCTGGTTAAAGCGGCGCAGGGAAAACAGGTCGAAGTTGTCCACCTTGATCTGCTTTTTGCTCCAAAGATTGAGCGGCATGCCTACACCTCCCGCCTGCCGCTGCCGTCCGCCTGCCGGTAATAGCCCGCCAGGTACCCTCCGATCCTGCGCAGGTCCCCCAGCTCCCGGCGCATGGTTTCGATCCTGCGCTCGAGCAGGAAGGCCGTCTCTCCCCGCGCGGTGCGCAGCTCCCGGCGCAGGAGGACCAGCCGCTCGGAGAGCCGGTCCGCGCCCAGGCGGTATTCATCCGCCAACCGTTCCATTTGCCCCTCCTTTTCTCCGCCCAAAACGTGTGGCAGCTCCCGCGCGGGCGGATAGGCGGCGCTGCCCGGTTTGCTGTTTTTCTTCTGATTGATCTTGACAAACCCCTCCTCTTGACAAAAGAACGTATGTTCTATATAATGGAATGAAAAAGCAGGATCATCTCCTGCAATTATGATTATATCACACGTATTGTGTGTTGTCAAGGAATAATTACCAAATATAGTTGTTATTTCACACAATTTGTGTTATCATATTCACAAAGAGATCATTGGTCCAAGGAGGTGTCCGGCTTGACGCTGGGAGAAAAACTGAAGGTCCTGCGCAGGCGCGAGGGGCTGTCCCAGGCCGAACTGGCCGCGCGGCTGGGGGTGAGCCCCAGCGCTGTGGGGATGTATGAGCAGGACCGGCGCCGCCCCACCCCCGAGCGGCTGGCGCAGCTCTGCCAACTTCTGGGGGTGAGCGCGGATTATTTCCTGGGAAAGGACTACGGGCCGCTGCACGAGCTGGACGACATCCTCTCCCGCCTGCACGACGAGCTGCGGGGCGCGGACACCCTGATGTTCTGCGGCGAAACGCTGGACGAGGGGGACATCGAGGAGATTACCCAGGCGATCCGCTTCGGGGCAAGGCTTGCCTTTGAGCGGCGGCGGGAAAAACGAAAGGACGACAACAGGAAGTGACAGCATGATCGGCGACTGGATCAAGGACGAGGTGCGCTCCTTGGTAAACGAATATGGCACCCGCGACCCCTTCGAGCTCTGCGATGCACTGGGCGTGCGGGTAATTTGCTACCCCCTGCCCGGGCGGGTGGCGGGCTTCTCGCTGCGCTATGGGGAAGAGGCGCAGATCTTTCTCAACGAACGGCTGGAGGAAGAGCTGGAGGCCACCTGCGCGCACGAGCTGGGGCATCTGCGCCTGCATCCGCGCCACAACTCCTATTTCCTGCGCGAGTGCACCTGCTGCGTGCCCGGGCGGTACGAGCGGGAGGCCGACCTCTTCGCGGCGCTTCTGCTCCTTCCCGAGGAGGCCTGGCCCCCGGCGGCCGCGGGCTCCGGGATGTGGCGGCCAGGCGGGCGGCATTCCCTTCCCCCGCGGTTGGCCGAGCTGCTGAGTAGGGAGGCGGGGACTTGAAAAATTCCCCGCTACCGGGTAGAATAGAGGGTAGTAGGATCGTTAAAATACAGCCGCATGACGGTCCGGCGCAAACAACGCCGCAGCGGCAGCGGCAGGGGGTCTCCCATGATAAAGGTAATCGGCGTTGGCGACAACGTAGTGGATTGCTACATCCATCAGAACACCATGTATCCCGGCGGTAACTGCGTGAACATCGCCGCTTTCAGCCGCCAGCTGGGCCACCAGTCGGCTTATCTGGGCGTCCTGGCCGACGACCGCCAGGCCGACGTGCTGCGCCGCGCCCTGACCGACATGGGCGTCGATTTCTCGATGTGCCCGACCATGCACGGCGAGACCGGTCGCTGCAGCACCAACCTGGTTGAGGGCGACCGGGTGATCGGGGACGACAACGACCTGGGGCTCTGCAAGTCGAACCCCCTGCAGATCACCGATGAAATGCTTGAATACATCAAGGGCTTCGACGTGGTGCATTCCAGCTGCTACAGCTTCATCGAGGACCAACTTTGCAAGATCAAGTCCACCGGCGTGCCCATCGTCTACGACTTCTCGGACGGTTGGGAGGAAAAGGACTTCGAGCGCGTCTGCCCGAACATCGACGTCGCGTTCTTCTCGGGCAAGAAGCTCCCGGACGAGGAAATCAAGGGCTATCTCAAAAAGTGTGTCGACGAGCTCGGCTGCCGCCTGGCGATGTGCACCATCGGCAAGCGGGGCGCCTTTATCTACAACGGCCACAAGTTCTTCATCAAGCCCCCCTATAACCTCGAGGGTAAGGTCACCGACACCATGGGCGCGGGCGACAGCTTCCTGACCGGGTTTATGACCACCTACTTCGACGGCCAGCGCATCTTCGAGGCGATGGTCAAGGGCGAGCCCCAGAAGTACACCACCGAGGCCGACCGTCTCGACTACGAGGAATCCCTCATCGAATATTCGATGAGCATGGGCAACCTGATCGCCATCCGCAACTGCTTCGTCTCCGGGGCCTTCGGCCACGGCGAGAAGATCAACTAAAAATAATACATAGAAAGGGGCGCCGCGAAAATTCGCGGCGCCCCTTTCCGGTTTGGTTTATGGGTTTTAGAAGCAATCATATTTAAGGGCCTATTCCAGGTTCAGCCTGCGGGAGAGGATGTAATTGGTCCCGACAAAATAGGCCGCGCCGTAGAAGAGGCAGTAAAGGATCAGCGTACACATGATCAGGTGGGCAGATCCGATCATCCCGACCTGGATGGGCATCCCGTCCAGAACGTGCCCGATCAGCCAGATGCCGATGGTGGTGATGATGTTGGTCACGATGTCGGTGGCGATGAACGCCCCGAAGGCCGCCAGCACCCGGTGCTTGTTAAAGAGCTGGCCCACGCTGATCGAAAAGTAGATGTTGAGGATTCCCATCGCGAGCCCCGCCGCGCACAGGGTGCAGAACTCCAGGATGTACAGGTAGCCGTGTACCCCCATCTGCTGATAAAGCACGGCCAGCGCCCGGGGAATTTCGGCGAACATCCGCAGGTCCTCCCAATCCAGCGCCATGATGAAGACGGTGATCATCGTCACGATCACGCTCGCGACCATCCAGAGGGCGGATACGACCATCTTGGAGACGATGTGCTTCCAGGGCTGCACCGGCAGGGTAAACATCAGATACCCCTCGTCCCCCAGCAAATTTTTATAGAAGCGCTGGATCATTACGAAGAAGGTCAGGATGAAGATCGCGAAGATCAAAATTCCATAGACGGTCGCCGTGGTTCCCAACGTCATGCTGAAAGCCAGGTTGGAGTGGCCCTCCGGGCGGATGGCCATGAAAAAGCGGTTGATGACCGCCAGCAGCACCAGCGCGCCGTAGAGCGGCAGGAAGATGCGCGCCGTGGCCTTGGTTTCATATTTTAGCAGCTTGCCTAACATTTGAACACCTCCCGGAAGAGCTCGTCGACGCTCTTGCCCTGCTCCTCGCGGATCTCATCCACCGACGAGGTCATCACGATCTTGCCGCTTGCAATAAAGATCACATCGTCCAGCACCCGCTCCACGTCCGCGATCAGGTGGGTGGAGATGATCACCGTGGCGTTCTCGCTGTAGTTGGTGATGATGGTGTTGAGGATGTAGTCCCGCGCCGCCGGGTCCACGCCGCCGATCGGCTCGTCGAGCAGGTAGAGTCCGGCTTCCCGGCTCATCACCAGGATGAGCTGGACCTTTTCCTTGGTGCCCTTGCTCATGGTCTTGAGCCGGTCGTTGGGATTGATATCCAGCCTTTCGAGCATCTCCTTGGCCTTTTCCTGATTAAAGTTCTGATAAAAATCCCCGAAGAAGCCCAGCAGGTCGCTCACCCGCATCCAATCAGCCAGATAGGTGCGTTCGGGCAGGTAGCTGACCAGGCTTTTGCTTTCGATGCCCGGGGCCTTCCCATCGATTAAAATTTCGCCGCTCGTCGGGGTCAAGATCCCGCTGGCGAGCTTGATCATGGTTGTTTTGCCGCTTCCGTTCGGCCCGAGCAGGCCGACGATCCGCCCCCGCCCGAGCTGAAGGTCCACCGAGGAAAGCGCTTCCTTCGCGCCGTAGCGTTTGCCGAGTACCTTACACTGCAAGATCGGTGTCATGTCTATCCTCTCCTTCCCTCGCCTGCTCCACCAGGGTGATGGTTTCCTCCCTCGTGAAGCCGATCTGGCCCATCTTGATGAAAAACTCCTTGAGCTGATCCCTAGCCAACAACTCTTTTACAGATTGTATCATAGCCCTGTCCTCCGTAACGAATCTTCCGCTGGTGCGCTGGGTGTAAACCAAGCCGCTGCGCTCCAGCTCTGCCAATGATTTCTGCATGGTGTTCGGGTTGACCGACGCCTCGGCCGCCATATCCCGCACGGCCGGCAATCGCGACCCCGCCGGATACAGGCCCGACACGATCCTGAGCTGAATCTGCTCGATAAGCTGTACGTAGATGGGTCGGTCGGACTTTAGTTCCCAATTCATAGGTCCGCCTCCTTTGTACTATTGTATTAATAGCGTAATACAATAGTACAATTAGATTTTAGTTTTGTCAAGGGTTTTTTGAAAAATTTTTTTATAGTTCCAGCGGGAAGCCTTCAGCGGATAGACCTCGCCATCCTTGCGCGCCTCTGCCGGGTCCTTGGCTGCGCAGTTTCGGATATATTGGAATACCTGCCACCGGCAGAGTGATCTTTTCCGGAAACGAGGGGAACCCCCTCTTGGGGTTTCCCCACTGTCCCAAGCTCTGCTTGGGACATGGCCACTGGAGGCTCGATTCCCCCTCCCCGCGCTTAGAAGTCTTTGAAAACGCGGGCTGAGCGTTTCCGGGAGCACAAAAGTACTTTCGCGAATTGGGAGCGGCGGCTCGCCGCCCCGCGCTTCGCTGCGCTTTAAGACCGTGGGGCGCTGCCCCACGCCCCGCCAAAGGGTCATTGACCCCTTGGAACCCTAGAATTCGGACTGCGCAAAAACGCAGCGGGAATTTCCCGCTGCGTTTTTTGTTCGTTTTTCGCCGCTCGCATTCAGGACGCGGGCTGAGCATGTCTATTCTTGTACGTTAGGCGTTTCGCGAATCGGGAGCGGCGGCTCGCCGCCCGTGCCGTCCGCGCCCTCCTGGGGGCTTTGCTGCTCTCCGCCGGGTTCTTCGCCCTGCGGCTCGCCAGTCTCTTCTTCGCCACCCTCATCCTCTTCCTCGTGCGGGGCGCGCGCCAGGGAGACCACCTTGGAGTCCGGACCGATCCGCATCGTCTTTACACCGCCGCCGTACCGCGACTGCACCGTGATCTGCTCCACCGGTACCCGGATGATAACCCCGTCGTCGGTGATCAGGATCAAATCGTCGTCCTCGTCCACCATCTTAATCCCCGCGACCGCGGTCTCCTTCTTCTCGGCCTTGTAGTTGGTGATGCCCTTGCCGCCGCGGCTCTGCAGCCGGTAATCCTCGATCGGCGTGCGCCGCCCGAGCCCGTTTTCCGCAATGGTCAGCAGCGTCGCATCCTCGCGCACCTGCTCCATCCCCACGACCTCGTCCTCGTCTCCGAGGTTTAAGGCCTTTACGCCGCGCGCGGTACGTCCGAGCGGGCGGGCGTCGCTTTCATTAAAGCGGATGGCCATTCCCTTGCGGGTCGCCACCACCAGCTCGTCCTCGCCGCCGGTCAGGCGCACCCAAGCCAGCTCGTCGTCCTCATCCAGGCTGATGGCGATCAGCCCGATCTTGCGCACGTTCTTGAACGCGCTGAGCGCCGTGCGCTTGATGATCCCCCGCTTGGTCACCATAGTCAAATACTTGTCCTGCTCGATGTCGTCCACTTGGATCATTGCCGATACCTTTTCCCCCTCGTCGAGCTGGAGGAGATTGACAATATTGGTGCCCCGGCTGGCACGGGAACCCTCGGCGATCTCATAGCCCTTGAGGCGGAAAACCCGGCCCTTGCTGGTGAAGAACATGATATAGTCATGGGTGGAGCAGATAAACAGCTCCTCCACGAAGTCCTCCTCCCGCCGCGTCATCCCAGACACCCCGCGGCCGCCGCGTCGCTGGGTGCGGTAAACGTCCATCACCTGGCGCTTGATGTAACCGTAGTGGGTCAGGGTGATCACGCAGTCCTCGACCGGGATGAGGTCCTCGATGTCCATCTCCCCGCTGATCGCAAGGATTTCGCTGCGGCGGGGGTTGTTGAATTTGTTTTTGACCTCCAGCAGCTCCTTGCGGATGATGTCGTAGACCTTCCCCTCGTCCCCGAGAATTTCAGTCAGCTCCTGGATCAGAATTTGCAGGTTGCCCAGCTCGTCCTCGATCTTCTTGCGCTCCAGTCCGGAAAGCTGCCCAACGCGCATCGCCACGATGGCGGCCGCCTGCAGATCGGAAAACGCGAAGCGCTCGATCAGCGCGGCCTTGGCGCCGGGGATATCGGGCGCGCCGCGGATGATGCGGATCACCTCGTCGATAAAGTCGATCGCCTTCTTGAGGCCTTCGAGGATGTGGGCGCGGTCCTGCGCCTTCCTGAGATCGAACCGCGTGCGCCGGATGATGACCTCTTTTTGATGCTTTAAGTACTCGGTGAGCATGGCCTTGAGGGTCAGGATCCTCGGCTGCCCGTCCACCAGGGCGAGCATGATGACCCCCACCGTATCCTGCAGCGGGGTGAAGGTATAGAGCTGGTTTAAGATCACCTGCGCGTTGGCATCCCGCCGCAGCTCGACCACGATCTTGGTGCCGTTGAGGTTGCTCTCGTCCCGCAGCGCGGTGATGTTCTCCACCCGCTTGTCCTTGACCAGGTCAGCGATGGCGGTGACGATCCTATTTCGGGTGACCATATAGGGGGTCTCGGTGATCACGATGCGCTGCTTGCCGTTTTTCATCTCCTCAATGTCGGCCTTGCCGCGCAGGATGATCTTCCCCCGCCCGGTCGCATAGGCCGCACGGATCCCGCTGCGCCCCATGATCTGGCCGCCGGTCGGGAAGTCCGGGCCCTGGACGAACTCCATGAGCTCGGCGAGCTCGGCGTCCGGGTTGTCGATCAGGTGGATGGTGGCGTCGATCACCTCGCCCAGGTTGTGGGGCGGGATGTTGGTGGCCATACCGACCGCGATGCCCGCCGAGCCGTTCACCAGCAGGTTCGGGAAGCGCGCCGGCAGCACCGACGGCTCGGTGGTCGAGTCGTCGTAGTTGGGCACGAAGTCCACCGTATCCTTTTCGATGTCGGTCAGCATATGCACCGCGACCTTGCTCATCTTGGCCTCGGTATAACGCTGGGCAGCCGGCGGGTCCCCGTCCATCGAGCCGAAGTTACCCTGGCCGTCCACCAGCGGATAGCGCATCGAGAAGGTCTGCGCCAGGCGCACCAGCGCGTCGTAAACGGAAGCGTCGCCGTGGGGGTGGTAACTACCGAGCACGGCGCCCACGGTGTAAGCCGACTTGCGGTAGGCCTTCTCCGGGGTGATCCCTTCGTCGTACATGGTGTAGAGGATGCGCCGGTGCACCGGCTTGAGCCCGTCGCGCACATCCGGCAGGGCGCGGGAGGTGATGACCGACATCGAATAGTCGATGAAGGACTTTTTCATCTCCTTGCGGATTTCTACGGGAATGACCTTGGTGCCGCCGTCCCCGCCATCCCCGCCTTCTTCCTCCATTGGATCGCGGGAGAGCTCGTTGTCGTTTATCTCGTTGCTCATTTTCTGGATTCATTCCTTTCGCAGGCTGACTTTATGCGCAATACTTGTAATCCTTCCCAAGCCGCTCGCGCAGAAGGGTGCCGATCTGCACCTGCTGTTCCTCGCTGAGCGTCTCCTTGGGCACCGCAAAGGCCCGGCTGTCCCGGTAGCGGATGGAATAAAAGTCCTCAAATTCGTGGACGGTCACCTTTTCGTGCCACTCCACCCGCCGGGTCTCGTTGGGGAAATCGATGACGAAGCCCTCCTCCTGGAAGGTGAAGCCGAACGCGGTCCCGTCGGCCAATATCTGCCGCGCGGCGCGCCGGTTTCCGGTCGCGGTGTTGTAGCCGATCATCCCGATCATCACCGCGCAGAGAATCGTCATCAGCACCGGGCCGAGCTTGCTCTCCGCGCGCGGGATGGTCAACGCGTAGTTAACCGCCAGCAGCACCAGCAGGCAGATGAAAATGACATGCCGGTTATAGGAGCCGTTGTGCCGGTCGGACAGGTTCAGCCACCCGATCAGCTGGCCCTCCTCCAGAGGAAACCGTAAAGACAGGTCCCCCGTCCAGGGCAGCTTCTTCGGCTTTTGGAGCGGCGCGTCGTTTGCGTAGTCGTTTTGCGGTGCGGGATTCTTCTTTTGATCGTCCATCCGGCATCCTCCTCCTGTCCGGGTCAGATATCGAGATTGACGACATACTTGGCGTTGGTCTCGATAAATTCGCGCCTGGGCTGCACCTTGTCCCCCATCAGGATGGTGAAGATCTCGTCGGCCGCCATGGCGTCCTCCATCTCCACCTTGAGCATGGTACGGTTGCTCGGATCCATGGTGGTCTCCCACAGCTGCTGGGGGTTCATTTCACCAAGGCCCTTGTACCGCTGGATCGGCACGTTTGTCGCATCGGTCCGGTCGGGATACAGCTCCCTGACGTATTCGTCGCGCTGGTCCTCGTCGAAGGCGTAGCGGATTTTTTTGCCGCGCGAAACCTTATAGAGCGGGGGCTGCGCGATATAGACGTGCCCCCCCTCGATCAGCGGGCGCATGTAGCGGAAGAAGAAGGTCAGCAGCAGGGTGCGGATGTGCGAGCCGTCAACATCGGCATCCGCCATGATGACCACCTTGCCGTAGCGCAGCTTGGTGAGATCGAATTCGTCCCCGATCCCGCAGCCGAGCGCGGTGACCACCGGCATGAGCTTGTCGTTGCCGTAGACCTTGTCAATGCGCGCGCGCTCCACGTTGAGCATCTTGCCCCAGAGCGGAAGGATGGCCTGGATCTTGCTGTCCCGCCCTTCCTTCGCGCTGCCTCCGGCCGAATCTCCCTCCACAATGAAAAGCTCGGTGCTCTCAGGATTCTTTTCCGAGCAGTCGGAGAGCTTCCCCGGCAGGCTCATCCCGTCGAGCGCCGACTTGCGCCGGGTCGCCTCGCGCGCCTTCTTGGCGGCCTCGCGCGCCCGCGAGGCGGTGAGGGCCTTGTCGAGGATGGTCCTGGCCACCGCCGGGTTCTCCTCAAAGAAGGTGGAGAGCTTGTCGTAGACCATCGAGTCTACCACCCCACGCATCTCGGTGTTGCCGAGCTTACTCTTGGTCTGACCCTCGAACTGCGCATCCGTGAGCTTGACCGAGATGATGGCGGTCAGCCCCTCGCGCACGTCCTCGCCCGAGAGGTTCTTGTCCTTCTCCTTGAGGATGTTGTTTTTTCTGGCATAGTCGTTGAAGACCCGGGTGAGGGACCGCTTGAAGCCGTCCTCATGGGTGCCCCCCTCGGGAGTGTGGATGTTGTTGGCGAACGAGAGGATATTTTCATTGTAGCTGTCGTTGTATTGCAGCGCCACCTCGGCGGTGCAATCCTCCTTCTCCACGCCGAAGTAGATCACCTCGTCGTGCAGTACCTCAAGGCTGCGGCGCTTATGGATATGCTCGACAAAGCTCTTAATGCCGCCCTCGTACTGCATGCTCTCCCGCACCGGCTCGCTCTGGCGCTGATCGGTCAGGGTGATCCTGATCCCCGCGTTTAAGAAGGCCTGCTCCCGCAGGCGGGTCTCGAGCACGTCGAATTCATAATCGGTGGTCTCGAAGATTTCGCTGTCCGCCTTGAAGGCGACGTTGGTGCCGGTCTTGTCGGTGTCTCCCACAATTTTCAGGTCGTCCACCGCCTTACCCCGCTCGAAGCGCTGGTAATAGCGATGCTTCCCGTCGCAGACCTCGACCTCCAGCCACTCGGACAGGGCGTTGACCACCGAGGCGCCAACGCCGTGCAGGCCGCCCGATACCTTGTATCCGCCGCCACCGAACTTACCGCCCGCGTGCAGCACGGTGAAGACGACCGTCACCGCCGGGATGCCGAGCTTCGGCTGGATGCCGACCGGGATGCCCCGCCCGTCATCCGAGACCTTGATGATGTTCCCCGGCAGAATGTCCACCTCGATGTGGGTACAGTAGCCGGCGAGCGCCTCGTCGATCGAGTTGTCCACCACCTCGTAGACCAGGTGATGCAACCCTCTCGGCCCGGTCGAGCCGATGTACATGCCCGGGCGTTTTCTGACCGCCTCCAGCCCCTCCAGGACCTGGATTTGGCCGCCGCCGTATTCTTCGTTGTTGGGAGTATTCGCCACGTTTCGTTCCTCCGTCTCTTTTCTAGGATACAATATCTCTTTCCCGAGATGTTGATATTCAGCCAGTGTAAAGGTCTTAACAGTTTAGAAACAGGAAAAGTCCTTTAAAAAACCGGTCCGCTTGCGCAGAGTCGCGCTTGAAATCTGAGAAATATACACAACCGTCTCCTCGTCCTCCTGGCAGACCACAAAAGATTTGGGCAGCTCGCTGGATACGTTGACCACCCTTCCCTGCTGCTGCGCGGTGGTTAAGAAATCCTTTGAGGATTTTTTGACGGTGGAGTTTTCAATGTCAAAGATGCCGATGATGTCGCAGAGCCGGATCACGATCTCCTGCCCCAGATGAAGGTACATATGCTATGCCTCCCCGCCTTTGATGGCGCCGTTTTCGATCAGGAAAGAGCGCCCGCTTTGCAGGACATGGAAAATATCCTCCTCGCAGCAGGTGATAAACACCTGGCGCTCGCCGATCCGATTGAGCAGGTAATCCCGGCGGCTGTGGTCCAGCTCGCTCATCACATCGTCGAGCAGGATGACCGGTACCTTTCCCATACTTTCCTCTATTATGCCACATTCTGCCAATTTTAATGCCAGCACACAGCTGCGCTGCTGGCCCTGGGAGCCGTAAAGCCGGGCGCTGAGCCCTCCCAACGTGATCGCCAGGTCGTCCCGGTGAATTCCCACCGAGGTGACCCCCTGGCGAATGTCCTCCGCGCGGTGCGCGCGCAGAGCCTTTTCAAGCTCCCCGCGCAGCTTCGGCAAGTCCCAGTCAGGGTCGTATCCTTCGACCGAGCACTGGTAGGAAACGTTCATCTCCTCGCGGCCCTTGGAAATCCCCTCGTATACCTCTTTGGCGGCCTGCCCGATCCGCGCGATATATCGCTGGCGCAAAAGCATGACCTGCGCGCCTGCGCGCACCAGGTTCTGATCCCAGATTTCCAGGGTATCCAGCAGCTCGCTGTGGTACTGCACGTCCCGCAGCAGCGCATTACGCTGAAACAGAGCCTTTTGATAATAGGAAAGCGCGCTGTTATAGGAGGGCAGCAGTTGGCCGATCGCCGTATCAAGAAAGCGCCGCCGCTCGGACGGTCCGTCCTTGACCAAGGAGAGATGGACCGGGGAAAATACCACCGCAGGCAGGACACCGCACAGGTCGGACATCGCATCCCGTTTGATCTCGTTGACCCATACGCCCCGTTTTCCGCCCAACGTAAGGCTTGCGCTCTGATCGCGCCCTTCGCTGAAAAACTCGACCGTAAGGCGCGCATTCTCCTGTCCGAAGCGGACCATCTCGCTCTCCCGCGCGCCGCGAAAGCTCTTCATTCCGCTGAACAGCCAGACCGCCTCGATCAGATTGGTCTTTCCTTGGGCGTTCTCGCCGTGAATGAGGTTGATCCCCTCGCCGGGCCGAAGTTCGAGTTGCTCGATGTTGCGGAAGTTTTGCAGCGCGATCCTCTTGATCCTCACGCCGAGGTGACCTCGATGAGCACATCCAGCCCCACCTGGACCGTCATGCCGGGGCGCACCTTTTTGCCCCGCTGGACGACGGTCTCCCCATCAAGGGTTATTTCTCCCTGCTCGATGATTTCCTTGGCCATCCCGCCGGTATCCGCCACCCCGGCAAATTTTAAAAGGGAATCCATTTTAATGTATTCGGTTCGGATGGGCACCTTGATTTTTTGCATATGGTCTCCTTTATTCGCTCTTCAGCCTGACCGGCAGCACCAGGAAGAGGAAGCCGTCCGATTCTTTGGGCACCACCTTCATCGGGGAGAGCGGGCCGTTGACCTGGAGCAGGACCTCGTCGCTGCTGCAAGCGCGCAACGCATCCAGCAGATATTTGCTGTTAAAGCCCATATCCACGTCGTCGCCGGTCTTTTTACAGGCAATTTCATCGTGCGCCTTGCCGATGGTGGTGGAGCAGGAGGATTTGATCACCTCGTCGAGAAAGCTTACCTTGAGCGGAGAGCGCAGCTTATCCGAGATCAGCAGCGAGATGCGCTCGATGCTGTCGATAAAGGCCCTGGTGGAAATCAGAATCTCGGTGGTCTGGTCGGCCGGGATGGCCGCCTTATAATCGAGAAACTCTCCTTCCAGCAGCCGGGAGATGACAAAATACCCTTCAATATGGAAGATAATATGCTTTTTGGAAATGGTGAGAGAGATCTGCTTTTCCGGATCGCCCAGGAGCTTGGAAACCTCGGACAGGGTCTTGCCCGGCACCACGAAGCTGACATCCTCCCCGACCTTGACCGGCTCCCGGCGCAGGGCAAGGCGGTAGCCGTCGACCGAGACGACGGTGAGCACGCTCTCCTTGATATCAAAAAGGGAGCCCTTGTGAACCGGCTTGGCGTCGCTGACCGCCACCGCAAAGAGGGTCTGGTCGATCATCGACTTGAGCGCGCCCGCCTCCATTTCAAGCAGCGGCTCGCCGCTGACGGTGGGCAGCTCGGGGAACTCCTGCGGATCCAGCCCCAAAATGGTGTATTCGGCCGCGCCGCTGACGATCTGGGTCAACAGCTTTTCGTCGCTGGAGATCTCGATCACCTCGTAAGGCATGCGGCGGATCATGTCCGAAAGCAGCCGCGCCGAGAGGATGATTTCACCCTCGCTCTCGACCTTGGCATCGATGGTGGTGGTGATCCCAAGCTCCAGGTCGTACCCGGTCAGGGAAAGGGAATCCCCCTTGGCCTGCAGCAGGATGCCTTCCAGCGCCAGGATGGTCGATTTGGAGGATACCGCCCGTGAGACGTTGGTGACCGCGTCACAGAGCTTATCTTTATTGCAGATGACTTTCATATGTTACCTTCTTTCTGTCCCCTCAAAGAGAGACCGAAGTTTTTAACAGCAAAGGAAGCGGGGAAAATCGCGAGAAAAGAAAAGAATATATTTTAGTAGTAATAGTAGGGGCCGCGCAAAAGTGGATGAGAGCCCTGAAATGGCTTGATTGTGCCGTTTTGAGGCAATAAGAGTATCTTGAAACGGGAAGGGATAATTTGTTTAGAGGTTGAAAGAGGTTTTAAAAATTCACAGGGCAGTGGAAAAGAGCCTTTAAAGAGGGATAATTTGTGGAAAAGAATGGGCAAAACCAAAAAAGAGCAGTAAATTCTTCACAAAAGAACCTGATGGTGGAAAGGTGAAAAACAAAAATAGTGGAAACTCAATTGTTGCGGATGTTTTTGATGATGTCCTCAATGGTTTCCTTATAGACCGAATCGTGCTGCATGTTTTTTTCCACCTGCTGGATGGCGTAAACGATGGTGGAGTGGTCCCGCCCACCGAATTCCTCACCGATGGCCGACATCGACATCTGGGTGATCTCCCGCACGATGTAAATGGCGATCTGCCTTGCACTGGATATTTGAGCTGAGCGCTTGTTGGAGCGGATGTCCTGCGCGGAGACCGAATAGGTGCGGCTGACCTCCGAGATGATCCGCTCGACGGTGACCGGGATGGGCTGGTTGTCGTTGAGGATGTCCCGGATGGCGTTTTGGGCGATCAGGATGGAGGGCGGGGTATGGGCCAGCTCCTCATAGGCGATGATCTTTTTGACCGCGCCCTCGAGCTGGCGGATATTGTTCTTGAGGCGGTTTGCTATGTATTCGGCCACCTCGTCCGGCATAGTGGAGCCCAGCAGCTGTGCCTTACGCCGGATGATGGCGATGCGCGTCTCGAAATCGGGCGGCTGGATATCCGCCAAAAGCCCCCATTCAAAGCGGGTGCGCAGCCGGTCTTCCAGGGTTTTGATCTCCTTGGGCGGCCGGTCCGAGGTCAGGACGATCTGCTTGCCGGCCTGGTAGAGGGTATTGAAGGTATGGAAGAATTCCTCCTGGGTGCTCTCCTTGCCGCCGATAAATTGGATATCGTCCACCAGAAGCACGTCGGCCATCCGGTACTTGTCATGGAACTCCTTGGTCGTTTGGGTGGCGATGGCGTTGATCAGCTCGTTGGTGAATTCCTCACCCTTGGCGTAGATGATTTTTTTCTGGGGGGAATTCTTTTGAATTTCATTGCAGATGGCGTAGAGCAGATGGGTTTTGCCAAGCCCCGAGGCGCCGTAGATAAACAGGGGATTATAGGTGCTCGCCGGATTGGCCGCCACTGCCAGGGAGGCCGCGTGGGCGAATTTGTTGGACGGGCCGATGATGAAGGTGGAGAAGGTGTACTCATAGTCCCCATTCCCGGAGGGCTTGGACAGGAAGGGCGCCTCCGGCTCGGGGGCGGGAGAAAGATCGGGCTGGCAGACGATTTCAACCTTTACTTCAAAGCCAAGCACATTTTCAAAGGCGGTGGCCAGAAGCCCCAGATACCGCTCTTCGAGAATTTTCTTTTTGAAATCGGTCTTGACACCGAGATATGCGGTGGACCCTTCGAGCTTGAGCGGCTCAATGTCCTTGATCCAGACCTTGTGGGCAACCTCGCTGATCTCGCCCTTGCAGTATTCGCTGACCAGCTCGAAAACTTCGTGAAAGGATTCCATTCTAATATGACCCTCCAAAGGATGAAAAGCAAAATTTAAGTTGGGAAAAGACTGCGAAAAAGGGGTGGAATCACGGTGGAAAAATAAAAGTCAACCGTTTTTCAACCTCTTTATTTTATCATAAAAGGGACGGGCGTTCAAGTTTTTCAACGGGGTAATTTGCTATATATATAAATAATGTAGAAACTTTATTATACTAAAGCACTTTTCCAAAAATCCCGCGCAAACGGCTTGACAGAGGGGAATGGTTCGGATATAATATTACCTTGCAAGGTTTTGCCTCGAAGGGAGGGGAACAGGATGCTTAGAACGTATCAGCCCAAGAAGATCCATCGTAAAAAAGAGCATGGCTTCCGCAAGAGAATGGCTACCAAGAACGGCCGCAAGG
Organism: Provencibacterium massiliense; assembly: GCF_900169495.1. Lineage (NCBI taxonomy): Bacteria > Bacillati > Bacillota > Clostridia > Eubacteriales > Oscillospiraceae > Provencibacterium > Provencibacterium massiliense. The sequence continues at coordinate 1,908,462 of NZ_FWCH01000012.1, forward strand.
TACTCGCCCGCAGACGTTCAAAGGGAAGAGCCCGTCTGAGCTACTAATGACCTGACCACAGACATTGTGGTCTTTCATTTTATTGCGTTCTTTCGAAAAAAACGGATGGCGCAGTAAAAGGGGTTCCGTTGTGGGACAAGCTGGCGTGCCGAAAACGGCGCGCAAATAAGGGGCTTTGCTATGCCGCAGACCGTAACACTGAGTGAAAATCGGGATTTTAAGCGGATCTATGCAAAGGGGAAAAGCAGAGTGCACGCTCTGCTTGTTACCTATGCCATGAAAAACCGCCTTGGCATCGCCCGGGTCGGGGTGGTGTCCTCGAAGAAGATCGGCAAGGCCGTCAGCCGCAACCGTGCGCGCCGCGTGGTGCGCGCCGCGTTGCGGGAGTGCGGTGAAATCCCGGCCGGTTGGGACGTGGTCTTTGTCTGCCGGGTCAAGACGGTGTACAGCAAATCGACCAGGATCGTCCCGGTCATGAAACGGCAGCTCGGCGAGCTGCTGCCGCAGGCCGCCGCAAGGATGGCGGATGAAAGAACGTTATGAAAAAGCTGTTGCTGGCGCTCATCCAATTTTATCGAAAGCACATTTCTCCTTATAAGCCTGCCTGCTGCAGGTTCTATCCAACCTGTTCCTCATATGCTCTGCAAGCGGTATCTGAATACGGAGCAATCAGGGGCGGGTTTCTTTCGATGAAACGGATCCTGCGCTGCAATCCTCTCTTTAAAGGCGGCTATGATCCGGTGCCGCCAAAGCAGGAGCAGAAAAACAGGAAGAAACAGCCGCAACAATAGGCGGCTATCATTGGCTTTGCTCCATACCAAACTTGTCTTCTGCCTGAGTGCCGGGCGGCGGGCAAAGACGGAGGTCAACATGAGTTTTATCAATGCGATATTCGGCTACCCGCTCGGTTGGATCATGTGGCTGCTCTACAAGGTCGTGCCGATCTACGGGCTTGCGCTGATCCTCTTCACCTTGATCACCAAGCTGGCCATGGTCCCGCTGATGATCAAGCAGCAAAAATCGATGGCCAAGCAGGCCGCCTTCCGTCCGCGGATGGAAGAGATCCAGAACAAGTATAAAAACAATAAAGAGAAAATGAACGAAGAGATGATGAAGCTGTATGAGGAGGAGGGCTTCAACCCGATGTCCGGGTGCCTCCCCATGCTCATCCAGTTCCCCATCCTTTTCGGTTTGATCGACGTCATCTATCATCCCCTCAAGCACATCATGCGCTTTTCGGGCGAGATGATCACCCAGGCGACCGATATCGTCAACAACCTCGGGCTGACGGTAAACCCCTACAGCTCGGAAATCAGCGTCATCAATGCGGTGCAGCAGAACCCCGGCGCCTTCTCCTCGATGGGTTCGGATTTTGTCAGCAAGATCCAGGACTTCAACTTTGTGTTCCTCGGGATCGACCTGTCACAGGTGCCGACCTTTACATTAAACCTGCTCATCCTTATCCCGATCCTGTCGGGCGTCACCTCGGTGATGCTTTCGATGGCCTCCATCCGGCAGAGCAAGGCCACCATGGGCGAGAACGCCGCGGGCAGCGGGATGACCAATGCCATGATGTGGGCCATGCCGCTGATGTCTCTGTTCATCGCATTCCAGGTTCCGGCGGGCGTGGGTATGTACTGGATTTTGACCAACCTCTTCTCCTTTGTGCAGACCGTGCTGCTCAACAAGTTCTATAACCCCAAGGAGATGGCTGAAGCGGCCGCCGCTGAGGCGGAGAGAAAGCGGGAGGAAGCCCGCCAGCAGAAGATCGAGGCCAAGAAAAAGCTCAAGGAAGGCAAGGTTGAGGAGAAGGAAGTCGAAGAGGCCCTTTCTCAAAAAGAGATCAACCGCCGCAAGCTGGCCGAGGCCAGGCGCCGCGACGCCGAACGGTACGGCGAGGAATACGTGGAAGTCACGGATGAGGACCTGAAATAGAAAGAGGTGGAAAAGCGGTGCAAAACGAGATCATTATGACGGCCAAAACGGTGGACGAAGCGCTCGAGCGCGCCTATGAAGAGATGGGCGCCACCAGTGACGAGACCAGCTTTGAAATTTTGCAGATGCCGAAAAAGGGATTTCTCGGCCTGCGCAACATACCTGCCAAGGTGCGCGTCTACCGCCTCGAGGCCGAGGAGCCGGCAAAGCCGATGAAGGAGAGCCCGAAACCGGCGGCGCCCCAAAAGGAAGCGCCCAAGCGGGAGAAAAAGGAGTCGCAGCCCCGCCCGCCGAAGAAGGCGGCTCCCGTGCAGCAAAAAGAGGCTCCCGCGCCCAAAGCGGAGCCTGTCGCGGCCGAGGAGCCCCTCGAGGAGCTGGAGCTCAGCGAAAAGGCGAAGGTCGCCGCCCAGTATGTGGGTGAAATCCTTGAGCAGATGGGCGTGAAGAACGCGGTGGTGACCCCCCGCCAGACCAGGGAAAGCATTGAAATCCGCCTTGAAGGGGACGGCTTGGGCGTGATCATCGGCCGCCGCGGCGAGACGCTGGATGCGGTCCAGTATTTGACCTCCCTGGTTGCCAACCGGATGGGCGGCGACTATATGCGCATCTCGATCGATTCGGGCGATTACCGGAAAAAGCGCGCCGAGACGCTGGAGCGTCTGGCCACCAAGCTTGCCAGGAATGCGGTCAAGACCGGACGCTCCACCAAGCTCGAGCCGATGAACCCTTATGAGCGCAGGATCATCCATGCGGCGGTTTCCAAGGTGGAGGGCGCTACCTCCTCGTCGATCGGCGAAGAGCCCAACCGCCGGGTGGTCATCTCCTCGAAGAACCCCCGTAAGCGCACCGATGCGCCGAAGGAGGGCCGTTCTGCCGGCGGCAGCCGCCGCGGCGGGGAGCGCAGCCGCTCCCGCAGCCCGCGGGAAAACCGGGAGCCACGTGAGCGGCAGGAACGCGAGGGGCGCCAAGGGAATGCGCAGCCGGTGATACCGGGAGCGCGGATCGACGATCAGATCACGGCCGAGGAGCTGGCAAGGCTCAATCCCCCGCCCGCACTGAAGACCGAGAAGCCGCAGGTACAGGCCCCAGCCGTGGAGGAGGAGCCGCAGATGCCCCTCTACTCCCAGATCGATTTACCAGAATAATCAGTTTCCCTGCAGGGAACAAGTTTTGGCAACGGAAGTTTCTTGTAAGAGAAACTTCCGTTTTCTTATTGGAGGTGTACCATGGATTCACAGACTACCATTGCGGCGATTTCGACCCCCCTCTCCCCCGCCGGGATCGGGATGGTGCGCCTGTCCGGCCCACACGCGCTGGATATTGCACAGCGGCTCGTCCGCCCGGCCGATCCGAAGCGCTCCCCCGCCTCCCTGCCGGGTTACAGCGGGCTGTATGGCCGGGTTTACGACCAGGACGGGGAGTTTGACGAGGCGGTGGTTTTCGTCTACCGTGCGCCCAAGAGCTATACCGGCGAGGACGTGGCCGAGGTCTGCTGCCATGGCGGTGCCTATCTGCTCAGACGGACCCTCAGCCGATGTTTTCAGCTGGGGGCTTCTCCCGCGGGTCGGGGGGAGTTTACCAAGCGTGCCTTTTTAAACGGCAAGCTCTCCCTTACCCAGGCGGAGGCGGTTGCCGGATTGATCGCCGCACAGGGGAGCCAGTCGGCCGCGGCGGCGCTGGCGGCGCGCGACGGTGCGCTGCAGCAAAGGATTGAGCGGATCGCACAGAATCTTGTCCATCTGAGCGCTTCGCTTGCGGCCTGGATCGACTATCCCGACGAGGAGCAGGACGCCGTCTTTGGGGAGCAGTTGGCCGCCCAGATGCGGAAGGAGCGACAGGAGCTGCATGGCCTTTTGGAAGGCTATGAAAGAGGCCGGCTTTTCCGGGACGGGATCGTCACCGCCATTGTCGGTAAGCCGAATGTGGGAAAATCCACCCTAATGAACCTCCTCGCCGGGCGGCAGAAGAGCATCGTGACCGCCATTCCCGGCACCACCCGGGATGTGGTGGAGAGCCGGGTGATGCTCGGGGACATCCTGCTCGAGCTGGCTGACACCGCCGGAATCCGGGAGACCGACGACCCGGTGGAGGCCGCGGGGGTGGATCTCGCGCGCAGCACGGCAAGAACGGCCCAGCTGGTCATAGTGGTGCTGGACAGCACTGACCGGCTACAGGATGAAGATAGGAAAATACTGGAAGAATTGTCCAGAAAACCGGCCATCGCGGTCATCAACAAGACCGATGCCGGGCAGAACATTGCGCCGCAGGAAGTTTTTCCCTACGTGCGGGAGACGGTGGCGATGTCCGCCCAGAGCGGGGATGGGGTACAGCAGCTCGAGGAGGCGGTGCTGCGGGTGATGGAGCTCGATCAGCTCACGCCGGGACAGGATCTCCTGATCAGCGAGCGGCAGCTTCTCTGCGCGCAGGCGGCGCACGACCAGCTGGCCGAGGCGCTGGAAGCGCTGGAAAACGGGATGACCTTCGATGCCATCAACGTCTGCCTGGACTGTGCGCTGGACGAGCTGCTGGTGCTCACCGGCCAGCGGGCGAGCGAGGCGGTGGTGGACGAGGTGTTCTCCAAATTCTGTGTGGGAAAGTAAAACGGAGGAATCGTTTTGGAATATCAGGCGGGAAATTATGATGTTGCGGTGATCGGCGCGGGCCACGCGGGGGTGGAGGCCGCGCTTGCCGCCGCGCGGCTGGGTGCGCACACCGTGCTCTTCACCATGTCGCTGGACGCGATCGCCAACATGCCCTGTAACCCCTCAATCGGCGGGACGGCCAAGGGCCATCTGGTGCGGGAGATCGATGCGTTGGGCGGCGAGATGGGGAAGGCGGCGGACGCCACCTTTTTGCAGAGCCGGATGCTCAACCGCGGAAAGGGGCCGGCGGTGCACAGCCTGCGGGTCCAGTCCGACCGGCGGGCCTATCACGCCTATATGAAACAGGCGGTCGAATCCCAGCCGGGGCTGGACCTGCGCCAGGCCGAGATCGTAGACATTCGCGCCAAGGATGGGCGGGTGCGGGAGGTGGTGACTGCGATGGGAGCCGTCTACCGGGTAGGGGCGGCCATCGTCTGTTCGGGGACCTACCTGCGGGGAAAAATCTTTGTGGGGGAGTATACCGCTGCCAGCGGCCCGGACGGGATGCACCCCTGCAATACCCTGAGCGCCTCGCTCGAAAGGCTGGGGCTTCGGCTGCGTCGCTTCAAGACCGGGACCCCCGCGCGGGTGCATCGCAGGAGCATCGATTTTACACAGCTTCAGGAGCAGCCGGGCGACGAACCGGTGGTCCCCTTCTCCTTCACCACCAAGGGAGAGCTGCACAACAAGGTGCTCTGCCACATCGGGTATACCAACGGGAGAACCCACGAAGTGATCCGAGAAAATCTCCACCGTTCCCCGCTCTACGGTGGAAAGATTGAGGGGATCGGGCCGCGGTACTGCCCGAGCATCGAGGACAAGGTGGTCCGTTTTTCAGACAAGCCCCGCCACCAGTTCTTTGTCGAGCCGATGGGCGAGGATACCGAGGAGATGTACCTGCAGGGGCTCTCCTCTTCCCTGCCCGAGGAGGTGCAGGTTGCGCTCTACCGGACCATTGAAGGGCTGGAACAGGTTGAAATTATGCGGGACGCTTACGCGATCGAGTACGACTGCGTGGACCCGCTGCAGCTGCGGCCCACCCTGGAGTTTCTTCCGGTGCGGGGGCTCTACGGCGCGGGGCAGTTTAACGGCACCTCGGGCTACGAGGAGGCGGCCGCCCAGGGCCTGATCGCCGGGATCAATGCGGCACGCCAGGTGCAGGGAAAGGAAGCGTTCGTGCTGGAACGCGCCTCCTCCTATATCGGCACCTTGATCGACGACCTGGTGACCAAGGGCTGCCAGGACCCCTACCGGATGATGACCTCCCGCTCGGAGTACCGGCTGCTGCTGCGGCAGGACAATGCGGACATCCGGCTCACCCCGCTCGGGCATGCGGTTGGGCTGATCAGTGCGGAGCGCTACGGGGAGTTTTTGGAGAAGGTGGCCGCGCGCGACCAGGAGCTGGAGCGCCTGAAAAGGCGGGTACTGGCGCCGGATGAGCGCCTCAACGAGATGCTTGTTTCACATGAAACAGCCCCGATTTCCACCGGCACCACCATGGCGGCCTTGCTGCGCCGTCCGCAGATCAGCTACCGGGATATTCTCCCCTTTGATGGTGAAGCCCCTTCCCTGCCGGACGCGGTGATCGAGCAGGTGGAGGTCGAGATCAAGTACGAGGGGTATATCAAAAAGCAGCTCGCCCAGGTGGAGCAGGCCCGGCGGTTGGAAAGCAGGCTGCTGCTCGAGGGGATCGACTACAGCGAGGTTTCCGGCCTGCGGCTGGAGGCCGCCGAGAAGCTGCAAAAGATCCGGCCGCGCAGCCTGGGACAGGCGAGCCGGATTTCCGGGGTAAGCCCGGCGGACGTCTCTATTTTAATTATCTATCTGGAGAGCAAACGCAGGAAGGGGGAATCCCGAGATGATTCCGAATGAACTTCTGCTCGGCTGGTGCCGAGATTATGGGATCGAGCTGCCGCAGGGCGCGATTGACAGGCTGGACCGGTACGCCGAGTTTTTGGTGGAGTACAATGAGAAGGTCAACCTTACGGCCATCACCGAGCCGCAGGAGATCGCCTGCAAGCATTTCCTGGACAGCCTGCTGCTTTTAAAGGCGGCGAACCTTCCTAAGGGCGGCAGCCTGATCGACGTCGGCACCGGCGCGGGATTTCCCGGGGTACCGGTGCGTCTGGCGCGGGAGGACATTTCCCTCACTTTGCTGGACAGCCTGGGCAAGCGGATCACCTTTTTAAGCCAGCTCTGCGAGCGCTTGGGGCTCCAGGCGGACTGTATCCATGCGCGGGCGGAGGAGGGCGGCCAAAACCCTGAGCTGCGGGAACGCTTCGACCTGGCCACGGCGCGGGCGGTAGCGAATCTCAGCAATCTCTGCGAATACTGCCTCCCCTTCGTCAGGGTGGGCGGCATATTCGCCGCTTTAAAGTCCAAGGGTGCAGAAGAGGAGGCCGGGGCGGCGGGAAATGCGATCCGCCTGCTGGGCGGCAAGCTGGAGGGGATCGAGCACTTTACCCTGCCGGACGGGAGCGAGCGAAACATCATACTGATCAAGAAAATATCGCAGACTTCGGCAAAATATCCCCGGCCCGCCGCCAAAATTGCAAAAAAGCCGCTGTGAAAAAACAGATTGCAGCGCAACAAGCAGAATTTTGCGATCAAAAAGAATGGAAATAAATGGAATAATCTGTTACAATCCTATTGTGGACAAGCAATAGGATTTTTTGTTGTAAGAGAATGACATCTTATAACCGGCAGATTGGAGGCGGGCGGATGCAACAGATTCCGGACGGCAGGGTGGTCAACAATGTGGTGCTTCTTCCAGTGGAGCACATCGTTCCCAACCCCGACCAGCCCCGCCGGGTGTTTGGCGAGCAGGCGCTGCTCGAGCTGGCCCAAAGCATCGCGCAAAACGGCCTGCTCCAGCCGATCAGCGTGCGGGAGCGGGCGCCGGGAGAATATCAGCTGATCGCCGGCGAACGGCGGCTTCGCGCTTTCCGCAAGCTGGGCTACAGCGTGATCCCGGCCATTGTGGAGGAGATGGATGACTACGCCAGCAAGACGCTGGCGCTGATCGAAAACCTCCAACGGGCCGACCTCAACTTTTTTGAGCAGGCCGAGGCGATGGCCTCCCTGCTGCAGGAGCATGGGCTCTCCCAAGCGCAGCTGGCCGAGCGGCTTGGGATGGCGCAGTCCACCGTGGCCAACAAGCTGCGGCTTCTGCGCTTTGCGCCGCTGGTGCGGCGCAAAATTCAGGAAAACGGCCTCACCGAGCGGCACGCGCGCTGTCTGCTCCAGATTTCCGGGGAGCGGCGGCAGCTCGAGGTGATTGCAGTCATTGCCCAGCGCCAGCTCAACGTGGCCCAGACCGAGCGGTATATCGCTTCCCTACTCGAAAGCCACGGCCCCAAGCCCACCCGCATCTTTATCCTCAAGGATGTGCGGATTTTTCTGAACACCATCAACAAGGCGGTCGAGACGATGAAGCTCGCCGGGATTCCCGCTGTAACCCAGCAGAGCGAGGATGACGAGTATATCAACCTGACGGTGCGCATCCCCAAAAAGCATGCCCAGCGCAGCCGTACCTCGGCCTGAAACTCGGCTATAACCGAACCGGTTTTAGCATAACTCACATTCCCTGGCTGATTACCGAAAGGGCCGTTTTGCCGCGGCCCTTTTGGTATTTTGATAAGCGGGTCCGAGGTTTTTTGACCTTTGGCCCGTTTTTTGATGGTTTTTGCTCTTGTTTCATGTGAAACAGCTATGAAAACCGCCGGTTTTATGTTATAATTCTTTTTGTGTGAGTAAAGGCGTAGGAGGAGAAGCGTTGGGAAAGGTTATTGCGATCGCCAACCAGAAGGGCGGCGTTGGAAAGACGACCACCGCGGTCAATCTAGCGGCGGCGCTCGGCTTTGCCGGGAAGCGCGTTCTGATGGTAGATATGGATCCGCAGGGGAATTCTACCAGCGGATTTGGGATTAACAAGCGGACCTGCGAGGCCTCCACCTATGATTTGATCATCGGCACCCAGCCGGCGGCCAAGGCGCTGGTCCACACCAAGTTCAAGAATGTGGATATCCTGCCCGCGAGCATCGAGCTGGCGGGGGCGGAGATCGAGCTCATCGAGCTCGAGGACCGGACCATGCGCCTTAAGAAGCTGCTGACCCCTTTGAAGCTGAATTATGATTTTGTGCTGATCGACTGCCCCCCTTCCCTCGGGCTGATCACCCTCAACGCCCTGGCAGCCAGCGATTACCTGCTGGTACCGATCCAGTGCGAATATTATGCGCTTGAGGGGCTGTCCCAGCTTATCACCACGGTGCGTCAGGTCAAACGGCTGTATAACCCCACGATCGAGATTTTGGGGGTGCTGCTCACCATGTACGATTCCCGCCTCAATCTGACCTTGCAGGTGGTGGCGGAGGTCAAAAAATATTTTCCCAACAAGGTGTTTAAGACGGTGATCCCCCGAAATGTGCGCCTTTCCGAGGCGCCGAGCTTTGGCCAGCCGATCATCTATTTCGACCGGGTGTCCAAGGGGGCCCAGGCCTATAACGAGCTTGCGCAGGAGATCATCGGCATGTATCATATGTGATAGGAGGCGGACGTCATCGCGAAGGCAAGACTGGGGGGGCTGGGCAAGGGCCTGGACGCCCTCTTTGCGGATAACAGCACGGGCAGCAGCGCCGCGGCGCTGCCCATCAACGAGATTGAACCCAACCGCGACCAGCCCCGCAAGCAGTTCGATGAGGAGTCACTGGCCGAGCTGGCCGATTCCATCCGGGAACATGGGGTGCTCCAGCCGTTGCTGGTGCGCCCTCTCCCCAGCGGGCGCTATCAGCTGATCGCCGGGGAGCGCCGCTGGCGTGCCTCGCGGATGGCCGGGCTCTCCGAGGTGCCGGTGGTCGTCCGGGAAATGACCGACCTTGAAGCGATGGAGCTGGCGCTCATCGAAAATCTCCAGCGCGAGGACCTCAATCCGATCGAGGAGGCCTTGGGCTACCGGCAGCTGATGGAGAGCTACGGGATGACCCAGGAGAAGGTGGCCAGTTCGGTTGGCAAGTCCCGGCCGGCGGTGGCCAACGCCCTGCGGCTTTTAAACCTCCCTGACCCGGTGCTCGACCTGGTGCGGCGGGGACAGGTTTCGGCGGGCCATGCCCGCGCCCTGCTGGCGCTGGAAGACAGCGGATTGATCGAGGAAAACGTACAAAAGGTGCTGGCCGACCGGATCACCGTGCGGGAGCTCGAGCAGCTGGCAAAGAAGTGCAAAAGGCAGAAGACCTCCCCAAAAAAGAAGGAGCCTGCCTTTGGCGAGGAGAGCTTCTACCGGGAACTGGAGCTTGCGCTGCGCCAGGAGCTCGGGCGTAAGGTGACCATCCGCCATACGGCGGGCGAGCACGGTTCGATCGAGCTGGACTTCCTCAGCCAGCAGGATCTGTGCGACATCGCCGAGCGGCTGAGCGGACAGAAGATTTCCTACTGACTGTTTCACATGGAACAAACGGAGAAAAGGATAAGAACATGCCCCTGATCAATGACAACAAGCAATATGAAAAGAACATCCAGGTACAGAGCTATGAATGCGACATATTAAACCGGATCAAGCTCTCCTACCTTCTGCGGCATATGCAGGAAATCAGCGGAGAGCATCTCGACGAGCTGGGCCTCCCCTATGAGCGGCTGGCCGAGCTGGGACAGGTGTTTCTTCTGGCCAAACTTCGCCTGAAGATCGAACGTCTCCCCCGCTGCCGGGAGCGGCTGCGGTTGCTCACCACGCCCAAGCTGCCCATCAAGGCGCAGTTTATCCGTACCAACGAGATATTTTCGGAAGCTGGCGAACGCCTTGCGGTTGCGGATACCACCTGGCTGCTGGTCGACCCGCAGAGCAGGAGGATTCTGCGTCCGAAGGAATTCACCGGCGTGCTGCCGATGACCGAGGACCTCGAACCGACCACCCTGACGCGGTACCGCCCCCTCCCCCCCGAGGGGCTGGAGCCTGCCGGCGTGCGGGAGGTTCGCTATTCCGATCTGGACATCAACCGGCATATGAACAATGCCGGCTATGCGGATGTAATCTGCGATGCCCTTCCCTTTGGGGAGCTGGAGCGGGAAGCGAAGGAGCTTTACCTCCATTACCAAAACGAGGTGCGCGAGGGCGAGCGTATTTCCCTGCTGCGTGGCAAAACCTCAGAGGGAAGCTGGTATCTGCGGGGAGAGAAGGAAACGCTCTGCTGCTTTGAAGCGCTATTGACCCTGGAATAAAAAGCGACAGGAAAAGGGGTTCCCGGCCAATGAAAGGCCGGGAACCCCTTTTGTCTGCCTTCAATTTAAACCTGAGCGGCGTTTTCCTCGGAAGCCTCGGGCTCGTTTGCAGCCTCCTGCGGCGCGGCCCCTGCCTCTTCCGGATTCTCCTGCGGCACATAGGAGGGCACCACCGTGGGCGAGGGCAGAGTGCCCTTAAAGAAGCCGGGATAGGTCTCCTTCATCATCCGTTCGTAGAAGAGCGGGTTGCGGTGGTGGGAATAGACGTCCATATTATCCAGTAGCCGCGGCGGGTCGATCCGGGAGGAGAGAACCCCGCCGGTTTCATCGCTCTCGTGGTTGTGCACCACCACCCCGTTGAGATCCCGGGTCATCAGAAGCGGCGCATAGATTCCGCTGGCCCCCCGGAAGGCGGGCAATGTTTCACCGGTGGAATAGAAGGAGGAGCGCACCGTATAGAGATTATAATGCTGCGCATTCATCAGCGAAGCGTTGTAGCGCGGATTGTGGGAAAGCTGTTCGCTGCTCAGCGCCGGGGTGAGCACCAGCTGCGCACCGAGGGCCTTGGCTGCCTTGTAGCACTCGTAGAACGAGCCGTCGGTGTCGGCCAGGATGGCGAGCTTGCCGATTTTGGAATCGAAAATTTTCAGTTCGTTTCCCGGCTGGATGCCAAGGGCCCGTTCGGTCGGGCTGAGGGTAATCTTATCCTGAAAAAAGGCCTCGTCGCTGTCCGGGCTAAAGAGATAGGAGCGGCAGAAAATTCCCTGCGAGGTGGCGACGTAGGTGCTCCCCGCGGCGATATAGATGTTATATTTGTGGGCGAGCAGCAGGAAAATGTTGTAGTAGCAATCGAATAAAAAGTCGGAGAGCTTGTCCATGACCGACCCGAACCGCGCGCGCAGGTTGGCGGGCGGCGTCTGCCCCTTGCAGAGGTCCTCGATTAGGGAGGTTGCCAGCGACATCGAGGGCTTGTCCACGCTCAGCGGCACCAGGCCCAGCAGGTGGGGCAGCAGCAAAAGCTGGGAGCCGGACTGGATGGCCATGTCGATCAACCGGCAGCAGTCCTCGATGAAAGATTTGATGTCCTTATATGGCGTCAGCCGCAGATGGGCGGCGGAGAGCTTGATGTTGTTGGGATAGACGTAGTCCAGGATGGTGCTGCGGCGGATTCCGAGGGCTTCGATCAGCTTTTCGCATTTTTCCGGGTCGAGCTTGGCCGACAGCGTGTAGGATGCCGCAATGGTCTTGAGTGACAGCATGCGCGTATCTCCTTTTCAAGATGGGCTCAGCGGTCGAGCAGGGACGCGCTGGCGGCGCAGAAATCCGGGTTGATCATCGAGAGCAGGTTTTGCTGCTCCCTCAGCTTCTGCAGCTTATGGGGATAAACCGTCGCCAGGGCGGGGAACTCGGCCTGCGGCTTTAAGAGGAAGCCGCTCTCGTCCTCGGTGAGCGCGCAGGGCGCGCAGACACAGCAGCCCGCGTTGTGGGCGCCGAGGACATACATCTGGTTTTGCTGCGCCATGTCCCAGCAGCCGCTCATGATCCGGGTCACATTCACATCGTATAGGTCAAAATATTGGGATACGATCGCCGTCTCGGCCCCGAGCATGGCCGCCGAGCGCAGCACCTCGGGGTGGTAAATGTCCACGTCCGCGATGAGGCAGATGGCCCCCAGCTCGGTATCGAACACTTCGATCGCGCTGCCCGGCTCGAGGGAGGCGTGGTGGAGGAGGTTGAGGTGGCAGGCCTTCTGCAGCGCCACCGGCTTCCCCGCCGGAGAGAGCAGGGTCATGCAGAGCCGGCCCTTGAGCACAAACCGCCCCGGCACCAGATAAACCTGGTAAGCCTTCGCATAATCCATCGCCTGCTTGAGGTAGCGCGGCAGCTCCCGCTCGGGGACAGCGGCGTTCCCCTCACAGAAGATGACAAGGTTGGCCGGCTCCTTTGGCTTGACGAAGGGGTAAGAAAAACAGACATTTATCTTGGACACGGGGGAAATCTCCTCCTTTGGCGACAAAAATCGATACCTCTATTATACCCCGCCCCCGCCCCGTGCGCAAGGCTTTCCAAAACGAATGGCCGGCTATAAAAATGGATGATTGACTTCCATGGCATCAAAACAGACCAGCGAACGATGGAAAGCGATAGTCTCCCCTGCCGATCCTGCGCAAACATCGGCCTTTGCGGTGAAGGAGGCTGAGGGAGGAATTCGTTTTTATCAAAGTTATTACATTTTTTGGAAATCAAAGGCTGGTGGCTTCTTCTGCTGTGTCGCTTTATAGGGACTATTCTTTGAGAAGGACGGTCAGTCGCCCAGCAGCCGGGCAATGAGCGGATTGGAGAGCAGGAAGCCGCGCGGGGTCAGGCGCAGGCTTGAGCCGCTTTGCTGGACCAGTCCCAGCGGGATGAACCGTTGGGCCCGAAAGAGAAATTGCTCCTTGTCCACCCCGTAATAGGCCTGCGCCTCGTCGAGGTTGAGCCCCTCGCGCAGCCGCAGGCGCAGCATGGCAAACTCGGTGAAATCCCCGCCCGGCCCGTCGTCCTGCCTCAGCGACCAGGGGTCCTTTGCCGCCAGGAAGGCAGGCAGGTCGCGCTCGAAATGGAACCGCTTCCCGTCCAGGAAGGAGTGCGCCGCCGGGCCCAGCCCAAGGTAGGGCACCAGCTTCCAGTAGCCCAGATTGTGCTGGCTCTCGAAGCCGGGCCTAGAGAAGTTTGAAATTTCATATTGCAGCAGGCCGTGGTGCTCGAGAAAACAAACCATGCGGTAGTAATGCTCGGATTGCAGGTCCTCGTCCGGGCAGAGGCCGCGCACGTCCTGGCAGTCAAAGGGCGTCCCCTCCTCGATCTTGAGCAGGTAGGCAGAGATGTGCGGTACCTCCAGCTCGATGCAAAACTGCAGGGTTTGCAGGATGTCCTCCAGCGTCTGTCCGGGCAGTGAGAGCATGACGTCGAGCGAGATGTTTTCGATCCCCGCCCTCCGCGCCAACTCGACCGCCCTTGTGACGTCCCCGGGCGTGTGGGAACGCCCCAGGGTGTGCAGCAGCAGCGGCTGCGCCGCCTGCAGCCCCATCGAAACCCGGTTGACGCCGCTGCGGTGGATATTCTCAAAGAACGCTCCGTCCACCGTGTTGGGATTGGCCTCCAGGGTGATCTCCCTTCCGGTCAGGGTGTGGCGGGATACGGCGGCCTGGAGGATCCGGTCGATGTTGCGCGCGCCCAGCAGCGAGGGCGTGCCGCCGCCGAAATACACCGTGTCAAAGACACGGCTGCCAAAGGGGCAATCCAAAAGCATTTGGCAGACCTGGTCGGTATAGCGGTCGTAGTCCTCCTGCGTCCCGGGTACGGAATAAAAGTCACAGTATCCGCATTTCTTGCGGCAGAAGGGCACATGGATATAAAGGCCTTCCGGTTTCGGCATAACGGCACCTCCCAACACAATGTTTACTGTTTGTATTATAATTAAACATTTATACTATTTGAGCAAAATACTTTGCTCCCGGCCCTGTCCTGATTCAGCTTGCGGGCTGTAGATCCTACAGCCCGCAATTCTTTCCCTGTGTGTGATAATACCGTGCTTCTGCAGCGCGGCCGTCCCCTGCCATCAGTCCAGTTTGAGGACCGCCATGAAAGCCTCCTGCGGCACTTCGACCGAGCCGAACTGGCGCATCCGCTTTTTTCCTTCCTTCTGCTTTTCGAGCAGCTTCTTTTTGCGGGTGATGTCTCCCCCGTAACACTTGGCCAGCACGTCCTTGCGCAGGGCCTTGACCGTCTCGCGGGCGATCACCTTACCCCCCACCGCGGCCTGGATGGGAATCTCGAAGAGCTGGCGCGGGATGGTCTCCTTGAGTTTTTCGGCCATCCGGCGCGCGCGCGGATAGGCCCTGTCCGCATGGACGATCAGCGAAAAAGCGTCCACGACCTCGCTATTTAACAGGATGTCCAGCTTGCACAGCTTGGAATCCCGGTAGCCGCACAGCTCATAGTCGAAGGAGGCATAGCCCTTGGTGCGGCTCTTGAGCGCGTCGAAGAAATCATAGATGATCTCGTTGAGCGGCAGCTCGTAGTGCAGCTCGGCCCGGGTATCGTCGAGATACTTGGTATCCTTGTATTCCCCCCGCCGCTCCTGGCAGAGCTCCATGATGGTGCCGATATACTGGGTGGGCGTGAGGATGCTCGACTTGACGAACGGCTCCCGGGCGCTCTCAATGGTGGCGGGATCGGGGTAATTGGTCGGGTTGTCGATCTGCAGCTCCTCCCCGCCGGTGAGGGTGAGCTGATAGACCACGCTCGGTGCGGTGGTGATGATCTCCAGGGAAAACTCCCGCTCGATCCGTTCCTGGATGATCTCCATGTGCAGCAGGCCCAGAAAGCCGCAGCGGAAGCCGAAGCCCAGCGCGGCCGAGGTCTCGGGCTCAAAGGAGAGGGAAGCGTCGTTGAGCTGCAGCTTCTCGAGCGCGTCCCGTAAATCCGGGTAGCGGGCCCCGTCCACCGGGTAGATCCCCGAGTAGACCATGGGGTTTACCTTGCGGTAGCCCGGCAGCGGCTGGGCGGCCGGGTCCCGGGCGAGGGTGACCGTGTCGCCCACCCGGGTGTCGGCCACCGTCTTGATGCTCGCGGTCAGATACCCGACCTCCCCCGCGCAGAGCTCGTCCTGCGGCTGAAGCGAGGTCGCGCCCATGAAGCCGACCTCCACCACGTCGAATTCGGCGCCGGTCGCCATCATTTTGATCCGCTCCCCCGCGCGCAGCGCCCCGTCCATCACCCGGATATAGACGATGACCCCCTTATAGGAGTCGTAATAGCTGTCGAAGATCAGGGCGCACAGCGGCTTGTCGCGTTCCCCTTTCGGCGGGGGCACCAGCGCCACCACCTGTTCGAGCACCGCGCGGATGTTCACCCCGGTCTTGGCCGAAATCTGCGGCGCGTCCATCGCCGGGATGCCGATGATGTCCTCGATCTCGTGGCAGACGCGTTCGGGGTCGGCGCTGGGCAGGTCGATCTTGTTGACCACCGGGACGATCTCCAAATCGTGGTCCACCGCCAGATAGGTGTTGGCCAGCGTCTGCGCCTCGATGCCCTGTGAGGCGTCCACCACCAGCACCGCCCCCTCGCAGGCGGCAAGGGACCGGGAAACCTCGTAGTTGAAGTCCACGTGTCCGGGGGTGTCGATCAGGTTGAAGAGGTAGTCCTCCCCGTTGTCGGCATGGTAGCGCAGGCTGACCGCCCGCGCCTTGATGGTGATGCCGCGCTCGCGCTCGAGGTCCATATTGTCCAGCAGCTGGTCCTGGGCCTCCCGGGCGCTGACCGCCTGGGTGAGCTCGAGGATGCGGTCGGCCAGGGTGGACTTGCCGTGGTCGATGTGTGCGATGATGCAGAAGTTGCGAATATGAGCGTGGTCCTGCATAGGTCGGGGTACCTCCGGTCTATTAAAATGAAGTCAAAATTAATTCTACTGTAGAAATTATACCACAAAAAAAACATTGCAGGCAACAGGCCCGCAATGTTTTCAAAAATAGTCGCGCAAAACGATCCGTACCTGGCGGCGCTCACGATTTCCACCATAAGTGCGGCAGATATTCCCTTACCGCCTCCCCCAGGCTGCGGTATCCGGCGGCAAGCATCCGCAAATCCGTCGGCAGGAAGACGGACAGCTTCTGCAAAGTAGGTTCCATATCCTGCACCAGCCCCTGATCGAAGTATATTTCCTTGCCAACAATACTGATTGTATAGACACTCTGCGCTTCTTCCAACGAAACGATGGGCGCATAGTCCGGCGTCCCGGTCTGGTAGGCATGGTAATTGACGAACGCCAGGCCCAGCATCAGGATGGTAAAAATTACAGAAAGTAGAAATCCAATAAAAAACGACCGTACGTTAAACTTCATATTGTGGTTTTACGTCCTTTCGGCTATTCCTCCAGGTCCTTGATCGCCTGTGCGATCGACTGTCCGGCCAGACGGGCGGTGTAGAGGCACTCCTCCAGGGTGTTTCCGTGCGAGCCGAATTCCAGCAGCAGCGAGCCCCGGGTCAGGTCCTGGTTATATTTGCGGTAGCAGAAGAAGATCGGCCGCATGAGATGCTCAAAGGCGCCCTCCGCCTGGCGCTGGATGGCGGCGGCAAAGCGCAGATTGTCCCGCCAGTTGGGCATATTCATGGTGCCGTCGTCGCTGCCCGCGATGATCATCAGCTGGGCGGCCTTTTTTCCGTCGATGGTGGTGATGGGCCGCACCAGGGTGCCGTTTCGGTCGATGGCGTCCCGGTGGACGTCCAGCACGATCTTGATCGAGGGATATTCCTCGAGGTACCCTTTGACCGTCTCGGCGCTGCGCTCATAGGAGCCGTTGTAGGAGGGGTAGTCGTGCTGGGTGCTGTCGTGCAGGACGTTGACCCCGTTTTCACGCAGGGTTTTTGCCAGCTCCTCCCCCACCGCCACCATGTTCATATTATTGTCGGTGCTGCGCCAGGTATTCCGCGTGTCGTAGAAGATATTGTCATACCGCTCAAAGGCTTCGGTGGCGTGGGTGTGCATGATCAGCACCTGAGGCTCGCCGTTGCCGCCCAGCCCCAAGGCCGGGGCGTCCTCGAGGATTTCTTCGATGTCGTCAAAATCCAGCTTGGTGTAGTTGCGCAGGTATCCCGGTTCGAGATGATAATAGCTCGACGAGTCGTAGCCGGACAAATCCTCCTCGATCATGTCGCCCCGGTACTGGGCCGGGATCTCGGGCGGGGCTTCCTTGCTTTGGGTCTCCTCGTCCCCTTCGTCTGCCTCCCACTCCTCGCCGGGCCCCGAGCTCGAGGCCTCCCCGCCCTGTTCCGGGACGGAGGAGGACTCCTCCTGCGGCTTGGGCTGCGGGGAGGGGACCGGGTTTGGGTTGGGCTCGGGCGCGTCAATCTCCTCGTCGCCGTAAAAAATTTCCGAGTTGAAGCGCTGCTCGAGCAGCTCCAGGCTCTGGGCCGGCATATCCGAAAACGCGGAAAAAAGCGCCAGGCGCTCCCCTACCGACTGTATAAACGGCATGGAATGATACAGTCCGGATTTGATCAGGGGAAAGCTGAGCGCAGCCACCGCGATGGTGAAAAAGAGCAGAATGAACTTTTTGGGGTTACGATATCTTCTCAATTTCAAACATACCTTTATCTTTTTAGTTGAGCACCAATCCATGTATATTCACGCCCGGGCGGGAGTATACATGAAGGTTTTCATAAAAGAGATATGTTTGAAACGGTCAGCTGACCAGGTATCCGATGTCCTCCACCGAGATGTGGGGCTGCAGCGCATGGTTGATGGCCAGGGACAGCACCTTGGCCGCCCGCTCGATGAGCAGGTCGACCTCGCGGGGGGTGACCATCATCATGCGCGCCTTGTCCTGCTGCGCCAGGGAGGGCTCCTGCCCCGCCAGCTCATAGACCATGGTGGCGGCGTCCACCACGGTGGGCACGCCGATCGAGACGACCTCTACCCCGAGGGTCGCCTTGGAGAGCTCGAAGCGGCGGTTCATCACCCCCGAGCCGGGGGAAATTCCCGAGTTGGAAACCTGGATGGTGCACCCCAGGCGCTCCAGGCTGCGCGCAGCCAGGGCGTCCACTGCGATCACCGCGCAGGGGCGCAGGTCCTTAACGATCGAGCGGATGATCTCCCCCGACTCGATCCCGGTCTGGCCCAGCACGCCGGGGGCCAGTGCCGCGACCGGACGCAGGTTTCCAAGCCCCGCGGACTTGGCGAGCTCTCCCGAAATGTGGCGGGTGGCAAGGCAGAGGTCGCAGGTGCGCGGGCCGAGCGCGTCCGGGGTGATGTGGATGTTCCCCAGCCCCACCACCAGCACCGTTCCCTGCTCCGGGACCAGCTTCTGGATTTCCCGGGCAAGGGCCTCGATCTCCTTTTCAGTGGACTGGTTGGAGGAGTAGAAGGGCGGAAGCTCGACGGTGAGGTACCGCCCCACCGGCTTGCCGAGGGCCTCTGACCCCTGCTCGCTGGTAATATCGACGATGTTGACGGTTATACTATCGTATTGGAGCGCGTCAACCTTCACCCCCTGCGGCAGGTTGTCACGGCCGAGGGACTCGGTTTCCTCCAGTGCGAGGTCGCTGCGAAAATTCATGGCTGTGCTTCCTTTCGGAGAATTTGTTGTACAGATGAAAAAACACTTGCAATTTCCCATAAAAAATGCTATTATAACTTGTACTGTCATGTAGGCAAGGAGGTGGCACAATGGCAAACGTGAAATCTGCGAAGAAGAGAGTCAAGGTTATCGCTACGAAAACGATGGCGAACAAGGCGGTAAAGAGCGACCTCAAGACCGCGATCAAGAAGGCGAACGCTGCGGTTGAAAACAATGCTGCCGACAAGCAGGAGGTCGTGCGCGTCGCGATCAAAACGATCGATCAGGCCTGCGCGAAAGGCGTTCTTCATGCAAACACCGCGTCCAGAAGAAAGTCCAGCCTCGCCCGCAAGCTGAATGCCGTCGGCTAAAGCGGCAGAATACTTTCGTCAAAACAGCAGCCCCATCCATGAGAGTGGAAGTGGGACTGCTTTTTGTTTGCGCTTGTACGGGTTGCCGTGCAAGCGCATTTACATCTTGTCGCCGGGTTTAAAGATCAGCGCCACGATCAGCCCGAAGATGATGGCGGCGCCGATCCCGGCGCCCGCCGCGCAGATCCCGCCCGAGATGGCGCCGATCAGCCCGTCGGTGCGCACCGCGGCCATGGTCCCTTTGGCGATCAGCGCGCCGAAGCCGGTCAGCGGCACGGTAGCCCCCGCCCCCGCGAAGTCGATCAGCGGCTGGTAGAGCCCCAGCCCGCCAAGCACAACCCCCGCGACCACGAAGATCACCAGGATCCGCGCCGGGGTCAGCTTGGTGTAGTCGATCAGCACCTGCCCCACGGCGCAGATGGCGCCGCCCACCAAGAAGGTCTTGAGATATTCCAGAAAGATTTCCACGGTTATTTTCCTCCTTTGTGCGGTGTGGATGAGAGGTGGATCAGATGGGCGATCCCGGGGATGGACTCCCCCTGCTGCACGCTGGTGGTGCTCATCAGCGCTCCGGTGGCGACGAAGAGTACGTCCCGCAGCCGTCCGGCCTGGATCGCCTGGCAGATATACGAGCAGAGCACCGAGGCGCTGCATCCGCAGCCCGAGCCGCCGGCGGCCACGTCCTGGGTCTCGCGGTCGTAGATCATCAGCCCACAGTCGTTATGCTTCTTGCCCAGGGTATATCCCTCGCGCTCCAACAGCTCGTCCAAGAGCTGGGAGCCGACCTGCCCGAGATCCCCGGTGAGCACAAGGTCGTAGTTGTCCGGCCCGGTGACGGTGTCCTCGAAGAAGCGGGAGAGGGTGGCGGCGGCAGCGGGCGCCATCGCGGCGCCCATATTGTTGATGTCCTTGATCCCCATGTCCTCGATGGTGCCCACGCAGACATGCTTGACATAGGGCGGCGAGACTTGTTTGCCCACCACCGCCGCACCCGAGCCGGTCACCGTCCATTGGGAGGTGGGCGCGCGCGAGCCGCCGTATTCCAGCGGGAAGCGGAACTGCCGCTCGGCCGAGCAGAAGTGGGAAGAGGTCACCGCGACGGCGTTGTTACAAAGCGACGCCTCGACAAAGAGGGACGCCAGCGACAGGCTCTCGGCCATGGTGGAACAGGCCCCATACAGTCCGAAGAAGGGGACGCCGAGGTCGCGCAGCCCGTAGGAGGAGCTGATACACTGGTTGAGCAGATCCCCGGCAAAGATGTAGTCGATGTTGGAGGAAGAGAGGTTGGCCTTTTGCAGCGCCTTGGAGACGGCGTCCTTCTGCATACGGCTTTCAGCCTTCTCCCAGGTCTGCTCGCCGAACGAGGTGTCATCGCAGATCATATCGAAGTAGGGCGCCAGAGGCCCCTCCCCTTCTTTTTTTGAAACCACCGATGCAAAGGAGACCAGGCTCGGGCTGGTGTCCAGGCGGGTGGTGTATTTCCCGATTTTAGTAGGCATAGTTTTCCCCTCCCGCTCAGTAAAGCCTAAAGAAAAAGATGATTAATCCATATACGAACCCGGCCGCGGTGCCATAGACGATCACCGGTCCCGCGATGGTGAACAGCTTGACGCCCAACCCCAGCACGAGGCCCTCGCTCTTGAATTCGAGCGCCGGGGAGACCATGGCGTTGGCAAAGCCGGTGATCGGCACCAGGGTGCCGGCCCCGCCGTAGCGGGCAATCTTATCATAGACCTGCAGCCCGGTGAGCAGGGCGGAGAGCAGGATGAGCGTAACCGAGGTGGAGGAGGAAGCGATGTCCCGTTCGAGGCCCATGGTGATGTAAAGGGTCTGGATCGCCTGCCCCAGCATACAGATGGCGCCGCCGATCACGAAGGCGCTGGGAATGGTAATATAACTTTTTGTGGACGGGGCGGCCTTGTCGGCCATGCCCTGATAGTCCTTGGGAGTCAGTTTCATGAAAATGCCCCACTTCCTGTTTTAGAATTTGGTCTAGAATAGTTTTTCCGAGGCTCCTGCAAATTATCAGGAAACAGGCCGCTGCAAAACTTGCCAGCGCGGCGGACGGACATTTTGTTTCGTTGACATGAAATTTTAAATATTGTATAATATTTGAGCGCCTTAAAGGCGAAAAGATGATATTGCCGGGTGTAGCGCAGTTGGTAGCGCGCGTGCTTTGGGAGCACGATGCCGCAGGTTCAAATCCTGTCACTCGGACCACTACGAATGACCCTCGAGCGGTCATAACGACAAAAAAGCAGGTTGGTATTTTGCCATCCTGCTTTTTGTTTGCCTCCGTTGCATTTTTATGGTATCATTTTATTAAAAGACAAAAGGAGAGATATTGTGATTACAAAACAAAACACCAAGATATTTATTGATACCAATATCTTTCTTGGGCTTTATAATTCAAACGACTCCGGGAATGTAAAAGCCTTTATGAGAACCCTTTTTAAGAATAAGCAGATTTTAATCACGACCGAGCAATCCGTAAACGAGTATTTGAGGAATAGGACAAGAATAATCAGCGATTTCAAAAACACCTTTTTCGATCCTACCGCTACTACCCATACATCATCTTTTGTTAGCTCCTTTTCGGAATACAAGGATTATTTGCGGTGTGTAAAAGAATTAAAAAGCTGTCGCAAAAAAGTTATAGGCAAAATCGACACCGTTCTATCTGATACAAAGCAAGACTACATCTATGAGAGCTTTGTAAAACTGTGGAAAAGCAGTAATACTATACCCACAGCAGATGAGTACATCGACCTTGCAACAAAAAGAAAAACTCTGGGGAATCCTCCCGGAGGGGATAAATACTCCAGTGGAGACGAAGTTATTTGGGAGACCTTGATCAACACATTAAAATGCAATTTAATTATTGTTAGCAAAGATCGAACATACACTCAGAATAAAGAATTTTTGCAATATGATTATCGTACAAAAACAGGAAGTGAACTCGTAATATGTGATACTGTGTACTTGGCCTTTTCTATGATTGATATTGAAATGGACCAGCGTGCAATGGAGGCCGAGGACAACATTCGGTGGGTAGATATTATTATTCAGGCGCTTGAACAACTTGGAGGAAGGGCAACTTTAGCGGAAATTTATGAGGAATGTAAAGATTTAATTGCCCTATTCCACCCGGATAAGTTTAGTAACGCCACAATTGATAGCACTATTCGCAGGACAATCTACCAACACTCAAGTGATGTAACAGCATACCTTGGAAAAGATGATGTTTTTCATAGGGTTAGCTCCGGCGTATGGGAACTTCGTATAAATAGCTAAATATTTTACTTAGCTCCAATATTCGTCTGCTTGCTGCCGGATGTTTTATTTCATGCGGTTTTACGAGTTTGTCGTTATGAATGCTCGCACCATTCCCTTTTCGGAAGAACTTGAGTTTTCTTGTTCTTTTGAAAAGGGAATTTTGCTTTTGTTATACACAACTTTTTTATTTCAACAGATGGGAATTTATGCAATTGGTCACGTGGGCTTATGCCTGGGACCGTCCCTTTAGTTGTCAAGCCAAGTGTATGGCATTCCCTTTTGCTCAAATTAAACAGTCGCAGCGATGATGACTTTAAAGCGTTTTAATCGTTCCTTAATTTGCGTTTCAGTGAAAATAACCGTAATAGTGGTTCGAGGCGTCCTAAAATTTTAGTTGAAGTTCTCGAGCGTAGTTATGAGCCCGATTTGGCAGATATGGGGATACCCAAATTGTTGTTAAGCCATTTTACTAATTTTTATTTTGAAAATGGAAACCATGCTAAACTAGAAGAACGGTTTTTAAGAGAAATGCTTTGTAAGCATGGTAAAATATAACAAGCTCCTCTATGAAGACCGTTTCCATTCTTCTGAATAAGGACATGAACAAAGCACCTGTTATCCAAACAAGTGCCTGTCGTATAATATTTGTTTGTTGATAGTCAGTAAACACTGATTTTATGCGAGGGGTTGGAGTTTGTCCTTATGAACACTCGGACCACCAGGCAAGGACCTGGAGCCAATTCGCGCTCCGGGCCTTTTTCTATTTACTGCAAATAAAAACGACTTGTAAAACAAGTTCTTTTTATTTTTAATCGCCATACATAAGGAAAAATTGTCTGCTCGTTGCCTGAGCGGAGCGATCCAGCGCCTGGATCGGCTCGAGCAGACGCTGTACCATATGGCGATGTTCGCCCTTGACCGGCCGCCGGTCACCCGCTTCAATCGGGAGTACCTGCTCCCCGCGCTCACCGGGGCCGGACAGCGGTTTGCCGAACATTTGGTGAAACAATAAAATAACGATCAAGGGGGCTGACGGTTTCCGTCAGCCCCCTAATGATACGCGCTAGAAAAGCCCCCTGCAGTCGGGGGCCCGGCCCGCGGCCGGCAATACGAGGACCAGATTGAAGCCTACCCGAATGTCAGCCAAAATCCCGCCAGGTAATTTTGCAGAAATTGGGGCTTGTAGTATAAGCAAGCCCTGCTATACTGGAGACACGGTACCGTAAAAATCAAATCGAAACGAGGAAATTTTTATGGATTCTCTGACAGTCAACCCGATCGGCGCGGTGCACGTTTCGGAAAACGGGTTCCAAATCGAGCTTCTTCCCGCCTACCGCAAGGGGCTCGCGGGCCTTGCGGGCTTTGGCCATCTGACAGCCCTCTGGTGGTTCAGTGGCTGCGACGACCCGGCCTCCCGCGCGAGCCTGAGCGAGGAGCACCCTTATGCGAAGGGGCCGCAGAACCTTGGCGTCTTTGCCACCCGTTCGCCCCGGCGGCCCAATCCGCTTGCACTCTCCTGTGCCGGGATCATCGGGCTCGACGAGGGAAATGGGGTGATCCGTCTCGATTACCTCGATGCCGACGACGGTAGTCCGGTGCTGGACATAAAGCCCTATACCCCCAGCCTGGACCGGGTGGAGCACCCCGCCGTGCCCGTCTGGTGCAGCCATTGGCCGGAGAGCGTGGAGGCGAGCGGGGACTTCGATTGGGAGCGCGAAATTTCTTTCTAAAAATTTACACGAAATCTGTCACACGCCTCCTCCGGCGCGGTCTAATAAATCGGAAGTATAGACACTGCTTTCAGGAAAGGAATAAAAAATGAAAAACATGGATTTGGAAAAGGATTTGATCGCGCGGGCCGTCGCTGGAGAACAGGAGGCGCTGGCGGAGGTTCTTGACGGGGTGCAGGACATGGTGTTCGGCCTCTCGCTGCGCATGCTAGGGCTGGTCCCGGACGCCGAGGATGCCACCCAGGAAATCCTGATCAAGGTGATGACCCGCCTCTCCACCTTCCGGCAGGAGAGCAGCTTATCCACCTGGGTGTTCCGGATCGCGGTCAATCACCTGCGCGACGTGCGCAAAAGCCGGTTTGATGAGCGGCCGCTGAGCTTCGAGCACTACGGCGCGGACATCGCCGGGGGCCGGGAGCAGGATGTGGGGGACCTCAGCGGCGGCGTGGACCGCCAGTTACTGGAGCAGGAACTGAAATACTCCTGCACCAACGTCATGCTTCAGTGCCTGGACCCGCAGAGCCGGTGCATCTTCGTGCTGGGCACGATGTTCCGCCTGGACAGCCGGATCGCCGCCGAAATATTGGAGACGACCCCCGAGGCCTACCGCCAGCGCCTTTCGCGCATCCGCCGCAAGGTGGCGAACTTCCTGGGCGAATATTGCGGCCTGAGCGGCACCGGGCGCTGCTCATGTAAGCGGCGGGTGGACTACGCCATCGCCCAGCACCGGATCGACCCGGGCCGGCTGGACTTCCAGTCGCTGCAGCGGCTCGATAACTTTACCGAGGCGATGGAGCAGCTCGACGACGCCTCGCAGGTCTTCGCCGCCCTGCCGCACTACCGCGCGCCGCAGCAGACGCGGGACTGGGTGCGCTCCCTGATCGCCTCTCGGGAGTTCGGCACGGTGCTTCAGGACCGGGAGGAGGCGGTGTGCGGATGAAACAGATTCTCGACTACCTCGCGGCGCTCGAGCAGAACAACGACCGCGAATGGTTTCACGCGCACAAGGAGGAGTACCGCGCGGCCGCCCGGCAGTTCGAGGAGCTGGTGGGGGCGTTCCTGCTGCGGTTGCGCGAGCTGGACGGGTCCATCCCACCCGCAAAACCGGGGGAGCTCTGCTTTAAGCTCATGCGGGACACCCGCTTCAGCCAGGACAAGTCCCCCTACAACCCCGCCTTCCGCGCACACATCGGTCCCAAGGGCAAGCTGCCCATCCCGGTGGGGTATTTCCTCTTCCTGCGCCCGGGAGACCGCTCCTTTCTGGGCGGCGGGCTCTTCGCCGACTGCTTCAAGGACGCCACCGACATGGTCCGCCAGCGGATCGCGGCCCAAGGCGGCGAATGGCAGCGGCTGCTAAGCGATCCCGCGTTCGCCAGCCGCTTTACCCCGCAAGGCTCCCGCCTCAAGAGGGTGCCGCAGGGATATGAGAGCGATCATCCGCAGGCGGAGTATTTAAAGTACAAGAGCTGGTATCTCGAGGTGCCGGTGACCGACCGGCAGCTGCTCGGGGAGGGCTTTCTCGACGAGGCTATCGAAACCTTCGCGGCCATGAGGCCCTTCAACGGTTTTCTCAACGAGGCGCTTACGGGCTTCGTCATGCCGCAGCGCCCGGGGAAATAGCGGTCCCCGGCGAAACGGCAGGAAGGCGGGCGGCAGATTTTATCTGCCGCCCGCCTCTCTTGTTTTCTAAAATTTATTCTTGACATATACCGGAAATGGGGTATAATAATAATCGACATATGTCAGGAATAAGGAGGAGTCAAGATGCCCAGACCCCCAAAATGCCGCCGGGTCTGCGCCCTTCCGCGCACCAGCCGCTTCCTGCCCGACGGGGGCGAAGGGGAAGCGCTGCTCCCCGTGGTGCTGCTGGTGGACGAATATGAGGCCATCCGGCTGATCGATCTGGAAGGGCTGTCCCAGGAGGAGTGCGCGCAGCAGAT
Organism: Provencibacterium massiliense; assembly: GCF_900169495.1. Taxonomy (NCBI): domain Bacteria; kingdom Bacillati; phylum Bacillota; class Clostridia; order Eubacteriales; family Oscillospiraceae; genus Provencibacterium; species Provencibacterium massiliense. Next base: position 1,934,665 of record NZ_FWCH01000012.1, read on the forward strand.
GGAGGTGGCCCGCTCGACGGTGAGCGCCATCTACGACAGCGCCCGCAAGAAAATTGCCCAGTCCATTGTCGGTGGCAGGCGGCTGACCATCGAGGGCGGAAATTACCGCCTGTGCAGCGAGGAGGAGCGGCCCCATCGTCACCGGCGCCACTGCCGCAGGATGGGGCGGACGGTCCCCTGCTGTGCGGAGCGTGAAGAACAGGAAAAGAAGGAGTCATTATGAGAATTGCAGTAACCTATCAGGACGGACAGATTTTTCAGCACTTCGGGCATACCGAGCGCTTTAAAATTTACGATTGTGAAGACGGAGCGGTCACCCTTGCCACCACGGTGCATATGGATGGCACCGGCCACGGCGCGCTGGCGGGCGCGCTCAAAAACATGCAGGTGGATACCCTGATCTGCGGCGGGATCGGCGGCGGGGCCCGGCAGGCGCTGGCCGAGGCCGGGATCACCCTCTACCCCGGGGCGAGCGGAAGTGCGGACGAGGCGGTGCGCGCCCTGCTCGAAGGCAGGCTGCAATACGATCCGGACACCACCTGCAGCCACCACGACCACCACGGAGAAGGTCACGGGGACTGCCAGGGGCACAGCTGCGGCGGAACCTGTCACTAAAACAAAAAGGCGTGCCGGGAGTTTCCTCCCGGCACGCCTTTTTCATAGTTAGATGACCGCGATGACCTCGACTTCGACGAGCACGTTCTTCGGAAGGGTCTTGACCGCCACGCAGGAGCGGGCGGGCTTCCCGGTAAAGTACTTGGCATAGACCTCGTTGAAGGCGCCGAAATCGCCCATGTCCGCGATAAAGCAGGTAGTCTTGATCGCGTTCTCGAAGCAGGTGCCGGCCTCCTCGAGGATGGCGGCGATATTCTTTATCACCTGCTCGGTCTGGGCGGTGATCCCCTCAGGGATGCTGCCGTCGGCCGGGTTTATCGGAATCTGGCCGGAGGTATAGAGCATCCCGTTCACCACGATCGCCTGGGAATACGGCCCGATCGCACCGGGCGCCTTTTTGGTATCAATGACTGTTTTCATTCTGACACGCTCCAATCTATTCATTTTTCATCTTGCCGATGTAACGGTATACGGTTTGTTCCGAAACGCCCAGCAGCCCCGCCACCGAGGGGATGGTCCCCTTGACCAGGAAGACGCCCCGCCCCGAAAGGTCCTGCACCACCCGGCATTTCTGCTCGGGGGAAAGGGTCGACGCATCGGCGCCCATGGTCGCCTCGGAGATGGCGTGTGCGATGATTTCCCCCACCGAAAGGGTGAAATCCTCCTTGGCGCGGTGCTCGGGCAGCTGGCTTTCATCGATCATTAGGGCGGCGTCCAGCACCTCGCGGGCGTGAATCAGCTCGCTGATGTCGATGTTGACGCACATCAGCCCGATGAGCTCGCCCTCCTCCCGGATGAAGTAGGTCGAGCAGCGCAGCAGCCGGTTTTTCGGGCCGCGGCCGGTGTAGTTGACGAGGAAGTCCTTCTGCTCGTACTGCCGTTCGGTAAACAGCCCCAAGAGGTAATCGGTGATGGTCCCGCCCACCATCCGCCCGGTCACGCCGGGGCTGGTGATGTAGATGATCGAGTGCGATAAATCGCTCAGGTCGTGGATCACCACCTCACAGTTGGGGCCCGTCATCGCCTGGATGAAATCCGCAATCGGGAAATAACGCTCGAGACGTTCACGATTGGTCAACGCTCCCAGCCCCTCTCTGTGAGAAAAATTTCTTGTATGCCTTTATTGTAGCATGATTTTCCGGTTTGTAAATCCTTTTTTCTGTGGTTTGGCGAGAAAAAGTTATCAAATCCAAAAACCGGGCCCACGGCATTTGCCGCGGGCCCGGTTTTGCTGCGACACCGCTCAGCGGCCGCAGCACTTCTTATATTTTTTACCGCTCCCACAGGGGCAGGGGTCGTTGCGCCCGACCTTCTGGCCCTTGCGCACCGGCTGCTTCTGTTCAGGCTCGGTGCTGCCGCCCGAGGCGACCATGTCCTTGTCGTCGGCGACCTTCTCGCGCTTGGGCTCCTCAGAGTCGGTGCGCACCTGCACGGTGAAGAGGTGGCGCACCGTGTTTTCCCGGATCGAGTCGATCATGGCGTCGAACATCTCGAAGCCCTCGAGGCGATACTCGACCACCGGGTCCTTCTGCGCGTAGGAGCGCAGGTAGATCCCCTTCTTGAGCTCCTCCATGTTGTCGATGTGGTCCATCCAGTGCAGGTCCACGTTCTTGAGCAGGATGACCCGCTCGAGCTCGCGCATGAAACGGGGGGTGAACATCTCCTCGCGCTTTTGATAGATCTCGTGCGCGCGCTTTTTGATCATCTCGCAGACGTCGTCGGCATTCGCGTCGGCCAGCTTTTCGACGTCCTCATATTCGCTGAAGTCGGTCGGGACGGTGATCCACCCGAGGAAATGGGTGCGCAGGCCCTTGAAGTCCCAGTCGTCGTGCGCGACCCCTTGGGGCAGGTAGAGGGCGACCGCCTTCTCGATGGTGTCGTCGATCATCTTGGAGATGACGTCCGCGATGTCCTCGCCGTTGAGGACCTTGTTGCGCTGGCCGTAGATGATCTCGCGCTGCTTGTTCATCACGTCGTCGAACTGCAGCACGTTTTTGCGGATCCCGAAGTTGCGCGCCTCGACCTTCTTCTGCGCCCCCTCGATGGTGTTGGCCAGGATCTTGTGCTCGATGGGCATGTCCTCCTCGATCTTGAGGGTGTCCATCAGCCCCGCGGTACGCTCGCCGCCGAACAAGCGCATGAGGTCGTCCTGGAGCGAGAGGTAAAAGCGCGTCTCGCCGGGGTCGCCCTGGCGGGCGGCGCGCCCGCGCAGCTGGTTGTCGATACGCCGCGACTCGTGGCGCTCGGTGCCGATGATAAAGAGCCCGCCGGCGGCTTTGACCTTCTCGCCCTCCTCGGCGACCACCTTCTTGTGCGCGGCCATCTGCTCCTGGAAGAGCTTTCTCGCGGCGATGATCTCCTCGTTGTCGGTGTCCGCGAAGCCGGTGGCTTCGTTGATAACCTCCTCGGAGTAGCCGGCTTTCACCAGGTCTTCCTTGGCCATCAGCTCGGCGTTGCCGCCGAGCATGATGTCGGTGCCGCGCCCGGCCATGTTGGTGGCGATGGTCACCGCGCCGTACTTACCGGCCTGGGCGACGATCTGCGCTTCCTTCTCATGGTACTTGGCGTTGAGCACTTCGTGCTTGATGCCGCGCTTTCCGAGCATCTTGGACAGGTGCTCCGACTTCTCGATCGAGATGGTGCCCACCAGCACCGGCTGGCCCTTTTCGTGGCACTCGACGATCTGGTCGATGACGGCGTTAAATTTCGCATTCTCGGTCTTATAAACCACATCGGTGTGGTCGATCCGGCGCACCGGGCGGTTGGTGGGGATCTCCACCACGTCCAGGCCGTAGATTTCGCGGAACTCCGCGTCCTCGGTCATCGCCGTACCGGTCATACCGGAGAGCTTGTCGTACATGCGGAAGTAGTTCTGGAAGGTGATGGTCGCCAGGGTCTTGCTCTCGCGGTTGACCTCGACCCCTTCCTTGGCCTCGATGGCCTGATGGAGCCCCTCGTTGTACCGCCGGCCGATCATCAGGCGGCCGGTGAACTCGTCGACGATCAGCACCTCGCCGTCGCGCACCACGTAGTCGATGTCGCGGGTCATGATCCCGTGGGCCTTGATGGCTTGGTTGATGTGGTGCTGCAGGGTGGTATTTTCCGCGTCCATCAGGTTGATGACGTTGAAATATTTCTCGGCCTTTTTGACGCCGCGCCGGGTCAGGGTGGCGGTCTTGGCCTTCTCGTCCACGATGTAGTCGGCGTCGACGTCGTCGTTGTCCTCTTTGGTGTCGACTTCCTTGACCTTGATGTAGCCTAAGGTGCGCGCGAACTGGTCGGCGACCTTATACAGGTCGGTGGACTTGTCCCCCTTGCCCGAGATGATCAGCGGGGTGCGCGCCTCGTCGATGAGGATGGAGTCCACCTCGTCCACGACGGCGTAGTTGAAGCCGCGCTGGACCATGCGCTCCTTGTAGATCTGCATGTTGTCGCGCAGGTAGTCGAATCCAAATTCGTTGTTGGTGCCGTAGGTGATGTCGCAGTCGTACATCTCCTTGCGCGCATCCGGCTCGATGGCGTGTACGATCAGGCCCACCCTGAGCCCCAAGAAGCGGTAAACCTTGCCCATCCATTCGCTGTCGCGCTTGGCCAGGTAGTCGTTGACGGTGACGATGTGCACGCCCTTGCCGCCCAGTGCATTGAGGTAGGCGGGCAGGGTGGCCACCAAGGTCTTGCCTTCACCGGTGCGCATCTCGGCGATCCGCCCCTGGTGCAGGATGATCCCGCCGATGATCTGGACCGGGAAGTGGCGCATGCCCAGCACCCGGTCGGCCGCCTCGCGGCAAGTGGCGAACGCCTCGGGCAGGATGTCGTCGAGCGTCTCGCCGGCGGCCAGGCGCCCCTTGAGCTTATCGGTCATCCCCCGCAGCTCGCTGTCCGAGAGGCGCTTAAAATCCTCCTCCAGCGCCAGTACCTTGTCGGCGATGGGCTGAATCTTTTTTACCTCTCTCTGGGAATAGGAACCAAATACCTTATTGAGCAATCCCACGAATGCCTCACCTCAAAACTTTCTTATCCGGCGCCGCTATGGACGCCAATCCTATCATCATGCCGTGAATACGGACAAAAATGCACATATTGTTATTGTACACTTTTCCCCTCCAATATGTCAAATATATCTTGAATAAATCATGTATATAGTTTAAACTTTGGCTCCCAGGCGCTGGTTATTCAGGCACCAGGCGGTCACCGCCAGCAGCACCACCCCGGCCCCGATCAGGGAGAGCGTTCCCGGGCGCTCCCCCACCGCCAACAGCACCCACAGGGGATTGAGCAGCGGCTCGGCGACCGACACCAGCGAAGCGGTGAGCGCCGGGCAACGCCGGATGGCATAGGCGTAGAGGATATAGGGCAGGGTCTGCTGCACCAGGCCCAAAAAGAGGATGGAGCCGATCTGCGCCGCGCCGAGAACGGGCGGGGCCAAAAACCAGAAGGGCAGCGAAACGAGGAAGGTCATCCCCTGCCCGAGGATGATCACCCCGAACGGGCCGCTCTCCTCCTTGCAGGCATTGGCGCAGTAGACGTAAAACGAGGCGTTGGCCACACCGCTTAGTATGCCCACCAGATTCCCCGCAAGTCCGCCGGGGGTCAGCTGTTCGAGGAAAAACAGGGCTATACCTGAGAGGGTGACGAGCACCACCAGCATATCGGCGCCGCGTGGGCGCTGCCGGTAGATCAGCGCGCACAGCAGCATGACGAAGACCGGGGAGGTGTACTGCAGCACGATCGCGTTGGCCGCGGTGGTCAGCTTGGTGGCCAGCACGTAGCTCAGCAGCGTCGCGCAAAGGAAGGCCCCGCCCAGTACGCCCCGGCCCGTCAGGCGCACCGGGATTTTGGCTGCCTTGCAGAAGGCGAGCAGCGAAAGGCAGGCGATCAGCCCGCGCGCGCCCGAAATCACCACCGGGTGCCAGGGCAGCAGCTTGACGAACAGTCCCCCAAAGCTCCAGAGCACGCCGCACAGCAGCATGCAGCCGGTGGCGCCGGCGGGTGAGAGCGCGCCCAGGCGGCGAAGGGGAAAAACAGTGGTTTTCGGCATGGCGGGCTCCTCCTTTGGGCCGGTTGGGCCGCAATACAAAATTTCCAGCAAATGCTTTTCATTAAACGGCAAAGATAGTATAATAACAGTATTAGCGCTCTTTTTTAAAGGGAGTATCATCCGCCGCGGCGCGTTTTTTCAGGCGGATAGGACAAATGTAAGGGCGGGCTTTGCTTTCATGGTGTTTTCAAATCTCATTTTTCTTTACCTGTTTTTGCCGCTCAATATCATACTATATTACCTGTCGAAAAACAAGACATACCGCAACCTGGTGCTGATTCTCTTCAGCCTCCTGTTCTACGCCTGGGGAGAGCCGGTCTGGGTCTTTGTCCTCATGTTTTCTGTCGGGGTGGACTACTGCAACGGCCGGATCATCGAGCGCAGCCGCGGCCGCCTCGCCGCCAAGCTGGCGCTGGCGGTCTCGGTGGGGGTCAACCTTTCGCTGCTCGGGCTCTTCAAGTACAGCGGCTTCCTCGTCTCGAGCGTCAACGCCGCCCTCGGCCTCTCGCTGCCGGTGCCGCAGTTCATCCTGCCCATCGGGATTTCGTTTTATTCCTTCCAGGCGATTTCCTATGTCGTGGACGTCTACCGCGGGGACGTGGCCGCCCAGAAGAGCTACTACAAGCTTTTGATGTACGTCTCGCTCTATCCGCAGCTGGTCGCGGGCCCGATCGTGCGCTACAGCCAGATCGCCGTCGAGATAGACGAGCGCCGTACCACCAGCCAGGACGTGAGCCTGGGGCTGACGCGCATGCTCTGCGGGCTGACCAAGAAGGTGGTGATCGCCAACGTCGCCGGCAAGCTGCTCGAGGGGTTCACCGGCGCGCCCGTGGGCACCCTGTCGGTGGCCGGGGCATGGTTTGGCATGCTGCTCTTCGGTTTGCAGATCTACTACGACTTCTCGGGCTATTCGGATATGGCGATCGGCCTCGGGCAGGTCTTCGGCTTCCACTACCAGGAAAACTTTAACTACCCCTACGTTTCCAGGAGCGTCACCGAGTTCTGGCGGCGCTGGCACATCTCGCTGAGCTCGTTTTTCCGCGACTATGTCTATATCCCGCTGGGCGGCAACCGCCGCCGCCAGTATCTCAACCTTTTCATCGTCTGGTTCCTGACCGGGCTGTGGCACGGCCCGAGCTGGAACTTTGTGCTCTGGGGGCTCTATTTCGGGGTGTTCATCGCCCTGGAGCGCCTCTTCCTCTCGAAGGTCCTGGGGCGGCTCCCGCTCGTTTTTTCCCATCTTTACCTACTCGTGGTGGCGCTGCTGGGCTGGACGCTCTTCTACTTCGAGGACTTCGGGCGGCTGCGGGGGTATCTGGGCGTGATGTTCGGCCTCTCGGGCGCGCCGCTCTGGGAGACCAAGGTGGGGCTGGTGATCCTCAACAACCTTCTCTGGCTGATCGTGGCGCTGCTCTTCTGCCTGCCGGTGGTGCCGCACGTCAAGGCGCTGATCGCCCGGTACGCCAGCCACCGCCAGATGGTCCTGGTTCGCCTTTGCGAGACGGTGATGAACTTCGCCCTGCTCTTCCTGTGCACCTCGCTGCTGGTGGGCCAGAGCTTCAATCCATTCTTATATTTCCGCTTTTAGAGGTAAACACATGTACACCCCCAAAAACCGCAAGCGCACGCGCAAATATAACGCCGGCTACGCCGACCTGGTCAACACCGGGGCCGCCCTGCGGCGGCGGGACAGCCATTGGCGGGTGACCTCCAAGCTCAACGTGATCCTCCTGGTGGGAGTGCTCGCGTCCTTTGGCGTGCTCTCGCTGGTGCTTCCAAAGCCCACCGTGTCGGAGTATGAGAACCGCAGCCTGCAGGAGATGCCACACTTTTCGCTGCAGGGCCTTGTCTCGGGGAAGTACATCGAGGAGCTGGAGCTCTACTATTCCGACAGCTTCCCGCTGCGCGAGAATTTCGTGCGCGCGGCGGCAAATATCCAGGAGGACTTCGGGGTGGACCTGGGCGGGCGGCTGCACACCGCGCCCGACCCGGTTCATCAGGACGAGACGCCCTCCCCGGCGCCGTCCCGGCCCGAGCCCCAGGATTCGGCCGTGCCGGTGGAAAATGGGTACGAGACCCCCGCCGAGGAGACGCCCGAGATCCCCACGGTGGCGGATGACGGCGCGATGGGCGAGCAGTACGGCTCGGTCTTTATCTACAAGGGCCAGGCGCTGCCGCTCTTCTCACCCAGTGAGCAGAATTCCCGCCGCTATGCGCAGGCGATCAACGACTATCACGCCGCCCTGGGCGATTCGGCGCAGATCTATAATCTCATTGTCCCCGCGCACATCGAGTTTGCGCTGCCCGAGCGGCTGCAGGACATCACTTCGCCCGAGAAGCCGAACATCGACTTCATCTACTCCCTTCTGGAGCCCGGGATCAAGCCGGTGGACGCCTATACAAACCTCCTGCTCCACAATGACGAGTACCTCTATTTCGCCACCGACCACCACTGGACGGGGCTCGGGGCCTACTACGCCTATCAGGCGTTTTGTGAGCAGGCGGGCTTTGAGCCGGTGCCGCTGGAGAGTATGGAGAAGCGCACGCTGGAAAACTTTATCGGCAGCCTTTATACCCAGACGCAGAACTCCTCGCTGCTCAAGAACCCCGACCATGTGGATTACTGGATCATCCCCACCCCGCACAAGGTGGAGCAATACCTGCGCGGCTCGCCCTACCAGGGGCGGGAGACCACCCTGCTGGGCGAGTACGCCAAGAGCCCCAACAGCTATTCGGTCTTTTTGCAGGGGGACTATCCACTGACCAAGATCACCACCAACATCAAGAACGGGCGGAAGATCGCGGTGGTCAAGGAATCCTTCGGCAACGCCTTCTCCCCCTTCCTGGTCAACCACTATGAGGAGGTCTACGTGGTGGACCAGCGCTATTTCCAGCTCAACCTGGTCGACTATATGAAGGAGCACGGCATCAACGAGCTGCTCTTCATCAACAATATTTTCGCCGCCAACACCGCGGTGCGCATTTCGGAGATCGAGCGGCTGCGCACCCAGACCTTCCTGCCCTATAACCCGCCCGCGCCAAAGGAGGAGGCATCCTCGCAGGAGAGCTCCTCCGAGGGCGGGGAGGATGAGGAAAAGGCATCCAGCTCCTCGAAGCCCGAGAAGCGTTCGGGCGGGTATGACCGGGACTACTGGGAAAAGAAGAGAGACGACTAAATCAAAAGGAGGGAGCCGGGTGTTCCAGCTCAATCTGGTAAAGTATTTCAAATCCCACACCAGCGAGACGGTGCGCGCCTATGTGCAGAACACCGTGAGCACCAGCCTGCCGGTCTACGGCGTGCCGCTGCGGGATATCCGGGCGCTGGCCAAGACGATCAGCGGGGCGGATGCCGCGGCCTATGTCGATTTCTATATGGTGCCCACCTCCTACGAGCACGCCATGCTCTCGGCGATGGTGATCGGCAGGGCGACCTACAACGATTTGGTGGAGTACATGTATATCGTGGACTCGTTCATGGATTTCGTGGACAACTGGTCGGTCTGCGACACCTTTGCCGCCGCGCTCAAGATCGTGGGCAAGCGCCGGGAGCTGTTTTGGGATTTTGTCAAAGACCTGGTGGCCAGCGGCGAGGAGTACCGCGCGCGGCTGGGGTATGTGCTGATGCTCTATTACTATCTGGACGAGCCGGCCTATTTTGAGCGGATCTGCAAGGTGATGGAGCGTTATCCCACCGAGCAGCATTTCGTGGAGTACGCGAAGGCCTGGCTGCTTTCCTACGCCTGGCGCAGCTATCCGCAGCAGACGGGCCGGTTTTTGGTGCGCTCGGGGCTTTGCGATCAGACCAAGCTGACCGCCGTGCGAAAAATATTGGCGTTCCGGGATATTCCGCAGAGCGATAAGCAGCCCGTACGCGGTCTGCAGGACGTGCTGCAAAAGCGCGAGCGCATGCTGCGCGCCCAGCGCCGCGCCGAGGAGCGCGCCGAGGGCGGGGGGCGCCCCCGCAAGCCGAAGGCGCCCGGAGTGCGTCAGCTGGAGTATGAGCGCATCCGCGCTCTGGTGGAGAGCACCCGGTGCGAGCAGCAGGAAAAGGAGAGCAAGGTATGAGGCGGCGGCTGACGGCCCTTTTGCTGGCCATGGCGCTGCCGCTGTGCTCCTGCGGCCGGCAGGCGAAGAACGCGGGGCAGCTGCCCGAGGCGGCGGTTTTGGCGGTGGCGGTGGCGAAGGACTGCCCCGAAGCGGCGCTGCGGGTGCTGGAGGACTTCTGCGACGACATCGAGCGGCTCTCGGGGAACCGCTTGGGAGTTCAGCTGCAGCACTGGGAGGATCCGATGCTGAGCGGCGCGCAGGTGGTCTTTGCCGAGTCCGATGCGCTGGCGCAGGCGCTGCCGGCCTTCGCCGCGCTGCAGGCCGACTTCACCTTCAGCTCCTTCTCCCAGATGAACGACGCGCTGAACGCTCCCACGGTGCAGGAGCTCCTGTCAGCTCCGCTGCGAAGCCGGTACGGCTACGAGGTGCAGAGCGCCTTCTACTGCGGCAGGCAGTACCTGTTGGGGGTGCGAAACGATCTGACGGGCGCGGTGCGCACGGACGATTCGGACGCCATGCGCTGGGCGGTGCGGGACGTGCGGGACGGCACGATCGAACTGCGCGCGCTGACCGTGGGCGCCTCCTTCCCCAAGGATACCCTGTATTATGCCGATACCGAGACGCTCGCCGGCCTCCTCCCTCCCCAAACCGGGGAGCTGGTGCTCTGCGACCTTGGGTACCGTTACCAAACGGGGATGCTCTGCCTGCGCGAGGGCCTGCAAAAGGAGCTGGGCCAAAGGGACTACGCCACCGTGCTGGAGGCGGCGGCAATCGCGCGCCCCGCCTGCGAGGCGGCTTACCGGCAGCTGGACGAGGAGATCGCCGCAGCCCTGCCGGACCGGGTCGGGCCCTCCACCCGCCTGCGGCGGCAGGTGCGGGAGGAACAGGCGGGCCTTACCCTCTTCCAGCAGTGGCAGCAGCTTTACCAGGCCATTGAGGAGTACGGACGCTAGGGGCAGTAAAAAGGGATGCTCGCCGTTGGCAGAAAAGGCGAGCCCGACAGAAGGTGGGGATATTTTGGCGCTTGATCTTGTGGGATGGAATGTTGTCCTGGATTCCGATCATGCAGACGAGCTGTCTGCATTTTATGAAAGGCTGCTCGGCTGGACGCGGTTCAAAGGTGAAGAATATACAGTCTTGACGGACCTGGAGCAGAAGGGCCTTCCAACCTGGATTACCATTCAGCAGGCGGACGATTATGTGCCGCCCGTTTGGCCTGCGGAACGGGAAGAACAACAGCAGATGGCGCATTTGGACTTCCATGTCAAGGATGTGGAGGAAGCCGTGAAGCATGCTCTGGCATGTGGCGCCGCCATGTCTGAAATCCAATTCGATGATCGCTGGCGGGTGATGCTCGACCCTGCGGGACATCCGTTCTGTCTGCTTCCTCCCATTATGCCTTGGATGTAATCAGGACTTGCATGCAAAAAACCCGCCCCGGACGCTTTAAGCGCCCGGGGCGGGTTTTTTAACAGAAGATTATTTGATGATCTCGCCGTAGACCTCGCCGGCGCATCCGGCGGCGTTGGACTCGTCGGTGTCAATGTGCATGGCCAGCGCGAAGTCGCCGCGCACCCGGACCACCACGTCGTCGAACACCAGGCTGCGCCCGTCGGAATCGACCTTGACCTTGACGATCTGCTTGTCGCAAAGCCCCAGCGCCTCGGCGTCCCTTGGGGTGGCGTGGATGTGGCGCTTGGCGGCGATCACACCCTCGGAAAGCTCCACCTCGCCGCAGGGCCCGACCAGCTTGCAGGCGCCGCTGCCCTTGATATCGCCCGACTCACGGATGGGGGCGGCAACGCCGATGCTCCGCGCATCGGTCAAGGAGAGCTCGACCTGGGTCGCGCTGCGGGTCGGCCCGAGGATGGTCACGCCGGCAAGCTCGCGCTTGGGGCCCACCACCGTCACCCGCTCGACGCAGGCGAACTGCCCCGGCTGGGAAAGGTCCTTCTTGTTGGTCAGCTTGGCGCCCTTGCCAAAGAGGGTTTCGAGGTCCTGCTCGGTCACATGCACATGGCGTGCGGAGGTTTCAACCAATACTTTGTTGTCCATATCTGTACTCCATTTCCTCGCAGAGGTATGCGGGTCTGCGGCAAGGCCTCTGCGAAAGCCCGGCCGCGCGGCGCTTTCTAAAGGCGCCGTTTCCACTTAACATTTTAAAGCCTCTCTGCATAGATTGCAAGAGGTAATTTTGCGCCCGCTTTCAGGCGTTCGGATCGATCCCCAGTTCGTCGAGCTTGGCGCGGAAGATGCGGAAATGCTCCAGCCCGATGTTGCGGAAATACACCATCTTCCCCCGCAGGAAGGACGCGGGATGATAGGTCGGGAAAAACCAGGTATCCCCGATCTTGTACCACCGCCCGCACATGTCCTCCAGGTTGGTGCGCCCCAATATCAGCGTCTGGGTGGGCAGGCTGCCCAGGGTGACGATCACCTTGGGGGCGATCAGCTCGATCTGCTTTTTTAAGAAGGTGTTGATACAAAACGCCGATTCCTTCTTGCGCGGGCTGCGCCCAAAGAGCGGCATGCACTTGACCAGCTGGGTGATGTAGATGTTCGACTGGCGGCTCATCCCCACGCTTTCCAGCAGAAAGTCGAAGATCTCCCCCGCGTCCTGCACCAGGATTTCGCCGCACTCGTCCTCCTCCCGCGACGGGTTGGTCTGGATAAACATGATCGGCGCGTGCTCGTTGCCGTAGCCGAAAATCTTATAGGTGCAAAGCGAGCAAAACGGGCACCCCTCACAGCGAAAGCAGAGCTGTTCGAGCTGCTCGAGGGACTGGGCCTCACGCGCGCGCTTCATCACCGCCGCGGCGCTCATCCCCTCGGGCGCCGCCGTTTCGGTTGCCAATTATAATCCCCCCTACTCAGTAAACCTTGGTTTGTCCCCATGATAGCACTGTGCAAAGCGGATTGCAATCATTCGCCTTAGACTCCAGCGCGGTGCGGGCGGCAAAGGCCGTGTCTGCGGCGTCTAAAGGGATGTCCGGCGGCTGTAAAACAAATGCAATGTATCATAAACAAGCCGTTTGGAATATCATAAACTAGAAAGTAAGAATACTCTCTGAAGGAGGAAACAGTATGACCGAAGGCGTCAAGCTTGTGCGGTTTTTCCTGGGCGCAAACACACCGCAGGGCTTTGTTTCGAGGTTTGACCAGCTGGAACGCCAGAAAGACAGCTGGAGTACGTATATAATAAAAGGTGGTCCGGGCAGCGGAAAGAGCACCCTGATGAAGAACCTTGCCTGCGCCATGAAGGATAACGACAGCTACATAGAGGAAATATACTGCTCGTCCGACTGCGACTCGCTCGACGGGGTGATCTTCCACGACCGCAAAGCCTCCATCGCGGACGGCACCGCGCCGCATACCCTGGAGCCGAAATTCCCCGGCGCCTATGATGAGATCGTCAACCTGTGCGAGTGCTGGGACAGCGCCAAGCTGCGCGCGCACCGGGATGAAATCATGAAGCTCAACCGCAGGATTTCGGGGATGCACGAGCAGTCCACCCGTTTCCTCGCCGCTTACAGCGCGCTGATCAGCGACAACTACCGCCTCGCGCTGGAGTGCACCAATCAGGATAAGATCCGGGACTTTGCCGGCCGGCTCGCCAACAGGGAGCTGGGCGGCGGAGTCCGCCACGACCCGCCCCACGAGGACATCCGTTTCATCAGCGCCATCTGCAACAAGGGGGTGCTGGTGCTGGAGGATACCGCCAAGGCGCTGGCCGAGCGCATTTATGTCATCGACGACGAGTATTCCGCCTCCTCGCGGATCCTGCTTTCCCATCTGCGCGCCCTCGCGCTACAACGGGGATACGACATCATCACCTGCTACTGCCCGAGCGCGCCGTTCGAGAAGATCGAGCACCTCTTTATCCCCGCGCTCTCGCTGGGCTTCATGACCTCCAACCGGGTGCATCCGCTGGAGCTGGAGGCGTTCCGCACCCTGCACGCCCGCCGCTTCACCGACGTGGAGGCCCTGCGCCAGAAGAAGCAGCGTCTCTCCTTCAACCGCAAGGCGGCGTTCGAGATGCTCCACCAGTCCACCGAGTACCTCGCGGCGGCGAAAGAGCTGCATGACGAGCTGGAGAGCTTCTATATCGAGGCGATGGACTTTTCCCGACTGGAGAGCAAAAGAGACGAAACCATCGAAATTTTCTGCCGCGGCGATAAGGACTGAATATTCTGCTTTAAAAAAAGCCGCTCCCCGCCCATCAGCTTGAGCGGGGGGCAATTTTTGCTTTTTAAAACTTCGGACCCTTTTTCATTTGCCGGATTTGCTTGGAAAGGGAGCGCTGCCATGCCCGCTTCTCCTGCAGGTATTCCGACTTTTCGGCGGTGAAGGCGTTCTCCCGTTTCTGAGCGAGATACTGCTCCCACCGCGCGCGGGAGAGCTCTCCGCTTTCCAGCGCCGCCAAAACGGCGCAGCCCGGCTCGCTCTGGTGATGGCAGTCCGGGAAGCGGCAAAGGGGGAAGAGCGCCTCGACGTCGGAAAACGCGCTGCCGATTCCCTCGTCGGCGTCCCAGAGCCCGAGTTCCCGCATTCCCGGGGTGTCGATCACCAGAGCGCCGCCCGGCAACCGGAAGAGCTGCCGGTGGGTGGTGGTGTGCCGTCCGCGGCTGTCGTCCTCGCGGATGCCCTGCACCTTCATCACCTCCTGCCCCGCCAGGGCGTTGAGCAGCGAGGACTTGCCCACGCCGGACATCCCGAGGAAAACCGCCGTCTTCCCCGGGAGAAGATAGCGCTCCAGCTCCTCCATACCGGCTCCCGTGCGGCTGGAGAGGGCGTAAACCGGGGCGCCCGGCAGGGCGAGGCGGACCTCCTCGAGCACAGGCTGCACCTCAAAGCAGAGGTCGGCCTTCGTCAGCAGAACCACCGGCTGCCCGCCGCTCGAAAGCGCCGCCGAGAGGTAGCGCTCCAGCCGGCTCAGGCGCAGGTCCCGGTTGAGGGAAGACAGGATGAAGACATAGTCGAAATTTGCCGCCACCACCTGCTGCTGCACACCTTTGGCGTATTCGGCCTTGTGCCCGCCGAAATCAGAGCGGGAAAACTGGGAGCGGCGGGGCAGCAGCCCAGTGATCCTGCTGTCCCCGGTTTCATTGTATTGGAGCAGTACGAAGTCCCCCACGCAGGGGAAATCCTGCTGCTGCCCGGCGCTGTAAAAAAATGAACCGGTGGGCGCCGCCCAAACCTCGCCGCGCAAGCAGACGGCCTTGTACCGGTCGCGGTGCTGCTCGGTGACCCGCCCGGGCAGCAGCCCGCTTACAGGTTCCAGCGGCCCGTCATAGCCGTATTCCTTTAAATCGATCATATATGGCCTCCTTGAAGCGGTTGTTTCGTTTTAAACATACCGGAACACCCATAAACCATCCCCCCTTGTTAAGATGAACAGAGCCGGCGTGATTATGCCCGTAAAGACGGACAACCACGCCGGCCCGCGTATTGTAAATTTTAGAAAATCGAGAAGGCCACCACCAGGCTGGCGAAGACGATCGAGACCATCGACAGGAGCTTGATCAGGATGTTGATCGACGGGCCGGAGGTGTCCTTGAACGGATCGCCCACCGTGTCGCCCACCACGGCGGCCTTGTGGGCCTCGCTGCCCTTGCCGCCGTGCGCGCCGCCCTCGATGTACTTCTTGGCGTTGTCCCAGGCGCCGCCGGAGTTGGCCATCATCACGGCCAGGATGAACCCGGTCACCGTCGCGCCCGCGAGCATCCCGGCGACCCCGTTGACCCCCAGCACCAATCCGACGATGATCGGCGCGGCGACCGCCAGCAGGGCGGGCAGGATCATCTCATGCTGCGCGCTGCGGGTGCAGATATCCACGCACTTGGCGTAGTCGGGATCGACCTTGCCGTCCATCAGGCCGGTGATCTCCTTAAACTGCCGCCGCACCTCGACGACTATACTCTGCGCCACCTTGCCCACCGACTCCATGGTCAGCGCGGCGAAGAGGAAGGGCAGCGCACCGCCCACGAAGAGGCCGACGAGCACGGTCGGATTGGTGATCGACAGATCGAACACAAAGTCGGGCGCCAGCACCTTGATCTCGGCGATGTAGGAGGCGATCAGCGCCAGCGCGGTCAGCGCGGCCGAGCCGATGGCAAAGCCCTTTCCGGTCGCGGCGGTGGTGTTGCCCAGCGAATCCAGCGCGTCGGTGCGCTCGCGCACCTCCTCGCCCAGGTGGGCCATCTCGGCGATTCCGCCCGCGTTGTCCGCGACCGGGCCGTAAGCGTCGGTGGCCAGGGTGATGCCCAGCGTTGAGAGCATGCCCACGGCGGACAGGCCGATCCCGTAAAGGCCCATGTTGAAGTCCGCGCCGCCGCCCGAAACGTAGTAGCTCACCAGCACCGACACGCCCACGATCAGCACCGGCAGCACGGTGGAGAGCATCCCCAGCGACAGGCCGCTGATGATGATGGTGGCGGGGCCGGTCAGGGAGGAGCCCGCCAGCTTGCGCGTCGGCTTATAGCTGTCCGAGGTGTAGTATTCGGTGACCACGCCGATCAAAATACCGGCGCAAAGTCCCGAAAGGATCGCAAAATAAAGGCCTATGTACTGGGACCCGAGCCCGAAGTAGATCAGCGGGAAAGCGACGATCGCAATCAACCCGGCACTGATCCAGACCCCGCGGCGCAGGGCGCTCAGGAGGTTTTTCTGGCTGGCGCCCTCCTTGGTCGAGACGAAGAACGAGCCGATGATCGAAGCGAGAATCCCGATCGCGGCCATCGCCATCGGGATGGTCACCCCATGGAAGCCCAGCCCGGCGGCAACCGCGAGCGCGCCGGTGGAAATGATCGAGCCGACGTAGGATTCGTACAGGTCGGCGCCCATGCCGGCCACGTCGCCCACGTTGTCGCCGACGTTGTCGGCGATGACCGCCGGGTTGCGCGGGTCGTCCTCCGGGATGCCGACCTCGACCTTGCCGACCAGGTCGGCGCCCACGTCGGCCGCCTTGGTGAAGATCCCGCCGCCCACCCGGGCGAAGAGCGCCATGGAAGAGGCGCCCATGCCGAAGGTGAGCATGGCCGAGGTGATCGCCTGGACCTGGGCGTCCTCGAGCGCCTGGCCCGCCGCCAGCACCAGGTGGGCGGGATTGGAATACCAGAATTTCAGGAAATAGTACCAGAAGGAAATATCGAACAGCCCGAGCCCGACCACGACGAAGCCCATCACCGCGCCCGCCGAGAAGGCGACGCGCAGCCCGCTGTTGAGGCTGTGGCGCGCGCTGTTGGCGGTGCGGGAGTTGGCGGCCGTGGCGATCTTCATCCCGATGAAGCCGCTGAGGCCCGAGAAGAAGCCGCCCGTGACAAAAGCAAAGGGCACGAACATGGTAAGGAAACCGCTCATTGCCAGGATCAAGAGTACGACGAACATCACAACGAAGAAGATCAAAACGCCCATATACTGCCGCTTGAGATAGGCGTTGGCCCCCTGCTGCACCGCGCCCGAGATTTTTTTCATCAGGTCGGTGCCCTGGTCGGCCTTTAAAACCCTGCGCGCCAGATAGAGTGCGAAAAGCAGCGCCAGGATCGAGCCGGCCGGGGCCAGAATGGTAAGACTCATGCAAAACCCTCCATACTCAAATTGAGAATCCGAAAATCCTCTAGCCTAAGTATATTCTTGGGGATGGCAAACTTTCAAGATTCGTTTTGAATAGAGAAAATGTTTTTTTTTGTTGGTTTTGCATAATTGTTTTTTTATAAGCGAAAACGGCCGAGCCGCAGGGCGTTGAGCACCACCGAAACCGAGCTGAGGCTCATCGCCGCGGCGGCGAGCATGGGGCTCATGAGCGGCCCGCCGAAGAGGTAGAGCGCGCCGGCGGCCACCGGGATCCCCACGGTGTTGTAACAGAAGGCCCAGAAGAGGTTCTGCTTGATGTTGCGGATCGTCGCCCGGCTGAGGTTAATGGCGTAGAGCACGTCCCGCAGGTCGCTGCGCACCAGCACGATGTCCGCCGACTCGATGGCGACGTCGGTGCCCGAGCCGATGGCGATTCCCACGTCCGCCTGCGCCAGCGCGGGCGCGTCGTTGATCCCGTCGCCCACCATGGCCACGGTGTCACCCTGCGCCATCAGCTGGCGCACCTGCTCGCTCTTTTGGTGGGGCAGCACTTCGGAGAGGACCTCGCGGATCCCCACCGCTTTCGCGATCGCGGCTGCGGTGGCCCGGTTGTCCCCCGTCAGCATGGCGGTGCGCAGCCCGAGGCGGTGGAGCTCCCGCACGGTGTGGGCGCTGTGTTCCTTGATGGTGTCCGCCACCGCCACCAGCCCTTGCAGCGTGCCGCCGGCGGCGAGGAACATCGGGGTCTTGCCCTCCCCCGCCAGCCGCTCGGCCTGCTCCAGCGCGGGAGCGGGTGAGATCTCCCGTTCCTCCATCAGGGCGCGGTTGCCTAAAAGCACCGTTTCCCCTTCGATCTGTACCTCGATCCCCCGGCCGGTCAGGGAATGGAAGCCGGTGATGGGCAGCAGCGGCACCCCGTCCTCTTTGGCGCGCGCGAGGATCGCTTCGCCCAGCGGGTGCTCCGAGCCCTGCTCGGCGCTGGCGGCCAGACCGAGCAGCCGCCGCTCGTCCCCCGAAACCGCCCACAGGTCGGTTACCTGCGGCTTTCCTTCGGTGATGGTGCCGGTCTTATCGAAGACAATGGTGCGAACCTTGTGCGCGACCTCGAGCGCCTCGGCGTTTTTGAAGAGGACTCCGTTCTGCGCGCCCTTGCCGGTACCGACCATGATCGCGGTCGGGGTCGCCAGCCCCAAGGCGCAGGGGCAGGCGATGACCAGCACCGAGACGAAGATGGTGAGCGAAAACTCCACATCCCGCCCGGCGAGGAACCAACCCGCTCCGGCGAGGACGGCGATGAGCAGCACGGCGGGCACGAACCAACCGGAGATAATGTCCGCGAGCTTGGCGATCGGCGCCTTGGAACCCTGCGCCTCCTCGACCAGGCGGATGATCTGGCTCAGGGCGGTGTCCTTGCCCACCCGGGTGGCCTCGAAGCGGAAGTACCCGTTTTTATTGACGCTGCCGCCCACGACCTTATCCCCGGCGGCCTTGTCCACCGGCAGGCTCTCGCCGGTGAGCATGCTTTCGTCCACGCTGCCCTCCCCCTCGGTGATGGTGCCGTCCACCGGGATGCGCTCGCCGGGCTTGACGATCACCACATCCCCCGGGACGATCTGCTCGATGGGCACCTGCTGCTCCTGCCCGTCCCGCACGACGAGCCCGTTTTTTGGGGTGAGGCCCATCAGCTTCTGGATGGCGTCGCCGGTGTGGTTGCGGGAGCGCTGCTCCAGGAACTTGCCGAGCATGACCAGGGTGATGATGGTGGCGGTGGACTCAAAATAGAGCCCATGGTGCGCTGCCATGTGATCCCCCGCATAGATGCGCACCAAGGAATAGATACTATAGAGGAAGGCGGCGCTGGTGCCGATGGCAATGAGGGAGTCCATATTCGGCCGCAGCCTCAAAAGGGAGGTGAAGCCGACGGTATAGAAGCGGTACCCGGCGAGCAGGACCGGCAGGCAGAGCAGAAGCTGCGTGACGGCGAAGGCGAAGGGATGCGCCATCGGGTCGAGGAAGCCGGGAAAAGGCAGGGAAACGGGGAGCATGGGCGCCATGGCGAGGTAGAGCAGCGGGAGGGTGAAGGCGGCGCAGAACCAGAGCTTGACCCGGGCGGTATTGAGCTCGCGGCGCTTTCGCTCGCGCAGCTGATCGGGGGAAGCCTGCTGCGGCTCGATGACCGAGAAGCCGGCCTTTAAGATGATATCGCGGATGCGCGCGGGCGAGAGGGCACGCTCGTCGAATTCGATCTGCGCGCTTTCGGATGCGAGGTTGACGCGCGCGGAAGCGATGCCTTCGTTTTTGCGCAGGGCGCGTTCGATGCCGGCGGCACAGGCGGCGCAGGTCATTCCGCCTATACGGATGGTGATGGACTGCATAAGAATTCCCCCCGATTTCACAAATGTACTAACACTAGCTTGTGAAACGGGGGGCCGAATATGAATACCAGCTTTTCACAGGCGGCAGCCTGCCGCCCCCGATTCGCGAAAGAACTAGTTTTACAAGGTGCAAATGCGCAGCCCGCGCTTTGAACGGGAGGGTTTCCAAAGGGCCCAAGGCCCTTTGGCGGGTGTCCAGCGGGCGGAGCCTGCTGGGCGCTCCCCGCAGGGAGTGAAACTCTTTAGCACCAGCGAAGCGCGGGGAGGGGAGGCCGAGCTTCCAGTGGAAGGTCGGACGGGGAAACCCCAAGAGGGGGTTCCCCAATGCGGCAAAGCCGCAAAAAAAGCCGCCGAACACTCTCGGCGGCCTACTGGTTCTTTTTCTCTTCTTCGTTTCTCGCTTGTATATGCTCCCAGAAGACTTTATTAATATACTCGGAAAAGCTCGTTCTGCCATTCACAGCATAATTCTTTATCTCGTAAATAATATCTTGGTCTAAAGAAATGCTTACCTTCGCTTTCAAGGGCCTTTTATCATACGCTTGACCTTCAACGCTCATTAACAGTCCTCCTTTCTACGTACTTAGTCTAGCATAAAATGCTAAAATATCCTGCTATTTCTTACTAAGTAGTATTTAGTATTACTGTAAAAAGTCAATAATATGCAGATCAAACTTGTTAGAAAGCAAGCGGAGAAAAGACAGAATGAAAAGAAACCCCTTTCGGCTCTACGGCTCCTACGTCGCCGTCCTGCTCGAGCTCTTGGCCCTGCTCAAGGGTTGCTCCATCCAAATCGAAAAGGAGGTATCCCCCTGCGCGCGCACAGGGGATTCCATCTCCGCCGGGGAACAGGACGCTCCCGGGGAGCAGGCTTTTTAGGGGAACCCCCTCTTGGGGGTTCCCCCTCGGCCCTCCACTGGAGGCCCGATTCCCCCTCCCCGCGCCTTTACATTTTTATGAGGGCTCCTCGCCCTCAAACTCCCCGCCAAGAGGACGTCGCCCTCTTGGAACTCCGTTTTGCGCGCAACAGAAAAACGCGGTGGAGAAATCCACCGCGTTTTTTATTTGTTCTTTACCATGCTCGCGTTCAGGATGCGGGCTGAGCATTGCCGACCTGCAAATTCAATCTTTCGCGTCCAGGGGGCGGTGGCTCACCGCCGCTCCAGGTTCTGCTCCCGGCCCGGGCCGACTCCGACCATAATGATCGGGCAGTCGCACAGGCGCTCCAGCGTCTCCACATAGTCTTTGCATGCCTGCGGCAGCTCGTCGTAGCTGCGGCAGCCGGAAAGGTCGCCCTCGAACCCGTCGATCTCGGTGTATACCGGCGTGCACTCGGCCAGCTCCTCCAACGAGGGCGGGAAGTCGTTTAGCACGCTCCCGTCCGGCTTCTTGTAAGCCGAGCAGACCTTGAGCCTGCCGATCCCGCTGAGCGTGTCCAGCTTGTTGAGCGCGAGGCCGGTCAGGCCGTTTACCCGCACCGCATGGCGCAGGATTACCGCGTCGAACCAGCCGCACCGGCGCGGACGCTTGGTCACTGTGCCGAACTCGTGCCCCCGCTCCCGGATCAGGTCGCCCGTCTCATCGAACAGCTCGGTCGGGAACGGGCCCTCGCCCACCCGGGTGGTGTACGCCTTGCACACCCCGATCACCTCTTCGATGCAGGTCGGGCCAATCCCGCTGCCCGTGCAGACGCCGCCCGCCACCGGGTTCGAGCTGGTCACGAACGGATAGGTCCCAAAGTCCAGGTCCAGCAGCGTGCCCTGCGCGCCCTCGAACAGCACCTGTTTGCCCGCCTTGATCGCGTTGTAGGTCAGCACCGACACGTCCGCCACATACTGCCGCAGCCGCTTGCCGTATTCGGCGTACTCGGCGATCACCGCGTCCAGGTCGATCGGCGGCTGCCCGTAGACCCTCGTGATGATCTCGTTTTTATTCTCCCCCGACGCGCGCGCCTTCTTTTCCAGCAGCACGGGGTCGATCAGGTCGCAGATGCGAATCGAGGTGCGCTCCGCCTTCTCCATGTAGCACGGGCCGATCCCGCACCCCGTGGTGCCGATCTTGCTGCCGCCCAGCGCCCGCTCGCTCATGCCGTCCAGCGCGATGTGCCAGGGCATGATGACGTGCGCGCGCGGGTCGATCCGCAGATTGTCACAGGTGATCCCCCGGGCCTTCAGCCCGTCGATCTCGCCTAAAATCACCTTCGGGTCCACCACCACGCCGCAGCCGATCAGGCAGAGCGTTTCGGGGTAGAGGATCCCGGACGGGATCAGGCGCAGCTTGTAGACCTCGCCGCCGCTTTCCACCGTATGTCCCGCGTTGTTGCCGCCCTGCGAGCGGACCACCACCTGCGCGCGGGATGCGAGGATGTCGATGACCTTCCCCTTGCCTTCGTCGCCCCACTGGACGCCTACCACTACTTTTGTCGGCACAGCAAACCCTCATTTCCTATATTCAATCGCCGTTTTTAACATGCTAAACCGTGAAACCCAACAGGGGTATTATAGCAAACAATGCCGCCGGATTCAACCGGCAGGGGCAAGTTTGTCGCCTGCTGGCATTTTTTCTGCACGCTTGTGCGCCGGGCGCGGCCGTGCTATAGTAAAGGCGACTGGCAGGAAGGAAGGATAGGACATGAAATTTGACGGCATCGTTTTCGATTTTAACGGCACCCTCTTTTGGGATTCCCCCAAGCATGTGCAGGCCTGGAAGAGCTTTTCCAAGGAGCTGCGCGGCAGCGAGTTTACCGACCGCGAAATGAAGGAACACGTCCTGGGCCGGGTCAACGATGAGATCATCCGCTACCTCGCCGGGGAACGCCTGAGCGCGCAGGAGGTGCAGGCGCTTTCGCTCGAGAAGGAGCGCGTCTACCGCGCCCTCTGCGAGCAGGATCCGGCGCATACCGTGCTCGCCCCCGGGGCGGCCCGCCTGCTCGACTTTTTAAAGAAACGGGGAATTCCCCGCAACATCGCCACCGCCTGCGAGAAAACCAACATCGACTACTACCGTGAAAAGTTTTCGCTGGACCGCTGGTTCGATTTTAAAAAGATCGTCTACGACGACGGCACCCGCCCCGGAAAGCCCGCGCCCGACATCTATCTTGCGGCCATGCGGCGCCTGGGGCTGGCGCCGGGGCGCTGCGTGGTGGTGGAGGACGCCCTCTCGGGGATCGAGTCCGCCCGGCGCGCCGGGGCCGGGCTGATCGCGGCCATCGCCCCCGAAGAGCGCCGCGCGGAGCTTGCGGCCACCCCGGGGGTGGATGTGCTGCTGCGCGACTTTGACGACCTGGACCGGGGACTGTTTATAAGCAGGCAGTGAATTTTTATTCATTTTACACCATTTTTACCGCCCGGGAAAAAAGATTTGCTCAGGTTGAACAAAGTTACATATTTAGTGAATAAATATTCAAAAATATCTTGATTTCTGGCAAAACTGGTGTATAATTATGCTCATAACGAAGATGGAAATGAAGAAGCGGAGGCAGAACATTATGAATCAAACCGAGAAGAAATATAAAAAGGTAGTCCTTGCCTATTCGGGGGGGCTGGACACCTCGGTCATCATCCCGTGGCTCAAGGACAACTACGGCTGCGAGGTCATTGCGGTCGCCGGGGACGTCGGCCAGGGCAAGGAGCTCTCGGGGCTCGAGGAGCGCGCGCTGAAAACCGGGGCGTCCAAGCTCTATATCGAGGACCTGACCAAGGAGTTCGTGGACGAGTATATCATCCCGACCATGCAGGCCGGGGCGGTCTACGAGGGTAAGTACCTGCTGGGCACCTCGTTTGCGCGTCCGATCATCGCCAAGAGGCTGGTCGAGATCGCCAAGAAGGAGGGCGCGGACGCCATCGCGCACGGCTGCACCGGCAAGGGGAACGACCAGGTGCGCTTCGAGCTGGCCATCAAGGCCTTTGCGCCCGAAATGGGGATTATCGCGCCCTGGAGGACCTGGGAGCTCAAGTCCCGCGAGGACGAGATCGAGTACGCCGAAAAGCATAACATCGAGATTCCCCTGACCAAGGAGACCAACTACTCCAAGGACAAGAACCTCTGGCATCTCTCGCACGAGGGGCTCGACCTCGAGGACCCCAAGAACGAGCCGGACTACGACATGATCCTGGAGATGGGCGTCTCCCCCGAAAAGGCGCCGGACAAGGCGACCTACGTCACACTCACCTTTGTCAAGGGCGTGCCGGTCGCGCTCGACGGCAAGGAGCTGGACAGCGTCGAGCTGATCAAAACGCTCAATAAGCTCGGGGGCGAGAACGGGATCGGGATCATCGACATGGTGGAAAACCGCCTGGTCGGGATGAAGAGCCGGGGCGTCTACGAGACTCCGGGCGGCGCCATCCTCTACCACGCGCACGGCATGCTCGAGGAGATCTGCTTGGACAAGGAGACTCAGCACTACAAGGCGCTGGTGGCGCAGAAATTCAGCGAAATCGTCTACAACGGCCAGTGGTACACCCCGCTGCGGGAGGCGCTGTCCGCTTTCGTGGAGAGCACCCAGAAGACGGTGACGGGCGACGTCAAGCTCAAGCTCTACAAGGGCAACATCATCGGCGCGGGGATGACCTCGCCCTACTCCCTCTATTCGGAGGAGGTCGCGACCTTCGGCGAGGACAACGTCTACGACCAGATGGATTCCCAGGGCTTCATCAACCTGTTCGGGCTGCCCATCAAGGTCAAGGCGCTGCTCGATGAGAAGCGCGGCAAATAAGGGAAACGATCAAAACCCGGCTGTCGGGCCGCATGCAGATGCGGCCCGACGCCTTTCTTAAACGGAGGGAACACCAATGAAGCTATGGGCAGGCAGGTTTTCGGAGCAGTCGGACAAGAGGCTGGACGACTTCAATTCCTCCATCTCGTTCGACTGCCGGATGTACCGGCAGGACATCGGCGGGTCGATCGCCCACGCGACCATGCTCGCCGAGTGCGGGGTGATTGCAAAGGAGGACAGCGAGGCGATCATTGAGGGGCTCGAGGGGATCCTTCATGACATCGAGAGCGGAAAGCTGCCGTTCGACCCCGAGGCCGAGGACATCCACATGTTCATCGAGGCCGAGCTCACCGCGCGGATCGGCGACGCGGGCAAGCGGCTGCACACCGCGCGCAGCCGCAACGACCAGGTGGCGGTGGACCTGCGCCTCTATCTGCGCGACGAGATCACGGCCCTGGAGGGGCAGCTGCGTGAGCTCATCGGGGTGCTCTGCAAAAAGGCCGGGGAGAACCTCGACACCATCCTGCCCGGCTACACCCACCTGCAGCGCGCGCAGCCGGTCACCTTCGCGCACCACCTCCTGGCCTGGGCGCAGATGCTCCTGCGCGACCTCGGGCGGCTGCGCGACGCCGGGGAGCGGATGAATGTTTGCCCGCTCGGGTGCGGGGCGCTGGCCGGGACCACCTACCCGATCGACCGGGAGCGCACCGCCGAGCTGCTGGGCTTTCGCGGCCCGATGATGAACTCTTTGGACGGGGTGTCCGACCGGGACTACTGCGTGGAGCTCTGCTGCGCCATCTCGCTGATCATGACCCATCTCTCCCGCTGCTGCGAGGAGATCATCCTCTGGTGCTCGTGGGAGTTTAAATTCGTCGAGCTGAGCGACCGCTTCGCCACCGGCTCGTCCATCATGCCCCAGAAAAAGAACCCGGACATCGCCGAGCTGGTGCGCGGCAAGACCGGGCGGGTCTTCGGGGACCTGATCACCCTGCTGACCATGTTAAAGGGCACAGCGCTCGCCTACAACAAGGACATGCAGGAGGACAAGGAGGCCGTCTTCGACGCGCTGGACACCGTGAAGATGGCGCTGGCGGCCTTCACCCCGATGGTGGAAACCATGACAGTGCTGGGCGACAACATGCGCGCCGCCGCGGCGAAGGGCTTCATCAACGCCACCGACTGCGCCGACTATCTGGTGAAACGGGGCCTCCCCTTTAGGGACGCCTACAAGGTGACCGGACAGCTGGTCGCGTCCTGCATTGAGCAGGGCAAGACCCTCGAGACGTTGAGCCTCGAGGAGTATCAGGCCATGCATCCGCTCTTCGAGGAGGGGGTCTACGAGGCGATTGATCTGATGAACTGCGTCAACGGGCGTAAGGTGCTCGGGGGCCCGGCCAGGGAGCAGGTCGAGCATCAGCTCGACTGGATCAAGGCCCAGCTGGAGGAAGAGAGATGCTAAAGGCATCCGTCATCGGGGCGACCGGCTACGCCGGGGTCGAGCTCTGCCGGATCCTGCTCACCCACCCGCAGGCAAATATCCATCGGCTCTCCTCAGTCAGCTTTACGGGGAAGGCGGTCAGCGAGGTGTATCCCGCCCTGCGCGGGCTGTGCGACCAAAAGCTGGTGAGCGAGGACGAGGCGATCGACGGGGCAGACGTGGTCTTCGCCTCCCTCCCCGCCGGTCTCAGCGAGCCGATTGCCAGGAAATGCCTGCAGGCGGGCGCGCTCTTTATCGACCTGGGGGCCGACTTTCGGCTGCACGACCCGGATACCTACGAGAGCTGGTACCAAAAGAAGTATGAGGACCCGGAGCTCCATGGACAGGCGGTCTATGCCCTGCCCGAGCTGTTCCGGGAGGAGATCGAGGGGGCGAGACTGCTCGGGAATCCCGGCTGCTATCCCACCAGCGTGGCGCTGGGGCTGGCCCCGGCGCTGAAAGGCGGGTTGATCGGGAGCGAAGACCTGATCATCGACGCGAAGTCCGGCGCCACCGGCGCCGGGCGGGGGCTCAGCCAGACCACCCACTTTTGCGAGTGCAACGAGGGCTTCGCCCCTTACAAGGTGGCCTGCCACCGGCACACCCCCGAGATCGAGCAGACCCTATCCATCCTTGCCGGGGAGCCGGTGGCGGTGACCTTTGTGCCCCACCTGCTGCCCGTCAGCCGCGGGATCGTCTCGACCATCTATGCGAAATTAAAGGGCTGGGCCTCCCTGCCCGAGGTGCGGCAGCGGTACCTCGATTTCTACGAGTCCGCCCCCTTCGTGCGGGTGCTGCCCGAGGGGGAGGTTTCCAATCTGCGAAACGTGTGCTGCTCGAACTATTGCGATATCTCGCTGCATCTGGACGCGCACACCGGCCGGCTGATCGTCGTGTCCGCCATCGACAACATGGTCAAGGGCGCGGCGGGCCAGGCGGTGCAGAACATGAACATCGCGCTGGGGCTCGACGAGACTGCGGGGCTGCTGTTCGTGCCGCCCGCAATCTGATAGGAGGAGACGGACATGGAAATCAAAATGATACCCGGCGGCGTCTGTGCCGCCTTGGGGTTTCAGGCCGCGGGGGTCCACTGCGGGATACGCAAAAACGCCAGCAAGCGGGACCTCATGCTGCTCTGTAGCGATCTCCCCTGCGCGGCCGCCGCCTGCTATACCCGCAACAAGGTCTTCGGCGCGCCGATCACCGTGACCCGCCGGCACCTGCAAAACGGCTTTGCCCGCGCGGTGGTCTGCAACAGCGGCAACGCCAACACCTGCAACGCCGACGGGGTCGAGAAGGCAAACGCGATGTGCAAAGCCGCGGCTGCGGCGCTGCATATCCCGGAGGACGACGTGATCGTCGCCTCCACCGGGGTGATCGGGCAGCCGCTGCCAATTAGACCGATCGAGGCGGCCCTGCCGGGGCTGGCGCGGAGCCTTTGCGCCGGGGAGAGCGCCGCCAATGAGGCGGCGCAGGCCATCATGACCACCGACACCCACCCGAAAGAGGCAGCGGTGGAATTCACCCTCGGGGGCAAAACCTGCCATCTGGGCGGGATGTGCAAGGGCAGCGGGATGATCGAGCCAGACCTTTGCACCATGCTCGCCTTCCTGACCACCGACGCGGCCATCTCCCCCGGGTTGCTGCAGAAGGCGCTGCTCGGCAGCGTGCAGGACACCTACAACATGGTGAGCATAGACGGGGACACCTCGACCAACGATATGGTGACGCTGCTGGCAAACGGCGCGGCGGGCAACGCGCCAATCACCGCCGAGGGGGACGACTTTGACGCCTTCTGCGCGGCGCTGCACGCGCTCAACACCGCGCTCTGCCGCCAGATCGCCAAGGACGGCGAGGGGGCGACCAAGCTGCTCACCTGCACGGTGCGCGGGGCAAACGGCGGGGAGACCGCCAAAAAAATCGCCAAATCGGTCGTCAAGTCCACCCTCTTCAAGTGTGCCGTCTTCGGGTGCGACGCCAACTGGGGCAGGATTCTCTGCGCCATCGGCTATACCGACGCCGAGTTTTCGGTGGAGCATATCGCCGTCTGGCTCGCCTCCAGGGCGGGGCGGGTACAAGTCTGCCAAAACGGCGCGGGTCTGCCCTTCTCGGAGGACGAGGCGCTGGCGGTCCTCAAGGAGGACGAGGTCACCGTCGAAATCGAGATGGGAGAGGGCGGCGCCGCCGCCACCGCCTACGGGTGTGATCTGAGCTATGACTATGTGAAGATCAACGGGGACTACCGGACTTAAGGAGCGTGAAAGGACCCTTTCACGCCATAGATAGGGATGGGATTGTGATGGAGCTTTCCAATGCGGATATGGCGCGGGTGCTGACCCAGGCGCTGCCCTATATCCAGAAATACGACGGCAAGACCGTGGTCATCAAATACGGCGGGAACGCGATGATCGACGAGGAGCTGAAAAGCGCCGTGATGTGCGACGCCGTGCTGCTCGCCGCCGTCGGGGTGCGGGTGGTGCTGGTGCACGGCGGCGGGCCCGAGATCACCGCGACCCTGCAAAGAATGGGCAAGGAATCCCGCTTTGTGGGCGGGCTGCGCTACACCGACCGGGAGACCGCCGAGGTCGCCCAGATGGTGCTGGCCGGAAAGCTCAGTAAGGACCTGGTCGCCGCCATCGGGCGGCACGGGGGCCGCGCGGTGGGGCTCTGCGGGATGGACGGCGGCCTCTTCGAGGCGCGGAAAAAGCAGTCGGATACCGACCTCGGCTTCGTCGGGGAGATCGCGGCGGTCAACACCGCCGTGGTGGAGGATGCGCTGCACAGCGGTTACATCCCGGTGATCGCCACCGTGGGGACCGACCGGGAGGGGAACGTCTATAACATCAACGCCGACACCGCGGCAGCGGCCCTGGCCGGGAGCCTGGGAGCGGAGAACCTGATCCTGATGACCGACGTGCGGGGGCTGCTGAAAAATCCCGGGGATGAGAGCACCCTGATCGCGGATGTCGGGATTGCAAGCCTGCCCGCGCTCATCGAACAGGGAATCGTCAGTGGGGGCATGATCCCCAAGTGCGAATGCTGCGCTACGGCGGTGCGCGAGGGGGTGGGGCACACCGTCATCATCGACGGGCGGATCCCCCATTCGATTTTGATCGAGCTCTTCTCCGACAAGGGGATCGGCACCCTGTTCCACTGAAAAGGAGTGGTGAAGGATGGATGATAAACAGCTTGACCGGCAGTATGTGGAAAACACCTACGCCCGGCAGGACCTGCTGCTGGATCACGGCAAGGGGGCCTTGGTCTGGGACGAAAACGGCAGGGAGTACATCGACCTTGGCAGCGGGATTGGGGTGAACGCCCTCGGCCACGCCGACGAGGGGTGGCTCCAGGCGGTCACCGGGCAGCTGAAAAAGCTCGCACACACCTCCAATCTCTACTACACCGCCCCCTGCGCACGGCTCGCCGAGGAGCTCTGCACGCGCACGGGACAGGAAAAGGCCTTCTTCTGCAACTCCGGGGCCGAGGCCAACGAGTGCGCGATCAAGGCCGCGCGCAAATACAGCTTCACGCGCTACGGTGCGGGACGGCACGTCATCGTGACGCTGCAAAACTCCTTCCATGGGCGGACCATGGCGACCCTGTCGGCCACCGGGCAGGACGCGTTCCACCGGTATTTTGACCCCTTCCCCGAAGGGTTCCGCTATGCGCCGGCCAACGACCTCGCCGGCACGCTGGCGGCGCTGCGCGGCGACGTCTGCGCGCTGCTGTTCGAGCCCATCCAGGGCGAGGGCGGGGTGGTCGAGCTGGACCACGGCTACCTGCAAAAACTCGCCGCAGTGTGCAGGGAGCAGGACATCCTGCTGATCGCCGACGAGGTGCAGACCGGGATCGGGCGCACGGGTAAGCTGCTGGGCTGCGAGCACAGCGGCGTGCGCCCCGACATTGTGACCTTGGCCAAGGGCCTTGGCGGGGGGCTGCCCATCGGGGCGGCGCTCTTCGGGGAGCGCGCCGCCGGGACGCTTCAAGCCGGGGACCACGGCAGCACCTTCGGCGGGAACCCCGCCGTCTGCGCGGGCGCCTGCGAGGTGCTGCGCCGGCTGGATGACGGGTTTCTCGCGGAAGTGGAGAAAAAGGGCGACTACCTGCGAGGCCGGCTCCTGGCGACTCCGAACGTCCGGGAGGTCAGCGGCCGCGGCCTCATGCTGGGGGTGGCGCTGCGGGAGGGGATTTCCCCCGCCGAGGTGGTCAAGGCCGCGATCGCCAAGGGCGTGATCCCCCTGACGGCGCACGAGCGGCTGCGCCTGCTGCCGCCGCTGGTCATCACCGGCGGGGAACTGACGAGAGCGAGCGATATCCTGTGCGACGTGATCGCCGGGTTTTAATGAGAATGGAGGAACGGTTATGAATTTATCCAATGCGGACAAGGCGCTGGTGCTGACCCAGGCGCTGCCCTACATGCAGAAGTATTTTGACAAGACGGTGGTCATCCAGTACGACCCGGCACTGCAGCAGGGCGGGGTGTACGAGGCGGTGATGAGCGACATCGTGCTGCTCGGTGCTGTCGGAATCCACGCGGTGCTGGTGCACGGCGGGGCCAGCCTGCCCGAGACGATGGGTCAGGACAACAAGAGCCTGGTGGCGAGCCTGCAAGCCCAGGGCGGCCGGGCCATCGGCCTTTGCGGAATCGACGGCGGGATGATCCAGGTCGAGCAAAACGGAGAGGAGGGCCGGGTGGCCAGGATCGACCCGTCCATCCTTCTCGATCTCATCGGGAGCGGGTATATCCCGGTGGTGGCCGCGGTGGGCCGCGGCGCGGACGGCGGCGCCTGCGCGCTCAACCCGGATGCGGCGGCCTCGGCGGTGGCCAGCTGCCTGCACGCCGAGAACCTGATCATGCTCTCCCAGGCGCGCGGGGTGCTCAAAGACAAAACGGACGAGAGCTCCCTCATCTCGGCCATTCAGGTCAGCGCGGTGCCTTCGCTGCTGCGCTCGGGCACGGTGACGGATGGCATGCGCTCCAAGGTGGAGTACTGCGTGGAGGCGGTGCGCCGCGGGGTGAAGAAAACCTTCATCATCGACGGGCGGATCCCCCATTCCATCCTGATCGAGATGTTCTCGGACGAGGGCATCGGCACCATGCTTTACTGATTGGAGGGTATCGTCATGAAACATCTTTTAAAGCTGCTGGACCTCAGCGGCGAGGAGATCGAAGAGCTGCTCTCGATCGCCGACCAGCTCAAATATGAGCACCACCACGACATCCCGCACCCCATCCTGGCGGGCAAGTCGCTGGGAATGATCTTCCAGAAGGCCTCGACCCGCACGCGGGTCTCGTTCGAGGTGGGGATGTACCAGCTCGGCGGCAAGGCGCTCTTTCTGAGCGCCAACGATATGCAGATCGGGCGGGGCGAGGCGGTGCAGGACACCGCCCGGGTCCTCTCGCGGTACCTCGACGGGATCATGATCCGCACCTTCGCGCAGTCCGAGGTGGAGAGCCTGGCGCAGCACGGCTCGATCCCGATCATCAACGGGCTGACCGACTTCTGCCACCCCTGCCAGGTGCTGGCCGACCTGATGACCATCCGGGAGTTTCGGGGCGGCCTCAAGGGGCTCAAGATGTGCTACGTCGGGGACGGGAACAACATGTGCAATTCCCTGATCGTGGGCGCGCTCAAGACCGGCATGTCGATGGCGGCCGCCTGCCCGAAGGGCTACGAGCCGGACAAGGCGGTGCTCGATTTCGCGGCGGGGTATGGGGAGCGCTTCCTGCTGACCGACCAGGTGCTGCGGGCGGCGGCCGGGGCCGACGTGCTGGTGACCGACGTCTGGGCCTCGATGGGCCAGGAGGGCGAGGCCGAAAAGCGCAGAAAGGCCTTCGCCGGCTGGCAGATCAATGACGAGATGGTTGCAGCCGCCGCGCCGGGTACGATGGTGCTGCACTGCCTGCCCGCACACCGGGAGGAGGAGATCAGCGCCAAGGTGTTCGAGGCGCACGCCAGCGAGATTTTTGAGGAGGCGGAAAACCGCCTGCACGCCCAGAAGGCGGTTATGGTCAAGCTAATGGGGCAGAAGAACGAGAACAAGTATAAGCTGTAAGATTTAGGAATCCAAGGGGGCGACGCCTCCTTGGCGCCCGACCAAAAATGCAGGCTCGCTTTGCGAGCGGTGCGCCTCACGGGCTGGGAAAAAGCTTTTCGTTTCGAAAAGCTCAGTCGTTTCTTCAGACGCCTTTTAAGGTGTTGGGCTCCCTTTCGGTTTAATTTCTGGTTTCCAAAGGGCTAAGTCCTTTGGCGGGTGCGGGCAGAGCCCGCGGCCTTTTCCGGTTTGCTACAATCGCCGTGACGGAATCCTCCCCCAGATCAGGAAGGGGAGTGACGACGTTCCAGTGGAACGTTGGCACGTGGGGAAACCCTATCAAGGGGTTTCCCCATGGCGGCAAAGCCGCCATTTCAGGAAACAAAAAGGGCCCGGGGAACTTCCCCGGGCCCTTAAATCATCTATTCTATTTATGCTCGTGCTCCTCGGGCAGCTCGCCGATATAGTCGCTCCCCGTCGCAACATGGTGCTCGGCCTCGTCCGCAAACTTCTTGACCGCGGCGGCAGCCTTCTTGATCGGCTCGATGGTGCCTGCGCCGCCGATGCATCCGCCCGGGCAGGCCATCCCCTCGAGGATGTAGCCCTTGCGCTTGCCCGCCTTGGCGAGGGTGAGCATCTTGCGGCAGTCAAAGAGCCCCTCGGCCCGGTCGATCTTGACCTCGACGTCCGGGTAGCGCTCGCGGATGACCGCCTCGATCGCGCCGGCGACCCCGCCGGCAACGCCGTAGCCGCGCCCGCCGCCGGTAGCGTCCTCCATCTCGGGCGCGTCCTCGATCTGGCCGAAGTCGATCTCCTTGGCGGCGAAGATGCCCATCAGCTCCTCGTAGGTGATGACGAAGTCCACGTCGCTGCGCACCGTGCGGCGCAGGGCCTCCAGCTTCTTGGAGGCGCAGGGCCCGATGAAGACCACCCGCGCGTTCGGGTGCTCCTTCTTGATGATCCGGGCAGTGGCGACCATCGGGGTCAGCTCGGTCGAGACGCAGTGCGCAATCTCGGGGAAAAACTTCTTGGCCATCACCGACCAGGACGGGCAGCAGGAGGTCGCCATGAAGGGCTGCTCCTCGGAAAGCCCGTGCACGTAGTGCTCCGCCTCGGCGATCGCGCCGAGGTCAGCGCCGATGGCCACCTCATAGACGTCCGAAAAGCCGAGCTGGATGAGCGCGTCCTTCACCCGCTGGGGCGTGGCGAGCGGGCCGAACTGCCCGACGAAGGAGGGCGCGATCTCGGCAATAATTTCCTTCCCCTCCTTGAGGGCGTGGACCAGCTGGAAAATCTGGGACTTGTCCGCAATGGCGGAGAAGGGGCAGTTGACCAGGCACTGTCCACAGGAAACGCACTTGTCGTAGTTGATCTTGGCCCGTCCGAGGTAGTCGCTTTCGATGGCGTCCACCCCGCAGGAGGCGGCGCAGGGGCGCTCGAATTTAACAATCGCGTTGTAGGGGCAGCTTTCCGCGCAGCGCCCGCATTTGATACATTTGTCCTTGTCGATGTGGCTCTTGCCGTCCTTGAGAGACACCGCCTTGACCGGGCAGACGCTCACACAGGGGTGCGCGAGGCACCCGCGGCAGTTGTCGGTGACGTAGTACTGCTTGGGCGGGCAGGCCTCGCACGCGAAGGGGATCACGTTGACCAGCGGCGGCTCGTAGACCAGCTCGTCGATGGCGCTCTCCTCGATCCCCTGGGAGATGGGCGCATGCTTGTCCGCGGGGCGCACGTCCAGCCCGCAGGCCAGGCGCAGCCGTTCGCCGACGATGGCCCGCTCCTTGAAGACGCTGTCGCGATAGGTCGCGATCTCGCCCGGGATAATCTTATAGGGGATATCCTCGATGCGGGAATAGTCTCCGCCCTCGAACGCCAGCTTTGCGATCTCCTGGAAGATCTGGCGGCGGATCTTGGTTACGGGAGTATAAATGCCTTTCAACTATGAAACCCCATTTCTACAAAAAATAGCCGGCCCTCAGCTCTTTGCCGGGAGCCCCATTGCAATAATCCTCTCCATGACCGTTTCGCTGTCGGCGTTCTCGATCAGGTCGCCGTTGATCCGCACCACCGGGGAAATATCCGGATGGGTGCCCTCGACGAGGTTGGTGCAGGTCGTGATGTTGACCTGGGTGTTGAGCCTGAGCTGGACCTTGAGCTTCTTGAGGCTCTCGATCGACTCGATGATGTGCATGGCCCCGTTGAGCACGCACTGTGTGCAGACGCAGACCTCGACGTTAACCTTTTTCATGCTTATGACCATTCCTTTCTCGGGAATTTGCGCCGCCGGCAAGGAGGAAATGGCGGGCGTCGTCCAGGCGCAAAAACCATAAGTTTAAAAGACCAAGCTTTCAAACTTTGCCCCTCTGCTTGATTTGTGGCCGCCCGGTCCCTGGCGGCAGGAGCTGATCGGAAGGTTGTTATTTATTTAACAATCAGTTCCTATTATATCCCCGGCCCCATACAAAGTCAAGGCCCCTCCCCGTGTAAAATACCGGGAAAAGCGCCCCTTATGCACCGGTTGGCTGCGCACC
The DNA here is from genome assembly GCF_900169495.1 of Provencibacterium massiliense. Taxonomy (NCBI): domain Bacteria; kingdom Bacillati; phylum Bacillota; class Clostridia; order Eubacteriales; family Oscillospiraceae; genus Provencibacterium; species Provencibacterium massiliense. Next base: position 1,969,073 of record NZ_FWCH01000012.1, read on the forward strand.
GTATTGTTAACCTTATTATACTAAAAGCCCGGCGGGCCTGTCAAATGAAATCCCGTCCATTTCTGGTTTTTTCTCGGTATTGAAAAGCTCCGGTTGCCTTCACGCCTTCTTTCCGTTATACTGGGGCCAAAGGTATGCCGCCCCGGTAGTTTGGACAGCCGGGTAAGGTTTATGCCGCGGCCGCAAAGCGCCGGGCCGGAAAAGGGAAAAATTTGAAAGATTTCCTGCAAAAAGTCCGCCCCAAGGCTTGCGCTGCGGCGAAGGATGCGGTACAATGGGAATAGAATGTGAAACTATTAACAATCATGTTCAGGAGGGACCGGACAAATGGTGGAGGTAAAGGTGTGCGTGGGCAGTTCCTGCCATATGAAGGGGTCTTATCAGGTGATCAAGACCTTTGAGGAGCTGATCAAGAAAAACGATCTGAAGGACGAGGTGGCGCTCAAGGCCTCCTTCTGCATGGGGCAGTGCCTTCAGGGGATTTCGATCACGGTGAACGGCGAGCCGGTGCAGAATGTGGGCTTTGCCAACGCGCAGGATGTGTTTTACCAGCACATCTACCCGCTGGCCAAGAAAAACGACGGGGAGGACGCGTAAATGAGCAGCAGTATTATCAAGCTCAACACGAAAAATTGCCAGAGCTGTTATAAATGCATCCGGGAGTGCCCGGTCAAGGCGATCGAATTCAAGGACAACAAGGCCCAGGTCATCCCGGGCGAGTGCGTGCTGTGCGGCAGGTGCGTCGAGTGCTGCCCGCAGAACGCCAGGATCCTGCGCGACGACCTTTCGCAGGTGAGGCAGCTGGTGGGCGGCGACAAGCCGGTCTACCTTTCGCTGGCCCCCTCCTGGGTGAGCTGGTTTCGCGGCAAGAGCTTTTCCGCCGTGTCGGCCGCCCTCAAGCGTCTCGGCTTTTGCGGGGTGGAGGAGACCGCCATCGGCGCGGCCGAGTGCTCGCGCAGCTATGGCGAACTCATGCGCCAGGGGCAGATGAAAAACATTATCGCCACCGCCTGCCCGTCGGCCGTGATGCTCGTCGAGCGGCACTACCCGGAGCTCATCAAGCTCCTCGCCCCGGTCTCCTCGCCGATGATGGCGCACGCCAAGCTCATGCGGGAGAGCTACGGGGACATCAAGGTGGTCTTCGCCGGGCCCTGCCTCTCCAAGATGGAGGAGTCGGACGACCCGCTCGCGGGCGGGATGGTCAACTTTGCTTTGACCTTCGAGGCGCTCGGGCGCTGGCTCGAGGAGGAAGGAATCGAGCTCGGCGAGGAGGACCCCGAAGCCGTGGGCGTCAAAAGCCCGGTGGCGCGGCTTTATCCGAAGCCGACCGGGATTTTAAAAACGATGGCGCCCGAGGATACCGCGGGGTATACGCCCATCGCGGTGGACGGGCCGGAGAAGTGTATCGCCCTGCTCGATTCGATCCGGGATGAGCAGCCCGAGGGGCTCTTTATCGAAATGAACCTCTGCCCGGGCGGCTGCATGGGCGGCCCGCTGCTGCGCATGCATCACCGCAACGCCACCCTCTGCGAGGCGCTGCTCACCGAGCGGGATCAGGCGCAGGACCGCCATGTGGCGGGCAGCGCCGAAATGCAGAGCACCTATCCGCGGGTCTTCCAGAACCGCGCGCCCCAATACGAGGAAATCAGCGAGGAGGATATCCGCCGGGTGCTGGAAAGTATCGGCAAGTTCGGGCCCGAGGACGAGCTCAACTGCTCCTCCTGCGGCTATCCCACCTGCCGGGACAAGGCGATTGCGGTGCTGCGCGGCAAGGCCGACGTCAGCATGTGCATGCCCTACCTGCGCCAGCGCGCCGAGAATATTTCGAGTATGGTCATCGAGCACAGCCCCAACGCGATCATCGCCTTTGACGAGGAGATGAACGTCATCGAGCTCAACCCGCGCGCCGAGGAGATCTACGGCGTCAAGCGCGCCGACGTGCTGGGCACCTTCATGGCCGCCTTCTACGGCGAGGACGGCTTCGAGCAGGCGCGAGAGAGCGAGCGGCCGATCGAAAAGAAGGTCTATCTCGACGAGCTCGGGCGCAGCGTGGAAAAGTCGATCGTCTACATAAAGGAGCACCGCATGTACCTGGCCTTTGTCAAGGACATCTCCGAGCAGCAGCACCAGGCGCAGAAGCTCGAGGAGATGCGCCACCACACCGTCGAAACCGCGCAGAAGGTCATCGACAAGCAGATGCGCGTGGCGCAGGAGATCGCAAGCCTCCTCGGCGAGACGACCGCCGAGACCAAGGTCGCGCTGACCAACCTCAAGCGCTCGATGACCGAGGCCCAATCGGAGGAATCGCGATGAACCTGTTTGTAGACGCCTATTGGGAGAGCCTCAACCACTACGGCGAGGAGCTGTGCGGGGACAAGGTGGAGATCGTGCGCGGCGAGGACTATACCATGGCGGTGCTCGCCGACGGACTGGGCAGCGGGGTGAAGGCGAATATCCTCTCCACCATGACCAGCAAGATCATCTCCACCATGTTTTCCGAGGGCGGCAAGCTGGGGGATGTGGTGGAGACCATGGCCAGCACCCTGCCGGTCTGCTCCGAGCGGGGGGTGGCCTATTCCACCTTCACCATCGTCAAGGTGAAGAACGACGGGTGGGTCTATATCGCCGAGTTCGACAATCCCCTTTGCGTATACTTTAAGGACAACAAGGTCTGCGACATCCCGCGCGAGACCCTGGAGATGGACGGCAAGACGATCTATGTCAGCCGCTTTCAGGCCGGGGAGGGCGACATGCTGGTCACCTTCTCGGACGGGGTGGTCCACGCGGGGGTCGGGCGGCTGCTCGACCTCGGGTGGCAGTACGACAACATCGTGGGGTATGTCAAGGAGAACATCACCCCCGACATTTCGCCCCTTATGCTCACCCGCAAGCTCCTCTCGGCGGTCAACACCCTGTATATGGAACAGCCGGGGGACGACTCGACCGCCTGCTGCCTGCGCCTGAAGCCCAGCCGGCCGGCGACCGTGATGGTCGGCCCGCCGATGAACGCCGACCTCGACGAGACGGTGGTCCACAAGCTGATGTACTCCAAGGGGGTCAAGGTGGTCTGCGGGGGCACCACCTCGCAGATCGTCTCGAAGGTGACGGGCCGGGAGGTGCAGGTATCCATCGACTACGAGAACCCCGCCATCCCCCCCACCGCCAAGATCGCCGGGGTGGACCTGGTGACCGAGGGGGTGCTCACCATCGGCAAGGCGCTGGAGCTGATCAAGAACCTGACCGACAGCAAGGATGAGGCCTCGCTGGACACCTTCACCCTCAATAAGAAGGACGGCGCCACCCTGCTGGCCCGGGTGCTGCTCGAGGAGAGCACCGAGGTGCACTTCCTGGTGGGCCGCGCGCTCAACCCGGCGCACCAGAATCCCGGCATGCCGGTCTCGCTGGGGCTAAAGCTCAATTTGATCAAGGAGCTGGCCGCCGAGCTTGAGAAAACGGGAAAACGCGTGGATGTGGAATATTTCTAAAAAGAGAAGCCACCCGCTCAAAGGGCGCACTCCTTTTTCTTCAAGGCGCGGGTTGACGCTGCGCCCTTCTCAAAGTATTGAAAGCAGAGCTTTCAATACTTCCATATGAGTGCTCCCGGAAGGGGCGCGCCTGTTTTCTTCAGCGCGGAGGCTGGCGCTGCACCCCTCTCAAAGGATTGAAAGCTGTGCTTCCAATCCTTCCATATGTGTGATTTCAGAAGGGTGCGTCCTTTATAAGTTTACAGGCAGCAGATGGAATCTGCTGCCTGTAAACTTTTTATGCGTGCTCCCGACGGGCGGCTTCTTTTATCAAGGGTTTCCAAAGGGTGCCATGCACCCTTTGGCAGAGGTTTGGAGACAGCGTCTCCAAGGTCCTGCTCGTTCAAAAGCCCGGAAGAGGGGAATCGGGCCTCCACTGGAGGCCCGAGGGGAGAAACCCAAGGGGGTTTCTCCCATTTTAAATGCAACTTAATCAAACAGCTTTTTGTCGAGCCCGGTGCGGGAGAGCGTGTAAAAGAGCAGCAGCCCCAGCAGATAGCAGGGCACGAGCTGCCCGAGCCCGACCAGCAGCGCTTGGGTCCAGAAAACGGCCAGGTTTTTGCCCGCGCCCATCACCACATATAGTTCCGCCCCGATGACGGCCGCGTTGATGAGCACCGGCGGAAGCGGCGCCAGGATGGGCAGCCCCCGAAAGCGGACCCTGCGCAGCAGCCAGCTGAGCATGGCCGCGACCAGGGTGGCCAGGGTGCCGAAGAGGATGTCCAGCGCCCCCAGGATGTTGGCTCCTGTCAGGAACCCGACGAGGTTGGCGACGGCACACCCGAGCGTCACTCCCACGATCCCGGTGGGGGAATAGGCGGGCAGGATGGTCAGCGCCTCGGACAGGCGCATCTGCACCGGCCCGTAGCTGATGGGCGCGAGCGCCAGGGTCAGCGCGGTGTAGAACGCCGCGATCAGGGAGGCGATCACCATCGCCTTGGTCTTGCTTCTTGTCATTTGTGTTCTTCCTTCCTAGTATTGTTTTAAGTCAGGAGGTTTCGACTGACTGCGGGAAGATGGGATTTTCCCGCGAAGGACATCATACCCGATCCGGGGCTTCTTTGCAAGTGCCGATGACAGGACTGTAAAAGTATGGTATACTGTAAAAACAACCGAAGAGATTTTCAGGAGGGTCAAAATTGATTTGCAGGGAATTTGAAATCGTCTCCCGGCAGGAGCCTATCCCCGGGGTGTTCGATTATAAAATCCATTGCCCCGAGCTGGTGGCAGAAGCCTCCCCGGGCCAGTTCGTACATATCCGCTGCGGGGAGCGTTCGCTGCGCCGGCCGATTTCGATCTGCGCGCTGGACCGCGGGACGGGTGAATTGCGTCTGGTGTTCGAGGTGCGGGGCGAGGGGACGAGGGAGCTCTCCCACCTCGCGGCCGGGGATCGGATGGACATCCTCGGCCCGCTCGGGCACGGCTTTGAGCTGCTCGACCCGGGCGCGCGCGCCGTGGTGGTCGGCGGCGGGATCGGCACCCCGCCGCTGCTCGAGGTGGCACGGCACTACGGCGAGCGCTGCCAGGCGATTTTAGGCTTCCGCAGCGTCAAGAACGTCATCCTCGACCAAGACTTCGCCTCGGCCTGCGGCACCGTCGTCTGCACCGACGACGGGAGCTGGGGCGTGCGGGGGACGGTGCTCCCCGCGCTGGAGGCGGCGCTGCAGGGGTTTTGCCCGCAGATCGTCTACGCCTGTGGGCCGAAGCCCATGCTGAAGGGCATCCAGGAGCTGTGCGCGCGGTATCCGGTGCGCTGCCAGCTCTCGCTCGAGGAGCGCATGGGCTGTGGCGTCGGGGCCTGCCTCGTCTGCGCCTGCAAGACCCGTGCAGAGGACGGGCAGGAAAACTACGCCCACGTCTGCAAGGACGGGCCGGTCTTCGAGGCGCAGAGCGTCGTCTTTGAATAGGAGGGGAACAGAAGTGGCGAACCTTTCGGTGAATATTGCCGGGGTGACCTTGAAAAACCCGGTGATCACGGCCTCCGGCTGCTTCGGATTCGGCCGGGAATACGAGGGCTTTTACGACATTTCCCGCCTGGGCGGGATTTCGCTCAAGGGGATGACCGCAAAGAAGCGGCTGGGCAATCCCCCGCCCCGCATTGCGGAGACGCCCGCCGGGATGCTCAACAGCGTCGGGCTGCAAAACCCCGGGGTGGACGCGTTTTTGCGGGACGACCTCCCCTATCTCAAAACCAAGGATACCGTGCTGATTGCCAACATCGCGGGCAGCACGGTGGAGGATTACTGCGAGATCGCCTCCCGACTGGCGGACAGCGAAGTCGACCTGCTCGAGCTCAACATCTCCTGCCCCAACGTCAAGGAGGGCGGGGTGGCCTTCGGGGTGAGCTGCGAGGGGGCCGCCGGGGTGGTGAGGGCGGTCAAGCGGCATGCGCGGCAGCCGCTGCTGGTCAAGCTCTCCCCCAATGTGACCGACATCGTATCGATCGCGAAGGCGGTCGAGAGCGAGGGCGCAAACGGGATCTCGCTGATCAACACCCTGCTTGGGATGCGCATCGATATCGAGCGCCGCCGCCCAGTGCTCTATAACAACGTCGGCGGGCTGTCGGGTCCCGCCGTCTTCCCGGTGGCAGTGCGCATGGTCTGGCAGGTGGCAAACGCCGTCAAGGTCCCGGTCGTCGGGATGGGCGGGATCGCGAGTGCAAAGGACGCCATCGAGATGATGATGGCGGGGGCCAGTGCCGTGCAGGTCGGCGCGGCGATGTTTTCGGACCCGATGGCCCCGGTCAAGATCATCGAGGGAATGGAAAGCTGGCTTAGCGGGCACGGGATTGCGGACGTAGGGGAAATCGTCGGCACCGTGCAGCCCTGGTCTTAACCGTGCGCCGGGGGGGCGCCCTGTTAACGGGCTGTGTCATGCTGCTTTCCTGTCTGCTGGTGAGCGTTTCGGCGCTCGAAAAGCCGCCCGGAGAGTTTTATGCCGGCGACTTTGCCGACGTCTTTTCCGCCGAGCATGAGGAGTACTACGTCGAGCAGGGGAAGCTGCTGCAGGAATCCTGCTCGGGCGCGCAGATCGCGGTGGTCAGCGTCCCCTCGCTGGAGGGGGAGACGGTCGAGCAGTATGCAAACGACCTGTTCAACGATTGGGGAATTGGGGATAAGGAAGAAAACAACGGTCTGCTGATCCTGCTCGCGCCTAACGAGCGCCAGATCAAGGTCGAGGTCGGCTACGGGCTGGAGGGCGCGCTCAACGACGCGAAGACCGGCCGGCTGATGGACGAATATGCCGTCCCCTCCCTGCGGGAGGACGACTTCGACGGAGGCGTCTATTCCCTTTACCGGGCGCTGCTGGCCGAGGTTTACCGGGAATATGAGGTTGAGCCGCCGCAGAGCGCGGGGCTCCAGGATTTCGCGCCGCCGGAGCCGGAGGAGCCGCGCTACTATGGGGACGAGGACTTTCTGCTGGACCAGGCGCAGCTCCTGAGCGGGGAGGTGCGCGAGCACGTCCTCGCTTACAGCGGGGCGCTCTACGACCACACCGGGATCAGGATCGCCTGCGTGATCTCGGACGAGACCGGCTCGAAGAGCGCGCAGGAATGCGCCGACGCGCTGTATGAGGAGCAGAAGATCTCGCGGGAGGCCGGCGGGAACGGGGAGAGCATGATCCTCTTTTACTCCCCCGCGCAGAACGATTGCGGGATGGCCATGGGCGAGGTGATCGATTATCATATGCTCAGCGCCGGCCGGGCAGACTATATTATCGAGCAGCGCCTGGAAAAAGCGCCCGAGGGGCAGACGCCCGCCGAAACCTTCCTGGCGGTCTATGATACGGCTTTGGCCGACCTGCTCACCTTCTGGGATTACGCCCCGCCGGACGGGGTGGAGGTGCTGCCCGAGGCGCCGAAGGACTGGTCACTTAGCAATCTGCTCTGTATGATTATTCCGTTTGTTTTCGGCCTGATATTTGTCCTTCCGCCCGTGATTACGGTGATCAGGATTATCAAGGCGGGCGGGATCCGCAAGTATTTTAAAGAGGTCTGTAAGGGATCGTCCCGCTCCTCCCGGGGAGGCGGCTCGTGGGGCGGCTCGTCCGGGTCTTCGAGCTCGAGCAGGAGTTCGGGCGGCGGGGGCAGTTCCGGAGGCGGCGGCTCGTCGCGCGGCTTTTAAAAACCACATTTTTGGAGGAACGATATGAAAATCATGGCGGTGGACCTCGGGGACGCGCGTACCGGGCTTGCGGTGTGCGATAGGACCGAGTTTTTGGCATCCCCGGTCGGGGTGATTCATGACCGGGTGTTTGAGAGCATACTAAATAAGGTGGCGATCGCCACCAAGGAATACGATGTGAAGAAGGTCGTGGTGGGCTACCCGGTCAACATGAACGGCACCGTGGGCGAGCGCGCCGAGAAGTGCGAGCGCTTCGCCGAGGCGCTGCGCGCGCGGGTGGAAATCCCGGTGGTGCTGTGGGATGAGCGCTCGACCACCGTGTCGGCGCATAACATCCTCAACGAGACCGATACCCGGGGCAGGAAGCGCAAGGAGGTCATCGACGAGGTGGCCGCCACCCTGATTCTGGAGAGCTATCTTGCCTGGCGCAAGAACCACCCGGACCAGGATTAGACTGACAAGGGAGGCAACGGCATGACCGTTTATATCAACCGGGTGGGTAGCGCGCCCGATTTCGATGCGCTGCCCATCGCCAAGTTGCTCGACTATCCGGGCGAGAAGCGGGACTTCCGCCCCTTCGCCCAGGCGCAGTTCGCGCTGGGAGAAAAAGCCCTCTTCGTGCGGCTGATGGCCTTTGAGGTGGGCCCCGACCCCCAAAGCCGCCTGAGCGTCGCGCTCGAGGGGGGCGTGCTGCTCTCCTGCTTCCCCGGCGGGCGGCTCGAGGAGCTGGGCGGGGGCGGCCTCGGCGCGAAGGCGCAGGAGATCGGTTCGGAGGATTTGCAGGGGATCTACTGGGGCGCGGACCTCGCGCTGCCTCTGGCGCCGCTCTCCAACCGGCTCGGCCGCACGCCGGCGGTGGGCATGACGATGCGCGGCAACGTCTTTAAATCCCTGCACGGGGGGAAGACGGGGCGGGACCACTTCGGCTGCCTTTTCCCCTGTTCCCCGTTCGATCTGGGCGATGAGGGACAGGTGCGCTCCTTCCTGGCAAAGCCCGGCTTCGGAGAGCTGACCATCGTCGGCTACTAGTCCGGTTGACAGGGCCGGCAAACTGTTGTACAATAATTGAGCGCTTTTAGGAGCGCTCCTATGCGCCTATAGCTCAGCAGGATAGAGCGACCGCCTCCTAAGCGGTAGGTCGGAGGTTCGAATCCCCTTAGGCGCGCCAGCGGCAAGCCGCCGCTCCCAAACGCGCCCCCCACAAGAAGTGGGGGGCGCGTTTGCACACCTAAGACTGTGGAATCGTCGCTATTTCAACTGATAAGAATGGAGCGGGCGGTATGGGCAATTTAAGAGAGCGGGCGGGAAAGCTGAAAAGGGATATACCCGCCGTGTTTTTGGCCTTGCGGGACCGGGAGACGCCGGTGCTCGCCAAGGTCATGGCGGCCGTCACAGTGGGATACGCCCTCTCCCCCATCGACCTGATCCCGGATTTCATCCCAATCCTGGGCTATCTGGACGACGTCATTTTGCTGCCGGCATTGGTGGCGCTGACGGTCCGGCTGATTCCCGGCCGGGTCTGGGAGCGCAGCCGCGCGCGGGCGGAGCATCTGTGGGAAAACGGGAAACCGAAGAAGTGGTACTTTGCCGTCCCCATCCTTGCCATATGGTTTTTATTCCTATGGCTGATTGTGAAGGCAATCTGGTTTTAGCGGTTTGGGCCGGGTGCGCCCCGAAAACAAAAAGCCCGTGCGGGTGCATAGCACCCGCACGGGCTTCCCTTTTATTCTTCGATCCCGGCCAGGGCTTTGAAGCTGCCGCCGAGCTGGTCGTAGAGCTTCAGGTAGAGCTGGTAATAGGGCAGATAGCGCGCGTGCCGCGCCCGGTCCGGCGAGAGGGAATGGCCGGGCCGGGCCGTCGCCGCCACCGCCTGCTCCACCGACTGGTACAGCCCGGCGCTCACTGCGGCGAGGAGCGCCGCGCCCCAGGCGGCCCCCTGGTCCGAGAGGGAAATGTCGGTGGGGCAGCCGTACAGGTCGGTGAGCATCCCCCGCCACAGGAGGCTCTTCGCCCCGCCGCCGCAGACGGTCATCTCCCCGACGGGGAGCTCTAGCTCCCGCAGCACATCCAGGCAGGAGAGCTGGGAGAAGGCCACCCCCTCCATCACCGCCCGAATCAGGTGGGCCCTCGTGTGCATGGCGCTTAGCCCGAAGAACACGCCCCGGCAGTGCGGGTCGGGATGGGGCGAGCGCTCCCCCATCAGATAGGGCAGGTAAATAAGATTCCCCGCCCCGATCGGGATTTTCTCCGCCAGCCGGTCCATGAGCGTGTAGACGTCCACGCCCTCCCGCTGCGCCTGCTCGGTTTCGGGCGCGCAGCAGGTGTCCCGCAGCCACTTTAAGGAGAGCCCCGCCGCCTGGGTGCAGCTCATGACGCTCCATTTCCCCGGCGCCGCCGCGCAGAGCCCGTGGACCCGCCCCTTGGGGTCCACCCGGACGTGGTCGCTGATGGCGTAGATCACGGCGGAGGAGCCAATGGTGGTAAAGGCTTTCCCCTCCTTGACCACCCCCGCGCTCACGGCGGCGGCGGCGTTGTCCGCCGCCCCGCCCGCCACAATCGCGCCCGGGACAAGCCCGGTCTCATCGGCGGCCTTACGGCTGACCCGGCCCGACTCCTGCGCGGACTCATAGAGGGCCGGCAGGAGCGACGCGTCGATGTCGAAAATGGAGAGCAGTTCTTTGCTCCAGCGGCGGGTGCGGATGTCCAGCAGCTGCATCCCCGACGCGTCGCTGACGTCGGTGGCAAACTCCCCCGTCAGGCGGTAGCGGATATAATCCTTGGGCAGCAGAATGTGCGCGCACCGTGCGTAGAGCGCGGGCTCGTGCTCCTTGACCCAAAGGATTTTGGAGGCGGTGAAGCCGGTCATGGCCGGGCTCCCGGTGATTTCGAGGATCCTCTCCCGGCCCGCCAGCTCCTCCATGCGCCGGCACTCGCGCTCGGTGCGCTGGTCGCACCAGAGGATGGCCGGGCGCAGCACCGCGCCGTCGCGGTCCAGCATGATGAGCCCGTGCATCTGGCCGGTCAGCCCGACGGCGGCGATCCGTCGGGGGTCCTCTCCGCTCTTTTTCAGTACGCAGCGGATCCCCTTCAGAACCGCCTGCCACCAATCCTCGGGATCCTGCTCGGCCCAGCCGTTTTGCGGCTGGCTCAGGGGATAATCCACCGTCTTGGAGCTGAGGAGCGTCCCATCGCCTGCGCAGAGCACCGTCTTGGTGCCCGAGGTGCCCACGTCGATTCCCAACAGCAGCTTGTCCATGCTCATACGACCATTCCTTTCATCAGTGTGAGCCGCGAATTGTAATTGAAAGCGCCTCGTTTGAGCAGAACACCGGCATGCGCTCGATCGGCGCCTGACAGACGATCCGCTGACCGCCCGCGAAGCGCTCGCCGGTGGCGGTATCGATCCACTCCCGGCCTTCCGGGAGCCAGACGCCCCGCTCCCGCATTCCGTGGTACATTACGGGGGCCACCAGCACGTCGGGACCGAACATGTACTGGTCCTCCGTCTCCCAGGCCTCCTTCTGGTGCGGGAAGTCGTAGAACATCGGGCGCATGGGCGGGGTGCCCTTTTTGTGCGCCTCGGCCATCAGCCCGGTGACGTAGGGACGCAAGCGTTCGCGCAGCTGCATATAGTCCTTGCAGATTTCGTAGACCGGCCCGCCGAAGCTGTAGACTTCGTTCTCGGCCCCCGAGGAGCACATCCCCCCGCCCACCTTGTCGCTGAGCGGCTCCTTCCAGGGGAGGCGGCTGCCGTGCAGGCGCATGACCGGGCAGAAGGCGCCGTATTGGAACCAGCGCACCAGCACCTCATGGAAATACGGGTCGTGGATGTCCCCGCCGTTGAAGCCGCCGATGTCGGTGGTCCACCAGGGGATTCCCGCGATGGACATGCTTAGCCCCGCGGCGAACTGGTCCCGCATCGACTCGAAGCTCGAGTGGATGTCCCCCGACCAGACCAGGGTCCCGTAGCGCTGGGAGCCGGCCCAGGCGCAGCGTATGAGCATGAGGGGGTCCTCGCCTTCGCGCCTCAGCCCATCGTAAAAGGCCTTGGCGTACAGCGCGGGGTAGATGTTCCCCACCTTGAGGTTGCTGCCCAGGCTGTAGCGGTAGAGGTCGAAGTCATAGGTGGAGTACTCCGGTTCGGCCGCATCCAGCCAGAAGGAGCGTATCCCGTAGTCATAGTAGTTCTTTTTGCATTCGTTCCAGACGAACTCGCGCGCCTCGGGGTTGGTCGCGTCGAAGAAGGTCTCGTTGCCCAAAAACTGCATCTGGGTGCGCACTCCCCGGTCGGTCTGGGCCAGGAGCCCGCGCTCGAGCATGAGGGGAAAGTTAGGGCTCTCGGAGTCCACCGTCGGCCAGACCGAGACCATCAGCTCGACTCCCAGCTCCCGCAGCTCGCGCACCATCCCCTCCGGGTCGGGCCAGTATTCCCGGTCGAACTGCCAGGTGCCCTGATTGGGCCAGTGGAAGTAGTCGATTACGATGACCGAGAGCGGCAGGCCGCGGCGCTTATATTCCCGCGCCACCTGCAGCAACTCCTCCTGGGTCTGGTAGCGCAGCTTGCACTGCCAGAAGCCAGTGGCGTAGTCGGGCATCATGGGTGGCCGGCCGGTGGCGGCGCTGTAGCGCTCGACGATCTCGGCCGGGGCGTCCCCCGCGCAGATCCAATAGTCCAGCTGCTGGGTGCTCTTCGCCTCCCATTCGGTCAGGTTGGTGCCGAAGGTCGCCCGCCCGATGGCCGGGTTGTTCCACAGAAAGCCGTAGCCCGAGTCGGACAGCAGGAAGGGCACGCTCGCCTGGGAATTGCGCTGGGCGAGCTCCAGCGTGGCCCCTTTCAGATTGAGGATGCTCTGCTGGTACTGGCCCATGCCGTAGAGCCGCTCGTCCCGCTTGGACTCAAAGCGCATGGTGAGGGAGTATTCCCCGCCGATCACCGGGCGCAGGTCCCGCGCCTTCACCTTTAAGAGGCTGTTAAATCCCCCGACGGCCTCCTCGGTGCGCAGGTATTCCTCCAGCAGCAGCCCGCCCTGACGATTATAAAAGAGCACCTTGCCGCTTTTTTCTATTTTGGCGGTGATCCCGCCGTTTTGGATGGCGGCCTCCTGGCCGTCGATCGTGATCTTCGCCTCCCCGCCCTCGCGGGGCAGCAGCGCCCAGTCCTGGGATTCGTCCATTTTATAGCAGCGCGTGCAGCGCACCCGCAGGGCGCTCCCGCCCCAGGGCTCGATCCAGAGCTTCTCCCCGTCGTATTCCCGGATCAGGCGGTTTCCCTCTCTCTTTAGGATAGCCATCGAATGTCCCCTTTCTGTAATGTTAACCCTTGACCGAACCGGCGGTGATCCCGCCGACGATGTGTTTCTGGGTGAAGATGAAGATGAGCAGGATCGGCGCGGAGGTGATGGCCGCCGTGGCCATCAGGCCGCCCCAGTCGGTGCCGTACTGGCTGATGAAGGTGCGCATCCCCAGAGTGATCGGCCAATAGGTCTGGTTGGGCAGCAGCACCAGCGCATAGAGAAGCTCGCCCCAGGCGAAGATGAAGGCGAAGGCCGCGCAGGTCAAAAGCGAGGGGAGCGTCAGCGGCAGCATCACCTTGAAGAAGGTGCCCCAGTTGGAGCAGCCGTCGATCGCGGCGGCGTCCTCCAGCCCCTTCGGAACGTTCAGGAAGGCCGTTCTCAGCAGCAGCAAAACAAAGGGCAGGGAACCCGTGATGTTCGCCAAAATCACCCCGACATAACTGTCGGTCATATGCGCCTTGCTGAACATGGCGTAGAGCGGCAGCACCAGCGAGTTGCTCGGCACCATCTGGATGATGATGACCAGGAACATGATGACCCCGATCCCCCGGATCGGCTTGCGGGCCAGCGCATAGGAGGCGGGCGCCGCCAGGAGGACCCCGCCGATCATGGCGCACACCGAGATGATGAAGCTGTTCTTTAAATAGAGGTACAGGTTGCTGTTGCGAAGCTGGCTGAGGTAATTGCCCAGGTACAGCTCGTTGGGGAAGAGGGTGGGAGGGTTGGAGAAAATCTCGCCCGAGGTCTTGAGCGACGAGACGATCATCCAATAGATGGGGAACAGGTAGACCAGCACGATCAGCAGCCCCAGCAGGCTCTGCAGCGCCTTGCCGTACCGGTGTGCGAATTTGTATGTCGTCATGCCGCCACATCCTCCTTTTTGGAGATATGCACATAGATCAGCGCCAGCGCGATGATGATCAGGAAGGAGATGTTGGAGGCCGCCGCGCCCTCCCCGAAGCGGAACATGGTGAAGGACTTCTCATACGAATAATAGGACAGGATCTGGGAGGAGTTGGCCGGGCCCCCTTTGGTCATGGCGTAGATCAGGTCGAAGACCTTGAAGGTGTAGATGAAGCCGAGCAGGAAGAGTACCGAGATGGTCGGCAGCATCATCGGCCAGGTGATGTCCCGAAAGCGCCGCCAGGCGCCCGCCCCGTCGATGACCGCCGACTCATACAGCTCGCCGGGAATCCCCTGCAGCCCCGAGAGCAGGATGATCATATTGAAGGGGATGCCCACCCAGATGTTGGCGAAGATAATACTTCCGAGCGCCGTCTGGGCGCTGGAGAGGAAGTTGATCGCGTGGGGGATGATCCCGAGGCTGGTGAGCATATAGTTGAGAATCCCGATGTCTCCCGCCAAAATCCACTCGAAGATCGTACCGGTGATCACGGTGGGGTTCATCCAGGCGATGAGCAAGAGTGCCCGCATCCACTTGGCGCCCTTAAAGTTCTTGTTGAAGTAAAGGGCGAAAGCAAAGCCGAACAAGAAGTGGAAGACCAGGCAGACAAATACGAACACAAAGGTGTTGCCCAGTGCATTTTTAAAAAAGCGGTCGGACAGCACGGCCTGAAAGTTTTTGAGGAATACGAAGGGCTGATCGCCCGAGACGAAATTTTTGAGCGTCACATCCCGAAAGCCCATGTCTATACTATACCAGATCGGATAAATCATCAATACGGCGATGAACAAAACCGCCGGCAGCAGGAAGGTGTAGTCCACCCATTTCCCCCGTTTAAAAAACAGTGCTATGCGCCCCGGCTTTTTCTCTTTCATTTCACTCCACCTTCCATCTCTTCGTTCATCTTTCCACGCAATAGGGCAAGGAAGCCCTCCTTGCCCTATTGCCGTCCTCTAAAGTGGGTCTGTTAGGACCCGAAAAATGCGTTGTACATGGGGGTGATGGTCGCGGCCGCCTCGTCCATCGCCTGCTGGGCGGTCTCCTGTCCGCCCATCGCAAGCCCCATGGCGACCTGGATGGCCTTGGACATCTCGTTGTACTGCGGGCCGTAGGCGCGGGGTCTTGCAACCACCAGCTGGTCGATGAAAATCTTGTTGATCGGGTCGTCCTGATAATAGGGGTCCTTGGCAAGCTCGGTGTCGGCGGGCAGCTGGCCGATGTCCTTGAGGAACTGGCCGTAGCGGCTCGGCTCCAGGACATACTCGACGAACTTCCAGATGCTTTCCACATCCGACCCGTTGCCGATCCCGAAGCTCTCGCCGCCCAGGATCGAGGTGTATTCGCCGTTGTCGGCCTTCGGGATCATGGTGATGTCCCACTTCATGTCGGGGGCGTTCTCCTGCAGGGGAGGCACGTTCCAGGGGCCGTTGAGCATCATGGCCGCCCGCCCGGTCTCGAACAGGACGCGCGCGTCCTCCTGGCTGTTGGTCACAGTGTCCTTGGACATCAGCCCCTCGTCGATCATTTTGGAAAGCAGGTCGAGCGCCTCGACGCCGCCCGGGGCCGCCACGTTGTCCAGGTCCGCTCCGGCCGACCAGAGGAAGGGCAGGAACTGGAACACGCCGTCCTCGCCCTCGCCCGCCATGGCGAAGCCGTACATGTCGTCGGTCGCCACCGCCTTGGCGGTCTCATACAGCTCGGTCCAGTTGGTGGGCGGGGTCTCGATCAGGTCGGTGCGGTAGAAGAAGGCCACGCAGTTGGCATAGCAGGGGAAGCCGTAGAGCTTGTCGCCCACCGTGTGCTGCTCGACGACGTAGGGGAGGGTGTTCTTCATGATTCCGCTGCTTTCGATCTGGCTTGTGATGTCTGCGAGCACCCCCGCCTCCACCAGCGTCGCGGTGGAGTTCGCGTCATAGAGGAAGAGCTCGGGCAGCACATTGCCCGCGGCACTGACCAGGATCTTCTGCATATATTCGCCGTAGGGGATATACGAGACCTCGATCTTGACGCCGCTCTCCTGCTCGTAGCCATCCACCATGTCCTGCAGCAGGCCCTGCTGCAGGTCGCTGTTCCAGTAATGCCAGAGCGCCAGGGTATCCCCCGAAGACGCGGGCGCTGCGCTGCTTTGCTCCTCGCTGCTCGCGGGGGCGGCGTCGCTCCCGGCGGGCGCCGAACCCGATTCGGCGGGTGTGCTGCCGGTGGAGCAGGCTGCCGTGGAAAGCAGCATGCCCATCGTTAAAAATACGGCCAATAGCTTTTTCAAAATAATTCTCCTTTCGTCTGCCTGACTGTCGTTTCGGTCTTTCCTCGGGTGTGTTTGCTCCGCCCCCCTTTCCGGTTTGCCCTATCAAATCAGTTTCCTGTTATTCTCCTGAAAACAGCACCTGGTTGAGAATCCCTTCCAGGTACTCCCGCTCTCCCGGCGCGGGACGAAAGCCCTCCAAACCCTGGGCCAGCGCGGCCAGCTCCCGCAGGTCGGTCTGCCCGCTGACGATCTTCTTCCCGATCCCCTCGGTGTACCCGGCGTAGCGTTTTTGCACAAATTCGTCCAGCCGCCCGTCCTCGATCAGGGCCGCCGCCTTGCGCAGCCCGAGCGCAAAGGTGTCCATCCCCAGGATGAAGCCGTGGAACAGGTCCTCGGGCGTGTTGCTGGCGCGGCGGGTCTTGGCGTCGAAATTGAGGCCGCCCCGCAGCCCGCCGGACTTTAAAATTTCATACATGCACAGGGTGGCGGCATACCCGTCGCAGGGGAACTCGTCGGTGTCCCAGCCCAGGAGCATGTCCCCCTCGTTCGCGTCGATGCTGCCGAGCATCCCGTTGATCGCGGCGGTGCGCAGCTCGTGCTGGAAGGTGTGCCCCGCCAGGGTGGCGTGGTTGGCCTCCAGGTTGAGCTTAAAGTCCCCCTCCAGCCCGTACTGCCGCAGAAAGCCGATGGCGGTCGCGGCGTCGAAGTCGTACTGGTGCTTCATCGGCTCCTTGGGCTTGGGCTCGATCAGGAAGTCACCCTGAAAGCCTATGCTCCTCCCATAGTCCACCGCCATGTGGAAAAGCCGGGCGATGTTGTCCTGTTCGAGCTTCATGTCGGTGTTGAGCAGGGTGTCGTAACCCTCCCGGCCGCCCCAGAAGACATAGGCGCTCCCCCCAAGTTTCACGGTCAGGTCGAGCGTCCTTTTCACCTGGGCCGCCGTGTAGCAGAAAATTTCCGGGGAATCACAGCTTGCGGCCCCGTTCATATACCGCGGGTGCCCGAAGAGGTTGGCTGTGCCCCAAAGGCACTTGACGGGGTAGCGCTCCATCTTCCCCAGGATGTAGTCGCCGATCTCGTCCAGCCGCCGCTGCGTCTCCTGCAGGGTCGCTCCCTCCGGCGCCAGGTCGAGGTCGTGGAAGCAGAAGTACTCGATCCCCAGCTTCTCCATCAGCTCGAAGCCGGCGTCGGCCTTCGCCCTGGCGTGCTCCATCGTGCCGGGCGCGGCGCCGAAGTTTTTGTCCATCGTCTCCGACCCGAACATATCGGTCCCGCCCGCGCAGAGGGTGTGCCACCAGGCCATGGCGAACTTCAGGTGCTCCTTCATCGGCTTTCCGGCGACGACCTCGTCCCGGTTATAAAACTTAAAGGCAAAGGGGTTTTGGCTCTTTGGCCCTTCGTATCTGACTGCTGGAATACTTTCAAAGAATTCTTCCACTGCACACTCCTCCTTCTGGTTGGGCCCGGCTCGTTTGATCCTGCGGACAATTTCTGGAATAATTTGCTCGTGCACTTTTATACTATCGAGGCCCTTTCAGAAAGTCAACAATTTTATAATAATTTCGACTTATTTTATTAATAATAGTATTATTTTATGGTTATTATAACTAAAAATATGGCAAAATAAGTCAAACTCAATATTTGCGTGCTCGAACACGGTATTGTCAATAAAATGCCAGATAAAAGGCGGGAACGTGTCCGCCCACATATTGACAAGCCCCCGCTTCTCTTGTATGATAGCGGTAAGTATTATCCCCCCACATCGAGGTGCTGCCGCAATGGCTACAATCAAAGAGATCGCCACCCTGGCGGGCGTGTCGCGGGGAACGGTGGACCGGGTGCTGAACAACCGCGGAGCCGTCAATCCCCAGACCGAGCGCAAGGTCCGCCAGATCGCCGACGCGATCAATTATAAGCCGAACAAGGCCGCCAAATCCCTGGCGGTGCGCAAGAAGAATTACAAGATTGCGTTCATCCTTCCGGATTATGTTTCCAGCAACCCGTTTTTTAACGACGTGGTCGCCGGTGCCGAGCGCAAGGCCCGGGACCTCGGTGAATACGGGGTGTCGGTCGAGTTTTACTATTCCCGCTTCGCGGACCCGGCCGCCCAGGTCGAGCTGCTGGACACGCTGGCGCACGAGGGCATCAGCGGGGTGGCCATCGCCCCGGTCAACCATCCGTCGGTGGCCAAGAAGATCCGCCAGCTGATCGCCGCCGGAATCCCGGTGGTGACCTCCAATACCGATATCGAAAACTCGAACCGCCTGGCCTACGTGGGCAGCAATTACTATGAAGGCGGCCGCACCGCCGCCGGGGTGATGGGCCTGATCACCGCCGGGCGCGCGAACGTCGGGATCGTCAGCGGCTCGGGGAGCATCCTCGGGCACACCGAGCGGGTCCGGGGCTTCACCGAGCATATGGCCGCGCACGAGCCGGGGATCCGGATCGTCGGCCTTGTGGAAAACAACGACGACGACATCGAGAGCTACACGGTGACGAAGGACCTGCTGGAGGCCCATCCCGAGATCGACGCCATCTATATCACCGCCGCGGGCGTCTATGGGGCCGGGCGCGCGATCCAGTCGCTCGGGCGCACGCCGCCCATCCGGGTGGTCTGCTTCGACACAGTCCCCACCACCGTGCGCCTGATCAAGGAGGGCGTGATCGCAGCCACCATTGACCAGCAGCCCTTCGTGCAGGGCAGCAAGCCGCTCGGCCTGCTCTACGAATACCTCACGATGGGAGTCCTGCCGAAAAAGGAATACCTCTATACCGAGCTGGGAATCCGCATCCGCGAGAACCTGTGAATAAACAGGGGCCGCGCAAACCTTATGGTTTGCGCGGCCCCTGTTCCGTTTATACCCTGCACGGGAGGGCGCTTTCCAGCGCGGCAGTGATCTGCCGCAGGCGCTCCTCGCTGATCCCCAACCTCTTCTGGAACTTTTCCCCTTCCATGCGGGATACCTTCAGCGTGTCGGGAGCGAGCCGGCGCACGGCCTCCGTCATCTGCCGCACCGCCCCGTCGCTGTCATTGTAACCCTGGAGGATGGTGACTTCAAGGATGAACCTTCCCCCGTACTGCTTGCGGAAGGATTCCATGTTGGCGATGTATTTTTCCAGGGTGTAGCCCGGGGCGGGGCGTTGCACCTTCTGGAATCCTTCCTCGGTGATTACTTTGAGCTCCCCGATCACCTCGTCACATTGGTTTGCGAGCTCCCTGCACCGTGGGTTGCCGAGCAGGTAGCCGTTCGATTGCAGCTTGATGCGGCGTCCCTTGTCCTTGATGAAGCGGATGACCTCCCCGAGGTTTTCGTGCACCAGGGCCTCGCCCTTCGAGTTTAAAAAGACCAGGTCGGGATCGGTTTCGTCGATGCGCCGTCCAAGCTGCGCCAGCGCCCCGCTGATGTCGCCGAAGGCCTGCGGGGCGTCGGTCTTTTGGCGCGAGCGTCCGAGGGGGCAGAAGATGCAGTCGAAGTTGCAGCACTTCTGCGGCAGGATGTCGACCGACAGCACCCGCCTGCCCTCCCTGAGATAGATGTCCTTGCAGCAAAATTCGTTCATAGGAAAGTCCTCCCTTAATATGGTTTTTTTATTTTTATAAGCAGGGCAAGGCTCAGGATGGATACGGCCCCCTCCGTCGCCGGGAGGGCCAGCCACACGCCGCTCACCCCCATCAGAGCCGTGAGCAGGAAGGCCAGCGGAAGGATCAGCACGAGCCCCCGCAAAACCGAGACCAGGTGGGCCGGAAGGGCCCGGCCGACCGAGGTAAAATACATCGAGACCACGATGTTGAAGCCCACGAAGGGGGCGGCCAGGAAGTAGAGGCTCAGCCCATAGACCGCGATCCGCTGCAGCGCGGGGTCGCCTTGGCTGTTGAAGGCCCCCGCGATCGGGCCGGCGAACAGGAAAACCGACAGATAGACGGCGAGAGCAATCGTCAGCATGGCGCTCAGCGCATAGCGCAGCACCCGACTCGCCGCCTCCTCCTCTCCCCGCCCGAAGGCGCGGCTCACCAGCGGCTGCATCCCCTGCGCGAGCCCGGTGAAGATGGCGACCACCACGAGCGACAGGTTGGCGATCACGCCATAGGCCGCCACGCCGACATTCCCCAAAAGTTCCAGGAGGATGAAATTGAAGGCGATGATCACGATCCCGGAGGAGACCTCGGTGACGAGGGAGGGAAGCCCCAGCGAAAAGATGGCGCACACCGCCGAAAGGCGGGGCGGCCCCTTCGCGGGGCGAAGGCCGCTCCTCCCCCGCAGCCAGTGCAGGGAGAGGATCAGCATGCTGACCACCGGTGCGAGGCCGGTTGCCAGCACCGCGCCGAAGAGCCCCATCCCCAGCGGGAAGATGAAAATATAGTCGAGCAGGATGTTGCAAAAGCTCCCGCCCAGCATGGCCAGCATCGAGAGGCGGGGGGCCCCGTCGTTGCGCACGAAGCAGATCAGGATGTCGTTGCAGAGAAAGGCGGGGGCGAAGAGCAGGATCACCCGCAAATAGGTTTCGGTCATGGAAAAAACCTCGGTGTCGGCTCCGAGCAGCGCGGTGATCCCTTGGGAGCAGAACAGGCCCGCCAGCAGGAAAAGGACGGCCAGCGCCGCCGCAGGGCAAAGGGTGTCGGTGAACCACCGGCCGCCCCCCTGCTCATCCCCTTGGGCTTTTTTAATGGCGTACTTGGTGCCGCCGCCCATGCCCAGCATCAGCCCGCAGCCGTGGATCAGGCTGTAGACCGGGATCGCCAGGTTCAGCGCGGCCAGCCCCTGCGCGCCCAGGCCCTTTGCGATGAAATAGGTGTCCGCCAGGATATAGCAGGACAGCCCGAGCATCCCCAGTACGCTCTGCGTGCAGTAGCGGGCGAATTCCCGCAAGCCGGACCTTTCGATTGCGCTCCCCTCCCCAACATAAAAAGCGCCAGCGCTTTCTATCTTCAATGGCCTAACGATAGAAAGTCTGGCGCCAAAACTCCTTTACCCGGCGGCAAAGAAGTCGCTGTTTTGATTTCGGTTTATTATAGCACGGCCCGCGCGAAAATTGCAAGAGGGTGGGGAAATTTTCGCGCGCCGGGGGATATACGCGGCTATTCGATGAAGTTGGTCCAGAGGTGCTCCTCGTACTGCGGGGGCTGCACGCCCGCCCTGCGGCCCGCCTCGAGGCATTGCAGCAGCCAGGCCATGTTTTCGCCCAGCGTGCGCATGGTCTGCAGCCCCTCCGCGTCGCGGCGCACCTCCTCGGGGGAGTTGCCGTGCACCTGGTTCCAGTACTGGGAGGGGACGATGGGCATATTGCTGATGGCGAAATACTTGTTGAGCCTCTCAAAGGCGGCGCTGGCCCCGCCCCGGCGGCAGGAGACGACGCAGGCGCCCAGCTTCCCGGCCATGCGGGAGCCGCCGGCGTAGAAGAGCCGGTCGAGAAAGGCGGTGACCTGCCCGCTCGGCCCCGCGTAGTAGACCGGGGAGCCGATTACCAGCGCGTCGAACCCGTCCAGCCGGGAGAGCGTCTCATTGACCGGGTCGTCGAAGACGCACCGCCCGCTTTCATAGCACTTGCCGCAGGCGATACAGCCCGCGACCGGCTTTTTGCCGAGATACAAAGGCTCGGTTTCAATACCGTGCTTATGCAGGGTGCCGGCCACCTCGCTCAGCGCGGTGTAGGTGCAGCCCTGCTCGTTCGGACTGCCGTTGACGAGAAGTACCTTCATGTGGGCTTCCTCCTTTTTATGCGGGTGCGCTGATTGACAAGCGCAATACCGTCCAGTACAATTGTAGTACAAATTGGAAATTTTTCAAGCATGAGCGGAAAGGAAGTATCTATGAAAAAGACCGGATGCAGGATGCTCTCGTTGCTGGCGGCCCTGGCTGCCGCCGTGCTGGCCGGCGCTGCCGTCTTCGCTTCTCCCGCGGGAGAAAAAGAAATCACGATCGGGCTCGGCCAGCTCGCCCCCGGCGGGAAGGTTTCACTCGGCGCGCGGCATCTCCCCGCGGGGGCGATCTGCCTGCCCGCACTCAGCTGGGAGGGCGGCGCTTCGCTCTGGGCGGTCTGCAGCACCCGGGACGGGGAGCAGCTCGAGTACCCCATTTTGAAAGACGGCCCGAGCGCCGGGGCCTTCGTGATCGAGGAGGCGGGGGACTACACCGTCGCCCTGCGCAACTGCTCCCCCTCGTCGGCGAAGAACCTCACAGGCAAGCTGACCTTCCCGCAGCAGGCGCCGCCGGCGGACCCCGCGCCAAGCGCCCCGTCGCTGGTGCTGCAGGGGGTGCAGGTCTACCATCCCGCGGCGGGCGAGGGGGGCTACTCCTATCTCCACGAGGTGGCCACCAACAATACCGGGAAGCGGATCGCCGCCTACGAGTGCGGGATGCTGGCCTTCGATCAAAACGGCGCGCCGCTCAGCCTTGACTGGTTCAGCCTGGACTCCGACTACGAGCCAAGCTACGACTATCTCTACGACTGGGGCGGCAGCGGCCCGGCCCCCGGCGAAACCGACAACGAGCCCGGCGGCTGGACGCTGGACATCCGGGGCGACGACCCCGAAGCGAAGAAGGTCGCGTACGCCCTCTACTGCTATAAAACCATCACCTTCGAGGATGGCAGCGCGTGGAAGAACCCGGACTATCAGAGCTGGCTCACCGCTTGGCGGGGCAAGCGGGCCGAGGTGCAGGCGCTGCAAAGCTACTACCCGCACATCGAAGCGATCGGTTGACGGGGCAGGCGGGCGCCCCGGCCAATCCCGCCCAGGCAGGCGGATTTTCTATAAAATCCGTGCATACTACTAGTAAATATGCGTGCGGCAGCAAGGAGGGCGCGGGATGGAAAAGGAAATTTATTTCGCAGGGGGCTGCTTTTGGGGCGTGCAGGAGTTCTTCTCCTGTATCGCGGGGGTGCTTTCCACCGAGGCGGGCTACGCCAATGGCGGCAGCGCCGCTCCCAGCTATGAGGAGGTCTGCTCCGGCTCGGGGCACGCCGAAACGGTCAGGGTGGTCTACGACCCACAGAGCGTTTCGCTGCCCTTCTTGCTGGGGATGTTCTATTCGGTCATCGACCCGACCAGTGCCGATCGGCAGGGCCCCGACCGGGGGAAGCAGTACCGGCCGGGCGTCTACTACACCGACCGGCAGGACGAGGCGGTGATCCGGCGCTCGCTGCACGAGCTGCAAAAGGAATACGAGCAGCCCCTCGCGGTGGAGCTGGCCCCGCTCACCCAATATGCCCCGGCCGAGGAGTACCATCAGCAGTATCTTAAGAAGAATCCGGGCGGCTACTGCCACATCCCCCCGGCCGCCTTTGCGCGCGCGAAGGCGGCGCGCGAGGCGCGCTGGAGCAGGCGGCCGCCGGAGGAGCTGCGCCGCCGGCTGAGCCCCCTGCAATACCGGGTGACCCAGGAGGGGGCGACCGAGCCGCCCTTTCAAAACGAGTATTTCGACCACTTCGAGCCCGGGATCTACGTCGACGTCACCACCGGGGAACCGCTCTTCTGCTCGGCGGACAAGTTCGAGTCGGGCTGCGGCTGGCCGAGCTTTGCCCGCCCGATCGGGAAGGCGCTGCTCGCCGAGCGGCGGGACCAAAGCTTCGGCATGGAGCGCGTCGAGGTGCGCTCCAAGACCGGGGACGCCCATCTCGGGCATGTGTTCACCGACGGGCCGGCGCCTCTCGGCGGCCTGCGCTACTGCATCAACAGCGCCGCTTTGCGCTTCATCCCCAAGGAGGAGATGGAGCGCGAGGGGTACGGCGAATATCTCACCCTGCTCTGACATCGGAAAGGAGGCCGGGCGATGGGCCGGCTAAAAACCATTTTGAGCAGCAGGCCGGCGCGCCTGCTGCTCCTTTGCTGGCGCACGGCCTATCCGCTGCTGGTTTACATGCTGGCGGGTTATCTGGCCCTCTATGGCGGGCTCTATGCCTGTGCGATCCGTTACGGATTTTTTTCGGGGGAGCGCGAAAATGCCCTCGCGCGGGCCTATGGCACGGTAAGCTCCAACCTGCTGCTGGTTACCTCCCTGGCGGCGCTGCTCGCCCTGCCGCTTCTGCTGTTCTTTTTGCGCCGGGACCGGCGCCGGGAGCAAAGGGGCGCGCCGATGGCACTGCCGCTTGCCCCGCTGGCGGCGGCGCTGCTCGCCGCCGGCGGCGGATTCGCCTATTCGCTCAATTTCCTGATGGACCGGCTGGGCTTCCTCGAGATGCCCTCGTTCCAGGAGGCGGGCGAGATCCTCTATGGGGAGGGCCTGCTAATCCAGCTGCTGGGCCCGGGGATGGTCATCCCGCTGGTGGAGGAGCTGGTTTTCCGCGGGCTGGCCTTCTCCCGCCTGCGCCGGAAAATGGGCTTCTGGCCGGCGGCGCTGATCAGCGCGCTGATTTTCGGGGCCTTCCACGGCAACCTGACGCAGGGGATTTACGCCTTCCTGCTCGGGCTGCTGATCGCTTGGGTTTACGAGCGCACGGGGCGTTTCTGGACCTGCGTGCTCTTCCACGCCGCCGCCAACCTGCTTTCGATCCTGGCCTCGAATTTTACGGATGAGTTCTCAATCGCGCTGGCCGTTGCCTGCGGCGCGGCCGCCGTCGCCGGCTCTGCCTGGATCGGACAAAAAACCGCGAAAAGATTATAATGTTATGACATAGTTTGATGGATTCTTCTTGCCATCTCCCCGCTTTTTGTGTATGATAGGGAAGAATAATGAACGCGAGGGGCGGGTGGAAAAATGCTGGACGAAAGGGGCGGGACCCCGCTGTATATGCAGCTCTATCAGGAGTTTCTGGGCCATATTCTCGACGGGAGCTGGGGCGTGGATCATAAGCTCCCGCCTGAGATGGAGCTCTGCCGCAGCCATGCGGTCAGCCGGATCACGGTGCGCCTGGCGCTGGATAAGCTCAAAAGCGAGGGCTATCTCTACCGCAAGCAGGGCCGGGGGACCTTTGTGACAAAGCCGCCGATCCAGCAGCGCCTCCCCGCGTTTTACAGCTTTTCGGACGGAACCCCGACGGGCGGCAAGCCCAAAAGCCGGGTGCTCGGCCTGCGGCGCCAAAGCTGCCCGCAGCGGGTGGCCGAACGGCTGGAGGTCGAAACGGACACCGAGGTGTTCCGCATCGAGCGGGTGCGCTCGCTGGACGGCGTGCCCTTCGCCTATGAGATTTCCTATGTCCCCTGCGCCGTCTGCCCCGCGCTGACGGCCAGGGACATCGAGCAAAAAGGGCTTTATAATTCCCTCAAGCTGGGCGGCCAGCTCACGGTGGACAGCGCGCGCGAGTCCTTCGAGGCCGTCATCGCCGAGAAGAAGGCGGCCAGATACCTCGAGGTGGCCCCCGGCGCGCCGGTGCTGCATATCGACCGGGTGGCCTATTGTGCGGGCGCGGTGGTGGAGTATTGCAGCAGCACGGTGCGCGGCGACCGGGTGAAATATGAAATCATGCTCAATAAGTAAAAAGGGGCAAAGCTGATTTTGGGGCTGGGATGATCTGTTTTCCTTGCATGGCAATAAAAAGCCCTCACCGGTCGGCGAGGGCTTTTTATTCCCGGGGCTTACTGCTCGGCGCTCATCATATTCTCGGCGCAGCAGCGAAGCTCCTCAACGGTGCAGATGTCCACGCCGGACTGCTTGATGCTCTCCTGGATGTAAGCGGGCAGCGCGTCGAACTCCTGCTTGAGCTGGGGGTTCTGGGAAAAATTGATCGGCATGACTTTCACCTCCAAGGTTAGTGTTCGCCGCTTTTGCCGGGTTTACCGATGGGAAATAATTACAGATAAAATTTTTTGACGCAATAAGTGAAATAATTAACAAGGAAGCGATGTGTATGAAAGAGTTGTTCGACCTGTTTTTGGCCTTTGCGAGGATCGGCGCGCTGACCTTCGGCGGCGGCTACGCCATGCTGCCGATGCTGCAAAAAGAGGTGGTGGACAAATACCACTGGGCCACCGAGGACGAGCTGATGGACTACTATGCCATCGGCCAGTGCACGCCGGGGATCATCGCGGTAAACACCGCCACCTTCATCGGCTATAAGCGGCGCGGGCTGATCGGCGCGGCCTTCTCGACGCTGGGGATGGTCTTCCCCTCCCTGGTGATCATCACGGTGATTGCCGCCTTCATCCAAAATTTTGCCCATATCGAGGCGGTGCAGCATGCCTTCGCCGGGATCCGGGTCGCGGTCTGCGTGCTGATCCTGACCGCGGTCATCAAGCTCGGGAAAAACGCCATCAAGGACAAGGCGGGGCTCGTGATCTTCCTGCTGGTGGTGGCGGGCGGGATCCTGCTCTCCGCGTCGCCGGTGCTCATCGTGGTGCTCGCCGCCGTGGCGGGCGTTGTGATCCGTAAGGTAAGGGGGCGTGCGTAATGGTTTATCTCTATCTGTTTCTCGAGTTTTTCAAGACCGGACTCTTTTCGGTCGGCGGGGGGCTCGCCACCCTGCCCTTCCTCTACCAGATTGCCGAGCGGTACGACTGGCTGCCCATCGAGCTGATCCCCGACATGATCGCGGTGGCCGAGTCCACCCCCGGCCCGATCGGGATCAACATGGCCACCTATGCGGGCTTCAATGCCGCCGGGGTGCTCGGCGGGGTGCTGGCGACCCTCTCGCTGGTGCTGCCCAGCTATATCATCATCATCCTGATCTCCCGGTTTTTGGAGAAGTTCCGGGACAGCAAGCTGGTCGACGCCGCCTTCTACGGCCTGCGCCCGGCGGTGGCGGGGCTGATCACCGTGGCCGGATGGGAGATTTTCCGCATTGCGCTCTTTAACGCCGACCTGTTTGGCGCTGGCGGGAACATCCTCGACCTCTTCAATTTCAAGGCGATCATCCTCTTTGCGCTGCTCTTCTATCTGGTCAAGAAATTCAATAAGCATCCCATATTTTATATTGCCGGGGCCGCCGTCGTGGGGATCGTGTTCCGCTTCTAGCGGTTCCGAACCAAAACCTCTGCATCGCCATAAGATGGTTTAAACGAAAAGTTTGGCGGTGCATACGGTATGCTTTTGTCCCTTCAGGCGGTTTTCCTGGTCTCGGCGCTCTGCCTCGATTCCTTCGCGGCGAGCTTTGCCTTCGGCGCCGAGCGCATCAGGATACCGCCCCTCTCGGTCGCGGTCATCAGCGGGATGTGCTCGCTGGTGCTGGCGGTTTCTCTCTTCTTCGGGGCGGCGCTGCGCCCCTATATCCCGCACGCACTCTCTTCCGGGATCAGCTTCGCCATTCTGGCGCTGCTGGGACTTTTCCGGCTGTTGGACAGCGGGATCAAGAATTTGATCCGCAAGAGCCAGAGCGGCCGCGCGCAGATCAAGTTCAAATTCCTCAGCTTCGATTTCATCCTGCGCATCTACGCGGACAGCACCGAGGCGGACTGCGACCATTCCAAGGTGCTCGCGCCCCTGGAGGCGGCCCCGCTCTCGCTGGCCCTGTCGATCGATGGGCTGGCCGCGGGTTTCGGCGCGGGGATCATGGGGCTGCACTACCTGCCGGTGATCCTGCTTTCTTTTTTCATCGGCGCGCTGATGGTCTCGGGAGGAAGCTATCTCGGGCGGCACATCGCCGCGCGGCACGAGGAATTAAACCTCTCCTGGGTGAGCGGCCTGGTACTGCTGGGCCTTGCGTTCATGCGGCTGCTGTAAAGGTTCATGGAATTGGCGTTCCGGCTTCGGGGTCACCCGGGCCGGGGCGTTTTTTTCTTGTAAGCACCTGCTTTTGCAGGGTAAGCCGGGTGCGGTTCTCCCGTTCGCCCAAAACGATTTCCGCCCTTCCCATTTCGAGCGCCTGGAGCACCTGCCCCAGAAAATAGTCGAAAACGCCGCTGAGCGACTCGTCCTCCCGGTAAGCGATTTCCCGCACCCCTTCCATCAGTGATGAGCGGATGTACACAGAGACGGTGCTTCTTTTCTCGCGCATGGATTGGCCTCCTGGATCGTGTTATACTGAACCACGGGTGTTATTACACGTATTATACTATTAAAATTTGAGATTTGTTTTATTTAGCTCAAATTGTGCTAAAACATATTAGAAATTTGGTGTAATCCCTTTTGGGGGTTCACCCCTTACCGCGCCTGAACGTCTTGGAGGACGCGGGCTGAGCATTGCCGTACGCGCACTAGCTCTTTCGCGAATCGGGGGCGGCGGCTCGCCGCTTTGGGGGCACCCCCTCTTGGGGGTTCCCCGTCAAACCTTCCACTGGAAGGTTTGCCTCCCCTCCCCGCGCTTCGCTGGCGCTAAAGTGTTCCGCTCCCTGCGGGGAGCGGCCAGCAGGCTTTGCCCGCTGGACACCCACCAAGGAGGCGTCGCCCCCTTGGAACCCCAGTTTTACGCATTACGGAAAAACGCAGTGGATAGTCCACTGCGTTTTTTGTTTAGCCCTTTCCCCAAATTCAGGACGCGGGCTGAGCATTGCCGCACCTACCACAAGTTCATTCGCGAATCGGCCGCAGCGCCCCGCTGCCGCCCGCATAATGGGGATGAGGTTTGAATAAACATAGCAACGGACAGGCAGAGCGTGTCTGCACGCGCCTGCAAAAAGCGCAAGAAGGGATTGGGAGAACAATATGGAGGAATACCGGGGCTTAAGCGAGCAGCAGGCCAAGCGCCTGCTCGCACAGTACGGAGAAAATAAGCTGAAAGCGCATAAGAAAACAGGCGCCGCCCAGATTTTCGTCGGCCAGTTCAAGGACGTGATGATCCTGATCCTGCTGGCCTCCACCGTCCTCTCGGTGCTCATGGGCGAAACCACCGAGGCGCTGACCATCATCGCCATCGTGCTGCTCAACGCCGTTTTGGGCTTTATCCAGGAGTTTAAAACCGAGCGTACCCTGGAGCGCCTGGGCGAGCTGGCCGCGCCCACCGCCCGCGTCATCCGGGACGGGCAGGTGCAGCAGCTTGAGGCAAGGCTCATCGTGCCCGGCGACGTCGTGCAGCTCGAGGCCGGGGACCGGATTCCCGCCGACGGGGTGATCCTCTCCTCCAACGGCCTGATGTGCGACGAATCCATGCTTTCGGGCGAGTCGGACAATGTGGAAAAAGCGCCGCCCCGCAGCGCGGCCGATAAAAACGGCCGGGTCTATATGGGCACGCTCGCCACCAAGGGCAAGGCGGTTTGCCGGATCGATGCCACCGGCGCGGATACCGAGATGGGCAAGATCGCCGGCATGCTCGGCTCGATCGAGACCGGCACCACCCCGCTGCAAAAACGCCTGGCGCAGCTGGGTAAGTATATCGGGATCGGGTGCCTGCTGATCTGCGCCGTGGTCGCGGCGACCGGGATTCTGCGCGGCGAGCCGGTGTTCGATATGATCCTCACCGGGATTTCCCTCTCGGTGGCGGCCGTGCCCGAGGGGCTGCCCGCCATCGTCACCATCGCGCTGGCCCTCTCGGTCGGCCGCATGGTCAAGCGCAACGCCCTGATCCGCCGCCTGCCCGCGGTGGAAACGCTCGGCTGCGCCAATGTGATCTGCTCGGATAAGACCGGGACCCTGACCGAAAACCGGATGACCGTCAAGCTGGTGCGCACCTATGACAACACGCTCACCGTGACCGGAAACGGGCTGGAGCGCGCCGGGGAATTCCAAAGCGGCGGCCATAAGGTAGACCCCACGGCGGATACGGCGGTCAATATGCTGCTGGACATCGCGGTGGTCTGTAACAATGCGAGCTTAAGTAAGCGGAAAGCGGGCTTCGGCGGCCTGCGCGGATTGCGGGCCGCCTTCGAGGTGGTGGGCGAGCCGACCGAGGCGGCGCTGCTGGTCATGGCGGCCAAGGCGGGGCTGACACGGGAGAAGCTGGGCTTCCGCGTGGAGCGGGAGATCCCCTTCGACTCCACCCGTAAGATGATGTCGGTGATCGCCGCGCGGCAGAGCGGCGAGCGGTTCCTGCTTTGCAAGGGCGCGCCGGACATCCTGCTTTCCAAGTGCAACCGTTGCCTGACGCGCGGCGGGGTCAAGCCGCTGAGCCCCTTCATGAAGCAGACGATTTTAAGCTATAATAACCAGATGGCCTCCGACGCGCTGCGCGTACTCGGCTTTGCCTACCTCCCGGCGCCGGGCGGCGCGGGGGTGCAGGAGTCGGGGATGATCTTCGTGGGGCTGTGCGGGCTTCTGGACCCGCCGCGCCGCGAGGCGTTCGACGCGGTGAAGAAGTGCCGCCGCGCCGGGATCAAGCCGGTGATGATCACCGGGGACCATGCGGTGACCGCGCGGGCGATCGCGGCGCAGCTGGAAATCTGGCGGGAGGGCGACTTGATCGTGACCGGGCAGGAGCTCGACGGGATGGATGATGACCGCCTCGCGCAGGAGCTGTCCCGCATCTCGGTCTTTGCGCGGGTGACCCCGGCGCATAAGCTGCGGATCGTGCGCGCCTTCAAGGCGCAGGGGAACATCGTGGCCATGACCGGGGACGGGGTAAACGACGCCCCGGCGGTCAAGGAGGCGGACATCGGCGTTTCGATGGGGCTGACCGGTACCGATGTGACCAAGGAGGCCGCCTCGGTCATCCTGCTCGACGACAACTTCGCCACCCTGGTTGCGGCGGTGGAGGAGGGCCGGGTGATCTATCAGAACATCCGCAAGTTCATCCGCTACCTGCTCTCCTGCAACATCGGCGAGGTGGTGACCATGTTCTTCGCCATGCTCATGGGGATGCCGATCCCACTGCTGCCCATCCAGATTTTGCTGATCAACCTCGCCACCGACGGTCTTCCGGCCGTGGCGCTGGGGCTGGAGCCCCCGCAAAAGAACGTGATGGACCGTCCGCCGCGCGGGGCAAATGAATCGGTTTTCTCGCACGGTCTGGCGGGAACCATCATCCTGCGCGGGCTGCTGATCGGGATCACGACGCTGGCGGTGTTCGTCTCGCTGCTCAATTCGAGCGGCGATCTGATCGTCGCCCGTTCGGGCGCGCTGTTGACGCTGGTGGCGACCCAG
Organism: Provencibacterium massiliense; assembly: GCF_900169495.1. Taxonomy (NCBI): domain Bacteria; kingdom Bacillati; phylum Bacillota; class Clostridia; order Eubacteriales; family Oscillospiraceae; genus Provencibacterium; species Provencibacterium massiliense. The sequence continues at coordinate 2,000,046 of NZ_FWCH01000012.1, forward strand.
CTGATCCACGTGTTCGAGTGCAAGAGCGAGGAGAAGGGCCTCTTTTCGATCAATCCGTTTGACAATCCCATGCTGGTGCTGGCGGTGGCCGTGTCGGCGGTGATGATGTACTTTACGCTGTATAATCCTTTCTTTTCATCGGTCTTTTTAACGGTGGCGCTGACCGGGAAGCAGCTGCTGACGGTGGCGTGCTACTGTGCGGCGGTGCCGCTGGTGTCGGGGATCGTGCTCTCACTCCGGCAGCGGCAGCGGGGCGCTGCGACCTATACGCGAAAGGACTAGCGTGCGAGGCGGCCATGCTCGGCCCGCGGCGGCAGGGTGCCGCTCCCAATTCGCGAAAGGACTCCTTTACAAGGCGGCAATATTCAGCCCGCGTCCTGAATAAGAGGGTTCCAAGGGGGCGACGCCCTCTTGGCGGGTGCGGGCAGAGCCCGCGACCTTCAGCGCCAGCGAAGCGCGGGGGCGGCGAGCCGCCGCTCCCGATTCGCGAAAGAAACCGGCATATGGGTCCGGAAGTGCTCAGCCCGCGTCCTGCAAGACTACTAAGCGCGGGGAAGGTGAATCGAACCTCCAGTGGAGGTTCGAGAGGGAAACCCCAAGAGGGGGTGCCCTCAAAAACGATCTCTTCAAACAGCAGAAAAGTTCAGCCGCTGCGGAAACTCCCGCAGCGGCTGTTTGCTAATCGTCCAGAATCCTTGCGCCGGTGATGGGACTGCTGTCCTGGAACACCTCGATCATCATGCGCACGCCGAAGGTGAAGCCATAGATAAAATTGTCCGTGTCATCCAGCTCTTCGAGGTCGCTTTGTGTGTCACAATACTCGTTCAGGAGCCGGATTTGCTCCTCATCCAGACGGTCGCGCAGCTTCTTTTCCTTTTCATTGTTTTTGAAAGAAGCATGCGCATATAGAGGGAGTCATCTTTAAATTTGTAGTTTTCGGAGAAAAAATTGCTGTGGGCCAATTCTTCTAATGCACTTTTCATCATTCTACTCCTTTCAGCACACGCCCCTTGAAAGGAGAAACCGCGTATGGTAAAATATTTACGCAGTCTTCCTTTCGGGGGCTGTGTGCGGGGGAAGCGGTGGCTATTGGAAGATGTGCGCCGCTTCCTTCATTTTTTGAGGTCGTCAAACACCTTGTTGATTCCCCGGCGAATGATCTCGGACCGGGTGGCGCCAAGGATCGCTGTGCATTCGTCCAGCGTTTCCCTGGTCTTTTTGTCCACACGTACGTAGAGCCGTTCGCTTAAGGGGTTATCAGAAGGTGGACGACCCATCTTCTTTTTTGGGGACACTTGCTCACCTCCATTTTCTTGTCCGCCAACTATATAATAGTAGTTGCATGACAAAAAGTCAAGGTTAGTCAAGGTTTATTTATAAAAATATTCAGTGTAGACAAAATTTGCGCTCTCTACAAAGGCAGAGAGCGCAAGGCAGGTCCGGGCTGTGTGCGGGAAAGTGGCGTTTGCTTTGATAGGGGAACGCCGCTTCCTTCATTTTTTGAGGTCGCTTTTCAACTTTTTAACCCCTCGTCTTACCGTCTCCATCTTGGAGACGTTTTCTTGTTCGCTGTAGCGGTCGATGATTTCCTTGCATTCGTTATCGAATTTTACAGTCATTTGATGCGGCTTGGGATTGTCAGTTGGCCGACCCATTTTCTTTGCTCCCAAATTATCACCTCACTTTGGAACTTCTTAAGTATGTACTTAAGAAGTTCCAAAGTCAAGTGTTTATTATAAAACAGTAGGATGCCTGCGCCTTTTTTGATAGACAACCTCCGTTCAACTGTGCTAAAATAGAAGCAAATCAGTAGTAATATTAACAGAATATACTATTTGTAATTTAAGGAGTGGGTTTTATGGCGCAGATCACCTCCAAGCCCTTTGGGCATACCGGGGCCGGGGAGCCGGTCAAGCTCTACACGTTGACCAACGCCTCGGGCGCTTACGCTGAAATCCTCGACTATGGCTGCCGGGTGCGCGCCCTCTTCGTGCCCGACCGCCAGGGGGTGCCCGGAAATGTGGTGCTCGGCCACGCCACCCTGGAGGAGTACGAACACAGCGGTACCCTCTTCGGGGCGATCGTGGGCAGGTGCGCCAACCGGCTGGGACACGCGCGCTTCACCCTGAATGGCAAGGAATACCGCCTGTGCCAAAACGAGGGGGAGAACCACATCCACGGCGGGCGGCGCGGCTTTGACCAGTTTGTCTACGACAGCCGGGTGGAGGAGGGCGCACTGGTGCTGCGCCGGGTCTCACCCGACGGGGAGGAGCATTACCCGGGCAATCTCGATCTGACCGTGACCTATTCCTTCACCGATCAAAACGAGCTGGTGATCGACTACCGGGCCGTCAGCGACCGGGACACGGTGGTAAACCTTACCAACCACAGCTATTTCAATCTCGCCGGGGGCGGCAGCGCCCTTGGGCACGTCCTGCGCATGGACGCCGGCTACTATACCCCGGTGGACGGTGCCCTGCTGCCCACCGGCGAGCTGCGCCCGGTGGAGGGCACGCCCTTCGACTTTCGCTCGGGCAAACCGCTCGGGCAGGAGATCGGCGCGGACGACGAGCAGCTGCGCCTGGGAAGCGGGTATGACCACAACTTCGTGATCCCGGGGGAGGGGCTGCGCCGGTTTGCCGAGGTGCGCGACCCGCAGAGCGGGCGGCGGATGATGGCGAGCACCACCCTGCCGGGGGTGCAGCTCTACACCGCCAACTTCCTCACCCCCGCGGCGCACACCATGACGGGCGAGCCCTGCGCGCCGCGCTGCGCCTTCTGCCTGGAGACCCAGTGCTATCCCAACGCGATGGAGCGGGAAAACTTCCCCTCCCCCGTCCTGCGCGCCGGAGAGGAGTACCACCACATCACCGTCTACCGGTTCGACACCGTATGATAACAAAAACCGGCCCCTGCTCAAAGCAGGGGCCGGTTTTTACTCCAGCGCCTTTTCAAAGTGCTGGTAGTCGGTCGGGCTGGGGGAGGTCCATTCCCCGCCCCAGGTCCAGCCGCGGGAGAGGAAGGCGTTATAGCACGCGTCCCCCGGTACGATCATCCCGGGGCGCACGTTGTCCCGGTCGAGGTAGTCCCTGCCCGCCTCGGGCTGGACGTTTTCTCCGCGCACATAGGGGTTTTGCAGCGGGTTGATGTCCACCGCCAGCCCGAGCGCGTGGTTGGAGATGTACTGCGTGCCGTCGATCACCCGGTAGCAGAAGGCCGAGGAGTTGTTGTCCGCCATCGAGGCCTCGTCGTTCGCGCTGTAGTCGTCGATCAGACATATCTTCTCAATGGGATACTCCGCCTCATAGAGCTCTTTAAAGATGGCGGTCACGTCGTCGGCCACCGCGGCGTTGACCACCATCTGGCCGGTGTGGGTATCACCGTCGAAGCCATGATAGGTCAGGGTGCAAAGCGAGAGGTCGTCAAGGCCGACATGCTCGTTTTCCACCCAGGAGACGCCAATCATTTTTTGGCGGACCGCCTGTGGGATGGGCTCGCTTTGAAACACGGCCTCCACCTGGGCCGGGGCCGCGCTGGAGGAGGGCTCGGGCACGGCCTGCGCCTCCTTGGCAGTACAGGCGCACAGGGAAAGCGCCAGCAGCAGGGGAACAATCAATCTCGCCAAGAAAAAACCTTCTTTCCGGGATGGGATTATTCAAAAAATAGTCATGGATTTATGTTATCATAAAGGATATGAAAAAATTTGACGGGAGAGAGGGAATGAAACGATTCATACTGGCTTTCTGCCTGATCGGGATATTGCTGCTTGCCGTGCCCGCGTCGGGGGCGGCGCTGCCGCAGGGGGAGCTGACCTCGGACGCCTATGTGGTGATGGACGCGCAGAGCGGCCAGGTGCTGGCCGCGCGCAATCCGGACAAGCGGGAGTACCCGGCGAGCATCACCAAGGTGCTGACCGTCGCGCTGGGGCTCGAGGGGCACGACCCTGATGAGCGGATCACCCTGACCGACGAGGCGGTCTTCTCGGTGGACCGGGACAGCACCCATATCGCTTTGACCCCCGGCGAGGAGGTCTCCTTAAACGACATGACCCACGCGGCCATGCTCGCCTCGGCCAACGATGCGGCCAACGCCGTGGCCGAAAACGCGGGCGGCACGCTGGAGGAATTCATCCGGATGATGAACGGCAAGGCCAAAGAGCTGGGGGCCCAAAACACCAACTTCGTCAACGCCAACGGGCTGTACGACCCGCAGCACTACACCACCGCCTACGACATGGCGCTGCTGACGCGCTGGGCGCTCACCGTCCCGGGCTTTCGCGAGGTGTTCGGTTCAATCGAATACAAGATGGGCCCGACCAACAAGCAGCCGGAGGAGCGCAACTTCGGCACCTATCACCACATGATCGTCGAGTCGGCCTATTACTACGAGGGGGCCGACGGAGGAAAGCTCGGCTGGACGCCCGAGAGCCACCATACCATCGTCACGGTGGCGCACCGGGGCGGCCTCGAGCTGATCTGCGTGGCGCTGAACACCAAGACTCAGTGGGAGAAATATAAGGACTCGACCAAGCTGTTCGACTACTGTTTTGAAAACTTTGAGCCCATCTCCTTCGCCGCCGCCGAGCTCCCCCTGCCCGAGCTGCCGCTTTACAGCGGGGAGGAGCAGGCCGGGACCCTGGTGCCCGATCTTGCGGGAGAGGTGCGCCTCGCCGTTCCCAAAGGTACCGCCAAGGAATCGCTCCTCCTTCAGTGCGATGCGCCCGAGCGGGCGGCCGACGGGGAGGACCCCGGCGTGCGCGTCACCTTCTCCCTACCGGGCGCGGACGAGCCGCTCTATACCCTGCCGGTGCAGTACCGCCCGGTGCTCTCGGCGGCGCAGTCCGCGCCGCAGGAAGAAAAGGAACCTGCGGGCCTCAAAATTCATTGGATTCCCACCCTGGCGGTGCTTTTACTGATCCTGCTGCTGGTTCTGCGCCGGGTCCAGGTTCTGCGCCGTCGCCGCCGCAGGCGGCGGCTGCGCGAGCAGCGCCTGGGGCGTTAGCCGCGCGAGAGGAAGCTGTGGGAGTGGAAGAGCCGTGCGATGGTCTTGACGACCGCGTCCGAGTCGTTCGGGCCGATCTGATGGCCCGCGGCCGCCTTGACCTCGGGCTGGGCGTTTTCCACCGCGAAGCCGTGGTCGGCGCAGAGCAGCATGGGGATGTCGTTTAGGCTGTCCCCGAAGGCGACGGCCGCGCGGCAGCCGAGCTGCTCCTTTAGCTTTGCGAGCGCCCGGGCCTTGGAGGCGGCCGCGCTGGAGATTTCGAGAAAGTAGTAACCCTCGTATTCACTGCCGGGATAGTGCACGATGCTCAGCGAATCGCCGCAGGGCAGCGATTCGAGCGCCGCGTGCAGACGCTCGACGGCTTCTCTCGTGTCGATCACCGTGAAGCTCAGCACCTCCTGACCCGGCGGCAGCGGCGCGCAGAGATAGCTCTTGAGCGGGAGCGTCCGCCGGCGCTGATAGAACGCTTCTTCGGCCGGGTTGCGAAGGGCGGTATAATAGATTTGCAGATGGTCGTTTACCACCGTGTGGGCGAAGCAGTTGACCCCTTCCCCGTCAAACAGCGTCCAGACCGCCTGAGCGTGCGCGGGCGGGATGACGGTGAGGCCGAGATATTTTCGTTCGCGCAGGTCGTAGAGGATGGCGCCGTTCATCGCGATCACCGGCAGCCTCATCTCCACCCCTTCAAGCAGGGGGACGATGGTGGCCGGGGTGCGCGCGGTGGCCAAAGTGATCTTCGCCCCCTCGCGCAGCAGGCTCTGCAGCCGGACCTTCTCATAGGAGCCGAGCGCCCCGTCACTGTGCAGCAGGGTGCCGTCCAGGTCGCACACGAAGAGCAGGTCGCGGTTTTTGTGGTGAGGCAGGTGGAAGGCGTTTACCCCCAGCGAGACCCCGATCCCGATCAGGGTATCCAAAATCCGGCTGACGGCGAAGGCATAAGGGTTTACGTCCATCCCGTGCGAGACGGTGACGCTCAGGAACACCACGCAGGTGATGTAGGAGGCCGAGGGCTTCTTGCAGAGCACCGTGATGTAGATCAGCGGCACGATGCAAGCCGAGATGACAAAATAGCGCAGCAGCGTCAGCCCCGAGAAGACGGTGTTCTGCACCAGCAGCAGCACGAGCATCCCGCTCAGTCCCCCGAGGAAGGTGGCGATCACCCGGTTGAGGGCAACTTTCTTGCTGCTGCCGACGTAAGGCTGCATACAGAGGATGGCGGCGATGGCCGAATAGAAAGGGATTCCCACTTCGCCGCGCAGCTCATAGACAACGAAGCATAAAAACACCGCCACGGCGGATTTGATGATCCGAAGCCCGATTTTCGGCAAACGATTCCCCCTCCTCTGCCCTGACTTGCGGCGATTTTGGATCGCCAGGAAGATTATAACATAAAATCCTTTGCTGGAAAAGAAGGTGCGCTTCTTGACAGCCTGTTGTAAAATAGAGGAAAGGATTTCCGGCGGGGAGGCGAAGGAATGGACAACAAACGGCAAAAGTGGGTGGACCGGCTGCTGGCGGGGGCGAAAGCGCTCCCCTTGCTTCTGATTCTTTTGGTCATTCTCTTCTTTGGGCAAAATCTCGACAAAATTACGGTCGAGGACATTCTGCGCTATACCCCGCAAAATCTGCTGCTGGCCGCCTTGGTGCTGGTGGGCGCCTATGCAGTCAAATCTCTTTCGGTGGTCTTTCCGCTTCTGGCGCTCTACGCGAGCGCCGGAGTGCTCTTCCCGCCGCCGGTCGCAATTTTGGTCAACCTGTGCGGGCTGTGCGTCTGCGCCACATTGCCCTACCTGCTCGGGCGGCTGGCGGGGCAGGAATACATGGATAGGCTGATGAGCCGTTATCAAAAGGCCGCGAGGCTGCGGGAGCTGCAAAGCTCGAACGAACTTTTCCTCGCCTACTTTCTGCGGGTGATCAACCTGCTGCCCGGGGACATTGTAAGCATGTTTCTCGGCTCGACCGGGATGCGCTTTGACAAATACCTCGTCGGGTCGCTGCTGGGGCTTTGCCCCACCATGCTGGCCGCCACCTTTTTGGGCGAGCACATCACCGAGCCCACCTCGCCCGGCTTCCTTCTCTCCGCCGGGGCGACGGTGCTGCTCTCGGTGGGATCGCTGCTGCTCTACCGGGTTTATCTTAAAAAACACCAATAGCGGTCCGGGATTTCCCGGACCGCTTGACGTTCCCACTTGACAATTCTATACGGAAGGAGTATATTATTGCCAGATACCCCACGGGGGTGGGGAGATAGGAGGCGGGACATGAAGGAGAAATACGACGTCACGGGGATGACCTGCAGCGCCTGCAGCGCCCATGTGGAGAAAGCGGTGCGGGGGCTTCAGGGGGTAAGCGGGGTAAACGTCAACCTGCTGCAAAACAGCATGACGGTGGAATATGATCAAAACGCCCTTACCGGGGCGCAGATCATAGGGGCGGTGCAAAAGGCGGGCTACGGGGCCGTGCCGCACGGGGCGGCCCCGGCGGGGGAGCAGCCCCCGCCGGTGAGCGGCGCGCCCGGCGAGCTGCGGCAGATGAAGCGGCGGCTGATTGTTTCGATTGCCTTTTTATTACCGCTCTTTTATATCTCGATGGGTCATATGATGGGGCTGCCGCTGCCATCTTTCCTGACGGGCGGCGAGAACGCGCTGGCGTTCGCCTTCACCCAGTTTTTGCTGGTGCTGCCGGTGATGTACGTCAACCGCAAGTATTACATTGTGGGCTTTAAAACCCTGTTCCATGGAAGCCCGAATATGGACTCCCTGATCGCCATCGGCTCGGCGGCCTCGGTGATCTATGGAGTGTGGGCCATCTACCGGATCGGCTACGGGCTCGGGCATGGCGACTCGGCCCTGGTGCACCAGTACGCGATGGATCTCTACTTCGAATCGGCCTCGATGATCCTGACGCTCATCACGGTGGGCAAGTACATGGAGGCGAAGAGCAAGGGAAAGACCGGCGACGCCATCCGCCAGCTGATCGCCCTGGCTCCCAAGGCCGCGACGGTGCTGCGCGACGGGCGGGAGGTTGAGCTGCCCATCGAGCAGGTCGCGGTGGGGGATGTGGTGGTGGTCCGCGCCGGGGAGCGTATCCCGGTGGACGGGACGGTGATCGAGGGCGCCGCCGCGGTGGACGAGAGCGCCATCACCGGCGAGAGCCTGCCCGTCGAAAAGAGGGTTGGGGACCCGGTGACCGGCGCCTCGGTCAGCAAGTCGGGCTACCTCCGATTTACGGCGCAGAAGGTCGGTGAGGACACCACCCTTTCGCAGATCATCAGGCTGGTCGAGGAGGCGGGCGGCTCCAAGGCGCCGATCCAAAGCCTGGCCGACAAGGTCAGCGGGGTGTTCGTGCCGGTGGTGATCGCCATCGCCCTGCTGTCCGCCGCCGTCTGGCTGCTGCTGGGAGAGAGCTTTGCCTTCGCGCTCTCGACCGGGATCGCGGTGCTGGTGATCTCCTGCCCCTGCGCGCTGGGGCTCGCCACCCCGACGGCCATCATGGTCGGCACCGGAAAGGGCGCGCAAAACGGAATCCTATACAAGTCTGCCGAGGCGCTGGAGACCGCCCACGCCATCGACACGGTGGTGCTGGACAAGACCGGGACCGTCACCGAGGGCCGTCCGCAGGTGACCGACCTGCTGCCCGCACCGGGCGTGGAAGAGGAGGAGCTGCTGCGACTGGCCGCGAGCCTGGAGTCCCCAAGCGGCCATCCGCTGGGGCTCGCGATCGTGGGGGAGGCCGCTAGGCGCTCCCTGCCACCTGCAGCGGCCGGAGAGTTTGAGACGGTCGAGGGCGAAGGGGTCAAGGCTAAAATCGAAGGGCGGCTCCTGCACGGGGGCAACCGCCGGATGATGGAGCATGCGGGGGTGGATACCGCCGCCTTTGACGCGGACTGCGAGAGGCTCTCCGCGAGCGGGAAGACCCCGCTTTACTTCTCCCGCGGGGGGGAGATGCTGGGCGTCGTCGCCGTGGCGGACATCATCAAGCCGACCAGCAAGCAAGCTGTCCGGGAGCTGCAGGCGATGGGGTTGCGGGTGATCATGCTCACCGGGGACAACCGCCGCACCGCCGAGGCCATCCGCCGGCAGCTCGGGATCGACGAGGCCCTGGCCGAGGTGCTGCCCCAGGACAAGGAGCAGAAGGTCCGGCAGCTGCAGTCGCAGGGCCGCAAAGTCGCCATGATCGGCGACGGGATCAACGACGCGCCTGCCCTGGCGCGGGCCGACGTGGGGATCGCCATCGGCGCGGGGACGGACATCGCCATCGAATCGGCCGACGTGGTGCTCATGCACAGCGACCTGCTCGACGCGGTGGGGGCCTTCCAGCTGAGCCGCTCGGTGATCCGGAACGTGCGCCAGAACCTGTTCTGGGCCTTCTTCTATAACGCCGTCGGCATCCCGCTCGCGGCCGGGGCTTTCTATCCCCTGCTGGGCCTCAGGCTCAGCCCGATGTTCGGGGCGGCGGCGATGAGCCTGAGCTCGGTCTGCGTGGTGTCCAACGCCCTGCGCCTGCGCTTTTGGAAGCGTAAAGCGCATGTGGCGAAACCGATACCGGAAGAACCGGAAAACCATACTGAAACAGTGGAAAGAGGGAATCGGCAAATGAAGAAAAAGATGATGATCGACGGGATGATGTGCGCCCACTGCCAGAGCCATGTACAGAAGGCGCTGAACGCCATCGGGGGCGTGCGCGCCACGGTGGACCTGGAGGGCAAATGCGCCCACCTGACGCTGGAACACGACGTGCCGGACGAGACGCTCAAGGCCGCGGTGACCGGGGCGGGATACGCCGTGGTCTCGATCGAGGCCGAATAGGTGGTCTGATGACCGCCATTCCGGGAAAGCCGGAACCGGCGCAAATATCCCATAAAGAAATAAGGGCTGAAAGGAAGGACCGTCACAATGAAAGCGGACAGGGAATGTGTGACCCGCCTGCTCAAGACCGCCAGGGGGCAGATCGAAGGGGTGCTGCGCATGATTGAGGAGGACCAGTACTGTATCGACATCTCCACCCAGATCATGGCGGCCCAGGCGATCCTGCGCAAGGCCAACGGGGAGATCCTGCGCGCCCATCTGGAAAGCTGCGTGCGCGGCGCGGCGATGTGCGGGGACGAGCGGGAGAAGGACCAGAAAATTGAGGAGCTCGTCGAGGTGATCGGCAAGCTGACGAAATAAAAAGCCCCCGGGAGCGCACATAAGAATGTTTACAGAGAGCGCAGCGTCAACCCCCTCCCGGAAGAAAAGAAACGCGCTCCTTTCGCGGGGAAGGGCTGGTGCACACAATTAAAAAAGCTCCCACCCATTGGGTGGGAGCTTTTTACATTTCTTATTTTACCTTGACTCTCCAGCCGAACGGATCCTCGGCGCGTCCCCACTGGATGGCGGTGAGGGCGTCGTAGAGGCGCTGGCTGACCGGCCCGATCTTGCCGCCGTTGATGGTCATCACCAGGTCCCCGTGCTTGAGCTCGCCCACCGGGGAGATGACCGCCGCGGTGCCGGTGCCGAAGGCCTCCTTGAGCTGGCCGTTTTTGTAGGCTTCGGCGACCTCGTCGATCGAAATGCGCCGCTCGCTGACCTTCATGCCCCAGGAGCGCAGCATCTCGATGACCGACTTGCGGGTGATCCCGGGCAGGATGCTGCCCAGCAGCGCCGGGGTGACCACCTCGTCGCCCAGGACGAAGAACATGTTCATCGCCCCGACCTCCTCGATGTACTTGCGCTCGACGCCGTCGAGCCAGAGCACCTGGGAGTAATCCTGCTCATGCGCCTCGTCCTGCGCCTTGAGGGCGGCGGCGTAGTTGCCGCCGGTCTTGACCATGCCGGTGCCGCCGCGCACCGAGCGCACGTAGCTCTGCTCGACGTAGATCTTCACCGGGTCCAGCCCGCTCGGGTAGTACGGCCCGGAGGGGGAGAGCAGCACCATGTACAGGTAGCTGTCCGAGGACTTGACCCCGAGCTTGGGCTCGGTGGCGATGATGAAGGGCCGGATATAGAGCGAGGAGTCCTTGGCGGCCGGGATCCAGCCGCTGTCCAGCTCCACGAGCATCTTGAGGCTCTCGAGCAGCAGCGCCTCGTCCATCTGCGGGATGCACATCCGCTCGCAGGAGGAGTTGAGACGCTTGAAGTTTTCCTGGGGCCTGAAGAGGTAGACGCTGCCGTCGTCCCCGCGGTAGGCCTTCATCCCCTCGAAAATCTCCTGCCCATAGTGCAGGCACATGGCCGCCGGGTCCATGGCGATCGGCCCATAGGGTACGATCCGCGCGTCGTGCCAGCCCTGGCCCTTGTCATATTCAATCATCAGCATGTGATCGGTGAAAATGGTGCCAAAACCCAGCTTGCTCTCGTCGAGCGGCTTCTGCTTGGGAGCGCTGGTGCGCTCCACCTTGACGTCGTACATGTTCCTCACCCTTCTATAATTAATATTTATCAGCCGTTTCATTTCATTAAATTTTAGCACCTCACCGCGCAAAATGCAATGAGAAATTATATCACCGCCATATTCTGCCAGGCCGAATTTACAGTTTATTTGTAACTTCGGCGCGAATTTATGATAAGATGGGTGCAAACGACCATCCACAAAAATATCAGGAGGCTGCGGATGAAAACAATCCTAAAGAAAGCCGGCTGCATGGTGCTCGCCCTCTCCCTGTTATCGGGGCTGACGCTGCGCGCCGGGGCCGAATATAACGACTTCGAGGCGATCACCAGCCATGTGAGCACCGCGGTGCCGCAGCAGCTGCAAATCACCCGGCCCGCGAAGGACATCGGCACCAGCGCCGAAAACTATTATCTCACCGGAAACTCCGACCCGCAGCAGCCCCTCACCCTAAACGGCGAGGAGGTCGAAGGCCGCGGCAAGAGCGGCAGCTTCGGCGCCTATGTGCCCCTCGCGATGGGGGAGAACGTTTTCACCTTCCAAAACGGCGCGCAGAGCGCCACCGTGACCATCAACCGGGGCAGCGGGCTGCAGGAGGAGGTCTCGCTGATCGAGACCATCACCTATATGACCCCGCTGTACGACGTGGCGCTGACGAGCGGCAGCACCGCCACCCTGCGCTGCACCGCGCCCGCCGGGGCCGCCGTCACCGCCAGCGTGGGCGGGAAAACCATCAAAATGAAGCAGAAGGCCCAGGCCCGGGAGGGGGTGCCCGCCTCCTTCACGGCGGAGTATAAGATCCCTTCCGCCTCGGGGACCGAGGAGCTCGGGCAGGTGACCTATACGATGGAGTTTGGGGGGAACACCACCTCCTACCAGAGCGAGGGGAGCCTTTTCGCGGTCGGCAAGGGGGACACCCTGCTCGTCGAGGTGAAGGACACCTCGGCCTCGGTCTTTGCCGAGGAGTCCAAGACCAGCAACTTTGTGACCACCGCCAAAAAGGGCGGGGTGGACTACGTCAGCGAGATTGGGGACACCATGTACAAGCTCGGGATGGGCGGCTGGATTCCGATGGAGTCGGCCCGCCCGCTGACCGGCGGCGGGGAGTACAGGAACCGCGTCTCGGATGTGAGCTTCTTGCAGGACGCCGGCAGCGAGCGCTTCGTCCTCTCCGGTACCGGCGCCCCGCTCTTTACCGCTTACCAGACCGGCGAAAAGCTCTATGTCAAGCTCTTCCACACCACCGGGGTGGAGAATATCGACGCGTCCGGGAGCGAGCTCTTCTCCAAGGTCAAGGTCACGGAGCAAAACGGGAACACCACCCTGGAGTTTCTGCGCAGCGGCGCCCCGCTCTGGGGGTATCTCGTCTCCTATGAAGATGGAGACACCGTCATCACCTGCAAGTACCGGCCCGCCCTCTCGGGCGGCAGCCAGCCGCTGAGCGGGATCACCGTGGCGCTCGACGCCGGGCACGGCGGCACCGATTCGGGCGCCTTCGGGATCAGCGCCGATCAGGGCCCGGTGGAAAAGGACATCACCTACGACACGGCCCTCGCCGTGCAAAAGCGTCTCGAGTCGCTGGGAGCGCGGGTGCTGATGATGCGCCCCGAGGACAGGAAGGAGAGCTTTAACGACCGCATGCAGCCCGCGCAGGACGCGCTGGCCGATTTCTACCTCTCGCTGCACTGCAACAGTATAGCCACCAATCTCAACGGGCTCAAGCCCAACGGGGTGGAAATTTATTATTACGAGGACATCTCCAAGGCCTTCGCCTCCACCATCTTAAACAGCGTGGTGGAAAACACCGGGCGGGCCTCGCGCGGGGCGAAGTACTCCAACTTCAAGGTGACGCTCCAGACCTTGGCCCCCAGCGTGCTGGTCGAGATGGGCTTCTTGACCAATCCCGCCGAATACGACGACCTGTGCAGCCGCCGGGGCATTTTCAACATGGCCAACGCCATCGGCGACGGCCTGATCCGTTACCTCTCCTGACCGCCAAAGAAAGCCGGCCCCCGCTCAAGGATATTCCTTGAGCGGGGGCCGTTTTGCGTCCCGGGGCGGAGGGCCTTCAGACCTCCCACTCCCCGAAAAACTGCAAGGGCGCCACGTCCGGGTTTGGGATCGGACTGCCGCCGGCGTAGATGTCGTTATAAAACCCGGTGTAGCCGGGAAAATAGAGATGCAGGGTGCGCCAGAGGCTCTCGCGGCTCTGGACCCGCCGCGCCAGCTCGGGCAGGCAGCCGCTCAGCTCGCTGACCGGCACCGCGCAGGAGAGCGGGGTATAAAACCAATAGTCCGCTTCCCACTCCCCCAGCTCGGCCGCCATGGCGGTCAGGTACCGCTCGGCCAGGCTGTCGTGCACCGCCAGGAATTTTTCCCCCCGCGCGCGCACAAAATAAAGCCCGTTGCCGATCCGGGCGGCTTTCTCCACCTTCCCGGCGGGCGAGAGTCCGGGAGGCGGGCATTCGCCAAAATAGAGCGGTTCATGCAGCTGCCCCTCCCGGCGCAGGGCGTCCATCTCTCCACAGAGGCGGCAGGAAAGCTTTTGGCAGGCGGCAAGTCTTCGTTTGAGCGTCTCATAGCGGATGATAGCGTGTTTTTCTGAGCACAAAATCCCTTTCCCCCTTTTTTGACCTATTATAACAGAATCTGTCCATTTTTACAATACTAAGTATTTTTATTTTAGTATCAAGATATCATATCCTAATACCAAGGGAAGCGTTGCTTTTCCTGTATTTTAGTCAGCCGCCCGCGGGCGGCGGGGAGGAACGACATGTTTCCAGAACGCATCCGGCTTTTGCGCAAATCCCAGGACCTAAGCCAGGTTGAGCTGGCCGGCCGGCTGGGGGTCTCGAAACAGAGCGTGAGCAATTGGGAAAACGGCAATATCCTGCCCTCCATCGACATGCTGGTAAAGATTTCGACCGTTTTCAACGTCTCCACCGACTATATCCTGGGGCTGGACAACCGCAGCAGCGGCGACCGCTGCTACCTCGAGGTGACGGGATTGAGCGTGGAAAAAATCGCCCACCTGCAACAGATCATCAACGACATGCGCTGACAGAATGAGGCAAAAGAAAAAGACCCGTAGCATAGGCAGCTATGGGTCTTTTTTTCGTCTGTTCGCGGGAAAAACCCCGATAAAATTTCCTGTTTTTTGAAACCTTGTCCTAATTATATCCTATTCTTCCTGCTTTTTCAAGCCAACCGGCGCTTTTTTGCGCGGACCCGCGGCCGGGATGGCCCCTGGCTGCCTATACTAACGGTCATTCTATCTGTGTCTATATTGGATAACCGGGCCGTTGTCAGCCATGGGCCTTCCCGCGCGAAAGGAGCATATTCGATGAAAGTAAGGTCCCTTGCCTGGCTGCTGGTTTCCTGCTGCCTTGCCGCCCTCTTTCCGACTCCGGCAGCGGCCGCCGCCACGGTGCAGGTGGAGCTGGGGGAGGCCGGGAGCTACGGGGTGCAGATCCCCTTCACCCCGTCGCCGCGCACCGAGCGGTACACCTTTTCCATTTTGGAGGACGGCGCCGAGGTCTTCCGCGCCGGGGTGAGCGCCAGCGGAGACAGGAGCGATATCTATCTCCCCTTCGCCTACGACCCGTCCGGGCTGCCGGAATACACCCTGCGGGTGACCGGCCACGTCCTTCCGGGACGGGAGGGGCTGGACCGGGAGGCGGGGGTGGACACGCCCCTCGCCATCCCGCCGAGCTGCGGGTGTCCGGCCGGGACGGCGGGCGCGTTCTACGTGGGGAAGGGCAC